>CAZXAU010000001.1:0-36291 GCA_964638675.1 uncultured Lachnospiraceae bacterium
ATGAAAATTGTGTTGATGAAATTCAAAAACAAAAGGCAATCGAATGGGGATATTATGATCCCGATTTCGATCCGGGCGATTTAGAGTGGCCTTTTTCGGCTGTTGATTTGAAAACAGGAGTAATATATGAAGATATTCGGATGGGCAGAGGACTCAGATTTCCAGACACGGTGACCGTTGAAAAAATACGTGAAGATATTAAAAAATATTGGGTATGCGACTTTATAAAAATTATAGACGATGCGGAATTCAGCGAACATGTTGTAGATTCACTCGCCTATCTTTCGCCCGACGGTCATGTGTACAGTCACACTTATGGGCAAGCTCCGCATATCAGTGAGTTTGCCGGACGTCCCGATCTCGAAACTGCAAAAATCAAAGAAAAGAGCAGTAACACAATCACGCTTTCTTTTGATAAAGTGAGTGAAACAGAAAGAATCGAGGAAGGAATCACAATTCAGTACACGAAAACAGAAAGAGGATGGAGAATTTCGGGTACTACAGGCGGATATTATTATTTTTGGCATGACTCTCTATTCGCCCCCGATATCCCCGAAACAGCCGACAATTCGGTAGTATATATTGTTCTTGCATCTGTCAGCCTTGCAGCCCTAGCCGGCGTAACTCTTGTATCTGCAAAGAAAAAAAGGAGTTTATTGCATAACGGTTCAATAAAGACATAAAGTGCAAAACAAATCAGCGGTCGGGGCTATATCCGACCGCTTTTGAATTCAAGCAAAGGTTTGTGAGGGATTGTTCACGTTACGATGAAGGACTTATATCTTTTTACTTGTTCCTTATTAATTTACGGAATTTTGAATATCTTTTATATACCGGATCAATTTAAAAAATTAAAGAATATAAGTTGTAACAATTTCGCATATCAGCACGCCGAGGCATGAGCCGAATGCTACCGTCAGAAGGTTTTTCCCGAAATATGCGAGTGCTATGGCGATAAAGAAGCCTACTGCTGCCGAAACGATCGAGGATGTTGCGAAAAATATTGCTGGGACGGTCATTACAGAAAGAACAGCATAGGGCATATAGTGCAGAAAAGAAAGTATAAATCTGTTCTTTATTTCTTTTTTTATGAGCAAAAGCGGAATAAGCCTGACGAGGTATGTAACGCCTGCCATGACGGCGAGATATATAAGAAAGTTTGGCTTCATGATTGCTTCACCTCATCCTCTTCAAGCTTGACAGGGGCGAGAATTGCAAAAACCGCACTTGCCGCAACAGCACAGATAATTATCGTGAATCCCGGGGGGATCTCTGAGAGCGACGGTACAAAGTTGAATATACAGCTGAGTACGACCGAGAGGGCAACACAAAGCGCCGTGGCAACGCTTTTGTGCATTTCGGGAATGACTGTTGCTATAAACATTCCGTAAATTGCAACGCCGAGTGCCGATGTAAGTATTGCCGGAAAAACTTCCCCTGCAAGCGCTCCGATAAGAGTTCCGAGACTCCATCCGAGGTAGGGTGTAATGATAAGTCCGTACATATATCCCGCACTCACCTTTTCATTTTTGGACGCCACCACCGCAAAGACCTCATCGGTATTGACAAAGGCTATCGGAAAGCGGTCGGCAAGGTGTATGCTCTTGTCAAATTTTTGTGAGAGCGAAACTGACATCAGTGAGTATCTTAAATTGATAACAAGCTGTGTCATTGCCAGTTCCATGAGTCCGCCGCCCGACGCTATGATAGGTACACCTGCTTGCTGACCTGCCGATGTGACATTTGTCATTGAGATAAGCAATGCTTCTAAAACCGAAAGTCCGTTTTTTACCGAAAAAATTCCAAAAGCGAATGCAACCGAAACATATCCGAGACATATTGGAATTCCGTCAATTATTCCGCGGACAAAAGCCTTTTTGCTGTTCATATCCTGAAAACTACTTTCTCCTGTCGTCTATAAAAATTATTATGCTCTCAATGAGCAGGACAAAACAGAAGATCCAGAGAAATATTCTAGTAACTTCGCTGTTGACAAACTGATCCTGCCACAGTCCGATGGAGAGCAGTGTGAGAAAAAACGCCGAAAATATGATGTTTATATGCGGAAATATTTTTCTTGCGATTGATGTGATCCTGATTTTTTTCATAATGTATGACCACGGCTTTCGCATTGCGAAAGCTTCCTTTCTTGTGGAATTGGGGCTCGTTTAGGTGGCGAAAGCCACAAAACACCGCCTGAAAAAGTATTTTTCAGACTTCGCTCCTTTATCTCATTCAAACTTCGGTTCTTTGATTATTATGCAATCGCTGATCGCACGAGGCGCATCGGGGTAAGTGCTTGTCGGCGGAACGTTGATATACCTGTTGCCGAAAACCATAAACGATGATATACCGCCGTCAAGGTTGTAAGCCGCAGTACATCCGAGCGATTCCATGAGAGCGGCTTCCTCGGCAAAGGTCATTCCCTTTGATTCAGATGTTCTTCCGTCAATAGTAACGAAGCAGTAGTGACCGGGTTCATAATAACCGATTGCAGTTCTCGGATTTTTGCCGGATATGTTTTTGTACCATGACGGAAATTCGGTGATAGCTTCTCCGTTTTTATCAAGGAGTGCCGGGCCGAACGCCCAACACTGATATGCACCGTTTTTCTGCGCTTTGCTCATAGAGAATTCAGAGCCGCTCATCGTTTCCATGACGCCGTTATAGTAGAGAAGGCATACATCCTGATTGATCGCCTTTTTTTCTCTGTAGATATAATAATTTCTTATGACAGGACCGTAATCTCTTGCCGCATAGTAATCGCCGTTGATAGAGAGAATTGCGCCCGATTCATTGAACATGTCAAGTCCCTTTTTATTGACTATTTCGCCGCTTTCATTGACGGGAATATAGCTTTGGAGACACTCTAAGCTTGCAATAAAAACATCCGCAACATAATATGTGCAATCGATTATTTTCATCCTTACTTCTCTGATATAAATTGAAATATAAGGACTGCGATATGAGTTTGGGGTTTGTATTATCTCACCGTCTGTAAAGACATTTTTGTATTTGTTGTAAAATTCAAGTTTTTCGTACCGGGAATTCGGATCGTCTGTTTGTGAGGTGGGGACGCTTGTTTTAACGGGCGGAACAATGAGGCTCGGGTTGTTTCCTATCTTCTGCGGACGAACATGGTGAAAATATGCAAAAACGCACAAAAGAAGAGCCGCTATAAGCAGGTCGCAAATGAGAAAGAGCGGCAGACTGTATTTTTTTTGTTTTGTGTTATTTGGGTAATTGCTCATATCATGCCTCGGTTTTATTACTGTATAACTATACACATCATTTGATCAATGAAGGAAGAGCTGTTTCTGAGATCATCAGGCAATCATCAGACGAAAACCCGAATTCACGGAAATCGGGATATCTAATGAAATCAAGCTGTTTTTTGGTTCTCGGATGGATGAAGGAGAGGTGAAAGGAAAATAAACACGGTTTGTCATTTTTGTCACGGCTTCCGTATCTTCCGTCCCCGAGAAGCGGCATTTTCCTTGATGCAAACTGCACACGGATCTGGTGTGTCCTCCCGGTGTAAAGCTTTATACGCATAAGCGACAATTTGTTTTTCGTCATAACAGTTGCATATTCCAGTCTTGCATCACGGACACCTTTTCTCATTTTATCGGCAATATATGTTTTATTGACCCTCGAATCGTGAAAGAGCAGATCGCTGTATTCTCCCCTTTTTTCAGCAGGTTCACCGATAATTACAGCGGCATATTCCTTGGTTACTTTTTTGTCAGCAAAGTCCTTTATAAGTGCCGATGCTGAAAATGAATTCAGTGCATAAACCATTATTCCGCCGACATTTTTGTCAAGGCGGTGTACAGAATATACCTCGGGAATGCAGAGCTCCTCGCAAAGAAGCTTCGGAACACTGTTCTTGTTTCCCTCTTTTTCCGAAAGTGCTCCGACAGGCTTTATGCAGACAACAATATCCTTGTCCTTGTAAAGAATTTCAATCATTCTCATTGACCCCGTCGCTTAATCATTTAACATACAAAACGCAGAACTTCGATCATGTGCGTGTCGTTTGATTTTCATATTCGGCTTATAAAACATTTATTATTCTACCGTAAATGTATAATACAATAATTGTTTTTATTATTCAATAGTTAAAGCTTTTATTTTACATAAATTTAACACAAAAACTGTATGTCGATATGTTTTTTATTTAAAATTTGATTTATATCCTTGTATTTTTCAAATATTTATGATAGAATGAATTTGTGAAAGGGCTAATCTGAAATTTTTTGCAGTTGTGGGTTTGTGTTTATGGAAATCAATTCTTGTTCTGTCCCGGCTTTGGCATATCTCGGGGATTCGGTATTTGAGCTTACAGTCAGAAAACATCTTGTTTCATCCGGTCTTTCATTATCGATCGACCTCAATCATAAGGCGCTTGACTTTGTTACGGCAAACAATCAGAGTAAAGGGATTGAAAAAATATTGCCGCACCTTGATGAACACGAAATGTCATTTTATAAACGTGGCAGGAATCATAAAAGCAATTATCACCCAAAGAGTGCTGATTTGGGAACCTATCACAGAGCTACCGGACTTGAGGTGCTTTTTGCGATGCTCTATCTTGAGGGAAAAGACGAAAGGATCGACGAGCTGTTCAAAATCGGTTTTCTCGAAAATGAAAATGATTAACTGAGTAAAACGATAAAAATCGGAGGAAATATTATGGCAAACAAAAAATACAGAATCGGTATAGATTTCGGCGGAACGAATATTGCCGTCGGACTTGTTGATGAGAATATGACTATTGTACGTAAGGCATCAAGACCTACACTTTTAGGCAGAGCGGTTGATGAAATGGTGCTTGACATGGCTGAGATCTGCAAAGAGCTTCTTGAAGCGCAGGAAAGCTCACTTGATGAGCTTGAAAGTGTCGGAATTGCATGTCCCGGAACTATAAATTCGGGTACGGGTCAGGTTGAGTATTACTGCAATATGGATCTTTATAACTATCCGATGGTCGATAAGCTGAAAGCGGCACTGAATTTCGAGAATGTGAAAATCGCCAACGATGCGAATGCCGCCGCATACGGAGAAGCGATAGCAGGTGCGGCAAAGGGTGCAAGTGAAGCGATAATGATTACGCTCGGTACGGGAGTCGGCGGAGGAATCGTCACATACGGCAAGCTGTATGAGGGATTCAATTATTCTGCGGCAGAGCTCGGACATATTGTGATCGTCAAGGATGGGATCCCCTGTCCCTGCGGCAGACGCGGATGCTGGGAGCAGTATTCTTCGGCGACTGCACTGATAAGAGAGACAAAAAAGGCAATGGAAGAGCACCGCGAAAGCCTGATGTGGGATCTTTGCTCTGGAGATATCAATAAGGCAAGCGGCAGAACCGCATTTGATGCATCGAGAAAAGGCGATATAACTGCAAAAGCGGTTGTTGATGAGTATATTTCATATCTTTCATGCGGACTTACAAATATAGTAAACATATTCCAGCCTCAGGTGCTTTGCATAGGCGGAGGAGTATCAGGAGAAAAAGAAAATCTTCGTTTGCCGGTCGAAGAGCTTGTGATGAAGGAGCAGTACGCAAAGACTACGCCGAATAAAACCAAAATCGTGATAGCACAGCTCGGAAATGATGCCGGAATTATCGGAGCAGCAATGCTTTGATAATCAAGTAAGAACAATGGTAAGGAGATAAATAAAATGGCAGGAAAATCAACTAAAAAAGAAGTTGCACCGATAAACGATGAAAATGCAAAAGCCAAGGCACTTGAAACGGCAATAGCACAGCTTGATAAAAAATTCGGCAAAGGAACGGTAATGAAGCTTTCGGGACAGACCGATATCAAGGTCAGCACTGTCTCAACAGGCTCTATGACGCTTGATATTGCACTCGGTGTCGGCGGACTTCCGAGAGGAAGAATTGTAGAAATATTCGGGCCTGAATCATCGGGTAAAACTACAATTGCACTTCATGCGGTTGCTGAGGTTCAGAAAAGCGGCGGAATTGCGGCATTTGTTGATGCAGAACACGCACTTGATCCTGTATATGCCAAGGCACTGGGCGTGAACCTTGATGAACTGCTCATTTCACAGCCCGACAGCGGTGAGCAGGCACTTGAGGTCGCCGAATCTCTCGTTCGTTCGGGAGCGGTCGATATAGTTATCGTTGACTCTGTTGCTGCCCTCGTTCCTCAGCAGGAAATTGACGGCGATATGGGACAGGGACATGTCGGACTTCACGCAAGATTGATGTCACAGGCATTGCGTAAAATGTCGGGAGCTGTTGCAAAGGCAAATGCAATCGTGGTATTTATAAATCAGCTCCGTGAGAAGGTGGGAGTAATTTACGGAAACCCCGAAGTTACAACAGGCGGAAGAGCGCTCAAGTTTTATGCTTCGATAAGAATTGAGGTCCGTGCATCCGAAAAGATCAAAGACGGAAATGAAATGATCGGTGCAAAAACAAAGTGCAAGGTCGTAAAGAATAAGGTCGCTCCGCCTTTTAAAACAGCTGAATTCGATATGATCTACGGCAAGGGAATTTCTAAGATCGGAGAGATTATTGATGCGGCACTCGAGCTCGGGATCGTTGAGCGTTCGGGAGCGTGGTTCTACTACAACGAACAGCGTATCGGTCAGGGAAGAGATAATGCTAAAAAATTTATAGAAGACAGTCCTGAAATACAAAACGAAATTGAAGCGAAGATCAGAGCACACGGACTTGACAACAGCATGACGAGCGATGATATTTCATCATCGGGTGATCTTGACGATGACGGATTCGATATCAGCGTCTACGGTCTTGACGACAGCGACGATAAATAATCTCCAAAAGATATGAACGAGAGGGAAATACCCGAAAAATATAAAAAGGCATTGAAATCGGCAGTCGGTATACTTGCCTATGCCGACTGTACAGCCAAAACTCTTGCCGAAAAGCTTTCAAAAAAAGGCTATGACAGAGAAACGTCAGACTTTGTTGTTGATTATGTGGTCTCAAGAGGCTTTCTGAATGAGGAAAGATATCTCGGGCGTTTTGTTGAATTTTTGGCAGAAAAAAAGCTGTTCGGAAAACGCAGAATAGCACTTGAGATATACAGAAAGGGTTTTGACAGTGATATCGTACGTGATTGTCTGCCCGATATAATTGAAAGAATCGATTTTGGCGAAATAGCCTACAGTGCGGCAAAAAAACTGAATAAGGGCGATCGTGATAAGCTGTATGCATCACTTCTTCGCATGGGACATTCATTTTCGGATTCCTCAGCAGCTTGCAAAAGGATTTTTGCACGAGAGGAATGACCGAGAACATATTCAAGGGGAGTTTTCTTAGGAAAGCTCCCCTTGAATGGTATAAAACCTAAAGAAAACAGCTTATTATGAATGTGAAAGCCTCCACAGGAAAACCTGTGGAGGCATATTGATAAACTGATTATTTCAAAATAACATAGGTTGTCGGGAGAATGCCGTTCCCATTATACGGCAACAAGTATTTACGGTCATACAAATTTGCAACCGGTGCAGATATCGCATCTTCAAACAAACGAAGATAAGCCATATCCTTCGCAAGTTTTTTCAGATGAACAGGTACATGATTTTTCAGTATATTCGCAACAGTTCCCATCATTTTTTCAGCTTCGTCTGCAATCAGAGAGGCTGTTTGCGCAAAGATATCCTTTAGAGCTTTGTGTTGCTCCTTTGTAAGAACCGGTGCATTTACAAAAAGCCTGTTATCTTTTGAAATGACATATCCCTTACGAATCATATCGGCGGCTATTGCTTTGTCATTTTCGCTGAAAAGTCCGGTATCGCCTTTCGCAATATCCAGAAACACATTAGTGACATTTTGTCGGTTGAAATCGTAATGATGCACCATTTCTCCGTTTATCGGGAAATCCATAAACTGAACGTAATCTCCGGCGCTGTTTACAACATTGGAAATACCAAATCCAAACTTGGATTCCCACAAGCTTTGCTCTCCTTTCTCAGCACCCCAGACAAAACACTCTGTTCCAAACTTATCCTTTGGATAGACTATTTGAATTTTTTTCTGTAAAATTTCTATCACTGCACCATACAGAATAAAGCTTACCATTTGCCATGCGAAAGCATTGCCGCCCATGTCTGCTCCGAAAAAGCCTATATTACGGACTTCTTTCTCATATTCGGCAATTGAAGAGGTCAGCATATCGGCAATTTTTTCTCTCAGCTGCGATGTTTTGGCATTGACTTCGTTTGCAAAATCTTTTGTGAAGATCACAATGTCGGTGTAGTATTTGTTGCCGTCTTTTTTCAGTAATTCATATTCGCACAGCTCGCTCAGCTTGTCTTCCATATATGGGAGAGATACGCCGATCTCCAGGCTGATCTGCTCTGCACTCAGCCTGTCATTGTAGCAGGCGAACAGAATGTTCTGCGATATTTTGCTGTCACACAAATGGTAATATCTGTTTGATCCGTTTCCCCAGAACATAAGGGATAACTCTTTGGGGTTGTAGCTCTGACTTCCGTAGTTTCGTTCCATATTCATACCTTCTTTCAGAATTTGTCGTGATTTGAAAAGCAGGTATTTTACCATGCTTTCACTTACTCCGAGGCGATCGGATATTTCGGAACAAGACCTGTTTTCCATATAGTACAGGACAACGGCTTTTCTGTACTTTTCGCAAAGCAAGGTCAATTCACGCCGAAGCAGATATAACGCAGAATCGTCTTCATCGGGCAACTGCGCTATGTCCGGCAGATCGTCTGTGAACTCGCAAGCTCTGCCTTTTGTCCTGTTTTTGCACCACTGCTTGTATACATTACCCGCTACCGCCCACATAAAGCCGTAAATCGCATCGGCATTCCGGATATTATCGGCAGATCTGTATATCTCTAGCATAATATCACCTGCCAGATCTTCTGCATCAAAGTGGTTTGATGTCCGGGCACTGCAGTAAGACAAAAGAGCCTTCGCCATATCCTCAAGTTTCGCGTCAAGTTCTTTCTTATCCAATTTCACACCTCCTTAACTTTTTGATCACCGGCGATTTCACTTGTATAGTGGAACGAAATATTATTCGGTTAATTTTTGGGTGAAATTTTTTTCTTTGAATGCAGTAATTTATACGATGTATTTCACACGTTTTCTGTCTGTTATTTACCTCAATGTTCGTAACACTTTTCAATATGAAGTATACACGAAAATATGCGGAAAGTCAATTGCATACTGCATATAAAGTCTTTTGGGGGGTAAATGTGAAGCTTTCTAAAGAAAGCTTCACAGGGAACTTTCTACAGAAAGTTCCCCCCGACTGTAATACGTAATCTAACTCTTATCAAGTGAGCTGTTTGCGGGATTGTCGAGCAACCTGCCGTCTTTGGTGAAACGGGAGCCGTGGCAGGGGCAGTCCCAGGTGTGTTCGGCAGGGTTCCACTTAAGAGCACAGCCGAGGTGAGGACATCTTTTTGTTTTGAGGTTCAGGACGCCGGATAGAGCTGTTCCTACGTTTTTCAGCAGTTGAGGTTTCAGAACCGACCTTGAGGGATCGAAAATATCGGCATAGACGTTTTTCTTTCCGCAGACGAGATCACAGAGTATGTTTGCGGCAACCATGGATGATGTCATGCCCCACTTGTTGAAACCGGTTGCAACATACATGTTGTCTGTTCTTGGTGAATATCTCCCGATATAAGGTATACCGTCAAGCGTTATGCAGTCCTGAGTTGCCCATGAGCATATTTCTTTCGACTCGGGATAATATATTTTAGCGAGCGAGCGAAGCTCGTCCCATCCGCCGCAGGGCTTTCCGGTGTGATTGCCTTTGCCGCCCAAAAGGAGCAGGTTTTTATAATTTCTGAAAGAAAGTCCGTCATCTTTTGTGTCAATATACATTCCGTTGACATCGGCGGCATTTTCGAGCGCAAGCATATATGAGCGGTGCTGATACATTTTAAGAAAATAGAATCCGTGCTTGTTGATAATGGGGAAATGCGTCGCAATAATGATTTTGTCTGCGGCAATTTTACCGTGAGCTGTAAGTGCGGTATTTCCGACTATTTCTCTGACAAAGGTGTTTTCAAAGACATTCAGGTCTGCGGCGATTGTGTGGAAAAATTCGAGCGGATCAAACTGTGCCTGATTGCGCAGACGCAGAGCGCCCGCCGTCTTGAAGGGAAGCGGAATGTCCTGCACTAGATCAACAGGGGCACCGATCTTATCGAGTGCACATAGCTCTTTTTCAAGCTGAACGGCTGAATCTCTTGAATAAACATAATTGTCTTTGATTTCAAAATCGCAATCTATGTTTTTGCAGAGGTTTTTGTATTTTTCCAGAGCTTCGCTGTTTGCGGAATAATATTTTTGGGCGGTTTCAAACCCTTCGTTTTTTAAAAGTCTGCTGTATATAAGCCGGTGTCCGGCAGTTATTTTGGCACTCGAACAGCCGGTTACTCCAGAACACAGCTGATCTTTCTCAAGGAGAATGCAGTTGACTCCACGCTCTTTCAGAAAATACGCCGTCAGTATTCCGACAGCACCGCCTCCGATTATCAGTACATCGGTTTTCAGATCGCCGACAAGTGCGGGAAATTCTTTGAAATTCCTTTTTCCGAACTTTTCATTATACCATATGGCTTCTTTTTTTATATTCATCTTTTTTTACTTACTTCTTTCCGATTTTTATTTATTATTCGCAAAGCTATCGGAAACTACTCATTATATGAATATCTGACTAAAAAATTGACCAGAATAGTGTGAGATATTCGGCAGAATGGAAATGTAGGGCATGAGTTTTTTCGGCGGATGGTATTTTAAGATCGAATCGGAGAGTGAGACTTTTGCGTTTATTGTCGGAAAAAGCGAAAGCGGAAAGGAGAACTCGGCTTTTATTCAGATAATCAAAAGCGACGGCTCGAAGATCGTCGACTATCCGGCTGATGAGTACAGGTTTTATAAATCTCCCTTTTTATTAAAGCTTGGTGGAAATGTATTTGATGAGAGCGGAATGTGGCTCAATATAGAAAAAGAGGGAGTTTCCCTTCACGGATGTCTTGCTTTTGACAACTTCAGCAGTCCCGGGTATGATATCATGGGTCCTTTCAGATTTCTTCCCGGTCTTGAGTGCAGACACAGTGTCATAAGTGTTGGTCATAATGTCAACGGACAGTTTTTTTACAACGGAAAGAGATATATATTCAAAAATGCAAGGGGATATATCGAAGGCGACAGCGGACGATCATTTCCGAGCGAATACGCATGGAGTCAATGCTTTTTTCCGAACGGTTCACTTATGTTCAGCGTCGCAAAAGTGCCTGTCGGACCTATCTGTATTACCGGAGTTATCGGGATCATAAGGTATAACGGCAGGCAATACAGGCTGGGAACATATCTTGGGGCAAGTGCAAAAAATGTCAAGGACGGTGAAATAATAATTAAGCAGGGAAAATCTGAATTCCGTGCGGTGTTGCCTGCGGAAGGTCATATGCTTGCCGCACCGCAAAACGGGAAAATGAGCAGATCAATACGTGAGGGAGTTCGCTGCAATTGCGAATATTCGTTTTATTATGATAAAAGAAAAATATTCGGTTTCGCCGCAAAGAGTGCGTCAGCCGAATATGAATATAAAAGGTAGATTATTATAACCGAATTTATTTATGATATTTTTGGTTATTCAATATCGTATACGCCCGATAGATCTGCTCGCAAAGTATGACGCGCATCAGCTGATGCGGAAATGTCATTTTTGAAAAGGAAAGGCGATAATCACATAAAGCTTTCAGCTCTTCAGGCATGCCGTCAGAGCCGCCGATGAGAAAGGACACTCCGGGATATCCCGAGATCGGCAGTGAGCCGATCATTTTGGCAAGTGTTGGCGAATCGATCTGCTTTCCCTCTATACAAAGTGCAATTTTGTAGTCCTTTTTGTGTTTGTCGAGAAGTGTAAAAAGCCCCTGATCGTCTTTTGCTTCATAAATATTGAATGTACAGTATGCCGAAAGCCGCTTGGAATATTCGGCTATGGCATTACGAAGATACTGTTCTTTGATCGTTCCGTGACATATTATATTGACTGCGAACATAATAATCTCCATTCCGCCGCTCCGCGGCGGCACAAACAGTTATGAAATTCTTCTTAAATGGGGTGGTTCCATTTTAAGGAGAATTTGTGCGTGAAAAAGATCGGAATCGACCTTTGATGATCTTATCTTTCACGCTTTGCTCCTTTATGGCTGTTATTCGGTCTCAGATCTCAAACTCTGCGACCGTTGTGATATCATCCCGTGAAGCGATACAGAAATCTCCGATAATCCTGCACTCATCGAGCTTTGCCGAGACTGTCTTGAAGACTATATCGGGGGTATTATTTTCCTCGCTGAGGTGGCCGAGCGCTATTTTTTTTGCACCCGCATTGAACAGGGCGGCGGCGAGGGCGGCGCAGTCACCGTTGGAAAGATGCCCGCTTCTTGCCGCTATTCTGTTCTTGAGCGAATCGGGATAAGGGCCGTATTTCAGCATATCGGAGTCATAATTCGCTTCAATGAGCGCATATCGGCATCCACCGAGCGATTCCAGCAGAATTCTGTCAACACAGCCTGTGTCGGTTGCGACACCGATATGAAGATCGCCGATCGAGACAACATACCCGACGCATCCGTCACTGTCGTGCCATGTGGGAAAAGGTGACACCGTAATATCACCTATATTGAATGTAGCAGGCATTGTGTAAAACGAGATCCTGCCCGTGAATTCAGACATTTTATTTCTGCATTCGATCGGTGCGAATATTCCAGCGTTTGTCTTTTTCTGAAGAACCTTAAGAGCCGAGATGTGGTCCGAATGCTCGTGTGTTATAAAGATTGCTTTGATATTTTCAATACTTGTACCGAGCTTTAAAAGCTGATTGCTTATACATTTTGTGTTTTTTCCGGCGTCGATGAGAATTTCGTCATTGCCGTATTTTATATATGTACAGTTTCCCGATGAACCCGAGAAGAGTGTACAGAATTTAAACGTCATTTTATATTACCTGATTTTCTGATTTACCCTATTCTTATTGCACCGAGCGGACGTACATTCATGATCATGCAGGCACCGTCGCCGAACACGCTGTCTATTCTGCACTTATATTCTTCGGTATGTTCTTTAGGTATAAATGCCTGCATCGTTCCGGCAAATCCTCCTCCGTGTACACGGCAGACTGCTTTTTTACCGCTCTCCCAATGAGTGAATATTTCCTCAGACAGAGCGAGGGCGAGAGATATACCCTGTTCCTTCGGATATGACGATGAATAGACATTCTGAAGGAATTTAAATGATGAATTACCCGATTTTTCTACCGTATCAAGGAAAGCGGAAATATCTCCGTCATCCATTGACTTTGCGATCGCATCGACCCGTTCATTTTCCGATATAAAGTGCATTGCACGGAGAAAGGCACGGTCACCCAATTTTTCTCTGATTTTTGTCGCATTCTGAATAAGCGTTTCCATATCTATATTTCTGAGGACATTTTCACCCATCAGTTTGGCGACCGATTTCATTTCTGACGGAACCGAGGCATAGTCGTCATTCAGATCGGAGTGGCTTCCTCCTGTATTTACGATGCAAAGCTCATACCCGAATTTATCGAGATCAAAATTCTTTTTAATGACTATAGGAGAAGCAGGGTCTGCAAAATCTATATTGACGAATCCGCCCACGGCACACGCCATTTGATCCATAAGTCCGCACGGCTTGCCGAAGTATTTATTTTCCGACCACTGAGCCATTTTTGCAATTTCTTCGTTCGGGACATTTCCTTCATTATAGACATGGTTCAGTATATTTCCTACCATGACCTCAAAAGCGGCTGATGATGAAAGCCCTGAGCCTTTGAGCACATTTGATGTGGTATACGAATCTATACCCCCGATCTTGTATCCCGCATTCTTAAAAGCTCTGCACATTCCGCATACAAGCGATGACGATTTGAAATATGGATAGTCGCCCGGTTCAAGCTTATCGAGCGATATAGAATCTCCCGGATAGCCTTCACTCTTTATTTTGACAAGGCCGGTCTGCGACGGTGCGGCTATAGCTATGATATCACAGTCTACCGATGCCGCAACCACTTTACCGTGGTTGTGATCTGTGTGATTGCCCGAGATCTCACTTCTTCCCGGTACTGACAGGATCATCGTGTTGTCACGGACTCCGTATATCGACATGAAAGAATCGATTGCATCAGATATCTGATTTTTCCTTACTGTATATCTGTCAAAATAGATCTTCTCGAGAATTTCATCAAACTGACCTTCTGTCAGTGCTTTCTTAAGCTCTTTGGTGTTCATTTATTCTTCTCCTTGTTTGGTATTAGATTGTGTTTAATAGTCGGGGGAACTTTGTGAAGAAAGTTCCCTGTGAAGCTTTCTTCAGAAAGCTTCACATTTACCCCTTCAAAGACTTTATTGGAGGGGAATATATATAGGGCTTCTTTTGAATACGGCTTGAACTGCTGTCGCTTGAACTGTAGCCGTCATGTGGGGCTCCTGCCCCACACGGTTAGATATATAGGTAACGAATTGAATTAAAAATTAGTTACTGTTTGTGCTTGCTTGTCTCAGTATGTCACCGGGTTTGACTTCAAACGGTACGGGGACGGAAAATTTCATGAAGGGGTGGGGGCAGCAGCTTATACTCTCACCGTTTTCATTAAGCATATTTTCGAGTACCATAGCTTTTCCGAAGCTTCCGGGTGTGATAAGCTCGACATTATCTCCACAGGAGGCTTTGTTTCTCTGAATAAAGGTCGCTCTGCCGGATATCGGGTCGTAGCTTTCGGCGACTGCAATATATGCTTTTTCCCTGATATATCCCGCTTTTGATGTAAGATTTGCTTCGTTGCCGGGGAGGTCGAAATAATAACCTGTACAGTACTCACGATGTGAAACGCTGTCGAGCTCATCCATCAGTCTCACGTCGTATTTATAATTCAGCGGGTCTTCAATGTATTTATCGATCGCCATGCGGTATGCGTTGGCTGTGAGTGCCGTATAATATGCACTTTTCATTCGCCCTTCAATTTTGAATGACGATATACCCGATTTCATAAGCTCGGGAATGTGCTCTATCATGCACATATCACGTGAGGACATAATGAATGTTCCGAGATCGTTTTCTTCGATCGGAAAGCGTATATCGGGGCGCTTTTCCTCTGCAATTTCATATATATTATAATTCCATCTGCAGGGCTGCGCACATGCACCCCGGTTAGCATCTCTGCCTATAAGATTTTCAGACAGAAGGCACCTTCCCGAAAAGCTCACACACATTGAACCGTGAATAAAGCATTCAAGCTCCATATCGCTCGGGATGTTATCACGTATGAGCTTTATATCGTCAAATGAAAGCTCTCTTGCGAGTACCGCTCTTTTAACGCCCTGGGAATACCAGAAATTACAGCTCTCATATGAAACAATGCCTGATTGAGTGGACATATGTATCTCGGGCTCATCGATGATCTTGCGAAGAGACATTATAACTCCGGGGTCTGCAACTATATAAGCATCGATCTTTGCATTTTTTATTTCATTCAGAAAAGCTTCGAGCGCCGGATATTCACTGCAACGTGGAAGGGTATTGAGAGTGAGGTACAGCTTTTTTCCATGTGAATGGACAAATTCTGATGCACTGTATATTTCTTCTACCGTAAAATTATCGGCAGCCGATCTCATACCGAATGATTTTCCGGCGAAATACACAGCATCCGCACCGTAATTTACAGCCGCTCTCAGTTTTTCGGGATTTCCTGCCGGACATAAAAGCTCTGTCATTATAAAATATCCTTTCGTTTCGCTCTGCTTTGAGGTATTCTTGTTCTTCTATTGTACTATATTTTTTTATAAATGTAAACACTTTTTTTAAAAAATCTATTGACAGAAAAGAATTTTTGGTTTACAATTGTATTCAGTAATATTACTACTATAAGGGGTAGTGTTACTATTAATTAAGAGAAAGAAAAAAGAAAAATGAAAAGGAGGTGTTGCGGATATGGAATGGTGGCAGATACTCATTTGCGTGGGTGCTGCTTTGATCGGAATTGTAATAGGATATTTTATCAGACGTACGTTAGGTGAAAGAAAGATTTCATCGGCAGAGGCAGAAGCCAAGAGAATTGTCGATGAAGGAATCAAAACTGCGGAAACAAAAAAGAAAGAAGCATTACTCGAAGCAAAGGAAGAAATCATCAAGGCAAGAAACGAGTCGGAAGCAGAGATCAAGGAACGCAGAAACGAGGTCGCAAAGCTCGAACGCAGATGCGTTTCACGTGAAGAATCGCTTGAGAGAAAGCTTGAACTTCTCGAAAAAAAGGAAGATGCCCTCAGTAAAAAGATCAAGGACAATGAAGATAAGGCTGCAGAGATCGAAAAGCTCAGAGCCGAACAGTTTGACAAGCTTCAGCTTATTTCCGGTTATACCGTTGAAGAAGCGAAAAAGGAGATCGTTGACGGAATTATCGATGTTGCAAGATTCGAGGCGGCACAAAAGGTTGTTGAGATTCAGAATCGTGCAAAAGAAGAAGCCGACGAGGTTGCCAGAAACATTATCTGCATGGCTATACAGCGTGTAGCATCAGAACAGGTCGCAGAATCGACAGTTTCAGTCGTACCTCTTCCCAACGATGACATGAAGGGAAGGATCATAGGACGTGAAGGACGAAACATCAGAGCGGTTGAACAGCAGACGGGGGTCGATCTTATTATCGACGATACACCCGAAGCAATTTCCATTTCTTGTTTTGATCCGGTACGCAGAGCAATTGCAAAGCTTTCACTTGAAAAACTTATTCAGGACGGAAGAATTCATCCGGCAAAGATTGAAGAAACAGTCGAAAAAGCAAAGAAAGAAATTGAGAACTCGATTAAACAGGCAGGAGAGAGGGCAATATTCGAGGTTGGTGTTCATGGCATCAACAACGAGCTTGTCAAGATACTCGGACGCCTGAAATACCGTACAAGCTACGGTCAGAACGTACTTAACCATTCTGTCGAAGTCGCCTATATTTCGGGAATGATTGCAGATGAGCTCGGTGCGGACAGCACTTTGGCAAGACGTGCAGGACTTCTCCATGATATCGGAAAAGCGATGACACAGGAGGTTGAAGGATCTCATGTTCAGATTGGTGTAGATATCGCTAAGAAGTTCAAGGAGAACAAGGACGTTGTTCACGCTATTGAAGCACATCACGGAGATGTTGAGCCCAAGACATTGGTTGCAATGATAGTTCAGGCGGCAGACGCTATATCAGCCGCAAGACCGGGTGCACGCCGTGAGGATATCGAAAACTATATCAAACGTCTTACAAAGCTTGAGGAAGTTGCTAACGGATTCGACGGAGTTGATACCGCTTACGCTATTCAGGCAGGAAGAGAAATCAGAGTAATTGTCAAGCCCGAAGTCATCTCGGACGAGCAGATGGTACTTCTTGCTTCTGACATTGCAAGAAAGCTTGAAAGTGACCTCGTTTATCCCGGTCAGATCAAGGTTAATATCATCAGAGAAAAACGTGCAACAGATTACGCTAAGTAATCAAATAAGCAGAATGCCGTAACCAGCTCGGCTTAATATATAATTTATTATAGAGTTTCATTGAAATTTACATGCACCTCCGGTGCAGAATATATAAATTATATAAAACAGGTAAGGGACTGTCGGATTCCGATTGGATTGGACAGTCCCTTTTTCGAGCGAAAAATAAATAAGTGAATAAAGAAAGAAAAACAGAAAAAATGAAGGTTTTATGTTTGGGAGATGTGGTCGGTCAGAGGGCTGTTGAAGCCATCAGAACAAGATTGCCGCAGTTTATCAGAAAAGAGAATATATCATTCACCGTCATTAACGGAGAAAATGCCAATATGGGTAAGGGAAACGGAATCACACCCGAACAGGCTGATGAGCTTTTATACGCCGGTGCGGATGTTATCACCGGAGGAAATCACACCTTTTCAAATTACAAATTTTATTCCTATCTTGACAGCAGTGAAAGTGTGATACGCCCCTGCAATAAAAACGGTGAGTGTCCGGGGAACGGTTATACGGTCGTAAGCTCTGCCGGCAGGAGAATTCTCGTCATCAATGTTCTCGGAAGAGTTTATATGCCCGATTATACGCTCTCATGCCCCTTCAGATCTGTTGAGAAAATTCTTGAAGATTGCAAAGGAAAATATGATTTATCCGTGCTTGACATTCACGCCGAAGCGACCAGCGAAAAATTTGCGATAGCATCATATTTTGACGGTAGGATCGATATGGTATTCGGCACGCACACTCACGTTGCCACTGCGGATGAACATATTCTTGCGCGTGGAAGCGGATATATTACAGATATCGGAATGTGCGGACCGGAGAATTCGGCTCTCGGAATCGATACTGATGTTATTATCAGAAAGATGATTGGCGGGATGCCATCAAAATTTGAAGTGTCAAAAAATGATATATTCCTCTGCGGTGCGGTATTTTCACTGGAAAATGATAGGGTAACCAAGGTTGAAAGGGTCAGATTCTGAATTCATATCCTTTATCGGCGATATAGGTGTATAAGTTTTCGGTTTATTTCATTTCTGATGCATAAAAATAAAAAAATATTCAAAAAAGTATGAAAAAAATTCAAAAACCACTTGACAAAATGAATAATCAGGTGTATAATAATGCATATTAATAAAGAAGAGGTAATTCAAAATGGATAAAAGCAAAATCAAAAAGGTAGTCCTTGCCTACTCGGGCGGACTTGATACATCGATCATAATTCCGTGGCTCAAGGAAAACTACAACAACTGCGAGGTCATCGCTGTTTCGGCAAACGTCGGACAGGGCGATGAACTTGAAGGACTTGAAGAAAAAGCCATAAAGACAGGAGCATCAAAGCTCTACGTTCTCGACCTTACAGATGAGTATGTCGATGATTACATCATCCCCACAATGAAAGCCGGTGCTGTTTACGAGGATTATCTGCTCGGAACCAGCCATGCACGTCCCTGCATTGCTAAGCGTCTTGTAGAGGTTGCCATCAAAGAAGGCGCCGATGCTATCGCTCACGGTTGCACAGGTAAAGGAAACGACCAGGTCAGATTCGAGCTTGCTATCAAAGCATTTGCACCCGATATGGCGATCATCGCACCTTGGAGAGAATGGGATATCAAGTCACGTGAGCAGGAGATCGACTATGCCGAAGCACACGACATTCCCCTCAAGATAAACCGTGAGACAAACTACTCCAAGGATAAGAACCTCTGGCACCTTTCGCACGAAGGTCTTGACCTTGAAGATACAGGCAACGAACCGCAGTATGACAAGCCCGGATTCCTTGAACTCGGCGTATCACCTGCAATGGCTCCCGATGAACCGACATATGTTACTATAGATTTTGAACAGGGTAAACCTGTGGCGCTTGACGGCGAGAAGATGAGTGCAAAGAATATCATTCTCAAGCTCAACGAGCTCGGCGGAAAGAACGGAATCGGACTCACAGATATCGTTGAAAACCGTCTTGTCGGTATGAAATGCCGCGGCGTATATGAAACTCCCGGCGGAACGATTCTTTATAAGGCACATGAAGCTCTCGAAACTATCTGCCTTGACAAGATGACTCTCCATGAAAAGCAGAAGCTTGCTATTACATTTGCTGAGCTTGTATATAACGGTCAGTGGTTCACACCTCTCCGTGAGGCTCTCTCAGCATTCGTAGATAAAACTCAGGAGCATGTAACCGGTAAGGTCAAACTCAAGCTCTACAAGGGTAATATCATTAAAGCCGGAATTTGGAGCGACTGGTCACTCTACAGCGAAGCAATCGCAACATTCGGCGAAAGCGATACCGACTACGATCAGAAGGACGCTCTCGGATTCATCAATCTGTTCGGACTTCCGATCAAGGTTCAGGCTACTGTCAACAAGCAGAATGAAGGCAAATAAGAATTGCACCCGGTGAATTTTTTGAATAATTAAAACACAGAAACCTGTTGTCAATAACGGCAACAGGTTTTTTGATATTAAGTAATGTAAATGCTTGGCATAAAATGGACTTATCGGCTTTCGCTCAGCTGATAATTCCGAGTTTTTCAAGCTCCTGCTTTATTTCTGCTTTTATCATATTTCCCGGTTCGCCGAGCGGAAGGCGTGTTTTATACGAACACATGCCGCAGAGTGACATTGCGTATTTTATTCCGATCGGATTTGTTTCGCCGAAAATTGCTTTTGTCAGATGATAATATCTGTTATGAAGCTCGAGCGCCGATTCGGTATCGCCTTTTGCATATTTATCACAAATTGCCTTTATCTCTTTCGGCATAAGATTTGATATGACCGAGATAGTGCCTACAGCTCCGCAGGAAAGGAGTGGGAGTGTTCGGTCGTCATTTCCAGAATAAACGGGCAGGATCTTTTTTGAAAGCAACTCGACAGACTTTGAAAAATCATTTCCTGCTTCTTTATATGCAACAATATTCGAAATCTGCGAAAGCTCCTGTGCAGCATCCGGTGATATTTCGACACCTGTTCTTGAAGGGACGTTGTAAAGGATCAGAGGTATGCCCTCTGCAGCATCGGCAATAAGCTTATAGTATTCGATAAGTCCCTGTCGGTTGCATTTATTATAATATGGAGTTACGGCGAGAATTCCGTCAGCTCCTGCCTTGAGTGCCTGCTTTGTCTGCTTTTTGGCCTTGCTCGGGTCATTGCTTCCGCTTCCGATTATCATTTTAATTTTGCCCCTGCAAAGCAACGATGAAAGCGATATGATTTCATTTCTTTCTGCGTCTGTCAGCACCGGTGCCTCTGATGTTGTTCCGAGAATAACGATTCCATCCATTCCGGATGATATCTGGTCATTTATCAGCTTTTCGAGTGTATAAAAATCGACAGCTCCTTTTTCATCAAACGGAGTTATCATTGCACTTGCCGCACCTTTGAAGGGAATGCGGTTCATTTTTTCATTATAAGTATTGTTCATTTGATTCAATTTCATCACCCGATATTATTATATGTCATTTTTAATTTTCGGTTAACGGCTGATCTTTAAATAATTTTGTAAATAAATATTAAAACAGTCGGCAAAAAAGAAATGCTTTTGCTATTGAAAATTCACATAAATTGTGGTATAATATATCTGTAAAAAAATGTAAAGCAGACAGAAAGAAGGAGTTTATTAGATGACAAAAATAGATATATTTTCGGGTTTTCTCGGAGCCGGCAAGACGACCCTTATAAAAAAGCTTATTAAAGAGGCTTATGCCGGTGAAAAGCTTGTTCTTATTGAAAATGAATTCGGCGATATCGGAATAGACGGCGGATTCATGAAGGAAGCGGGAATTACTGTCAACGAGATCAATTCGGGATGCATCTGCTGTTCTCTTGTAGGAGATTTCGGCGATGCACTTAAAAAGGTTATGCAGACCTATTCACCCGACCGCATTATAATCGAGCCGTCGGGAGTCGGTAAGCTTTCGGATATAGTTGAAGCCATAAAGGATGCACAGCTTGAGGGAGCTGTTATCAATTCTGCATCCACTATAGTAGATGCGACAAAGTGCAAGATCTATATGAAAAACTTTGGCGAGTTTTTCAACAACCAGATCGAATGCACCAAGTGTATAATTCTCAGCCACACTGCAAATATGAGCGAGGAAAAGCTTGCTACAGCCATAGGACTTATCCGCGAAAAGAATTCCGATGCCGTGATAATCACGACACAGTGGGACAAATTGGACGGAAAGCAGATACTTTCGGCTATTGAAAACACCGATACAATGGCGGCTTATCTTGAAGAGCTTGCTAAGGCTGTTAATGATGAAGAAGAGTGCCATTGCCACCATCACCATCATCATGACGAAGACGAAGAGGACGAATGTCACTGCCATCATCACCATCACGACGAGGATGAAGAAGGTGAGTGCCACTGTCATCACCACGATGAAGAGGAAGGTGAACATCATCACCACCACCACCATCATCATCACGGACATGATGCCGATGAAGTATTCACGAGCTGGGGCAGGGAAACTGCAAAGAGCTTTACCAAGAGTGCTCTTGAAAAAATACTTGCCGAGCTTCAGAATGAGGAAAAATACGGCACAGTTCTCCGTGCCAAGGGTATTGTTCCGTGTGCGGAATGTGACAAATGGATCCACTTTGACTATGTTCCGGGTGAGGCCGACATACGCACAGGTGCCGCTATGGTAACCGGAAGGATCTGCGTTATCGGTTCAAAGCTTAATGAGGACGCACTTTCACAGCTTTTCGGAGTTTAATCCGACAAAAATCTTATTCAGTCAATAGAGTTATTATAAGGAAAGGAATGATTTCCGAATGAATGAAATAGAAATGCCTGTATATTTGTTTCTCGGCTTCCTGTCATCGGGAAAAACATCTTTTATCAAGGAAAGCTTTGACGATGAGAAAATGAACCCCAAGGGGATCAAGACACTTCTTATTGTCTGTGAAGACGGCGAGGAGGAATACGATGCCGACGAGCTTGCCGCAAAAGGTGTTATTGTAGAAATGATAGATTCCAAGGACAAGCTGACCGAGGACCGTCTGGCGGCAAGAGTTCGCAGACATGCTCCCTCGAGAGTTTTTGTTGAATACAACGGAATGTGGGATATAAACACATTTTATGAGGCTATGCCCGAGGATTGGGTAATATATCAGCAGACTGTATTTTTCGACGCTGAGACGATCATCGGATACAATGCGAATATGCGTCAGCTTGTTTATGACAAGATACAGAATTCTGACTGCGTGATATTCAAAAACGTCCCGGATGATAGTGACGTTATGCCGCTGCACAAACTTATCCGTGGAATGTCAAGGGGAATTCAGATATTTTATGAATATAAGAGCGGAAAAACGATGAGGGATGAAATTGTCGATCCTCTGCCCTTTGATGTAAACGCCGATATTATAGAAATTCAGGATCGTGATTTTGCAATATGGTTCTCCGATATGAGCGATAATCTTAAGAATTACGACAAAAAGACGGTTGAATATCTTGGAATGGTGGTTAAACAGCCCGATATGCCCAAGGGGTATATTGTGGTCGGCAGGCATATTATGACCTGCTGTGAAGCCGATATTGCATATAACGGTCTTGCTGTAAAAGGTCTTGATACCTCGGCTTACAAAACATATGACTGGGTAAGACTTACGGGAAAGATCTCGGTTGAAAAATGTTCGCTCTACGGCTCCTCAAAGGGACCTGTTATCACTGCACTCTCTGTAACTCCTGCCGAAGAGCCGGATGATGTTGTTGCGACATATTATTGATCTGCATTGAAGGATATACAGCTTACAGATAAAAAAGATAAACAATGATGCAAAGCTCTCCCGATTCGGTTTGTTCCGAATGGGAGAGCTTTGCATTAAATTGTCTGCTCAGAATGTTGCTTTTCAGATTCAGTTATTTTATTTACCGCTTTTTGCATTCACAGTCGCTTTTGAATGTCATGCTTCCGCCCGGAACGACCGAGGGAGAGAACTCTGCGACCGGAAAAGCCATTTTTGAGAATACGGCACAGGGGTCAAGGTCGGTGCATATCGGGCATTCCTTTTCGGGAATGCTGTATTCACATGCAGAAACGACAAGCTGAGAGGGTCTCTCTATGCGGATTACCGAGAAAAATCCGAGTGATACATAAAGCTGTTTGTCGGAACGGTCATACTCGCTCATATTGCCGTTGATGCAGGCGCAGACCTTCTGCGGAAGTTCACTTGCACATGAACAGCAGCAGTGGCAGGGTTCGCATCTTTCCTTGAGTTTGATCGAGAGTGCAATAGGGTCGACCAGCTCTACCACTACATTGGGCTTATCTGTTCCTTCCTCGGGTTCAACGCATCCGCCGCAGAAATTGGTATCAATGTTCGAACGGAATGTACGTGCATTTCCGTCTCCGCCGAAGAGAACGACCTTCTTTTCGGTTACTGCGATTCCTTCAATTTCCTGTATTTTACCCATGCAAATGCAGCATTCGATCGTGATCTTTGTGTAGAATCTGACTGTTATCTGGTAGAATCCACGATTGAATTGTATACGGTCGGCATTTATATTACAACAAATAACCTTTGTCTCCTTAACGCGAAAGCTTCCCGCTTTTTCAATTATCTCCTGTCCGAAATCAGTGAGAAATACTTTTGCATCCTCAAAGCAATCCTTGTCACGACAACTGTCGAGAATTCTCATTGTGTCGATGCATACATTGTCACGAGAACCGTACATCGGAACTCTTGCTTCGCTCATTTTGTTTTATCCTCCGTTAATATATGTGTAAAGGCGTGCCGATCGGATGTCGGTTTTTTTGCCTTTCACCATATCTTATGCCGAAGATTTTTTTTTGATAATAAAAATGCCTTTATGTTGAAAAAAGACTCTGCAATTATCCTTCGGATCATTGCAAAGTCTTTTTAATTTATCACTTTTTGTGCTTTTATCATGTCCACCACATATCGCCGGGGTTTTCAAAGATTATTACATCCTTGAGGAATGCAATTGCTTTCTCGAGTCCTTCTTTATCGGACATCATTGCATCTTCATGTTCAATGCTGATAACTCCGTCATAGCCTACTGCCTTGAGGTTGCTTATAATATCCTTCCATACACTCATATCGTTTCCGTAGCCTACTGTGCGGAATTCCCATGATCTTGAAAGCGCATCGCCGTAGCCGTCTGTATCAAGCACGCCCTTATAAGCACACACCGATCTATTGATCTTTGTGTCCTTTGCGTGGAAGTGATATATCGCTCCTTTGAGATACCTTATTGCCTGTACCGGGTCAATGCCCTGCCAGAACAGGTGGCTCGGGTCTATGTTTGCGCCGATGGTTTCACCTACGGCTTCCCGAAGCTCCATAAGCGTTGTGGGATTATACACGCAGAATCCCGGGTGCATTTCAAATGCTATCTTTTTTACTCCGTGAGCATTGCAGAATTTAACTTTTTCTTTCCAATACGGAATGAGGACCTGCTCCCACTGCCATTTCTTGATCTGCTTATATTCGTTCGGCCATGTACATGTTACCCAGTTGGGATTCTGGCTTTGCTCGCAGTCTCCCGGACAGCCCGAGAATCCGACTATTGTATCGATTCCCATCTGCTCGGCAAGCAGAATAGCTGCATTAAAATCATCCTCAAAGCGTTTCGCAATCTCTTTATTCGGGTGTACCGGGTTTCCGTGGCATGCAAGTGCCGGAATACTCATATTGTATTCTTTCAGAAGATTTTTAAGATTTTCAATTTTCTCCGGATGTGCAACAAAATCTGCTGCATCACAGTGTGCTTTTCCCGGATATCCTCCGCATCCGAGCTCAAGATCCGTAACTCCAAGCTTTGACAGATACTTTATCATTTCCTCAAGTGACATACTGCTGAGGACAGGTGACATAACTCCAAGTCTCATATATTTTACTCCTTTTTGTTCGGGGAAACTTTCTATAGAAAGTTCCCCGTGAAGCTTTCTTCAGAAAACTTCACATTTGTCCCCTCAAAGACTTTATAAAATGAGGGTGTTATAGATGCCTCGCTGAAATGAGGCGGGAACTGTAATCGTTTGAACTGTATCCGTCATGTGGGGCTCATGCCCCACACGGTTAATACTAAAAATAATGATCAGTCTTCAAAATAGAAGGGCTTGCCTGTCTTGGCTGATTCGTAGATTCCTTCGAGAATTCTTGTTACCGTATATGCCTGCTCGGGGAGGGTTGTCGGATTCTTTCTCTTTCTTACTGCATTGATCCACTGTGCTGCTTCGACATCTGCGGCACTTCCGCCTGTTGCTCCGTCAAAGAATGCAACTCCGCCTGCCGAGAAATCGGGTTTTGTGACATACTGTCTGCCGTTGTTGATTCCGTTGATACGCAATCCGTCGATCATATCCGCACCTGCTTTTGTTCCGCATATGCTTGTTACTGCTTCTCTTGTTTCGAGTGAATTGAGCGCCCATGACGATTCAAGAATGATCGTTGCACCGTTTTCCATAACTATAAATCCGAATGCCGAATCTTCAACCGTGAATTCTTCGGGATTCCAGTCGCCCCATGCATTGCCCGAGGGGAATATGTCGCCCAGCTTTTTGTATGTAGTTCCCACGCAATACTTAGGCTTATAGTTATTCATTACCCACAAGGTAAGGTCGAGTGCATGTGTTCCTATGTCGATAAGAGGTCCGCCGCCCTGCTCGTATTCATTGAGGAAAACTCCCCATGTCGGAACTGCTCTGCGGCGAATTGCCGTTGCTTTTGCGAAATAAATATCTCCGAAAACATCCTTTTCTGCTTCCTGCTTGAGATACTGCGAATCGTTGCGGAATCTGTTCTGATAACCTATTGTCAAAAGTTTTCCTGTGCGTTTTGCGGCGTCAACCATCTTCTTTGCTTCTATGGAGTTGATAGCCATCGGCTTTTCGCACATTACATCCTTACCTGCCTCAAGGGCATCAACCGTAATAAAGCTGTGTGAACGGTTGGGGGTGAGGACGTGTATAACGTCAATTGTCTCGTCCTTGAGAAGCTCTTTGTAGTCGGTGTAGGTTTTTGCATCCTGAGTGCCGAACTGTTTAGCCGCTTTTTCAGCTCTTTCGGGGATGATATCGCAAAATGCCACCATCTCTACTCCCTTGATTCTCTTCAGGGCCGGCATATGCTTGTTGTTTGCTATTCCGCCGCATCCTATAATGCCTATTTTAATTGTTTTGAGTTCTTCCATTATATTTTCCTCCCGATCGGTTGATCGATTTAAAAATTGCATTTTTAGTTTAATATAAACTGTTTTATGTAGTTTTGTGTGAAATCAATTCCGGCAGATCCGAGCTTGCCCTGCCATGTACCCGAATGCGGTTCGATACTGAGTCCTCCGTCATATTTACGTGCATAGAGTATCGAGAATATCGAACCCCATTTGAGATCGTCCATGCCTGCCGGCGGATCGTCAACATATCTGCCGCCTCCGCAATGAGTCGTCCCCTTGATATGGAAATGTGCGATCTTTTCGCCGTAGTCGGACATTTCACGGAGATAGTCGTTTCCTCGGTTATACGCATGTGAGCAGTCGTATTTCAGCATCAACTCGGGAAGCTCACCCATAACGATATCCCAATCGTTCGGCGATACTATAAAATTGTTCCAATCGCAGTTTTCTATTGCAATTTTGATTTTGCTGTTTCCTCTTCGTTCGAGAACTTTTCCGAAAAGTTCGATTGCTGCTGTATAATTCTTGTATTTTGATACGCTTTTATCTTCGTTACATCCGCACACAAAAACCTGCGCCCCGATATCTATTGCTGTATCAAGCGTTTGAAGATATAACGATAGCTTACTCTCGTCAAGCTTGCCGCCGACATTGATCTCGTGATTCCATCTTCCCAGCGACAAGACGGGGACACCTGTGCGTGCGATATTTTCTTTGATCGAATCCTTATTTGAAATTACTCTTTCACAATCCGAATCAAAATTGCAACATACTTCTATAAAATCAAGTCCTTTATTTTTGACAAAATCAAAGTTTTCGGCCTTATAGCCGTTGATAATTCCAAGTTTCATATTTACCTGTTTTATGCGGTCTGTATCTGCATTATGAAAATGCAAGGTCAGATCACAGCATATTTTTTCCTTCCGATCATCGCTATCCGGTTATTATCGAGCTATTATCCCAGCTCGATCTGTTGCGATTATATCAAAAAGATTGACGATTGTCAATAACTTTTCACTAAATATTTCTATCTTTCTAATTTAATTTTTGTATGTATGTGAATAAAATGTTACACGCCAAACATACCGGAGCATTCCACCAAAAACAAGAAAAAACCGTCCTCACTTTCAGATTGAAGACGGTTTTTTTATAAATATTTATTGTATGTGCAGATAATCAGTGAATGATTGCCTTTTCGGTATCTTTATCGAACAGGTGGATTCTTGAAACGTCAACTGCGATCTTGACGGTATCTCCTGCACGTGCTGAAGAATGCGATGAAACACGCGCAATAAGCTGTTCTTCCGAGCATGTGAGGTAGAGATAGATCTCAGCTCCCATAAGCTCTGTCACATCAACCGCTGCCTCGATGATCGAGTCGGGCATGCTGTTGAGGTAGATCGTTTCATCATGCAGACATTCGGGTCGGATACCTGCAATAACTTCTTTGCCGATATAATCCTTGAGCTCGGGCTTATTCGACTTTTCAGCCGGCAACTTGAGCTTGTATTCTTTTTCTTCTCCGAATTTGATATATACGTCTCCACCTTCCTGAACGAGTTTGCACGCAACAAAGTTCATCTGAGGTGTTCCTATGAAGCTTGCGACGAATTTATTGTCCGGATAGTCATAAAGGTTCTGAGGTGTAGCTACCTGCTGAATAACGCCGTCCTTCATAACGACGATTCTTGTAGCCATGGTCATAGCCTCGACCTGGTCGTGTGTGACGTATATAAATGTTGTTCCGAGTTTTTTGTGGATCTTTGTGATCTCAGTTCTCATCGTCGCACGGAGTTTAGCGTCAAGGTTTGAGAGCGGCTCGTCAAGAAGGAATACCGAGGGCTCACGGACGATTGCACGTCCGAGTGCAACTCTCTGCTTCTGACCTCCGGAAAGAGCTTTCGGTCTTCTGTCGAGAAGGTACTGTATATCAAGTATTCTTGCAGCCTCTTCAACACGGCGCTTGATGGTTTCTTTCGGAACCTTACGGAGCTTAAGACCGAATGCCATGTTATCGAAGACTGTCATGTGAGGATAAAGAGCATAGTTCTGGAAAACCATGGCAATGTCTCTGTCCTTAGGAGCAATGTCGTTTATAAGTCTGTCGCCGATGAAGAGCTCACCTTCTGTGATTTCTTCAAGACCTGCAATCATACGAAGAGTTGTGGTTTTTCCGCATCCTGAAGGACCGACGAAAATAATAAATTCTTTATCCTTGACTTCAAGGCAAAAATCTGAAACGGCTGTGACTCCGCCGGGATATTTTTTATAAATGTGTTTAAATGACAAACTTGCCATATTTCCATCCTTTCTTGACGATTACTTTTTTTGCAATCATCAAATCAAAATCATTACGGTAATATTATATCAGAAACTCTGAAAAATTAAAAGGGGCAATCCAACGAAATTGAATTGCCCTTTTTGGATATTTTGACGAAAAAACAGTTTAATTGAAGAGTGCACAGACTCTTATGAAATTTTTCCCAAACTAATATATTAGTTTTTGTTTTTCATTGTGAGTGATATTCTTCCCTTTGCACTGTCTACACTGAGTACCGTGACTTCGACTTTGTCGCCCACAGACAGAACCTCTGAGGGGTGACGGATAAACTTATCGCATATCTGTGATATATGAACAAGTCCGTCCTGATGAACTCCGATATCCACAAATGCTCCGAAATCTATTACGTTTCTGACCGTTCCGTGAAGCTTCATTCCCGGTTTGAGATCGTTCATATCCATGATATCCGAACGAAGATCGGGTTCGGGAAGATCGTCACGTACATCTCTGCCCGGCTTTTCAAGCTCGGCTATTATATCGACAAGTGTCGGCTCGCCGACATTCAGCTCGTTGCAGAGTGCCTTAATGTCTTTTTTGAGCTTTTTTGACAGACCGGAAAGCAGCCCGTTTTTTACATCATCGTCTGTATATCCGTATCTTGAAATTATCGCCTTTGCAACACCGTATGATTCGGGGTGGACTCCTGTATTGTCAAGTATTTCGTTTGATCCCGAAACTCTGAGAAATCCTGCCGACTGCTGATATGCCTTTGCACCGATCTTCGGAACCTTGAGCAGTTGCGCACGGTTTGTGAATTCGCCGTTTTCCTCACGGTATTTGACGATGTTTTTCGCCACTGTTGCATTTATACCCGAAATATATGACAGTAATGAATGTGAGGCGGTGTTCAGATCAACTCCGACCTTGTTCACGCAGTCCTCGACAACTCCTGTGAGTGCTTCATCGAGACGTGCCGGCTTCATATCGTGCTGATACTGTCCGACCCCTATCGAACGGGGTTCGATCTTGACAAGCTCTGCCAGTGGGTCCTGAATTCTTCTTGCGATCGAAACCGCACTTCTTTGTGTGACATCGAAATCGGGAAATTCGTCTGCGGCAAGCTTGGATGCCGAATAAATCGATGCACCGGCTTCGCTTACCATTGAATATTTGACTCTTCCTCCGTATTTTTTTATTGTATCCGAAATGAAGATCTCGCTTTCCTTGGATGCCGTTCCGTTTCCGATTGCGACAACATCGACGTTGTATTTTTCGATAAGCGAGGAAACCTTTGCATCAGATTCCTTGATCCTTTCATGCGGCTTTGTGGGATATATAACAGCGGTATCGAGTACCTTGCCGGTTTTATCTACGACAGCAAGCTTACATCCCGTTCTGTAACCGGGGTCAAGGCCGAGCGCTGTTTTTCCCTTAAGCGGAGCAGACATAAGCAGGTTTGACAGATTGAGCGAAAAGTTTTTGATTGCCCCTTCTGACGCACTGTCGAAAAGGTCTGATCTTATTTCACGCTCAATAGACGGAGCTATCAGTCTGTCATATGAATCCACTATGGCAGATAAAAGTGTTTCACGACAGGGAGAGCTATCGCTTGTAATGACTTCACTCATCAGGTAATTGAGTATGAGATCCTTCGATATTTCAAGTGTAACCTTGAGAAAATCTTCTTTTTCTCCCCTTGATATGGCAAGAATGCGGAAGCCCGGGATTTTTTTGAGCTCAGACGAAAAATCGTAATAATTCGAGTAAACGCTGTCTTCGTCCTTTGCTTTCACTGCACGCAGAATGCCGTTATCAAATGTAACTTTTCGTATTACCTTTCTGTATTCGGCATTATCCGATATGATCTCGGCGATAATATCCTTTGCTCCAGATATTGCCTCTTCAACCGTGAGAACGCCTTTTTCTTCATTTATATATTTCTCGGCTTCGCTTTCGATACAAAACGGTGACGGCGGCTGTGAAAGTATACTCTCGGCAAAAGGACCGAGTCCCTTTTCCTTTGCAACCGATGCCCTTGTTTTTCTCTTCGGTTTATAAGGGCGGTATATGTCCTCGACTTCAGTGATGGTTTGTGCAACCGAGAGAGCCTGTGCGATCTCGTCGGTCATGAAACCGAGTTCGGTTATTGAATTTGTAACCTCTTCTTTGCGTTTTTCAAGATTTCTCAGATATGTCAGGCGGTCAAAAAGCTCACGCAGTGTGGTATCGTCAAGTCCGCCTGTTACTTCCTTACGGTAGCGTGATATAAACGGAATGGTATTACCTTCGTCAATGAGAGCTACGGTTTTTTCTACACGCTCGACATTCAGATTTTTTTCTTCGGCAAGTGTTTTTATAATGTCCATATTAATGGATGTCCTTTCGATTGTTTGGCTGTATGATTTTAAATCGTTTTTATTTATTCAAATCTGATTGATGTAATGACAACATCGACATAAGGACGGTCGTTCGGGTCGGTAGGAAGTGAAGATATCTCGTCCACTATTTCCATACCCTCTGTTACGATACCGAAGGCGGCATAATCGCCGTCCAGCCATGAGCAATCCTTCTGACAGATGAAGAACTGCGATGAGGCAGAGTTGTTGACCTTTGTTCTTGCCATTGAGAGAACGCCTCTTGTGTGCTTGAGCGGATTGTTGACTCCGTTTGATGCGAATTCGCCCTTAATTGATTTTGCGGAGCCCTTTCCCGACAGCTCGCCCCAGCCGCCCTGAATCATGAAGTTTTGAATGACACGGTGGAAGATGAGTCCGTCATAATACTGTTCGCTGACGAGTTTTTTAAAATTGTTTACCGTTATCGGTGCACAATCGGGACGTAATGTTACATGAATATCGCCGTAATTTTCGATACTGATGACTACCTTATCAGGCAAGGTTTCTATCGGTGTGCCGACACTTTCATTTGTGCATGAAGCCAGGCAAACTCCCGGAAGCAGCATTGAAAGAAGGAAAGCTGTGTATTTTTTCATATTCTACCTCTTTAAAGTTATGATGTATTTATTTCCCACATTCTATCAAAAAAAAGTCAAGAAGTCAACAGATAAATTATTTTTATCGGAAAAAATGAGAAGAATTTTGCGTTTGACCTGAATCCGGGAGAAAATAATAAAAAACCGAAAAAAACAAAGCGGTTGACAAAATGGCGTATTTATGATATAATTTTTAAAGAATATGGTATTGAAATATGACATTGGAATAACGGAGGCGTTTATGTGGTATCTTTATATTATAGAATGTAAAGACCGAAGCCTATATACCGGAATCACAAATTCGCTTGAAAAACGCATTGCTGCACACTTTTCTGGAAAAGGGGCAAAATATACGAAATCGCATACTCCCGTAAGACTTGTATATACTGAATGCCTGGCTGACAAAAGCTCAGCACTTAAAAGGGAAGCTGCGGTGAAGAAAATGTCACGTTCACCCAAGCTTGAACTCATTGGGCAGTGTGCCGATGAGGCATGAATTGATTTATAACTGTTTTTATATTACATTATTTTTGTTTATACTTTTTACAGTATTGGAAAGCCGGAAATATGAAAAAGGAAGAATACAAATATCTCGGGAAAATTAACAATTCCGCATCTTTGAAAGAGCTTTCTCTCGAGGAAAGCATTGAATTGTGCACTGAGATACGCCGAGAGCTGATTTACAGAGTAGAAGAAAACGGGGGGCATCTTGCTTCAAATCTCGGTGCTGTCGAGCTGACTGTTGCCATACACCGTGCGTTTGATCTCCCGGATGATAAACTGATATTCGATGTCGGTCATCAGTCATACATACATAAAATGCTGACCGGAAGATTTGACAGGTTTGACACGCTCCGCAACTCCGGAGGTCTGACCGGTTTTGAAAACCGCTTTGAGAGTGAGTTTGACTTCTTCGGTGCCGGACATGCGGGGACATCGCTTTCTGCGGCTCTCGGATTTGCCGAAAGCGAAAAGATCAACGGCGGAAATCGTTGGGCGGTAGCTGTCATAGGTGACGGAGCTTATACCTGCGGAATGATACAGGAGGCACTTAACAATTGCTCGCCCGACCTTCGTCTTGTCATTCTGCTTAATGAAAACGAAATGTCAATATCTAAAAACATCGGCGGTTTTGCTCAGTATATAGCTGGTATCCGCTCGTCGAAGAAATACTATCAGGTAAAACGCGGTACACGCTCATTTATTGAAAAAATCCCTCTTGTCGGCAAGGAAACAGCTAATGCCATCGGAAACATCAAAAAAGTGTTCAAGAACCGGCTGTATTCGAGCAATATTTTTGAGGACATGGGTATTACTTATTTAGGACCGTGTGACGGAAATGATCTTGAAGTGACCGAGCGTCTTTTATCGGAAGCAAAAGAAAGTAACAAATGTTGTATTCTTCACGTAAAGACACAGAAGGGCAAAGGTTATTCTCCTGCCGAGAAAAATCCGAGCTATTATCACGGACTTCCGCCGAAAGGAAGTCCTGCGGTTCCGACTTTCTCCGAGCATTTCGGAAAATCGATCTGTGATGCCGCAAGAAGCGATAAAAAAATCTGTGCTATCACTGCCGCTATGGCTGATGGCACCGGACTTGTGCCCTTTTCCAAAGAATTTCCGAACAGATTTTTCGATGTCGGAATTGCCGAGGAACACGGAGCGGCTTTTGCGGCAGGACTTTGTGCCGCAGGAATGAAGCCTATCTTTGCCGTCTATTCGACATTTATGCAACGCTCATACGACAATCTGATTCACGATGTTTCACTTCAGGAGCTGCCTGTGATTTTCTGTCTTGACCGGGCAGGCTTTGCTGAAAAGGACGGTCCCACGCATCATGGAATTTTTGATGTATCAATGGCAATGGCAGTGCCCGGCACTGTTATATATTCTCCGCTTGATTTCGCCGGCTTCGACAAAGCATTTACTGCGGCACTCTCCGAAAAACGTCCCGTCATTATCAGATATAAGAGCGGCGGCGAAACAAAGCTTGACGGATTTGAGGAAAGATATGATTATATCCGTACAAATTTCACCCAACCTAAGAAAAATCTTATCGTAACATACGGAAAAGTATCTGCCGAAGCGGTCAAAGCTCTTGAGTACAAAGAAATTGACTGTGAAAATACAGGAATTGTTATTCTCGAAATGCTTAAGGGCGATATCTCCCTCTGCGAAAAAATAGCCGCTCTCTGCTCGGAAGGCGAGGGCAGAATAGTCTTCGTCGAAGAGGGAATGAGAAGCGGCGGCGCCGGAATGAATATAATTTCACAGCTCCGTGATATCCCATCGCTTTCAAACAAACAATTTTTGCTCCTTGCCGTTGATTCTTTCGGCAGGTCTGAATGCGGAAAAACGCTCTTCCAAAGCTGCGGCATTTCGGCAGAACATATCGCAAAATGTTTTGAATGAAAGTTAGTTTGCGAACAGTACGGGGGAACTTTCTGTAGAAAGTCTTTTGTTCGACCACATGCCCTCCTCGAAGACTTTTGTTAGGGTGAACAATGGACAACTTTGAAGTGACCTTATACCGATAAATGAAATTGAGTATCATCTCCAAAACAAACTGATTAAGGAGAACGATACTCTTTTCTATTTATTAAATTTATAAAAGATAAAGGCTGATACATCCATCCAAGCGATATATCAGCCTTGCCAATTCCTATTTCATTCGGCCAAAAGCGATTATTCATTGAGAAGTCAGTCTGCCCGGATTCAAAAGTATTTCGGCTTTGTTGTCGGGAAGATGGCGATAATTTTCTACAAGTTCTCGTTCCTTTTCCATAAGGATAGATCCTTTGTCTCTTCGTTAAACAGCTCTGATAATGTAATGCCAAGTGGCATAACAAGCCTTTTAAGTGTTTCGACAGAAGGATTTCTCATGCCAAGCTCTAAATTACTGATATGGTTTTAGGATATTACCGTATCTGCGACAGCTTATAAATGCTTAAGTCTTTGAATTTTCTTATATTGCGAATATGTTCTCCTATTGCTATAATAATTCAGCTCTCTTCCATGCAGTTAAAAAGAAATATGACAATTAAGTCTGCCTGTTTTCCTCTCCCCAAGTACACATTTGGTCAAGAATCGGTATTAAAGATTTTCCGCGCTCAGTAAGACTATATTCCACTTTTGGAGGTATCTGCGGATATTCCTCCCGGTGAATAAGTCCGTTTGACTCAAGATCTTTCAGATTTTGACTCAATGTTTTATAAGAAATATCGCCTATATATTTTTTCATCTCATTAAATCGAACGATTTCGAAATTCATGAGGGTATAGAGTATTGTCATTTTGTATTTCCCGTTTATCAGCGATAAGGTATAACTGAAGCCTGTTGTCTCAAGCGTTTCGTTTGTGATGCAACGTTCCAACATCTCACACTCTCCTTTGGGTAAGTATATAACTTCAATGTGCGTACTTGACAATGATTTTCTTTATGGTATAATTATAATACGAGTTGACGAAAAAGTCAACCTATGGAGGTACTCATAATGAGAAAAAATTTAGGTATACAGCCGGCACTGTTCCCGATGCCTGTGACGATTATTGCAGCTTACGGTGCAGACGGCAATATTTGTGCAATGAACGCTGCATGGGCACAGATCTGTGATATGGATAAGATTGCTTTGTTTATCGACTCTGATCATAAAACAACGATGAATATCATGGAAACAAAGGCATTCACGGTAAGTATTGCGGATCTGCCAAATATTGAGGTTGCTGATTTTTTTGGTATCGCAACAGGAAATAAGATGCCTGATAAGTTTGAGCGTACAGGGTATCATGCTGTTAAGAGCGAGTTTGTCAATGCTCCGATCATCACGGAATTTCCTGTCACTCTTGAATGTGAACTTGCAGAGGAAATCAACACCGAGCATATGCACGCTATTGTCGGTAAGATTGTCAATGTAAGTGCAGAGGAAAGCGTTATCGGCGACAATGACAAGATACTCCCCGAAAAGGTCAATGCGCTTGTGTTCGATCAGTATCGTTCGGGCTATTTTGCAATCGGTGAAAAAGTCGGTCAGGCTTGGAATGCAGGCAAAAAACTTATGAAAAAGTAATTTATATTATTTATCCGATTGTAAAATTCCAAAAAGTGTTTTTACGACTGTTTTTTTTACTTTTACAATCGGCATTTTTTTAATTTAAAAATGAGCAAGTCCAGCCCCACAATGGCTTATCCACAGATATAACACAGCAGGATTGAGTCAAAAGCTTTTTAGAGACAATATTTGTATTATAAAATCTAAAAAATAAGGAACACATTAATACTTTTCGGTATTATTCGTGTTCTTTTTGCGTTATAATAAACACAGAATATGTATTTGCCGA
>CAZXAU010000001.1:36391-277549 GCA_964638675.1 uncultured Lachnospiraceae bacterium
TAAAATCCGCTTCGCAGCGGCAAATACGGATCAATGAAGTGTTTATTTGAACATAATCCCTTCGGGGACGCCAGCTTCGCTGGCTTTATGTTATAATAAACACAGAATATGTATTTGCCGATAAAATCCGCTTCGCAGCGGCAAATACGGATCAATGAAGTGTTTATTTGAACATATCCCTTCAGGGACATGGGCTTGGTTGATTTTATGTTATAATATAAGTGACTAAGAGACGTTTAGCACTTGAAATAATTGTTCACTAAAAATTCATAATAAAATTTGCAAAAACACTTGACAAATTGCCTTATTCGTGGTACAGTATCATTGTAGGTTAGCACTTAAATGAAAGGAGTGCTAAAATTCAAGAAAGTGAGAATTTGGAATGTACGGTGAACTGTCAGACAGAAAGAAAGCCATTTTGCAAGCAGTAATAGATGCATATATTGAAAGCGGCGATCCTGTTGGTTCCAGAACGCTTACTGAGGGTAAACACAGGTTTGATTTATCTTCGGCAACGATCAGAAACGAAATGGCAGAGCTTGAAGCACTCGGATATCTTGTTCAGCCTCACACTTCGGCAGGCAGAGTGCCAACCGATGCGGCATACAGATTTTATGTTGACACGCTCATGCGTGAATACAGCCTGACAAGCACAGAGGTAGCTCAGCTTAATAAAGCAATCCGTACGAAGACTGCCGAGCTTGACAGAATAATCAAGGATGCCGGAAAGGTCATATCAAATCTTACAAATTATCCTGCGATCGCCCTCAGTCCGGCGGTAAATAAATCGTCTGTTCTGCGTTTTTCGGTTACAAGAGCCGATGAAAGAAGTTTTCTCCTTGTTGCGATCCTTGAAAAAAACAAGGCAAAGACGAGATTTATTAACTGCGAGAGCGACATACCCGACAGTATGCTCGACAAACTTGAGCTTCTGCTCAATGCATATGTTGCAGGGCATGACATACGTGACATAACACTCTCCAAAATAATGGAGATGGAGAGCGAACTCGGCGATTACGGAACGATAGTCACTCCGATAATGAAGTATATATGCGACATGATATCGGGGAATGATTCGGGCGAGGTCAGAATAAACGGTGTCGGCAGGTTACTTGAATATCCCGAGTATTCCGATACCGACAAGCTCCGTGAAATATTAGGATTCATGGAAAGCAAGGAAGATATAATAGGCATGGTGTCCGAATCGGAAGTGAGTGACGATGTCAGTGTATTGATCGGAAGTGAAAGTGAATCCGAGGTTCTTAAAAACTCGGCTGTCGTATTCAAAAAAATTGTGGTCGGCGGTCAGGTCGTGGGAGCTATAGGAGTTATAGGACCTACAAGAATGGACTATTCAAAGGTTATATCAACAATACGTTATCTATCCGATTGTATTGAGGGTAGAAAGAGCGAATTAGGTGACGGAAAACAAGGAGACGGTGGTGACGCAAATGAGTGAAGAGATCAAAAAAGAAAATCCCGATAATGAAGCTTGCAAATCGGAGAAAGCGGAAATCGAGGAAAAAAGCAATGGCGACGGCGATGTAAAAAGTCCAAAATCCGAAAAAAAAGCAAAAAAAGAATGCGAAAGACTTGAAAAAGAGTTGGCGGCGGTCAAAAAAGAACTTGAGCAGAAGGAAGAGTTCATCAAGGCACAGAACGAAAAATATCTTCGTGTTCTTGCAGAATACGACAACTACCGCAAGAGAACACAGACCGAAAAAGAGGGAATTTATTCAGATGCATGTCAGCATGTTATAAACAGCATTCTGCCTGTCATTGATTCACTCGAAATGGCACTTGCATACGGCAATGACAGTGAAGGGGTCGTCAAAGGGGTTTCAATGACTCTCTCGGCGTTTACATCATGCCTTGAAAAACTTGGGGTAAGCGAAATTGAATGCGAAAAATTTGACCCTACATTCCACGATGCGGTAATGCATATAGAGGATGAACAGCTCGGCGATGGTGCGATAGTTCAGGTGCTGAGAAAAGGCTACAAAAAAGGCGATAAGGTTATTCGCCATGCAATGGTAAAGGTTGCAAATTGATGACATAATGTGTCATTGTTTATATATAAATAGATTAAGTAAGAAAACAAATCAACATAACCAATTTACGGAGGTATCAAGTTATGGCAAAAATTATAGGAATCGATCTTGGAACAACAAACTCATGTGTAGCAGTATATGAAGGCGGCGAGCCGGTCGTAATTACAAATCCGGAAGGCGCAAGAACTACCCCTTCGGTAGTTGCATTCTCTAAAACAGGAGAGAGAATGGTAGGTCAGGTTGCAAAACGTCAGGCAATCACAAACCCCGACAGAACAATTATGTCGATAAAGAGAGATATGGGCTCTGCAAGAAAGGTGAGCATAGACGGAAAGAATTATACACCTCAGGAAATTTCCGCAATGATCCTTCAGAAAATGAAGGCTGATGCAGAAAGCTATATCGGAACGACTGTATCTCAGGCAGTCATTACAGTTCCCGCATACTTCACCGATGCACAGCGTCAGGCAACAAAGGATGCAGGAAAAATTGCAGGACTTGAGGTCCTCCGTATAATTAACGAGCCGACAGCCGCAGCTCTTGCTTACGGCGTTGACAAAGAGTCTCTCGATCAGAAGATCCTCGTATTCGACCTTGGCGGCGGTACATTCGATGTATCACTTCTTGAGATCTCGGACGGAGTATTCCAGGTTCTCGCAACAGCAGGTAACAACAGACTCGGCGGAGATGACTTCGACCAGAAGATCATAGACTGGATCGCAGAAGAATTCATGAAGGAAAACCCGGGTGTTGATCTTCGTAAAGATAAAATGGCACTTCAACGTCTTAAGGAAGCGGCAGAGAAGGCAAAGATCGAGCTTTCCGGAATGTCAAGTGCAAATATAAACCTGCCATTCATCACAGCAGATGCAACAGGTCCGAAGCACTTCGATAAGACACTTTCAAGAGCAAAGTTCAATGAGATCACATCACAGCTTGTTGAAGCTACAATGGGACCGACAAAATCGGTACTCAATGATGCAAAACTCAAGCCGAGCGATGTTGACAAGGTTCTCCTTGTCGGAGGTTCAACAAGAATTCCCGCAGTTCAGGATGCAGTACGTAACTTCATGGGCAAAGAACCCTTCAAGGGAATCAACCCTGATGAATGTGTCGCAGTCGGTGCAGCAGTTCAGGGTGCAGTCCTCGGAAAGGAAGAGGGCGTAAAGGATGTGCTTCTCTGCGATGTAACACCTCTCTCACTCGGAATTGAAACCCTCGGCGGAGCATTCACAAGAATCATCAACAAGAATACAACAATTCCTTGCAGACAGAGCCAGGTATTCACAACAGCCGCAGACAATCAGACACAGGTCGGAATTCATGTCCTCCAGGGCGAACGTGAAATGGCATCGGGCAATAAGACACTCGGAACATTCGAGCTTGACGGAATCGCTCCCGCAAGAAGAGGAATTCCTCAGATCGAAGTTACATTCGATATCGACTCCAACGGTATTGTAAGCGTTTCGGCAAAAGATAAGGGAACAGGCAGAGAACAGCATATAACCATCACATCGTCTGCAAATATGAGCCAGGAAGATATCGACAAGGCAGTCAGAGAGGCTGAACAGTTCGCAGAAGAAGATAAGAGAATGAAGGAAGCTATTGAAATCAAGAACAATGCAGACCAGATGATCTATCAGAGCGAAAAGACACTTGAAGAGGTAGGAGATAAGCTTCCCGAATCTGATAAGCAGGAAGTAAAGGACGCACTTGAAAAGCTTCGTGAAACTGCAAAGGGCAACGATACTCAGGCAATCAAGGCTGATACAGAAGCACTGACTCAGGCATTCTATAAGCTTTCCGAAAAGCTGTATTCTGCACAGGGCGGAGCACAGGGTGCACCTGGAGCTAGCCAGCCCGGCGGCGGATTCGCAGGCGGCGAGAGCGACAACGGCGGCGATTATTATAACGCTGATTTCGAGGATAAGACCTGAAGGTAAGCTTTTGCAGAATGACCTGATATACAAAAAGGTTTAAAAGGTTTCCCGCAGTTCCGGACAGAACAGCGGAAAAACAAAATAAAATAAAAAAGCACACAATACCGGAAGTGTTTTCACGGATGTTGTGTGCTTTTTGTAATAATAACGTTGGAAAAACTGTAAAGGAGTTTATGATATCTGATTTATTCATTTTCAGATAATGGAAGAATATATCGCATTTATTAATGCTGTGTCCTAGAACTGATTTATCAAATGGATAGTCCTGCAATGTGCGTATGTGGAAAGGCAATGCGAAAAGAAGTTATTGACAAGCCTATGTTATCCTGAAAGCTTCAAACTGTATCATGCTACTGCATTCGCATTGATCTGCTCAATAACGTTTCTGATACTAAGCCAAACGGACATATCAGTAAACACTTCAACAATGCTACCCCGATCTGTAAACGGTGCTTCCTGAAGCACGGACATGTCCTTCATCATGCCGTTACGGACAATGTATTCAACAATTTGATTTACAAAATAAATCTGGCTTGCGTCAAGACTGACATCGTTCAAGAAGTCTGCGAATGCTGACTTTGCCGCCTCCATGTCGAGTCCTGTGATTTCTCGTACAAACTCGCCAAGCGGCTTTTCGCCGTATTCGGATTCATAGTCTTTTTTGCTTCCAATCTCACTCCACAAAATGCGTTCAAGAGCCTTAACATCATCGACATTCAGCGGTATATTATTCTTTAGCTTTGCAATTGCCTCTTCGTCCTGATGCTGACGGATATAAAACTCTGCTTTTGCCTTATAGTTTTTGAGATCATCGCTTTCAAGCTCGGATTCATTCCAATCTGTAGAAAGTATCTCATCGTCAAAATTTGTGATATACTTTACGTTTATTTTTGGAATGTACTTCATCAGATCACGGAGATTTTTACGGATGTGTTCAAATTCGTTGATACTGGCATTATCCAAATAATCGGTATGCAGAATTATGTTGATCAACTCAGATTGCATCATGATTTCGGGAATGTTTGCTACGCTTGCAATAAAGCTGACTTTATTATAAAGATCGGTACGGGCACGGGTGTACTTCTTACCTGTAAGGTATGCAAGTTCGATTCCGTACATCAAAGCATCAAAGCGGACTGTCGATGCTTCATCCTCATCGGGTGTTATCATCGGGGCAAGCTCTTCCGCCATCAAAAGTGTATCCTCGTATGTTAGCGAATTATAATTGTCGGGATTGGAATACTGCTCCACATAACGTAAATGCTGACGAACTGCGAAGTTCTCTTTATTCAGCTCTCGTACCTTATGTACCATATCATCTACTAAAGTTTTACGGAAGGCAATCAGATCTGTAGTCTGATAAGCAATATCCTGCAATTTGAATGAAATCTGTGCTTTAAGTCTGAATATCGCACCCTGCAGAGCAATCTGATTTGCAGTAGGATTTCCGTTGTTCATGCGGAAGAATTCAAAGTTTCCGCAGAAATCGAAAATATAGAATTTATCTTTGTCCTTGCCGTCCATAAGACCGTCACAGCGGCGTGTGCCTCGGCCGATCATCTGCCAGAACTTTGCTTTACTCATGACTTTTTTAAAGAATACAAGATTAAGCACTTCTGGTACATCGATACCCGTGTCAAGCATATCTACGGAAATGGCGATCTGCGGCAGCTTCTTCGGATCGGAAAACTCGTCAATTGCACTTTGTGCGTAGGTCATATAGTTGTCAATGACCTTAGTGTAACCGGGCAGATATGGGTATTCCTTGCCGAATATCTCGTGAATCTTCTCGGCGTGCTCGTGATTTTTCGCAAAAATGATTGTTTTGCCGAGTTTTTCGCCGTATTCGATGCGGAGTCCGTCATTCATCAAAATGTGAAGCACCTGACGGATCGTATCCTCATTGAAAACCCACTCGTTGAGTGCAGAAGAGGAAATACTTTCGGGTAATTCGCCGTTTTCATCTTCAAATGTATTTTCATAGGCTTCTTTGTCATCATCGGAAAGATCGTCGTAAACAATACCTTGCTCAATAAATTTCAGCTTGCTCTCCACCGACATAAAGTCAACAAGAAAACCGTCGGTAACGGCTTGCGCAAGTTCGTACCCGTAAGTTGGAACGCCGTTTTCAAGCTCAAAGATTTCATAGGTATTCTTATCAATTTCGTCCTTAGGTGTAGCGGTAAGACCCACCAATGGTGCGTCAAAATAGTTGAAAATATCTTTGTATTTGTTGTAGATAGAACGGTGTGCTTCATCTACAATGACAAGATCAAAGTGACCGCAGGTAAATAGTTTACGGTTGTTCTCGTCCTTAACCGTATCAATGCAGTTCATCATGGTCTGATAGGTGGAGAAAACACAGCGGGTGTCAAAATTCCCCTTGTCTTCACAAAGATTCGTTACCGACAGATCGGGAAGCATATTGACAAAACTACGCTTTGCCTGCAACACGAGCGAATTACGATCAGCAAGGAACAGAATATTCTTCACCCAACCGTGATCAAGCAATACCTTACATAGTGCAATGACCGTTCTTGTTTTGCCTGAGCCTGTTGCCATAACAAGCAGAGCCTTACGGCGATTCTTCTTGTCAAACGCCTCGCAGACCGATTTGATCGCACCCTCTTGATAGTAACGTCCGGCAATCTGCTTGTCTACCATAACATTTTTGAGATTTGTACGCATGGTATGCAGATTGAACAGCTTTTCAAGGTCGCGCTTGGAATAGACCGATGCTACCTTTCGCTCGGGGTAATACTTGTCATCCCAGATACGTGTATCAAACCCGTTGGAGAGGAAAATGATCGGCCTGCGACCGTATTTCTGCTCCAAAAGATCGGCATAAAGTTTTACCTGCTGTTTGCCCTTGGCAACATCCACACATGTACGCTTAGCTTCCAGCACTGCCAAAGGCTTGCCGTCGTCACCATAGAGAACATAGTCGGCATAGCCTATCTCGCTCTTGTTGGGCATACCGTAAAGCTCGACTTCGTTCAGCCAATCCTTTCCCTCTGTCCAGCCTGCATCCTGAAGCATAAAGTCAATGTAGATCTTTCTCGTCTTATACTCGGAAAGTTCAAGCGGCTTGGGTACATAGGTCTGCTGTTGCTCGGCACGGCGTGCGGTCAACTCGTCCTTGAGTGCTTTGTTTTCCTCGATCAGTTTATTTATATCAATATCATTAACAGTGACAAAAGAAAGTGCCTCGTCTACGGTAAGCTCAAGCAATGTTTTGTCAAACTGCTGTTCTGTATACTCGGGTGCGTAGAAATATGCCACGCAATCAAGGAATACAAATAGATTTTCAAGGCAAAGTTCGGCTTGCTCCTTTGTCACCTTTTTGCCGCCGTGTGCGGCATTGTTGCCTATCTTGCGTATAAACTCCATACGCCGCCAAATGTCATTTCCAATAATGTCACGGAACTTCTCGTCGTTCATAAGGCTGACAAGATTGTCCTGATAGGGCATGACAAGCTCACGGTCAACCGAATACATCCACTTGATCGCAAACTCCATAGCCCTGCGGCAGTTCAGCACGCAGGAGTCAATATCAATATGTAATATTTTCTCTGCCGAGATCGCAACATCTGCGAATGAGGCAAAATCTGGCGTGGCTTTTAGGAAATCAAAGTTGGTCATTGATTATCTCCTTAATTATCGAATCAATTTGATTACACACATTCCGGAAGTTTTTATCTATGTCACGGTTAGTAAACCGAATCACCGTTAACCCCAAATCATTCATAAATTTATCACGTACTTGATCGCTTTTGATACCGTCCTCGGTAAAGTGCTGGCTGCCGTCAAGTTCAATTATTAGCTTGGCAGATGCACAGTAAAAATCAGCTATATAATTTCCTATAATTCTTTGCTTGTATATCTTTATGGGATAGCTTCGCAGAAAGTCGTACCACAGGTGTTTTTCCTGACATGTCATCTCTCGGCGGAGCTTTCTTGCATTTTCAAGCAAATTGTTGTTTTTGGGTATTGTTGAATCAGGCATTGTATATCCTTTCTCTTTCGTTCAACTGTGAAGTATAATCTTTCTTCCTCTCAGTCAGCTTCGTTGACAGCTCTCCCGAAAACGCCCTCTCAGTCAGCTTTGCTGACAGCTCTCCCAAAGGCACCCTCTCAGTCGCCAGAGGCGACAGCTCTCCCAAAGGGAGAGCCTTCCAAAGCCTCCCACTCTGGGGGAGGTGGCGGCGAAGCCGTCGGAGAGGGGGCAATCTGCGAAGATGTAATAGTGAAATTGAAAAACAGGAAATTAAAGTTGGTCATTTGTTATCTTTTGGTTCGCCACTTGTTTTTTGGTGGAAGCTCACATAACGCCAACGTTTGATATCTTATATTTTCTTCACCTTAGGGATGTATTTGATGCAATGTTATAGAAACTTTTCCCCTGTTTTTTCTTTCAATATCTTCTGCAAAATCGCAAAGATATCTTTCGTTTGATTTACAATCTAAAATTGAATAAAGCTCTATTCCTGTTCGAGTTAATCCATATACACCAAACGAAATATTTTTTGGTTTTGATTCAAGCCCTTTAAGTAACAAAAGTTTAGATTTATTTGATATAGAAAAAGAATTGCTAATGGATATTCTAGGCATTAAATATACCATACTGTCGGAATTCATCAAACCGCATTCATCAAGCGTGAGTATATCAGCATAAGGTATTCCATGTTTTTTTAATATTTCTCTATTGGAGGTTAAAAATAAATTGTCACTTGATTTTGTGATAAATGGTGCTATTTTTTGAAAAAGTTCTGCTTCGTTTTTAGAAAGATTTTTTAAGGTATGCAATGTTCGAAGAGAGTATTTTTTGGGTTGCATGATTTCACCAGCCAAGATTTTCCCCCATAATATTTGTAAGTTTTCATCAGACACATTTGACACGGAATCAAAAAAAACACTTATCCATCCTTGTTCGACTGGCTCTTGTGAACACGATTTCTCGTTTTCCAATGTTTTATATGCATTTGCTACTACGCACTCAATATTATTTTGTTTTTGTAACTCTTGAAAAGCTATTCTGCTTTGAGTTCTCCGAACGAAATCATCCCAGTCGGTATTGCTCAATGATAAACTACCATCACTATATTTCGCAGGGATTACAGAACATTCTTCCATTGCACCACTAATCAGTTTGATTTCTTCTGCTTTAGCCTTTGCCATTCTTTTAATGTGCGTAGGCTCGTACAATTTTCCAATTCCTGCAGATACAGTAGAAATTAATTTCGATGTTGGTAACGCATTTAATATATCAACAAATCCATTTGCACTCATATTTTTTTCTCACCCCCAATATTTTTGCATCAATGCTTTTTTTAGTATTTCGAGCTTTTCAAGGCTCTTTTGTATATCCAATTTTGATTTTTCAATCTGTTCGACGAAGGTTGCAAACTCATTTTGAAGTTCTATTGGTGGAACAATAATTTTCAATTCACTTAGTGTTTTAAGGTTTATGTTTTTTTGTGCTGATTCTGGTGCTTGTGCTTCTAAAATCGCTTGAAAAAACGAAAACCAATAATGAATAAAAATATTGTTGGTTTTATTGTTTGCTTTAAATCCTACCACGCTGTCGGGGAAACAAGCATCAAATGTTAATATTGCTGTTTTTGCAATATTGGCGGCTATTGTAATACAGAGAGTTCCTGCTTGCCACATTTTGCTTTGCTTGAAACCGATTTCAGAATAAGTACTCTCATAATCGTTTATATATAAATCTGAGTTAGCAATCTCTCCCGTCTGTATGAGTGGATAATTACCACCCAAAAGTTCTGGAGCATTTCTTGGACGGTGTTTCGAGATCCCTCTGCCAAATTCACCTAATTCGGGTAAGGTTAATTGTGGCAATTTTTTTGAATTGTTTACTGGATCCCCAAACATCTCTACAAATCGGGCTTTCACAAGCTCGTCCAATTTTGAAAGTTGCTGTTTGCGGAGAATAATCAAACCATCTATCTTTTCAAATTGCGCAACAATTTTTCTTTGTTCTTCCGCTGAGTGCTCAGGGATTTCAACTTCTTTTAACCACTTAAAATGTCTATTATATCCTGTGTTTGGAATATCAGCATTACAAAGTGCGTAATACAAATATTTATAATTTGCGTTTGCATTCTTTGCTTTTAACAGTTTTACTCCATCTGCACCAAGAAAACACGGTGCGTCCACATATTTTATAATTCTTGTGTGATCGCCGAAAATTATTGCAGGTACATCTGTAAATAACCCATTTGTTTCATTAGTATACCCGGCAATTTTAGCTTGTCCTTGATCTATTATAGGATATAAACCATTTTTAAGGTAGTAATTCGTAGGAATTTTTCTACCTTGTTTTGTTATATCTTCAAAAATATCTGCAAATTTCATTTTTCACCTTTTCGATTTATATCTTATTGTACAAATGGAAAAAGGAAGCATGTTATTGCCAAAATCAATGCACCTATTTCTATCACACTCAATGCCCAATTTGCACAAGTTCTTCTAAAAACATACTCATTAATTTTTTGCTTTATAAAAATGGCAGTCAAAAACTCGCTTTCTGTTAGATCTCGTTGAGCATATTCTTTTAAATTATCAAGAAATATTTTATCAGATAAATAGCAATAGCTATCAAATCGAACAATTTCAAAATATGTTTTTGTCTTCTTATTTTTAGCTTTATAGTGCGTTCTTCCAAAAAAAGAAACCATCATTATTACAAATGATATTAATAATATGCCGAGAGCAAAAAACAAAACTTTTGTAGAATCCTGATTTATGTCGACTTTTATTGCCAAAAGAAAAGCAATGACAGATGTAATTATCGTAAACAAAATAGGAGCAAATGCTTTTATATTTTTAAGTTTTTCATCAACAGCTTTTTCTATTTGAAATAATACTTTTGCCATATGTTCTTCGCTTCTCATATTATTCTTTTTACATTTTTCATTCATTACAATAATTCCTCCAATTCCGCAAGCCCTTTTGTAATCTCCATTTCAAGCTCATGCAAATCTGCCATAATTTCCTCAGTAGCTGGATACTCTACCGGCTTATATTCCGTCTTTTTATACTTATTGATAGAAAGGTCGTAATCATTGCCGACGATCTCATCCTTAGGCACAAAGAAGGATTTTGCGGTTCTCGGATTGTCGGCTTCGTTATGACCCTCTCCGACGGCTTCGCCGCCACCTCCCCCAGAGTGGGAGGCTATGGAAGGCTCTCCCTTTGGGAGAGCTGTCGCCTCTGGCGACTGAGAGGGTGCCTTTGGGAGAGCTGTCGCCTTTGGCGACTGAGAGGGCGACAAAGAACGAAAACGTGCTATAATATCGGGAATATCGTTTTCTTTCACCTCTGTACGCTTATCGTCAAGACTGAATCCGTCGGCTTGCATATCATAAAACCAAACCTGATCCGTACCGCCGTGTCCGGTCTTGGTGAAGATCAAAATTGCCGTGGAAACCCCCGCATATGGTTTGAATACGCCTGAAGGCATAGAAATAACTGCTTCAAGACGGTTCCCGTCAATGATTTCTTTGCGTATCGCTTTGTGTGCTGTTGAAGAACCGAACAGTACACCGTCCGGAACGATACAGGCACACCGACCGCCGACACGAAGCATCCGCAGGAACAGTGCCAAAAACAGAAGCTCGGTCTTTTTTGTTTTGCAAATCTTGAGAAGATCGGCAGAAACGGTATCGCTGTCAAGGCTTCCTTTGAAGGGCGGGTTTGCGAGAATCAGCGAATATTTATCCTTGTCGGGATTCTGATCTGATAAGCTGTCACGGTATTCGATAGACGGATTGTCCACACCATGGGTCATCATGTTCATGGCACCGATGCGAAGCATAGTCCTGTCCATATCGTAGCCGTGAAACATTCCGTTCATATAGTGAGCTTTCTTCTGCCTGTCAAAGAAGATCTCATCTTTACGCTTTTCCTTGAGATAGTCGCCTGCTGCAACAAGAAATCCCGAAGTACCGCAAGCGGGGTCACAGATGACGTCGTCGGCTTTCGGATCCATCAGCTCTACCATCATACGAATGATATGGCGAGGGGTACGGAACTGACCGTTCAAACCGGACTGTGAGATCTTGGAGAGCAAATACTCATACACATCTCCTCGAATGTCGCTGTTCTTGATCTGTGCCATCTGTGCGTATATATCATCAAGAATCGTGACGATCTTATCGAGAAGCAGAGGCGTGGGAATCTTGAATATAGCATCGCTCATGTACTTTGAATATGCGCTATCCTTATTTTCGTGCAATCCCTTGATGAATGGGAATACCCACTCCTGCACGGTAGTGTACATCTTAGTTGCAGGAAAGTCGTGAAATACCGACCACTTGAGCTGATTGCCGTCAATCTCCCTGTCACCGACTTTCACTTTGTCGGCAAAAATGCTCTTGTGAGGAAGTCCGAGCATGACAGCTTCTTTCGCACGAAGATTGTCGGTGTCATCAAGATCACGGATAAACATCAAATATGTAATCTGCTCAATTACATCAAGCGGATTGACAAGTCCGCCTGCCGCAAATACGTCCCAAAGTCCGTCAATTCTGTTTTTCAATTCGCCTGTAATCATTTATATTCCTTTCCGTTGTTTCAAATATATGAAGTATAACGTCCGCTGCCGATCTTGAGGTATATTCACTCTTGACCAAATTATTAAACGTGCTCTGCACGGCGGCTTGGTCGGCTATCAAAGCCATTATTCATATCCCATTACGATGAGATTGAGAATTTTACAATTTATCAGCTAAGTATACCATATTTTCGGAACAAAGTCAACGAGTTAAGGAACAATATTTTTAAATCTGTCGAATAATCCGTGTAATAAATGCCGCATTACAAAAAGTTTCGGCTGAGCAGAGAAAACTTTATATGGATGCTTGATAGTGAAACAGTTTTTTGAACATTACCGGCAGTGAATATGAGTGAATATGATTGATCGGGTATCAATATCGGTCGGACAATTTCGGATCAAATAATGCCGAAAACACTATAACTGCGTCGGTGCCTGATAGGAGTTGCATAAGATAAAATATCAAAAAAATAAAAACGGTTGTTATGTCTCCTGAGCGGTCAACCGTTTTATACAAAAAACATCATATTTACAATATTTTCGTGTTTCTGATTCGTTTGATTGATCTGCTTTATACATCAACATTATTTTATTAGTGTATTATCGTAAATTTTTCTTTTGAAATTAACAAAAAGTTATTTACTTTTTACACAAAGTGTGTTATAATAAATCAGCGGTAGAGATATACCGCAAATACCGGATTTCAAAAGGAGATAAAAGCTTATGATTATCACATTCACAGGAAAAAATCCGATACCTAATTTTCTTATCCCCCCCGCAGAGAAAAAACTGAACAAGTTTGACCGCATTTTTAAGGACGGTGCAACTGCTACAGTCAAAGGAAGCAAAAAGGGAAAGAAGGAATCTGTTGAAGTCACGATTGTCAGCGGCGGTACTATTTACCGCAGTGAGAAGCAGTCCGATACATCTCTCGGTGCACTCGATATGGCTATTGAGGCTATCGAAAGGCAGATCAGAAAGAACAAGACCAAGCTCGAAAAACGTTTGCGTGAGGGTGCTTTCCTTCCCGAAAACGAAGTTTTTGAGGGAATTGAAGAGGATGAACAGTCCGATATTGTCATAAAGAAAAAGACATTCGCACTCAAGCCTATGTCGCCCGAAGAGGCAATTCTTCAGATGTCTCTGATTGGTCACAGCTTCTTCGTTTTTCAGAATGATATCACAGAGAAGGTCAATGTAGTTTACGTCAGAGCAGACGGAGATTACGGACTTATCGAACAGGAATAACCTGATCGTGTCCAGACTATCACATATAGTCAGATTCCGTGATGATTCTCATCATGTCATACCATGACATAGGCAGACTTCGTATTTTTCAGCTTACGGATGATGCCGCCATGCATAATGCTCGTCCCGGCAATGATTATTGAGAGTCAGTGAAAACACGGTTTGATAAAGGGCGGCTCGCTGAAAGACGGGCTGCCCGCATCTTTTGGCAATCGGGGCAATCTATACACACCTTTTTGTGTGCTGTTGCCCGTGATCACCCCATTCATAAGATTTTTATATCATGCATTTTTAAAAAAAGATATTTGAATTAAGTTTGGGTCTGATATATTGCTTTATTTATAAAATTGTCAAAAATATATTTATATTATATTTCATATTTTTTATTCATAAGGAGAAAACAATGAAAACTACTATGAGACTCATTTCGTCCATGCTTTTGCTTGTTATTATCGTATCTGCAATTGCATCATGCTCACCGACAATTTCGGGAACCTATTATTCGGGTGACAAGACTATAACCAACACCTATGTTCAGATGTCATTCAGCGGAAGCAATGTTACCATTACAAGCTTCGCCGTCGGAAAAAAGGTATTTGAGACAACCGCAAAATACACTCTCGATAATGACGGATCTAAGATAACAATAACCGTACCAGAGGATGCAGATGCTGCGGCAAAGGTATACAACGGTGAATTCGCATTTTCAAAGACCGATGATTCTGTCAAGATCGGACTTGTCACATATAAAAAGGGCTGAACACCTGTCATTATTGCAAAACACAGCCGCCATTGCTTTCCGCATTGGCGGTTTTTTGTCTTTTTTTACGTTTAGATTTATATATGAGTTATGCCGTCATTATTGTTATCCCGGTCAGTGCTTACTTTGAATTATGAAAGGTCGAAAAAATTCTGAAACCTATTGACAAACCCGAATCAATGTGATATCATATTGATATCAAAGACATGGAGGTTATGTTATGACTGAAAAAATAATTTCAAAAAGGAAAAACGGGTTTGCCGTACTGCTTTTGTTAATACTTCTTTTGGCAATCGATATTGCCGGGTTTGTTTACGGTATTGTTTTGCTCGAAAACGACCAAACTCCGATCGTTTTTATTATTTCATTTGTTGTTGCATGTGTTATTTGGATTCCTTTCTGCGGATTTAAGATAATCAAGCCGCAGGAGGCGTTGGTTCTGACACTCTTCGGAAAATATATCGGCACACTTAAGGATGACGGTTTTTATTTCGTAAACCCATTCTGCACTGCTGTCAACCCTGCCGCAGGAACAAAGCTGGGGCAGAGCGGTGATGTTTCAAGTGCTCCTGTTGCAGTTGCGGGTCAGCAGGGAAATGTAAATATCAGCCTTCCTTCAAAGAAGATCTCACTCAAAATTATGACGCTCAACAACAGCCGTCAGAAGATCAATGACTGTCTCGGAAATCCTGTTGAGATCGCGATTGCCGTCACATGGCGTGTTGTCGATACCGCTAAGGCTGTATTCAATGTTCACAACTATATGGAATTCCTTTCTCTTCAGTGCGACAGTTCGCTTCGTAATGTTGTGAGGATTTACCCTTATGATGTTGCACCGAATGTTGATACAACGGGTGACGGTGTTGCCGACGACGGAAGCCTTCGCGGATCAAGCGAAATTGTTGCAAACCGCATCAAGGAAGAAATACAAAGCCGGGTTGATGAAGCAGGTATTGAGATCGTTGAAGCCCGTATAACATATTTAGCTTATGCTACCGAGATTGCCGCAGTAATGCTTCAGCGTCAGCAGGCATCTGCTATCATAGATGCAAGAAAGATGATCGTGGACGGTGCGGTCGGCATGGTTGAAATGGCGCTTGAACGGCTCAGCAAGAACAATGTTGTAGAGCTTGATGATGAGAGAAAGGCTGTAATGGTTTCAAATCTTCTTGTTGTGCTTTGCGGCAACCACGATGCACAGCCTGTTGTGAACAGTGGCACTCTATACTAATATGAGTGCGAACGAAGATAAGAAAAAGCAGGTTCCTCTGCGGCTTTCCGCAAAGCTTTATAATGATATCGCAGCATGGGCTGAGGACGATTTCCGCTCGGTGAACGGACAGATCGAATTTCTTCTTACGCAGTGTGTAAAGCACAGAAAAGGAATCACTGAAGACAATAAAGAAAGAAAAGATGAAGAAAAGACCGAAGACACAGAGGAATGATTGAATTTCACTCAGAAAGATCTTATCTGAGAATATCGGTCTTAAAAATCGGTGAAAAACGGAAAAACCGCATTGTATCGCCCCTGTTTCGGCGTTTCAATGCGGTTTTCTTAGTTTTATTTTCCTGATTATCTATATAACTTGATTTCCTGATTTTGCAATCAGATAACTTTATTATTCAGTCTTATATTGTCACTTATCATTGCTATGAATTCCGAATTTGTCGGTTTGCCCCTTGAATTCTGGATTGTGTAACCGAAATATCCGTTGAGTGTGTCGAGATCGCCTCTGTCCCATGCGACTTCGATTGCATGGCGTATTGCTCTTTCAACACGGCTTGATGTTGTTCCGAACTGCTTTGCAACCGTAGGATACAGAATTTTAGTCACTGAATTTATTATTTCGGTATCCTCTATCGCCATTATGATAGCACTTCGCAGATACTGATAACCCTTTATATGTGCCGGAACTCCTATCTGATGTATCACCTTGGTGACCTGTGTTTCAAGATCTCTTCCGCTTTCCGACTGAACGGGAAGTGCCTTTCCGGACATCTTGCGGTCATATATCCGTGTTATTCTGTCAGACAGTCTGTCATAATCGAGCGGCTTACGCATACAGTAATCCGCTCCGGCCTCTGTTGCTTCAAGGAATATATTCTGATTATTTATCGCTGAAACCACTATGAATGACGGAGGTACATCGGGTGTATAGCTCATCATCAGTGCACCGCTTATCATCTGTACGGCATCAAGCTTTCCTATCCATACATCGGTGATCACCACGTCGGGATGAAAACGATTGATCTTCACCATTGCATCGTCTCCGCTTGCCGCTTCTTCAAAGCTCGTGAATCCTCTTGCCGAAAGATTTTCACGGCATGTCCTTCTGAAATCATTGTTTTCATCGACTATCATTACCTTTATGCTTTTGCTTTTTTGACTTCCACGTTCGATACTTTCCATATTTTGCTCCTCGCTTTTCTTATATATTGGTAAAATCTGTCATTTACAAAGTGATTCTACCATAATATACTAATTATTGCAATAGAATTCGCTAAAAAAAATTGAACAAGATTTTGCGGTCAGATTAGTATAATATTGCTATATTTTGCTAACATTATCCATTTTTGTGTCGAATAATGTTGTCCGCTGTCAAATTATTTCAGCTTTGATTGCATTTTTGTTTTAAAAAAGCAGGAATATTGCATTGACAATTTTCATATTGTGGGTGGTAAGGGCATCGCTACCCGGGGATTATTTGTGAAAGAGGAAAATCCGGCTTTGTGAATTGCCGGTTACAAGTTATAAAAGAATGAGAAAAAACATCGTTAAAAAGACATTATTCAGATCGATTCCTCTTCTGCCCATGTTATTGTTGATTGTTTTCTACCGTCAGGAAGAGTTTATTCTGACTCTGCTGTCGGCATTTATCCATGAGATCGGACATATCATTGCGATAGTTTTGCTCGGGGAAGGGTTAAATTCTCTGAAACTTTCACCGGGGGGGATTGTCATAGAAATATCCGGAAGGGTTATTTCATTCTGGAAAAGGCTGACTATTCTTTTGTCTGGACCTTTATTGAATATAATCTTTTTTATAGTATCTGATTATTTCTCCTGGCGTGACAGCTTTAAGTATTCAAATTTAATGCTTGCACTGCTCAATCTTCTCCCTGTCGCTTCACTTGACGGCGGAGAAGCTGTGGACTGTATTCTTGAAAGATACTTTCTTCCAGGTACTGCATACAGTTTACGCAGTGTTATATCAGCACTTCCGATCTTCCTTCTTTTTGCATTCTCAGCATACATTATGCTTTTTATGGATGGAAACCCCTCATTGTATTTGGTCTGTGTGTCACTTTTTATAATTAATTATACGCAAAAGGACTGAGTATCTTTTTGCGATAAAAGATTTTATGTCGAAAAAAGCGGAAAAAATATAAAAAAAATCAAAAAGATATTGACAAAACGGGGAATATAATATATAATGTGCACGTTGTCTGCCGTTTAGGCATAACGGCAGTGACAGTTATTAAATATATAGCACGATTTTTGCATCTGTGCCAACATTCCCGAATGGGGCAAAGGCTGTTCGGGATCTATCATCACTCACCCCGGCTCAACTGATACCGGAGATCTTAGCCGTTTGGCTTTGAGTAGATGTACACATATTGCAGTTCCAAAACAGGCGTAAACGCTTTCAGGAGCCGTAGGGATGGATGGATGTCTCTTGAGAAACCGTATGCTGCACCCGATTTATTTTTTCGGGTGTATCAAACTCTTTGCGGGGGCTGCGGTTAGCATTGTGTGGGGTTCGCGCAGAGCTGTATACGGCTTTACGCGGCTTTTGCCGCAAAGGGGGATGCGAAAATGGATGAAAGAAAAAACATAATCGAACTTAAAGACGTCACCGTTGCGTTTGATGACGAGAAAGTGCTTGACAACTTCAGCCTGTCTATCAAGGACAAGGAATTTGTCACCTTTTTGGGTGCATCAGGATGCGGTAAAACCACTACGCTGAGAACCATAGCCGGTTTTATCATTCCGCAATCGGGGGATGTCTTTTTTGACGGAGTGAACATCACAAATCTGCCGCCTTATAAGCGACAGGTCAATACGGTATTTCAGAAATATGCACTTTTTCCGCACTTGAATGTCTATGACAATATAGCATTCGGACTTAGGGTATCAAAAACTCCCGAAAATGAAATAAAGGAAAGAGTCAATGAAATGCTTGAGCTTGTAAACCTTCGGGGATACGAAAAGCGCAAGGTGGACAAGCTTTCGGGCGGTCAACAGCAGAGAGTCGCTATAGCACGTGCGCTCATTAACCGTCCCCGTGTGCTTTTACTCGATGAGCCGCTTGCGGCACTTGACGCAAAGCTCCGCAAGGATATGCAGAACGAGCTTAAGCGTATTCAGCGTACAATGGGTATTACCTTTATTTTCGTAACGCACGATCAGGAAGAGGCACTCTCGATGTCCGATACCGTTGTCGTAATGGATAAAGGAAATATTCAGCAGATAGGTTCGCCCACCGATGTTTACAACGAACCTAAGAATGCATTCGTTGCCGACTTTATCGGAGAGTCGAACATTATAGACGGAGTGATGGTTTCGGACTATCTCGTCAGACTTGACGGCATCAATTTTGAATGTCTTGACAAGGGCTTTAAACCCGGTGAGCCTGTCGATGTTGTAATAAGACCTGAGGATGTCGATATTGTTCCCATTTCTGCCGGAAAGCTTGAAGGCGAAGTGACATCGGTTACTTTCAAGGGCGTTCACTATGAAATGATCATTGATGTCTGCGGCTTCAAGTGGATGATCCAGACGACCGACAAGCAGGAGGTCGGGGACAGAGTCGGACTCAAGATCGATCCCGATGCTATTCATGTCATGAAAAAATCCGAGTATTCGGGTACATTCGGAGATTATTCAACATTCTCGGATATTGATGAAGAGCTTCCGGAAGACGGAGATGAATGATATGACCGGAAAGCTCAGAAATAAGATAATCAATGCACCCTACTTTTTATGGGCTGCTATATTTATAATAGTTCCGATACTGATGGTTGCATATTATGCATTCACCGATAAAAGCGGGGCGTTTACGTTGAATAACTTTACTCAAGTGGCGTCGTATTGGAAAATATTTCTCATTTCACTTGTTTATTCGCTGATTGCAACCGCAATAATTCTTGTTATTGCATATCCGTTTGCATATTTTCTCTGCAAATTCAGCCCCGGATCTCAGAAAATACAGATAATGCTCGTCATGCTTCCGATGTGGATGAGCCTGCTTATCAGGACGTATTCGATATCGATGATCATCGAGGATAACGGAATCATCAATTCACTGCTGACCGGCATAGGGCTTGAACCGCTCAAGCTGATCGGCACGCCCGGAGCTGTCATATTCGGTATGGTATACAACTATCTTCCGTATATGATACTCCCGATCTATACTGTTATGTCGAAGATCGAAGATTCACTTCTTGAGGTTTCGGAGGATCTCGGATGCAATGCATGGAATAAGATGTTCCGTGTTGTCGTACCGCTTTCGATTCCGGGTGTTATTTCGGGAATAATAATGGTGCTTGTTCCTTCTATATCTACCTTCTACATTTCACAGCGACTCGGCGGAACGATAAAGCTTGTCGGAGATGTTATAGAAACTCAGATCAAGACCAATAACGATCTCAATCTCGGAGCGGCAATGTCGCTTGTTCTGATGGTATTCATTCTTATCAGCATGGCGATAATGAATAAGTATTCAGACGGTGAAAACGGAGGAGGAATGATCGCATGAATAAGAAAAAAACATTTTTCTCTGTTTTCTATATGGGGTTTGTCTACCTGCTTTTATATGCCCCGATACTTGTAATGATAGTATTCTCGTTCAACTCTGCGAAAAGCACGACATCCTTTGAGGGTTTTTCATTCAAATGGTATCTTGAGCTTTTCCACAAGCCAGATGTTATTGAGGCACTGCTCAACACGCTTCTTCTCGCCTTTTTGTCGGCTTTGATAGCTACTGTGATCGGACTTGTCGCATCGATCGGTATATACGGCATAAGAAACAGACATCTGCGTTCAGGCGTTATGCTTGTGACCAATATCCCGATGATGAATCCTGATATTGTAACCGGTGTTTCGCTCATGCTGCTCTTTGTCTTTATCGGCAGAGTTATTGGTTTTGCCGGTGATTCGCTGTCATTTGTAACGCTTCTGATTGCACATATCACATTTAATATTCCGTATGTTATACTCAATATTATGCCGAAGTTCAATCAGCTTGACAATTCAATAGTCGAAGCAGCGACCGATCTCGGCTGCACTCCTGCTCAGGCGTTTTTTAAGGTGATATTCCCTGAGATCATGCCGGGTGTATTTTCGGGAGCGTTGATGTCCTTTACTCTTTCGCTTGACGATTTCGTAATAAGCTATTTTACAAACGGAGCTGATTTTCAGACGCTTCCGCTTTATATCTACAGCATTACCAAAAAGAATGTCAAGCCAGATATCTACGCACTTTCGACGATAATCTTTGTTGTCATACTTCTGCTTCTTCTTGTGAATGCACTTCATTCAAAATCGGACAAGACTAACATTATCAGAAAAAACTGAAATATAACAAATCAAATCATTCGGAACAGATTGAACCGATATATGATTACGAAAGGAAAAAACAAAATGAAAAATACTATCTTCAAAAGAATTTCAGCATTTGCACTTGTTCTTGTTATGATGCTGTCGATGCTTGCAATGCTTCCGTCATGTTCGGTTAATGACAGAATTGATGAGAGCAAGCTCAAAGGAACTTATACCACCGACCTTAAGGGAACTACCCTCAATGTTTTCAACTGGGGCGAAAATATGGCGGACGGCAGTGATGGTTCACTTGCGATAAACAAGGCATTTGAAAAGCTTACAGGAATCAAGGTTAATTATACCACCTATGAATCAAACGAAGCTCTTTACGGAAAGATCAAGGAGCAGGCTGTTTCATACGATATTATCATTCCTTCCGACTACATGATCGAGAGAATGATCTCAGAGGGACTTGTTCAGAAGGTCAATATGGAGAACATAACGAACTACAAGTATATCGACGAGAAATACAAGGGAATGTTCTATGATCCCAACAACGAGTATTCGGTTCCTTACACCGTCGGACTTGTCGGAATCATTTACAATACGAAAATGGTTGAAGGCACGCCCGACAGCTGGTCGCTTATGTGGGATGAAAAGTATTCCGGAAAGATCCTGTCTTTCGACAACTCGAGAGATGCTTTCGGAATCGCACAGTGCTATCTCGGACTTGATGTCAATTCGACCGACAAAGCCGATTGGGACAGAGCGGCAGAAAAGCTCAGAGAGCAGTCTCCTCTCCTTCAGGGAAGAGTAATGGATCAGATATTCCAGAAGATGGAAGGCGGAAATGCTGCAGTCGGTGCCTACTATGCCGGCGACTGTCTGACAATGATGGACAACAACGAGGATCTTGAATTCTTCTATCCGAAAGAAGGAACGAACATTTTCGTAGACGCAATGTGCATTCCTGCAAACAGCAAAAACACAAAAGCGGCAGAGATGTATATCAACTTCCTGCTTGAAGAAGAGGTTGCTGTTGCGAACTCGGAATATATCTGCTATGCTTCGCCCAACACTCTCGTTGTAAACAGCGACAGCTACTCGCTCAAGGACAACGAATATCTCTATCCGGGAGACGAAGTGCTTGAAAAGGCACAGTACTACCACGATATCGATCCCGAGGTCAGAAAATATTTTGAAAATCTTTTCCTTGATATTACGCTCAACAAATAAGTGATATAAATCATACAACCGAATATCAGAGGAATATAATAACAAAAAGACCGATGTATTCTGCATTGGTCTTTATGCTGTAAGTAAAGATTTATTATCAAAAACCAATACTTGGAGGTTATAAAAATGAAATACTGCGAAATGACGTCTGCCGAGCTTGAAAAAGAGTATGCGCAGGTAAAAGAAGAATACGAAAATATAAAATCACTTGGTCTGAAGCTTAACATGGCACGCGGAAAGCCGTCACCCGAACAGCTTGCACTGACGATGCCCATGCTTTCAACGCTTACGCCCGAGGATATACTCACATCAGAGGACGGAACCGATTGCCGCAACTACGGTGTGCTTGACGGAATTCCCGAGGCTAAAAAGCTTCTCGGTGACATGATCGGCGTATCGCCTGAAAATGTTATCGTTTACGGAAACTCAAGTCTGAATATTATGTATGATCAGATTTCCCGTCTTTACACCCACGGAACTCAGGGCGAAAAGCCGTGGGGAAAATACGAGCAGATCAAATTCCTCTGCCCGAGTCCCGGTTATGACAGACATTTCGGTGTTACCGAGCATTTCGGTTTTACCCTTATCACTGTTGCCATGACACCCGACGGACCTGACATGGATGAAGTTGAATCGCTTGTTGCAAATGATGAAAGCATTAAGGGTATCTGGTGCGTTCCGAAATATTCAAATCCTCAGGGCTACACCTACTCATACGAGACTTCAAGACGTCTTGTATCTATGAAGACTGCCGCCAAGGATTTCAGAATATTCTGGGACAATGCATACGGTGTACATCATCTTTACGGCGATGCCGAAAAGCAGTCTGATATTCCCGAAATTCTCTCGCTTGCGGCTGAGTGCGGAAATCCCGACCGTGTATACGAATTCTGCTCGACCAGCAAGATAACCTTCCCTGGAAGCGGAATTGCGGCGATTGCTTCTTCACTTTCCAACATAACCGAGATCAGAAAACAGCTTTCCGCTCAGACTATCGGTCATGACAAGATAAATCAGCTTCGCCATGTTCGTTTTCTTAAAAATGCCGATCATCTGCGTGAAGTTATGCAAAATCATGCTGACATTCTCCGTCCGAAATTTGAAAAGGTCATTAATACCCTCGAATCTCAATTGTCCGATCTCGCTATCGGCGAATGGACATATCCTCTCGGCGGATATTTCATCTCTTTTGACTCGCTCCCCGGTTGTGCTAAACGCATAGTTGAGCTTGCCAAGAACGCCGGAATGTCACTCACCGGTGCTGGTGCGACCTATCCTTACAAAAAAGATCCCGAGGACAAAAACATAAGAATAGCACCATCTTTCCCCTCGCTCGAGGAGATCGGCAAGGCGTCCGAGCTTTTCGCCGTCTGCGTCAAGCTCGCTTCCCTTGAGAAGCTGATGAAATAGGAGTTAGTTTGTGTATAGGATATCGGGGGGAACTTTCTGTAGAAAGTTCCCCCCGAACTCCCTTCAAAGACTTTATTGGAGATGGGGGGTATAGGGCTTCGTTGATGTGGTGCTGATACTGTAGTTGCTTGAGACATAGCCGTCATGTGGGGCCCCTCCCCCACACGGTTGTTCAAAATTTTTGAGAGTTAATTTGTGTTAAGTAGAGTGTGGGGCTTTCTTCACTCTTTACTGAACCGTATCTCCCCTACACGGTTTTTCGTAATTACTATAGCAAGTTTGTGTATATGATATATGGCTTTACATAAACAGTGATGATATACTGAAATAAATACTGTTGCAAAAGATGAAAGGAGCAGATCATGAATTTTGAAAGGATCAGAAAAAATTTAGAAGACCGTGGCTATAAAGTATCCTGCTTTGAGAGTGCAGAAGAAGCAGTAGACTACATGGACAGTCAGATCAACGGTAAAACGATCGGATTCGGCGGTTCTGTAACACTGCAGGAAATAGGACTGTACGAAAGGCTTTCTGTTCACAATGATGTTCGTTGGCATCACCGTATCCCCGAAGGGCAAACAGATAAAGAAGTACGTCTTGCGGCAAATGCGGCGGATATATATATTTCTTCTGTCAACGGTCTTGCCGAAACCGGAGAGATTATAAATATAGACGGCAGATGCAATCGTGTTTCCTCGATCTTATACGGACACGAAAAGGTATATCTTATAGTCGGTGCGAATAAAATTGTAGAAGATTATGAAAGTGCTTTGTGGCGTGCAAGGAATATCGCCGCTCCGCTTAACGCTAAGCGTTTGGGCGTGAAAACTCCTTGTGCCGTAAAAGCAGACCGTTGTTATGACTGCAAAAGTCCGGATAGAATTTGCAGAGGTCTGTCTGTGCTTTGGTCTAAGCCTATGACCGGAGAATTTGAATTGGTGTTGATCAATGAGAAACTGGGGTATTGAATAAAGTATGCGTGGCTATGGAAAGGTAGGTTTATAACACTCGCTTCAAATTCGAGTTTCGCTCAAAAAATGCTTTATTGTTTTCGTATGATTTATCTGCTATAATAAATACACCGAACCGGAACGGAATAATTTATACAAGGAAAATGCTGTATGAAAACTATAGGAGATAATATTAAAGAATACAGACAAAAGAATAATATGACTCAAGAGCAGCTTGCAGCCTGTCTCAACGTCACATATCAGGCCGTTTCAAAATGGGAGACCGGCGTATCAAGTCCCGATTTGTCCTTGATTATTCCTATCACAAAAATCTTTCATATTTCTGCCGATGAGCTTCTCGGTGTCAACGATATAGAACCTGACAGAAGATACGAAGAGCTCAGAGCGGCTTATGATCACACTTACAAAACAGGAGATTTGGCTGAGCGTCAGAGAATATGCGAACTTGCTGTATCAGAATATCCCGGCGATATGAAATGGCTGATAAATCTCGCCTGGGTGGTTTCTAATCGTTCATTTGATTATGAAGATAACAATAGATACATAGCTGAGCAAGAAAAAGCTATTAAATTGTTTGATGCCGTTGTAAAATACTGTAAAGATGACATTATCAGAGGGGATGCTATCGAAGGGATCACGCAACTTCTCGGTTGGAGAGGCCGCAAGGACGAAGCGAGAAAATATGCGGAAATGCTTCCCGAAAGAGCAACGGTCACACGTGATGCGGTTTGGGAAAACATACTGGAAGGCGATGAACTGATCCTGTTTAAACAAAAACGAATTATGAGTCATATTGAGGGCGTTCTTTGGGATCTGTCATTGATGCCTGCGGTATACACAGACATTATGCAACAGATCGTCAGCGTGATGCTTCCGGACGGAAACTACATTCAATTCAATCATTCTTTGTATTTCGCAGTAAAAAAGAAGATCAACCATCTGCTGAAACACAAACCGAATGTTTCTGAAAATAAGATTCGGGATCTATTGATCGAAATGAAGTCGTATGCCAAATCATATGATGAAATTGTTTTCTCAAACCCCGGAGTTTACAAATATACCGCCCCGTGGTTCGACCGCATTGAAGAGGACACCCGTGAATGGCTCGAGAACGAGGGAACAACGATGACACAGGATTTCCGGGAATATCTTGATGAGCCGCAGTTTGATGATCTGCGTGATCACGACTATTTTGTTATGCTTAAGTCCTGATCAAATGCCGCTTGGCATTGTTTCTCGATTGATTGTTGAGTATATATAAATTCACCGCCGGGAGCGACCGATCACTCCCAGCGGTATTATTACTTATTTTTTTACAACAAAGTTCTCAAAAACGGGATTATAGTATATTTAAAAATTAAATAACAGTTATCCCCTACAGGAGGATGTTGATCCTCCCCCCCTGTAGTGGATAACTGTTATTTTATACAATTTTGAGATACGGCTTATATCAAGCCTTTTTTATATCGTTTGTGCTGTTCATCTACACATAAACAATATAAAATATTTTACTGCCGCTTTGAATGAATTAAATGCAGTCCTATATGCCCTATGCCCAATATGATGGTTGCGATGATCAATGGCAGGTTACATTTGCATATGCCGATGAGCGCAGATGCAACGACCGGCAGAGTTGCTCCAGCTACGGGGATTCCCAAAAGACTGCTATAAAAATCCTGCATTCTTCTCTCGCCTGCAAAATACTTTACCCACCACAGCTCATACATGAGCATTGCGATCAATGCCGCTATCAGGAAAAGAACTTGCGGAAAGCGGAAGCATTCCTTTTCATCGGAGAAGATCAGCATAAGCGTTGTGACAAGCACCTGACCGATACGCTCAAAGGCAAGCAAAAATTTATTTTCGTTTTTCTCGTATTCTTCGTATTTTTTCGGTTTGTTTTTTGTCCATATTATATTCGGTATTGTCAGCATCAACAGAAAGATCAGACCGATATAAGAAAACCCGAAATGCAGATTCATGTTATTTTCCTTTATGTATGCAGATTGCAGATCTGTCTGTCAATCTTCTATATATCTGATATTCGCACCGACTGATTTGAGCATTCCAACGATATTGTCATATCCTCTTTCGATAAAGTGTATATCGTCAATTACAGTTGTTCCTTCTGCTGCAAGAGCGGCTATAATAATTGCACCGCCTGCACGCAAGTCTGTTGAACGAACATTTGCACCGTGCAGTTTTTCTATTCCGTGGATCGTTGCACTCGTCTGATCAACATCTATCGATGCACCCATTCTGGTCAGCTCATCTGTATATTTGAATCGTTTCTGATATATATTTTCGATTATTTTACTGTCTCCCGGCACTAATGTGAGAAGTGCGGCAAACTGTGCCTGCATGTCGGTTGGAAATCCCGGATATGCCTGCGTTTTTATGTTGACCGGAGACAATTCTCCTTTTGTGGCATCGATGATCACGCTGTCTCCGTTTTCTTCGACGCTTATTCCTATTTCGCCGAGTTTGGCACTGATTGATTCGAGATGCTTTGGAATAACATTTTCAAGCTTAAGCACGCCTCTTGTTATTGCGGCGGCGACCATATATGTACCTGCCTCGATCATATCGGGGATAATTGCATAGCTCGAGCCTTTCAGCGATTCAACGCCTGTGATCTTAATGGTTTCACTTCCTGCACCCTGGATCTTGGCACCGCAGGTATTAAGAAAATTCGCAAGGTCGACAATGTGCGGCTCTCTTGCTGCCGTTTCGATTATTGTCACCCCAGGGGTGAGCACCGAGGCAAGCATAATGTTGGCTGTTCCTCCTACCGTGACAAAATCAAAATTTATTTTTGCACTGTGGAGTCCGCCTTGCTCAGTCATACCTGTGATGCGGTTTTCTTCTTCGTTTATGACAGCACCGAGTGCTCTGAAACCCTTGATATGCTGTTCTATCGGACGTTTATCGCCGAAATTACATCCGCCGGGATATCCTATTGTTGTTTTTCCGTACCGTCCGAGCTCTGCACCCATGAGGTAGTATGACGCTCTTGTTTTTTTAAATTCCTCAATAGGAGCACTTCCCGGCACAAGATCATCGGTGTTTATTTTGACGGTGTTCGCATTCAGCCAATCTACTTTTGCTCCCATTTTTTTTATAATAGTGAGACATATGTGAACATCGATTATATTCGGTACATTTTCTATTATATTATCGCCCTTCGTAAGAACTGTTGCGTATATAATGGGGAGCACAGCATTTTTCATGCCGTTTATGACAAGCGAGCCATTTAATTTATTGCCGCCGACAATTTCTATTTTACTCATATCGATATAACGGATGACCGTTTTCCTTTCAATTCAATGCAGTTGTCAATATCAATATATGGAATCTGTCAAAAAATTGCTAAAATCGAAAAAAATTATTTTTTTGATCTTACAAGCCAATATCCGAAAAGACCGCCGATGACCGCCGCCCCGGCAAGTATCAACGTTACTATCGATGCATCTATTCTGATAACATCTCCGACTTCTGCTGTTTGTGCAGGAACGGCGGTATCAGCATATGATGCAAGAGACAGAGATATCAATAAAGCGAGTATCAACAGGGCAATTATTATTCCAAACGATCTGTTTTTCATTATTTCGTGCCTTTCATAACTGAGTTTATGGCTTAAACAAGCTGAAACCGCCTGATTTTTAGTGTATCATGCAGTTATAGATACCAATATCGATCAATATATTACATTTGATCGCGGCGGTGAAGCTGAGCTTCGGAGAGGGCAGACAAACCCACCCACTTCATTATAACACATCTTTTCTGATAATAAAAGCCCTTTTTAAAAATATTTTTATTTTTTATATTTTTATGTAGGTATAAGTAAATAATACAGTGCCTTTCAGTGTTTGTATAAGCCCGTATCATTTTAATGTCATTTTTTTAATATTACAGCCAGATGTCTCAAAGCTCAATCACTCTGTCTGTAAGCATCCGGCATTCATCGGCATTGTGGGAAATAAGGATCACGGTTCCGTGTTCGCAGAGCAATATGTTTTTAATGATTTTTTCTTTAGTACGATCGTCAATCCCGTTAAACGGTTCATCAAGCAGAAGTATATCGTGCTTGAAGGCGAGAGCACGGGCAATTGCGGCACGTCTTGCCATTCCGCCTGAAAGCTCGTGCGGCATCATGTGAAAGCAATCTTCCGAAAGACAAACCGCAGAAAGAGAGTCTTTTGCAATTTTTTCATCATCGCAGACTGACATGACATTTTCCAGAAGGTCAAATGATGAAAACAGTCTATCTTCCTGAAAAACGGCAGAAATTCTGCCGTCTGTAGAAACTACCCCTTCGCTCGGCAATTGCATACCCATGATCATATTGAGGACTGTAGTTTTTCCGCAGCCTGACTTTCCTGTGATTGCAACCTTCTCACCGTCGGCAATAGTAAAATCAAGATTTGTGAATATATAATCTCTTCCGTAGCTTATGGATACATTTTCAAATTTTATCACTTTTCTTACTTTTTCCTTTCGGTGCAGATATTCTTCCTATAATTGCTTCAAATATCAGCGAAATAATAATGATCAGTGCAGTCAATGCAAAAAGATCGGCACTTTCAAAATTTACCTTCGCATCGTACAACAGTCCGCCTATTGAGTATTTTGTTCTGACGAGTGCTTCGGCAGAAATTCCCGCCTTCCATGCGAGACCGAAAGAGGTCAGTGCTGAGGCTGTAAAATAGCTTTTGATCTCCGGGATATAAATATATTTAATTTTCTTTCGTATGCCGAAGCCGAAAACTTTGGCAACGTCGAGCTGCTTTGCACCTATATCTGAAAATCCGACAACTATATTCCCCCATACTATCGGAATCACTATAAGTGAAGCCGTAAAACCCGGGATCTCATTTTTGCTCATCCACAGGTAAGCAAGGATAATAAACGATGCGACCGGTGTTGATTTGATTATCGCACGCGCAGGTGCAAGCAGAGCTTTTGCCACCCCCGAAGCGAGCGAGAGCAGAGCAAACAAAGTTCCTGCTGTCAGTCCGACTATATATCCGATGATTACCCTCAAAATACTGTAAAGCAGTGATCTGAGAAAGATCTCGTTTTTGAAAAGCAGGATCAGATGGTAAAAGCAAAGCTCCGGTGATGGAAAAAGTATCTCTTTATTTATACATAGCGATGCGATCTTCCATATTGCGATCCAGAATAAAAGGACCGCAATATATCCAATCGGTGCAGGAATATTTTTTTTATTATTTTTATGCAAATATTTCTTCATCGGGGAGTTTTCCTCCGCAGAGAGAGGGTTTAAAATCGTATAACGATTTATAGAATCCGAGCAGTGATGTCTTCATTTCCTCACCGCTCAGACATACGGTCTTGCAAAGCGGAATTGCCGTTTTGGCAATCTGCTCTGAAGGGATGATGCCAAGCTCCGAAACAAGCTTTGCCGCTTCATCATTTTCTTCATTTACAAATCTGACCGATTCACGCACATCGTCAATTATATTACTTATATCTACACCCTTATCGGCAAGTGATCCTACATTTACCGCTATACAGCTTGTCATAAGCCGACATTCATCGGATGAAATATTATCAAATTCCTGTGTCATGTCGAGTGCGATGTTAAGACTGTTCTCTGATTTCGCAAGCAGTGTTGTGACATACGGCTGGGGAAGCATTGCAACGCTTGTCTTGCCCGAAAGCAGAATAGAGCCGACCTCTGCCGGTGTGCTGAAATATTCGATATTGACATCTTCTCCGACAACAAGTCCGTTTTTCTCGAGAACGTACTCAAGCACGAAGCCGGGGATCAGTCCCTCTCCTGTTGCATATATTGTTTTTCCTCTGAGATCGGATACGCTTTTGACGCTGCCGTCACTGTCAATCATGTAAAGCACGCCGAGAGTGTTCACCGCCGCAATTTTATATACCCCCGCTGCCTTTACCGAGAGTACAGCCGCAAGGTTGGTCGGAATGGATACTATGTCATATTTACCGCCGATAAGGTCGGCAAGTGCTTCATCTGCCGAATCTGCAAAAACAAATTCATATCTGCCATTTTGCGTAAGCTTTGCAAGCGATATTCCCGTGGGTCCGTTCATTGCAAAGACAGACAGTTTTTCATTGGCGGTATTATTATCTGTTGTGGGTGTGGTATCGGTTGCTGCAGTGCCCTGTGTTGCGGTATCGGATGTATTATTGCCCGATGTGCTGTCGCAGGAGATCAATAATCCGCATATCAGCAGGGCAACAATTAACAGTATGCCGTATTTTTTTGTTTTTGTAGTTTTGGTCGTTTTCATTTTTGTTCATCCTTTCACAAATAATCTGTGGTAAAATCGCCTGACGTTTTATATCCTGAATCGATTTTTCCCGATATATTTATATTATTTTATTTGACTGTTTTTATTCTGTCCTTATCCCTGACGATCGATCCGCTCTCTTCGAGCGAGGAGAGCACTCTGTACAATGATGCCCGTCCTATTCCGAGCCGATCGGCAACTGAGGTCATTTTTTCTTCGATTATGACATATCCCTCTTCATCGACATTGCATTCACGCAAATATTTCATCACCCTGTCCTGCACGCTCGGCGAAAGATATGAATATATACGGGCATTGAGAAATCTGATCTTCCCGGAAAGCAGTTTTATGATCTTCAGACCGAATCTGCCGTCCTCTTGCACTGTCTCCTCGATGACCTGTGTCGGCAGAAAAATTATCTCTGCGTTCGATTTTGCAATAATTTCTGTCGAATGCCTGTCGCATTCCGTATACATTGAAGCAAAGCCGAAGCAGTCGGTTGCGGCAAGTATATTCAAAAGCCGCTTTTTGTCATCCTGCAAAGAATAGACTCCGCATTTTCCCGATGCGATCAGACTGATGCCGTTCATCTGCGGAACTCTGTCGTCTTTTGCGATCTTTAATACGCTCGCATTGTCGGAAAGTCTTCCGATAGGTTTTTCACCGAGATCTGCAAAAAGCTTACATCGGCATATATTCTCTTTTATTTCGTTCTTTTCCATCTTTCTTTCCAATCGGTCATTTTTAAAAAAGTGTCTTAATTGATACACTTTTATTATAATACAGTATGATCGACAAGTCAATAGTATTTTAAAAAAAGTTTGATACAGTACGAAAAAAACAGACAGCACCTTTCTTTTGTGCTGTCTGTAATTATTACATCGGCTTGTCCGGATCAGAGTTTTTTATTTTCTGATAACACCCGTGAGATCAAACGCCGGAGTGAATGACGCCGATGATGATGAGCTGTCCTGTGAAAAACCGTTGAACCCATAATCGCTGGCAAGCGACAGAACGCTGTCATATTCAAATGATGTGAGCTTTCTCGAAAGGGGAGGGATCATGCCTTCGATCGGCGTATATTGATTCATCAGCGAGATCAGAAATTCGTCATTTGAGAAATTGTCGTGAAGAAGCTTCATGACCGCAAGAGAGTTTTTCCTCTCTCCCGGAATTACGAGGTGTCTGACGATGACTCCCTTTTTCATGATGCCGTCGCCGTCAAGCAGAGGTTTACCCACAAAGGCTATCATTTTTTTTAGTGCATTCAGTGCCACTTCGGGATAATCCTCCGCATTTGAAAGCCTTTTTGCACTTTCGGGGAGGGCGTATTTGAAATCGGGCAGATATATATCAACAATATCACGGAAGTATTCAAGTGTTTCATCGCTTTCATATCCTCCCGTATTGCAGATTATCGGCAATGCAAGCTCGCTTTTTATCGGTGCTATTGCATCATATATCATCGGTGCGTAATGAGTGGGGGTGACAAGGTTTATATTATTCGCCCCTTTTTCCTTGAGTTCAAAGCAAATTTCACGTAGCCTTTGAGTGCTGATATTCGCCCCGTACAGGCATCCCTTGGAGATCTCATGATTCTGGCAATATATACATCCGAGAGAGCATCCCGAAAAAAATATTGCCCCCGAACCTTTTTTGCCCGATATAGGCGGTTCTTCCCAAAAATGAAGTGAAGCACGGGAAATATTCAGTTTTTCTCCGACACCGCACGCACCGATGCTATTTTTTCTGTCGCCTCCACATTTTCTGGGGCAGAGCATACATTTTTCACTGTTAAAATTCATTTTTTCTCCGTCTTATCTTCAAATATAGGGAATACCGTCGAGCATAGTTGTGACTGTTTCGGATGACATTATACTTCATATTTGTGAATTAAGGGTTAATAATAAATAATTTATCGATATTTTATATTTTTTTTACAGGACATGCAAAAAGAATTCTTTTTTATGTATTAAAATGATAGCGTAAAAAATTCTGTTAAGAAATATTATTATAATATCTTGGAGTTGTTTTATGATTACAGTAGGCATTGACGTCGGCGGAAGTACGACAAAAATTGTTGGTTTTTCTTCGGATAAAACACTTATTAAACCGATTTTTGTCAAAGCAAACGATCCTGTGACTTCGATATACGGTGCGCTGGGAAGGTTCACCGTTGAAAATGGGTGTTCTCTTTCCGACATCGGCAAGATCATGATAACCGGAGTCGGCTCTTCAAAGGTTTCGGACAGTCTTTACTCAATTCCATGCTTTCATGTCAGCGAATTTGAATCTGTCGCAAGAGGTGGAATCTATTTATCGGGGCTGGATAAGGCAATTATTGCGAGCATGGGTACCGGGACGGCACTTGTCTATGCCGAAAAAAACGGAATAAACGAATATCTCGGCGGAACGGGTGTCGGTGGAGGAACTATAGGCGGACTGTGCAAGCTTCTTCTCGGAATGTACAATATCGGTCATATATCCGAGCTTGCAGGAGAGGGCAATCTCTCCAATGTGGATCTCCGCATTTCTGATATCTCATCAGACGATAAAAAACTCGGTCTGCCCGGGGAAATGACGGCTGCCAATTTCGGAAATGTAAGTGATATAGCATCTAAGGCAGATATTGCAATGGGAACGATCAATATTGTGATAGAAACGGTCGGAATGATGTGCATTTTCGCCGCAAGGGCTCATAACACACGTGATATTGTGCTGACAGGGCATATATCTACCATCGCACAGTCAAAGGAAAGATTTGAAATACTAAGCAAAATGTTTGACCTGAATTTTGTAATACCCGAAATGTCACAGTTTGCTACGGTTATCGGTGCGGCACTTCAGGGCACACAGGACTGATAGGGAATCTTATCTTACGGATTCGGCGTCCGGGTGCTCCCCATATTATTGTGAAAGGTTAAAATAAAAAATGTTCAGCGGAAAAATTCTGAATTTCTTGCTTTTCTCTGTTTTATTTGTAATGACAATACAGCTTTCCGGATGTAATGTGATAGGTTGTTATGAATCAGATGAGATTGTCATTTCTGAAGACAGTAAAATTTTTATAGTCTACGGATGCAAAGCAAGTGATTATGTAATTAAAAACGCACAAAATCTCGGAAATACACTCAAAGAGCAGACAGGAGCTTCTGTTGTTATAAAAAGCGACTGGAAATTCAACGAAAAAAACGATTTGAGGCCTGATGACAGAACGGCAGTTGTGATCCTTTACGGTGACACCGATCAGGAATTGAGCAAAAGCTGTTATGAAAGTATCCGTGAGGATGGCTTCGAGGGTTACATGGTGAAAACCACCGGAAACCATATAGTTATTTCAGCCACCACTGAAAAGTTGCTTATGTCTGCCGCTGAGGATATTATTGCAGATTATTCAAAAGAAGATCGGACTTTTGAGATCCCATGTGATAAATCGATAAAAAGTACCGAAAACAATTTTTTCTGTATTGCTGATAAAGGACAGGTCAAGGCTGATTTTGTAATTAAAGAAGGCGTCGGAGAGGATGCCCGGGCGCTGACCCGTCTTGCCGCACAGATGATCGGAAAAAAATGCAATAAATCGGCAGATGTCTATTTCGAGGGCGAATATATTGAATCGGAAAACAACTGTATAATAGTATCGTTGGATGATATTGATACAGAAAACGCCGAACAGCACGAGCACATATCGAGAATAAAATGTGAAAACGGCAGATTGTATATAAGCGGCAGTGATGATGTGTCACTTCTGAGTGCGATCTCTTCTTTCATCGGAGAAGTAATTATTAACTGTGACAGACGAGAGAACGGAGGCAATCTCTTTTATTTTCCCGAATATAGATCGATAAGTTATTCATGGAATTACCCGTTGCCGATAATACCTTCCTGTACGCTCGATAATTATATGACATCCGATGCAGTTGAGTTGCGTTTTGAATTCGGCGGAGCGACCGATCAGGTATTCAGTTCCTATTCGGATATTCTCAGGAAGATAGGTTTCAGCCTAATAGATGTTCAATCGCTCAACGAATGTGAGCTGTCTGTATTCTATAAAGACTATACGAAGGTCTATATCAAATATTATTCAAATGATTCGAAAATCACCCTTGCCGTAACAATGGCATAATGGTATGACAGAGTATTAAAAGTGTTTGCATAAAAACGCAGACACTTTTTTATTTCACTTTGAAAAACTTTCGGATAAATCGAAAATATCTTGTTTACATTTAAAAAATAATGTGATATACTGTGTTGTAGTTGAGAAAAATACATTTTGAAAAAATGTTAATCGGTATCTGAGAATGCTCGGGTAAAAAGAAGGGGTGATCGTGTGAAAGAAATCGAATCAAAACCGTTCAGGCTTGTGTCCGACTATAAGCCTACGGGAGACCAGCCTGAGGCGATCAAAAAGCTTGTGGAGGGTATAGAAAGAGGAGATGCAATGCAGACTCTTTTGGGTGTTACAGGCTCGGGTAAGACATTCACAATGGCGAACGTTATAGCCAAGTGTAACCGTCCTGCCCTTATTCTTGCACACAACAAAACGCTTGCCGCACAGCTTTGCAGTGAATTCAAGGAATTCTTTCCTGATAATGCGGTCGAGTATTTTGTATCTTATTATGACTATTATCAGCCCGAGGCATATATTCCCGGGACAGACAAATATATAGAAAAGGACGCCGCCGTCAATGATGAAATTGACAGACTGCGTCACAGTGCCACAACAGCCCTGATGACGAGAAGAGATGTCATTGTTGTGTCTTCGGTATCGTGTATATATTCGCTCGGAGATCCCTCAGAGTATGAAAATCAGATGCTTGAATTTTCGGTCGGTGATGAGATCAGCCGTGAGGATATCATAGAAAAGCTGGTTGCGATAAGGTATGAACGGAATGATATAGCATTTGAGAGAAACCGCTTTCGTGTCAGGGGCGATACTCTTGAGATTTATCCTGCGGGGGGAGAAGAGCATATTGCCGTTCGCATTGAGTTTTTCGGCGATGAAATTGACAGAATATATATAATCAATACAGTGACGGGAGAGATTCTCCGTCAGCCGCTCTATTACGCAATTTTCCCTGCAAGCCACTATGTTGCATCCGAAAAGGCAAAAGAGCGTGCGCTCATTGAAATAGAAGAGGAAATGAAAGAAAGAGTTGCCGAATTTGAATCACAGGGCAAGCTTATTGAGGCTCAGAGAATCAAAGAGCGGACAAGTTATGACCTTGAAATGATCCGGGAGATCGGTTATTGTTCTGGGATCGAGAATTACTCAAGGGTAATGTCTGGAAGAGAACCGGGTTCAACCCCTTATACATTGCTCGACTTCTTCCCGGACGATTTTCTGCTTTTCATCGATGAGTCACATGTCACGATTCCTCAGGTCAGAGCGATGAGCGGCGGCGACAGAGCGAGAAAGGAAAATCTTGTTGAATACGGCTTCAGACTTCCTTCTGCATTTGACAACAGACCGCTCCGCTTCGATGAATTTGAAGGAAAGCTGAATCAGACAGTTTTTGTCTCAGCAACTCCTGCTGAATACGAAAAAGAGCGTTCAACCCAGACAGCCGAACAGCTGATACGTCCGACCGGACTTGTAGATCCCGAGGTGATCGTACGTCCAATCGAAGGTCAGGTCGATGATCTGATGCATGAGATCGATATACGCACCAAGAAGGGCGAGCGTGTGCTCGTTACGACTCTTACAACATCAATGGCGGAAGATCTTACCGAATATTTTGAAACGCACGGAATAAAGGTCAAATATATACATCACAAGGTCGAAACGATGGAGCGTAGTGAGATCCTGCGTGATCTGCGACTCGGTGTCTTTGACGTGCTTGTCGGGATAAACCTTCTCCGTGAAGGACTTGACCTGCCCGAGGTCTCGCTTGTCGCAATACTTGATGCCGATAAGGAAGGATTTCTGCGTTCCGAAACTTCGCTGATACAGACGATAGGAAGAGCGGCAAGAAATTCGGAAGGAAAAGTCATAATGTATGCCGACAATATTACAGACTCCATGAAGGGTGCGATAGGCGAAACAAACCGCCGCCGGAAGATACAGACAGAATATAACGAATTGCACGGAATCACGCCAGAAACGATCAAGAAAGCAGTGAGAGATCTGCCCGGCTCGGATATCCTGCCGTCAATGAAAAACAAACGCACCGATAAAAATGCGGTGAACAAAAAGAATAAGAGCGCTCAAAATGACAGCTTTGATATGTTCGATATTTTTGAGGGAAAAGAACTGTCAAAGGAACAAAAGATCTCACAACTCACAAAACAGATGCGTCAGGCGGCACTGTTGCTCGAATTTGAAAAAGCGGCAGAGCTTCGTGATGCGATCAATAAATTGAAAGCAGAAGAATGACCTATAAATAAGGCGGTACGACCCTATTCGACGGAAATCGGGGATACCTGTCTTAAGGTGTAATAATCAAAAGGAAAAAATCAATAATGAACAATTCGATAAAAATTAAGGGTGCAAGAGAAAATAATCTCAAAAATATAGATGTCGAAATTCCTCGTGATAAGCTTGTCGTAATTACGGGACTCTCGGGCTCGGGAAAATCGTCACTCGCATTTGATACGATATACGCCGAAGGGCATCGCCGATTTGTGGAATCTCTCTCGTCATATGCAAGGCAGTTTCTCGGTCAGCTTGATAAGCCGGATGTCGATTTTATTGAAGGACTTTCGCCCGCAATTGCTATAGACCAGAAAACGACATCGAAAAATCCACGCTCCACGGTTGGAACTATAACAGAAATTTATGATTATCTCCGACTTTTATATGCGAGAGTCGGAACTCCGCACTGTCCGATCTGCGGCAGGGCGATAATTATGCGTACTACCGACAGCATAATTGATGAGATTATGGATCTGCCCGAGAAGACAAGATTTGTTTTAATGGCACCTGTCGTCAAATCAAAAAAAGGTATGCACGAAAAGGTGTTTGAATCGGCGAAAAAATCGGGATATGCACGTGTAAGAGTTGACGGCTCGATATATGAGCTGACCGAAGAGATCAAACTCGACAAAAACCTCAAACATACAATAGAGATCGTTGTTGACCGCCTTGTCATAAAAAGCGATCTCCGCCCGCGCCTTGCCGATTCGGTCGAAACTGCAATGAAGCTTGCGGACGGCTGTATAAAGGTACTTGTAATGCCGAAGGATTCGGAGGAATACGAGCTTGATTTCAACCGCAACTACGCCTGTGAGGAGCATGGGATATCATTTCCCGAGCTTTCACCACGTATGTTTTCATTCAACAATCCGCTCGGTGCTTGCGATGAATGCTCTGGACTCGGTGAAAAGCGGATATTTTCTCCCTATCGAATGATCCCCGATAAGTCAAAATCCCTGCGAGAGGGAGCAATACAGGTAAACGGCTTCAAGACGGTCAGCGAAAAGACATGGAACGGTCCTCTTTTCATCCTTTTGGGCAAAGATTACGGTTTTACCATAGACACTCCGCTGAATCAATTTTCAGATGAAGCAATGAATGCTCTGCTCTACGGATGTGATAAGACCTATGAATTTATAGGGGAATTTGACGGCAATAAAAAACCACGAAAGGTCAAATATGAAGGTATTGTCGGCATGATGGAGCAAAGGGCGGGAACTGGAATATTCGGCTCGCAGGAGTATTACGATCAGTTTGTCGATGATATCCCATGTCCGAAATGCAAAGGAAAGCGACTGAAAAAGGAGCTTTTGTGCGTAACTGTCGGGGATAAAAGCATTGATGAATTCTGCGATATGCCGATCTCACAGGCGCTTGATTTCGTCAATAATTTACAGCTCAGCCCGAGCAATCAAAAAATCGCAAAGGATATACTTACCGAACTCAAAGCAAGGCTTAATTTCCTTTATGAAGTCGGTCTTGAATATCTGACTCTCTCAAGAAAGGCGGGAACGCTCTCGGGAGGAGAAAGCCAGAGAATACGTCTTGCAACCCAGATAGGGTCGGCTCTCATGGGGGTAATATATATACTTGACGAACCCTCGATAGGGCTGCATCAGCGTGACAATTGCAAGCTTATTGCAACACTTAAAAAACTGCGTGATACAGGAAACACTGTGCTTGTCGTAGAACACGATGAAGAAACGATGCTCGAATCGGACTATATTATAGATATAGGACCAGGTGCAGGAGTAAACGGCGGACAGCTTGTTGCCTGCGGAACACCCAAACAGCTTATGATGTCAAAGAGATCTGTTACGGGCGATTTTCTCTCGGGCAGAAGAAAGATAGCCGTTCCCGAAACAAGAAGAGAAGGAAACGGAAAATTTCTTGAGATAAAGGGCGCATCGCTCAACAATCTGAAAAATGTCAATGTGAAAATACCACTCGGGACTCTTACCTGTATTACCGGTGTTTCGGGTTCGGGAAAATCCTCACTCATAAACGGAACACTTTATCCCGTGCTCGCCTCTGAGCTGAACGGTGCACACACATTTCCGGGAAAGCATGATAAGATCCTCGGCATACAGCATCTTGACAAGGTTATCGCCATCGATCAAAGCCCGATAGGACGGACCCCACGTTCAAACCCTGCGACATATACAGGCGTTTTCACCGACATACGTGAGCTCTTTTCCGAAACGCCCGATGCGAAAAAGCGTGCTTATACCTCGGGAAGATTTTCTTTCAATGTGAAAGGCGGAAGATGCGAAGCATGTGAGGGAGACGGCGTGAAATGTATAGAAATGCATTTTCTTCCCGATGTATATGTCACATGCCCCGTGTGTCACGGAAAAAGATATAATATAGACACTCTCGAGTGCCGGTATAAAGGCAAAAATATATCGGATGTACTCGAAATGAGCGTAGATGAAGCGGTTGACTTCTTCGCAAATCAGCCTAAGATCTTACGCAAAATTACAACTCTTCAGGATGTCGGACTCGGATATATAAAGCTCGGCCAGTCTGCAACCACACTTTCGGGAGGAGAAGCACAGAGAGTCAAGCTTGCAACAGAGCTGTCAAAACGTGATACCGGAAAAACAGTCTATATCCTTGACGAGCCGACAACAGGTCTGCATTCAGCCGATGTTGAAAAGCTGATAGCAATACTCGACCGCCTTGTGTCAAACGGCAACAGCGTTATTGTCATCGAGCACAACATCGATGTAATAAAAACTGCCGACTATATCATTGATATGGGACCCGAAGGCGGAAACGGCGGCGGACAGGTCGTTGCAACAGGAACGCCCGAGCAGGTCGCCGAAAACGAAAGATCACATACAGGGAAATGTCTGATTAAAGTGCTGGAAAAGTGCTGAAGAATCAAATTATCATATTAAATTAATAAACCCTTCGAAGCCTTTCGGAGGGTTTGTTTAGTTATTATTAATCAATCATTATTTTTGCGATAAAGGGCTTAACGCCGAGAAATTCGCACGACTTTGTAAATTCATCTGCCGCTTTTTTGCGCTTTTCCTGTGGGGTATTCTTATATATTGCCCGAATAATTACATTTTTTGGGGTTTCCTCTGGGTCTATAAGCTCAAATGCCGCCACTTCATAGCCTTTGCTCTCCAGTGCAAGTACACGCAGAGAATCGGTCAGTGCATCGGCGAGCTTCTGTCGCAATATTGAATGTCTTGTCACGAAAGCAAGCTCTTTACAATCGAGCTGGCGGTTAAGCTCATGGTGACAGCAGGGGGTTGATAATATGACTTTGGCCTTTAAACGTATGGCATTCATGAGTACTATATCGGTTGCGATATCGCATGCATGAAGTGAAACGACCATGTCGGCATCTTTTGTAAGCGTAAATGCCGAGATATCGCCCGATATAAAATGCATTCCCGAATATCCGAGCTTTTCGGCAAGCGAGCCGCAATAGCATATGACGTCCGATTTCAGATCTACACCGTACATATTGACCTTTCTGCCTTTTACACAGGTCAGATAGTGATAAAGAGCAAAGGTCAGATAGCTTTTTCCGCAACACAGATCACATACGGTAAGCTCACCCTCAGGCGGCAGTGAGTCGTATACATCACGCACGACCTCCAGAAATTTATTGATCTGCCTGAATTTTGACATTTTCCTGTCAAAAACATTTCCGTTTTCGTCTGATATTCCGAGTCCGTATAGAAAATCCTTTGAGTTTGCGGCATCGATGATATACTTCTTCTGTCTGTCGTGTCCGGGAATCTCAAGCTCATACATCGACACATTTTCGTGTTTTATACGGTCAATAACAGTAACTTTGCCGTTTTTTGATATCATGACCTGGCATTCTCCGCAAAGGGTGATGATATTGCATCTTTTAAAATCATTAAGTGCCTTATTTGCAAGTACTTCGGGTGCTTCTCCTGCGGTATAATTTCTTCGCAAAGATTTTCCGTCTTTTCTGAATTCTGTATAGTTGATGAAAAGTCTGTCAGATTTCTCAAAAAGCGCCGCCTCCGCTCTCAGTATATCGTGGCTTACAGGTATCGAAAAAACGATTTTTTTAAGCGCATGTTTTTCGATGGCTTCATCAATTATTCCTTGTATCTTTTCAAATTCATTCTTCATTATTGTCAGCACCTTTCGTTTTGGGCGTTTCTGTAATCTTGTCGGATATTATATCAGAAATCCGGCTCGGTTTCAATATGATATAAAAATTTTTACCGTATTGGTCTTTTATGACCGATCGAATAACTGATTAAGGCAAAAAACCGCCTTGTGACGGGCGGTTTTTTTATTAGCTGATCTGTATAGCTTTTCTCTCGGAATAGATCCGTCCGAACTGAGTTTCGTAGACTATACGCACAGTATATGAGCCGGGATATTCATACGAAAGAGTGACTTTCCCGTTTGATATTTCATCATCGGTCAGCCTTCTTTGATATCTCGTTACATATGTCGATGTTTCAAGACATACTCCAATAGGCTTGCAGTTTGAATAATTCCCGAATGAAAGCACAAAGCTCTCTCCGACGGTTGCCTTTGCTTTACTGACCGCCGCATCTCCTGCCGAAGCATATTCCCACTGTATGCTATCGCTCTTTTTTTCATCCTTATATTCGAGGTATGCCGAGTATTTTCCGGTTTTCGTATGTGTGAAGCCGTATATTTTATATTTCTTTCCGTTGATCGTCTTTGTCCCTGTTTCGGATATCCTGATTCTTGCACACTCTGTTTTATCGCATAAAATTACAAGGTATTCTGCCGATTTATCAAGAATATTGATCTGTGCGATCTCGTTCTCTTTATATACCGACATGTCTCCTTTGTCAAGTGCAAGCGAGTTGTTATAGCTCATCTTATCAAAGGAGAGTGATATGTCGGGTGACGGAATCCTTTCGGGATATGCATATCTGTAAACCGAATAAATATCGAGAAAATGGCTTTTGAAGTAGTCATATGTCACGTATGTGCGCGTCATGCAGGGTATAGCGGCTTCCGATATCTGTACATACTTTATTTTATTATCGCTGTCTCTCAGAATATCGGTGACGATCGCCATATGACCTCCCGAAAAATCTTTTTGCGTAACGTTGCAGAGCACATCCCCGATTCGGATCTCGTTTTCCGACATATCGAGCTTTTCCATTCCGTCTATCGTCTCCCATTCATAGGTCGTATATACAAAATCCAAGCCGTATGCATAATCGATCATCGAAGAGCATACTGCTCCGTAGGGATTCCATGCGTAATATATCCACGATGAATATCCCGGGTCGAGCGGATCACGGTAATCGGATGTGTAAACAACGCTTGCCGGATTCTTTATTGCCGAAAAAAAGGTATATACTCCGACATCGATTCCGATGTACGTGTTGGTTTTTCTTACCGACGAATAAGGAAAGCCGATTATACTTTCGTTTTCTGACAACTTGTATCTCGAATATGGGTCTGCCTGTCCGATCTTATTTTTGTCGATAAATCCGATCGTCATCCCTTCGCCGCTTGCTGTTAGGACATTGTCGCAAAAGACCGAAAGCCGTGCAAGCATATTGTTTATCCCCGGATTGCTTGGAGAATCGTGTGTCAAACCGTTTTCAAACCTCTGTACAAGTGAATCCCCTCTCCCTTTTACCAGTCGGTAATCCATCATTTCAAGATATTCTGGGGTTGAAAATTCGCTCTTTGAAGTAAAAATTCTGATATATTCGGTGTTTGCACTCGTTATAAAGGTTCTCGGTCCCATAGTATCGCCGTAGACGCAATATCTTACAAGATTCTTGTCGGCGTCATATTCAACAAGATTGGAATATGAGCAGGGATAACCCGGAAATGCAATACTGAGCGTATACATTTCGCCCGGCGAAACCTTTATATACCCGCTCCGCATCATCTCGTCGGAATCCGCTTCTCTGCCGTCAGAGCCTATTGTACCTTTTTCAAAATACCCGTCGAACAGATTGGTTTCGGGTTCTTGCGTTTCACTGTCGGTCGGTTTTATCGGAGTGATCGGTGTAATCGTGGTAATCGATGTGATTGGAATAATCGGAGTAAGCGGCGGAATCGACGGATAGCCTTCTTCAGGCGTTTGCGTTATTCCGGGGAAAGGTATGGCGGTATGTGCTCCCGTTAAACAGAGCAAGATAACAAGCGCTATACATACTGCGGTCAGAATCAGAGCGACAGACGGCAGAATTATTTTTTTCAATACTCCTGCGGATACCGTAACGGAAGATTGATTATTGGAGTTGTTCATATAACATCAAATTGATCTATCCGATCAGACCAAGTCGTTATCATCAAATTTGTCTCCGCATTCGGGACAGAATTTCGGAGGATTTTGCGGATCATCGGGAATCCATCCGCACTTGTTGCATCTGAATTGTCCGCTCGGACGTTTTGCACCGCATTCCGAACAGAATTTGCCGCTGTTTACATTGCCGCAAGAGCATTTCCATGTGCCGTCATTTGCCGGTTTCTTTTCACCGCAGGATGAGCAGAATTTTCCCGAATTCTCATTTCCGCATTTCGGGCATTTCCATGTGTTTTCGCTCTTTTCAGGAGCTTTTTGCTGATTTTGTGCCTGCTGCTGAGCCGCAACACCGTAGAGATTCTGTGCTGTGTTTCCGCCGGCACCCTGAGCTACGCCCATTCCCATAAATCCGAGCATTGCTCCGCCCGAGTTTGATGCGGCTGCCTTCATTGCCTCGGCTTGTGCGTCGACCATAGCCGCCGCACCCATTGATACGTCACGGTAGACCGCTTTTTTCTGAAGCTCTTTTATAAGCTTTTCATCTTCCGCCGATGCACTGACCGAGTTTACACCAAACTGTGCTATAGTTATGCCCCGTGTTTCTGCCCATTTTTTTGAAAGCACATCGTTGAGGGCGTCGGCTATTTCAAGTGTATGCCCTGGAAGTGAGCTGTAACGGACTCCCATATCGGAGATCTTTGCGAATGCCGGCTGAAGTGCGGTGAGAAGCTCGCTTTTGAGCTGGCTGTCAATTGTCGAACGTGTATAGCTTTCACTTACATTTCCGGTGACATTCGTATAGAAAAGTATCGGGTCTGTGATCCTGTATGAATATTCGCCGTTACATCTGATAGCGATATCGATATCAAGTCCTATGTTTTTGTCGACAACTCTGAAAGGAACGGGTGTTGCCGTACCGTATTTGTTTCCGACTATCTCTTTTGTATTGATATAGTATACCCGCTGGTCACGTCCGGTATCTCCGCCGTATGTGAAGCGTTTGCCTATATCCTTGAAGGTATTGAGAATACCTGTGCCCAGTTTTCCCGTAAAGATCGAGGGAGATGTTGTTGATGAGTATTTGAATTCGCCCGGTTCTGCACAAAGTTCGACTACCTTTCCGCCGTCAACGATCAGCATACACTGACCGTCGCTTACGGCAACGACCGAACCGTCGGATATTACATTATCGCTTCCTTTTGTGTTGGAAGATCTTGAGCTTGTTTTCTTTCGTCCCTTGCAGACGAGAGTGTCCGATGACATCGAATCGCAGTAAAAATATTCCTTCCACTGATCGGCAAGATTTCCTCCGAGTGATCCTGCAAATGCCTTGATAAGTCCCATTGTTTTCTCCTTTTTGTTATTGGCTATTATTCTGAAATGTTGTTTTGTGGTCTTTTGCGGAAGGTTTCCCCACCTTCAAAGATTTTACGGAATGTAAATTTTACATATTGTAAAATGAAAAATGAATTTAAATCAGAAATGTCCTCCGTGATGCGAGCCTCCGCCCGAATGGCCGCCTGAGCCTCCGCCCGATCTTCCGCCCGATGACGAATCGGGTTTGGGTACCTTTGTCAGGGTACTGTACAGGAAGCGGTCTCTCGATTCGGTGATCGTGATATCCCGGTTTTCAAAATATCTTGAAGCACCTCTCTGTTTTTTAACGGTGTCCATTTTGGATCTCATCGACAGTACAACGACAAGCGAAATTACTGCCCCGATAATAAGCGATATCAGAGCGTATGTCAGACATGAGCTCATGCTTTTTCCCACAATAAATCTTTCATTTTCGCTGTTGCCCGAGAACTCGAGTGCAAGCTCGGCAAATTTCACTGCGGCACCGTCAAAATTGTTTGCACGAAGCAGCGGCATTATCGCCCCATTGAGTCTGTCGCCTTCATCGTACGTGATCTTACCGACATATTCACCGTGTCTTACATATATATCGAATGAACGGCTGATCGTTCCGAGATAGAGAAGCACTCCGCTTTCGCAATAGTTTCCGTTTAAATACATCCTCTCGGCATCGTCGTCACGTATGCTGTCATTTGAATTCACATAGTTTGTGTAATAAATTATAACAGAACAGTTGTATTTTTCATATGCTTCGTCTATAAGACGATTTATTCTGTTGGCACTTTCTGAGCTTATTGTTCCTGTATGATCGATCAGTTCTCCTTTATTATAGATCCTCTCCTTTGTTGCAAACGAGGGGATTAAAGAGAGGGCGATCATCAATACCGCAAGAATAAGGCAATAAAATATTTTATATCTTTTTCTCATGCTGTCCCCCTCAAAGTATGAATATAAGAAGCAGTGACAGAAGAGCACCAATTCCTAAAGTCATGGATGCAAGCCATGCAAAAAATCTGCCGTAATCAACAGGTAGCTCACCCGAGGCTTTACCTGTCTCACCGTTCATTGCAAACTGATAATTTTTTCCTCTGTATTTCGTATTCAGCATCCACACGGGAAAGAGTGCATATATGACACCTGAATTTGTATGCTTGATGTTTGAGGATTCTTTTATAACTCCTGTATAGCCGAGAGTGGTTTTGCGGAATTCGCCGTCAATGCTTTCAAGCATCCTGGCGTTGATCCTCGACTGAAGCTCGGACGGCTCTACATCATATTTATCGGCGTTATATCCTGCAAGATATGACGCATTGAAGGGTTCGGATCTATCGGCATTGAACGGCTCGATAGATTCCATGAGTGCATCGTCTGTTTTTTTACTGCCGTCTGCCGGGATATTTCTGAATATGAAATTGCCTTTTCTGTAAAGTCGGAAGTAATCGGTTTTAGTGTAAATATATCTTGAATCTGACCATGTGAAAACCTTTTTCGCTCTGTATACGACTTTGGCGTCGCTATCGCAGTCGAACAGCCAGAAGGGAACATATACTCCGGTTACATTTTCGATCCTGTTTTCAGATTTAAAGGCTTTGGGAAGGAGCGGCTTTCCTTTATACAGATTTTTGAGAGCCTGTTTTGCATCCGATTTGTTCATTCTGAAGGGAATTACTATATCAGGACGGTATATTCCGCTCAGCCGTTCAGGAATCATTGCAGGATTTCCGCAATATACACAGGTGGTTGAAGATGTGTTGGCATCGGTTATGAGCTGACCTGCACATGAAGGACAGGTGAAGACCTTGAATTTATCATCTTCTTCGCTTGTGAATTTTCTGTCTTCGCCCGGGGCTTCAAATTCATCTGCTGTATCTGCTGTATCGCCGATATCACCGACCTCTGAGCTTTCTACAAATTCCTCGATACCTATTTCACAGCCACAGTATTCACACACCATTTTATCTGATTTTCCGTCATATTCAATTTTTGCGTTACAGTGCGGGCATTTGCTGACTATCGATTCTGACATGACAATCTCCATTCTGCCGCCGGAGCGGCGGCACAAATCATTTAGGGAATTCGCTGAGGCTACTCATCAAATCTGGGCGTGAAACAGATGAACTTCTCCATGCAGGTAAAACATATCTATCACGCTATCACCTTTCTCGAACTTTCCTTATGCGATCATTCTTTCACATTTCGATTATACCACACAGTGAACGATTTGTCAACAATAATAAAAGAATGCTTACGGCATTTTTATGTTTTAATGCCAATGAAATGTTCAAAATACACCTTAAAGTGCAAATAAATCGGACATGTATTTGGAAAATATTTCAGAATTCATATTGACAACAGTGAAAGAATATGGTATTATGATATTGTAGAAAAGTAACCATAGATAACTCGCAATCCCCGATGCAACGTCAGTGCTGTTGAGGTATTCTTGAATCTATATAATGCTATGGTGCGGTGAAGCATCACCGTCAGGAATATTTTTGAATAATAAGGCACATAAGCTTCGGGACTCATAGGGGACTTATGTGCTTTTTAATTTGAACTTTGGAGGAGGATACCGATCATGTACAGTATCATTAGTTATGTAAACATATTTTCAGACCGCAGGCTTCCTCTGCTTTTCCGCTCTAGTGGCATATAGATCTGAAGGCAGGATCTATATGCAAGGATACGTTATGCCGTAAATAAATTATCGAATTAACCGATCCATGAAAAACAACGAAAGGGAGAAATATGTTCAAAAAAAGCAAAGCATTGACAGCGTTATTGCTTACTGTCGTAATACTTTTCGGTTCTGTCCTGGGTGGCGTATTCGCACTTGAATCGGACAAATTGACCAATGCATCGGATATGACATCCGTAATGCCGGGCGAGCTGTCCGGATTGACCGATTTGAGTCATGAATTCAGTGACGGAGCAGTAATCGGTAAGGTTGCGGAAGTCACCTCACTGCGTGATGAAAATGTAAAGCATTTTCGTCTTGATAACGGAACATTTGAAGCGGTCATGTATCCTTATCCGGTACATAGACAGGATTCTGACGGCGTCTGGCAGGATATCGACAATTCTCTTGCACTGAAAAACGACGGAATGCTGAAGGTTTACGCAACATCAGATTCAAGAGTGAAATTTGCGGATTCATTCAAGTCAAATTCAGAGTTGTACAGCTTGAGCGAAAACGGTTATTCGATATCGATGGCATTGATAGAAAATGAACCGTTAAGGTACACTGGAACTCTGAATGCCGGACTTGAAAATAAATCTAAGATCATCGTAAGCAGCGGTGAAAAATACTCAGCCGAAAAGGCTTTTGATTCGCTTGAGCAGGCGGCAAAGATCAATAATAAAAGCTCGGTCCTCTACTGCAATGTAAGAGCGAATACCGACATTCAATACATTTTGCAGGAAAATGACATTAAAGAGAATATAATAGTCAAAGCTCCGGGTGAAAGCTATGAATATCGCTTCGGAATTGCTCTTGAAGGGCTTACAGCCTCGCTTGATAGATCGGGCGTCATCAATCTTTATGATGCCGAAAGCGGCGAGCTGAAATATATTATGCCCGCACCATATATGTATGACATTGGCGGTGAATATTCAAATGATGTATCATATGATATACAACAGCTTCGTGACGGCAGTTATCTGCTTACTGTAAGCGCTGATGAGAAGTGGATGAACTCAAAGGAGCGTGTATTCCCGGTTACTATAGACCCGACATTGACATTGCCGAGTTCAGCTTTTGACTCATATACCGATAAGTCAAATCCCGATGAAAATTACGGTCTTGATGAGAAAATGTGGGTGAGCAGCGAAAAAACTGCATATATACATATGGCTGTTCCGAACCTTCCGGCAACCGCAACCCTAAATTCCGCAACTTTGCATGTTCCGTACTATTTTAATAAAACAACAGGAAGCTTGCTTGCCGCTGCATATCAAGTGTATGAAGTTTGGTTTGAATCTGCGATAACATATAACAACACACCGGATTGTTCAACACTATCTCTCTCAAATACAACATTGATCGCCTCTTCGTCTGTAACTCAGGCAACCCCCGGTTGGGCTGAATTTGATATAACAAATGCGGCGGTCGATTGGTATGCTGATCCGACCACAAACTACGGAGTTGCTATCAAGAGATGGATAAGTCCGTATTCAAACAACTCGTCCGTTATTTTGAAATCGTATGAGTCAGGAAGCGATTGGGCATATATCAGCGTAAACTATATTAACTATATTCCGAGCGGTGTGTATGCATTCAGATCAAAACTCAGCAGTACCAGATGGATAAAAGTAACCGGTAATTCAGCGGGCAGTTATCTCCAACATGTCAGCTTAACAAATTTCCCTGCGGACGCTGAAGTTTTTGACCGTTCGTGTCTGTTTAAGATCTACAATGTTCCGGGTACTGTCAGATATATTATACGCTCAATGTTGAACAATGAACTGACCTTTGATATTTCCGGAGATAAGTTTGTTACAAAAAAGATATCCAATATTGACAGCGAGGTTCCTCCGGAGGATAGCTTCTATATCAACTGGGACGGATACGGATTCAAAATACGTCCCTACTATTCCGATAAGATAGTCAATATATCTTCAACATCCAATCCGGATCTCACAACTTTGAGCAACGCTGATGCCGGATCGGGAGCAAGATGGGAACTGGTTCAGTATACGGGCAATAGCAAGCGTGGATATACTTTAAACCCAAATACTATGTTTTTAAAGCCCGGAACCGAAGTAACATTAAGTACGATCGTTTGGACAACATCTATTGGCTACAATAAACCCGAAATTGTTTTGAATGACGGCTGTTCAGATGTAGCATCCCTTGCATGGAACAGAAGTACCGGTATGGGAAAACTGGTGATAAATAAAACCGGTTCGTTTGGCGGCTACATAAGAATACTCAAAGAAGAAGACCTTAGCGTATACGAGTCTTTATATTTCACCTATGCAGTCAATGTTCCGGTTTCGAGTGGTGACTATTTTGTCATGAACAAAGAAGCAGGGAAATATATGCAGTTAGATGACGGTGATGCACCGGACTTTAATAATAACGGCGGAATTGCAGAGATTCATTCATTCGACGGAGGAGATTATCAAAAATGGACATTTACCCATTTGGGAAGTGGGTATTATAGCATAAGATCTGTTGTCACCGGTTATGCCCTCACAGTTCCGCCGGATAAAGTAACATCCGATAATGTCGATTTGGTCTTGAAGCCGTATACCGGTTCTTATAATCAGAAATGGAAGATAACTGTTACAAATAGCGGAGCGTACAAGATCAAAGCAAAGTCATCTGAAAGCTATACAGAAAAAGATCTTGTTATGGATCTTAAGGATCCAGCATTCTCATATAACGGGCTTAGTATACGGCAGAGAGAGAATGAGGATAGTTCGAGCTATAGGGACGAGTGGATTATACGAAAATCAAATGATTACACTTTGATGTATATCGGAGATTATGTTGGAGATCCGCAAATGCCTCCTATTTTATCCGATGTAGATACAGCATTAAGAAATAATGCCGGCATGAGCGGGTATGCCTACACCTCATTAAATGACGAAGATTTGTTAGGGTGTCTTTCAACAAGTTCAATTTTTTCTTGTATCACACACGGCGATCAATATGCACTGACAGTGTCAAACGGAATAATTACAGTAAATGATATAAACAGATTGGTGGATGGAGCCTTATCAAATTTGGAATTTGTCTGTCTTGGTGCTTGTTCTGTTGGAAGAGGCGGTGCCTCATCTATTAACATGGTTAATGCATTATCCGCCAAAGGCGCACAAAACGTTTTGGGTTTTAAAGAGAATGTAATAATTCCACATGCAAATCTATGGATGAAAACATTTATGGTAACTCTTTCAACCGGTTGCTCTGTAAAAGATGCTATGGCTGTTGCCGATGATGCCGTTCAACACGATATCGAATGCCTGTCTTTCGGTGAAATCACAACAAATGAAGAATATCGTTATATATGCGGATCTGATGAGATCGCCCCATGTAATTAATTTTGAAGGAGGAATATACTGCAATGAAAAAAACAATGTCAATTTTTATGCTGATCGTCATGCTGATCTCATTTTGCTCATGTGCCGTAGTTGACAATCAAACCGAGAGCGATGTGAAAACTGTTTTGAATCCGGACAACACTTTGAGCAACGTCACATGCGATCCTGCCCAGAATTTAAAGAATCTGATCTTAGAAGTGGATTCAGGTTTCTATGATTCACTCGGCGATAATATTGAACGCAAAAACCTGATAAGTGATAAAATAGAACACTATTTTGATTCAAATGCTACTCCAAACAAGGTTTTCAATATTAATTCGGCTGAACTGAGTTTAAAGTATGATGAAAGTCTCAAATATCCGGTAGGCGATATGACTCTCGATCAGTATTTGTTAGACGGAGATAAAGATAAAAAGATTATATTAAAGCAAGACGGTAAATTAAAAGCATTATTATATGAATTTGAAACAATTGACTTTTTGCCGACTTCTTTGGTAAAAGATATTCGTCCTTTGCTTGAGGATAAGCTTGCAAGTATTATAGACCTTACTAAATTTCAATATCTGAAAAAATCCTGCGATGATGATAGTGTGATAGATAGAGTGTGTAATTTTTTGTATTATAATATGGTTGACGGATATATGACCGATTTCGCAAGACTTGCGGTTTATGCAGATGGACAAATCGGTGCATTGGTGATCAATGATTTAGAGTCGGAAAATCTTGATTTTAAGGTAGACAAAGAAACGGAACGCAAGCTTCTGTCAGAAAAAATAAAAGATGTCTATGAAACAACGATTGCTGACAAAGAGTATATCTCATACAGGGAATCTGAAAACATAACTGCGGATATCGTAAAATATGAAGGTCAGCTCTATGTGAGGCATTATGTTTCGGCAAGAGTCAATTATATGGGAAGTGAAATGGAAGACTGGATGAGATGTTTTTTGGTACCGCTCGATTTGATTACGGTTGACGCTGTAGAATAAAGATATGGTATCGTGAAGCAAAGCTGCTTTATGGTGCAACTGCCGATAAAGAAGCAGAGCAAATTGCAATCAAGCTTGGTGCAAAAAAAGAATTAAGCTGCCTGCTTTGATCCCCTATGATTTTGACGAATCATAGGGGATGAATTTTTATAAAGCAATATGGCTTCTTTATTCCGAAGCGATTTTTTATTTATATCAGAGCTTTTACTTTTTTTGAAAAAGCTATTGACAAAGCGATAAAAATATGTATAATTCAATTGACGATACAACAGGGGTGCCTTTTGGCTGAGATGGGAAACCGAACCCTTTTAACCTGATACGGATAATGCCGGCGTAGGGAGCAATGTACCGTGAAAAATTTTTCGGTTTTTCGATCGACCTGACTGTAGATTTGTTTTTGATTTGATTTTGCGATCGGATCTGTTCCGGGATTTTCTTTTCGGTAATAAAGTTCTGCTGCGGCTTGCCGCGGCTTTTGTTTTATTCGGGAAATAGATATATATACTGTACCGTCAGAAAGGAATTTCTTATGAACAAAAGAAATCAAAATCTATTCATCCTTGTCGAATGTGCGGCTATGATCGCTCTTTCGACCGTACTGAGCCTTTTGAAGGTAATTCAGATGCCTCTCGGCGGCTCGGTAACTCTTTTCAGTATGCTTCCTGTCTGCTTTATTTCTATAAGGCACGGTGTGAAGTGGGGACTCGGAGCTGCATTTATTTATTCTGTAGGACAGTTTTTCCTTGGCGGATCACTTGGCTGGGGACTTGATCTTACTACACTTGTGATATGTGCACTTCTTGATTACATAATCGCTTATACGGTGCTCGGTCTTTCGGGAATCTTTGCAAAAAAAGGTTCTGCCGGCATAGTTTCGGGAACTGTTATGGTTTTGGTTTTACGTTTTGCCTGTCATTTTCTCTCAGGCGTAACCATTTGGGAACGTTTGAAGCCTTGGGAGCTTTTCGGAAAAACATTTGAGAATATGCCTGTGCTTTACTCCTTCTGTTACAACGGTTTTTATATGATCCCCGAGATAGTTTTCACAACTGTTGCTATCATCGTACTCATAAAAATTCCCGTAATCAAAAAGCTGCTGATCAAACAGTGAACTGCCGCCGGTAAGTGTAAAGCTATTTGAAAAATAGGGAAAATATAAATGAAGCCCTGCTGTGTTTTGGCATGGCTTCATTTGTTTTATTTTGTGGTATTGTAAAATGAAGTTGCAATACCGGATAGAGCAAAATTTTCAAAAAAGATATCCATAGTAACAATTCTATCACAGAAGACAGAAAAGGTCAACATCTATTGAATGGAGAATGACATGAAATTGAAGTTAGTAAATTCCTTCCACCGTGGAATTTACTAATCGGAAATATTTATAAAGAGCAAGGAAATGCTTCCTTTTTTTTGTTGACTTTTTCAAAAAGATATGATATAATGTAGAGAAAAAATGAAGATTAGGTGGTAATAATTGAACAAATTACCCGCTGTGCAGCCGTGATGAAAACAAGAAGATCAAATACGGCAAAGTTCCTGAGTAATGGAAGAAGAATCTACACAAAAATGTATGACAATGCAGGTTGATATTTATAGTGAAGCGAATGATGGTATGATATATTATGAGCATCATTACTGTTGGAGAGTCAATGCTGCTATTCTTGCGGCTGTTGGATCAATTGTACTTATCGAATCGGGTGCAGGTGCACCCGCCGGTGTTGCAGGTTTAGGTGCATTGGTACTTGCTTAAATCATTTCATCAAGGAGAGATTTATGGGAACATTCAGAATTCAATATACAGGGAGCCCGTATTCTAAAGAGCCGAATAAAGCTTTTTTAAAGGAGATGTCGAGGCAGATTTCGGATAAACTTATTATGCTTATCGAAAATGAAGATGTAAAGAATCACGCAACGGAATTGGTTGGTCTTACTGTTCACAATCAATATTATGAGTACGCAATTCAAAAAAAGCCCGGTTCTTTAACAATGTTCGTGTCTACTAAAGGGGCGTTCTATCTATGTAAAATCAATGTAACGTGGAGCGTTTCCGACGGTGAAAACATCTACCCATATGAAAGCATTGCTGGAAGAAGTATTCTTTTTGATGTTACAATGGAGAGATCCGAGAGAAGCAAGCTGAATTACCTGCTGCCACAGCTTTACAGTCCTGTAATCAAATCGGAGGAAAGCGGATATCCTTTTGACTATCAGATCCATTTCGGAGGACATACTTTTGTTCTGAAATTCAATCAAGACATAGATACCGAAACGATCCGAAAAAGTGCTGCAATGGCAAGAGAGCTTTATTTCTGCACCTTTTCGGAGATTCACGGATCTCCGCTGATCCGCATCGGAAAGAGTGAGATCCGCATGACCGTTTCACCGGATCGTTTGAATACAGATGTCATCATGCAAATACTCGCTATTTTCAAAAAAATACCGGGGATTCAAAGAATTACGGTTCGCTGAATATTTGATATACCACGCAGGGAATGGAAAGAAAAATGAAGAACTTGCAATGTGTGAGTTGCCTTAACTATACCCCAAACGATCTCAAATGATGGATTAGTATACAATCAGTATGCCTATGATAAGCTCGGACAGCTGATCAGCGAAGACAACGGAGATGCAAATAAGAGCTACACCTATTCCTATGACAGCAGAGGAAATATTCTTGAAAAGAAAACCTATGCTTTCACCTTTGGAACGCTCGGAACAGTTCAAAAGAAGGACAGCTACGATTATACTTCAGACAGCCGGAAAGACCGTTTGACATCCTATAACGGCAACGATACCATAAACTATGACTGCATCGGAAATTCTTCGACCTACAACAACGGTATCTCCTACTCCTTCACATGAGAAGGTCGGCAGGCGCAATCGGCGGTTAAGGAAAGCTCCTTCTTTCTGTTTTTTATTATAGCAGATCTTTGGACGTTTGTCGACTCTATTCATATTATAACACTCTACTTCAACAATGTTAACGCACCTCCATATGACTATAATAACCCATGGAAGCAAAAGATTACTTACGAGACAAGAAACACAAACTATTGATCCGTTGCTTTTCTATAATTCTGCGAATTTTTACTGTGATACCAATTAAATTCAAAGAAAGAGGTCAGATTATGAAAAAAATTACAGTCTCCATACTCGTTGTTCTTATTGTTCTCATTGTTCTTCCGCTTCCTCTTACGGCATCTGCCGGGGAAGAAAAATATGCACTTAAAAACATAACTGAGGAAGAATTCAACTGTTTGTACGGCGAAAAAGAATGCCCTGACAGTTATTTCATTCCGATCGCTTATTACGGTTTGACTTATGATGTATACAAAGAAGCTCTTGAAAATGAAGGCAAATTCACCTATCGCTACGGAAATATCTATGTATCTAATCAGGTTATGTGTTGTGATAAAAACGGGAAGATTTCCCACAGCGTCTGCCGATGGTCATATGGTCATGGTATGGAAGATAGTGATTTTGATTGGATGAATGATCTTTCTCTTTTGCAGTTAACGTGGTTGGGCGAAAAAAACGAGGCGAATATCATGGCGTTTCTTGCTCCGTGGTGTTTATATGACGGAGAAAATTTCTATACATGGAACGATCTTATGTCGCTTTCGATTAACGAACTTTCAAAAATTAATTATTCATTTTACGGATTCAAAACCTTTATTTCGTCTGTTAAATCAGAAATGAGTAAGCGAGGCTGGTGGAATGATGGGTACGAAGACCTCTACACCCTTCTGAAATTGCATGAGGATGATTACGACGCAGCACATAAAGGCGAAAAGTTTTATCCCGGATTTGACGGAAGCAAGGTCTATCTTTCTGAAATATGCAGACAGGCTAATATCAAAAAAATTGAATTATATTATCAGTGTTATTTTTCCTTTGACAAAATAATTCCCGTATATAATATCGATATATATTCATTCAACCCGTATACAAAAGAGTTTGCCGATTGGTTTTTATCCGTAAAAGGAGATCTTGAAGACAGCAGCTTTAAGTTATATATGACCGAATTCTGCGAATCATTTTATTCTCCTGAATTACCTGATATAGGAGGAGAAGGTTACGGAATGTATGGTGGTATTAATATGGCATACTACCTTTTTGAAGGCTTTAACATAAAAGACATGTTATATGTAGAAGAATTTGCGGGAAAGGATATCGGTGGATACGGATGTTTATGGAATGTTTTCAAAGCACATAAAACCGGAATACTGACAGACGATGATGTTGCCTCGGGACTTGCAGAAAAAGCCTATATTGATCGCAGAGGAAGATTCTATCAGAGTTACTATGACCTGCTTGTAGGAGACTCGTGGTATGATCTACTCAAATCGACTCTTATGCATAACAGATATCATTTCGGCAGTGTAATTCTTTATTTGGAGTATAATGATTTTGAAAAAATGAACCGGTCTGTTGGGTGTGCATTTCGGGAGGTTTTCACAAAAGAGCAACTTGAAAGCATTGACGATCCTTATAGGGTCTATTCAGATCTTCTCGAACTTCGAACCCTCGATTTCAATTGGGGATACACCGATTTTGGTCCCGGAGAAACCGGTTATGCAAGACTTGAGGAAAACATAAAGAATGTGAAGGCTCTTATGTCAGATCCTCCTTCGACATCGGACAGTACTGCAATATACGTTGTTATCGCACTTGCATCAATAGCTCTGTGCACCGTGGTACTGTTCCGGAAAGGCAGATTTATTAAAGAGTAAAGCTTTCTTTATATTTGATCAGAATTTAACAAATGTACAAGTTAATCTTAATCAGGAAAATACGAAAGGTGAAAAATAACATGAAAAAAATTCTGTCATCAGCACTTGTATTATTACTTGTTTTTTCGCTTTCGTTGGTATGTTTTGCTGAAGATGATACCATAAGCGATGAGCAAGCAAAAGATCTGTACAAAAAAATGGAAACCCTTTGGACTATGATAAATCAAAGTCCTGTTGGGAGCATGCCTGTTGATGGCTCGAAAACCGTAGTTTATTGTTTGCATAATGATTATAATGCAGCAAATAATTCACCCCCCTATCTTTTCGAGTACTATACCGTCAAAGATGAATACAATTCTTTGGAAAAAATGCAGAATAAATGGGCAGAAGTATTCACAGATGAAATAGCTTCATATGCATTTCTTCCCAACATCCATAACTTGTGTGAGTTCACAGTACATGAGGGAAAAGTATGCGTTTTTTCGATGGCGGCGTATGCTCCCGGAGATTTCGGACTTTATGATGATATTGAAGGAATTGAAAGGGAATCAGGAAAAGTTGTGTTAAAGGTAAATGTTGATAACTACCGTGACAGTACCGGCCTTGGTGATTCCGTTCAGACTCACACACTTGAAATTACAAAGGGTGACAACGGATGGCGTATCTCCGGCGGAAGCCTTATCGATCTTTTGTTCCCTGTTAAATCCGGTTACACTATGCCCGGCGAAGAAGATAGTTTGATTATAAGTGCCGCAAAAGACGGTTGCACGCCTTACCAAGAATCGTATATTACCGAATATCAGCTTCAAGGAACTGCAAATACAAAAATAAAGGTATATCCGTATATCGATTTTGAAAATGCACTTATTGCAAATAAAGAATCGGAAAAATGCACGCTGTCGGTCAACATTTACAGCAACAAAAAATATAATGGCAAACCTCTTCTTCTTATGGAAAATGCAACGATCGAACTTGAATACCGGGATGAAGAATGGAATGTCGTCGGCGGAAGTTATGAAAACCTTGAACAGCACCTTGGTGTAAGTTATATTCCTCAGACATCTGATGGTTCTGTATTTTTCGTAGTTCTCATGGTCCTCTCACTTTTATCGATCGGCGTTGTTTCGTCTGTAAAGAAAGAGGTCAGATCATAAAAAAACGCCCTCACTCCCGTTGTTCTCATTGTTCTTCCGATAACACTTACAGCATCTGCCGAGAAAGAAAAATATGCTCTTAAAAATATAACTAAGGAAGAATTCAACTATTTGTACGGCGAAAAAATGCGGAAATTGCAACTTGATATTGCAATTTCCGCATTTTATTTTTCTATAAACATTTTATCATATGTTTTTCCCGAATGGTCTGTGATCTGACAGCCTATGCCGTCTTGCTTTACTGTCAGAGCGAGGCCTTTATAGCCAACAACCTGTCCGGCATCATCCCTTACGAGCATTCCCGAAACTGCGATAGGGCAGGGCAGAAGTCCATAGCTGTCAAGAGCTCCTTTTTTGTCCGAAAATACCGTTTTGTGAAGGTGACCCGATATCATGAGATGCGGCTTTATATTTTCACCGATAAGTTTCAGCCATTCACGGTATATATCGCCTTCGATATCAAAGGGAGGCTGATTTTTAAGGCAGAAGGGAATATGACTTATGACGATTCTGTACTCGGCAGAGCTTTCCATATACTCCGATTTTCTATTTTCAATGACTTTTTTTATAAATTCGGTTTCTGCCTTGCGGAATATATGACATACATCGGTGCTTCCGTATTCGGGATGTGAATCGGGCTTATCCTCGCCGCAGTCAAGAACGATTCCCCATATTTTCCCGAGTCTGAATGTATAATAAGGTGTTCCGTTTTCGTTTGGGGTGTAATTTTCGAGCATTTCGGCGTATCTTCCACGGAGATCATGATTTCCTCTTGAAAATATACAGGGATGCTCTCCTTTTGTTATCTCTTCGCAAAGAGCAAACATAAGATCAAAGTTTTTTATATTGTCACTGCTGTCGTTGATATCACCGTTAAGTATCAGAAGATCTATATCATCCCCGAAGTATTTTCCTGCCATAGCGGGATATTCGTAATTCCCATGCGTATCTGAGAGTATGTAAATGTTGATATCACCGTCTTTTCTGACAGGGACGAAATTGAAGGATATCTCCACGGTCTCTTCGCTCTGCGTGAAATACGGCTTTCTTTCTTTGATTTTTCTGTATCTGAGAGTGTACATACCTGCTTCATCCAGCTTTGAGATCGGAACCTTGATCTTGTGGACGAGCCCGAGCGATCTGCGTATACCACCCGAATGGTCAAAATATTCGCTGTCACCGATTTTTATACTGAGAAGAATCTCGCTCTTTGTCAGAACAATAATTTCATAATTATTTCCGCAAGCAAACACCGCAGGCGTAAAGCGTATCTCTTTAAGTTCTTTTTTCATATTTATAACCATAGCTTTCGCATTGCGAAAGCTTCCTTTCCTGAGGAATTGTGGCTGGTTTTGTGAAGCAAAATCGCCGCCGCGACGGCGGCGAAAGCCACAAAACGCCGTTTGAAAGATTTATCTTTCAAACTTCTCTCTTTATTTTGTTCTGCTCAGCTTTTCGTTTGTCCAGCTGATAATGTCGTCATATATCTGTTCTCTGTTTATCTCACTCAGAAGATCGTGCCGTGCCTCGGGGTATATGTTTGCTTCAATATCAGATATTCCGAATGATTTATATGCCGCACCGATCTTCCTGACATCCTCGCCGTACATTCCGACAGGATCATCTTCGCCCGAGAGTAATAATATAGGCAGCCCTTTGTCGGTCTTTTCATAGGTCTCATTGCTGTTTGCCCTGAGCTGAAGGGACAAAAGAGCGGCGAGTGATGAAACGGTAAGACGAAAACCGCATTTTGAGTCGGATATATATTCATCTGCTTTATTTTTATCTCTTGTAAGCCAGGCAAACGGTCTGCCCCTTTCGCATCTTGAATTGTATGAGTCGAAAATAAGCTTTTCGCAGAATTTTGAATAGCTCCTTCTTCCATTTGACTGCGCTAGGGTTTCGGCAAGTGCAAGTGCAAATCTTGCCGATGTCCGGGGCGTTCCGCTTCCGCAAATGAGTGCGGCATCAAACAATCCCTTTTTTGCACGGGATATCGCCATTCGTGCAATAAGTGATCCCGACGAGTTGCCGAAGATCACAAGCGGAAGTCCTTCATGCTCTGCCTTGATACGCTCTGCATCGTAAAGAATATCCCCGACAAGTGCATCAGCGCCCGCTTCGAGCGGAATATGTCCTAAGTCTTTAATATCTGTGACAGAATCGCCGTGTCCGATATGGTCGTGGCAAACAGATATATAGCCGTTGTCGCAGAGATGATCCATAAAAGGGACGTATCTTTTTTTATGCTCAGCCATTCCGTGAGAAATGATGAATATGCCCTTAGGCTCGGAATCGGGCATCATCTTTATGCCACGAAGGGTAGATATGTCATCGCATGACTGAATTGTGTATTCTGTAATTCTGTTCATAAGCTCTCTCTGTTTTTTATAAATCAAATTCCGAATTTTTCGTATAGGAAGGGAAGAGGAGGGGAGGGAAGAGTGAAGAGTGAAAAGTGAAGAGGTGGATAGACCAATTAATTTTGAAAAAAATTGATAAAACGTGTGGGGGAGGGGGGCCCCACATGACGGCTACGAATCAAGCGGCTACAGCTTCAGCACCACTTCAGCGAAGCCCCATACCTTCCCTCTCCAATAAAGTCTTTGAGGGGGGAGGTGACATTTTCTGTTGAAAATGTCACCGGGGGAACTTTCTACAGAAAGTTCCCCCATATTAAATCATTTCAAACCACACGGAAAATGTAGAATTTAAGGTATTCGGTCTCTGGCATATTCCAGAGGATCGGGTGATCGCAGGCTTGTTGCCTGCCTTCGATCTGCATAAGAGATACGCCGGCGTCCTTGGCGGCTTCGCTTAGCATTGAGCAGAAATAGCTGTCTCTCATAAAATGTGAGCAGGAGCAGGTTGCGAGATATCCGCCTCTCGGCATGGCGCGCATTGCAAGGGTGTTCAGCCTTAGATAGCCTTTATATGCATTCTTTACGGTGTCTCCCGATTTGGTAAAGGCAGGGGGATCGAGAATGATGAAGTCATAAAGCTTTTTAGAGCTGTCGACAAGCTGTTGCAGATAGTCAAACATGTCCGAGCGAACGAAATCAATATTGGTAAATCCGTTCAGTTCGGCGTTTTTGCGAGCATTTTCAAGCGCAGATGCCGATACATCGAGCGCAGTAACGCTTTTCGCACCGCCGGCACAGGCATTGAGGGCAAATGCCCCAGTGTGAGTGCATACATCGAGAACCGACGAGTTTTTTGCAATTTTACGGATTGCAAGCCGATTGTATTTCTGATCGAGAAAATAACCGGTCTTCTGTCCGTCTATATAATCGACATTGTAGAGTATCCCGTTTTCGTTTATAATGCATTTTCCGTCAGAGCTACCGAGCAGACCGTGGGCAGAGTAAAAGCCTTTGTACTTTTCCATTCCCTCGAGTAAACGTATTTCACCCTCGTTACGCTCGTAGATCACATCGATCTTCTCACCGAGCGAGGACAGCTCATCAAGCAGAGCATGATAGATAACATCTTTCCGCAGTTCAATTCCGAGTGATAGCACTTCGCTGACAAGCACATTTCCGAAACGGTCGACAGTAAGTCCGGGGAAGCCGTCAGCTTCTCCGAAGATCAAACGGCAGCATTTGAAATCGTCTCCCGGCATCGTCTTGAATCTGTAAGATACAGCATAAGATACACGGCGTCTCCAGAATCCACCGTCAAAACGGTCATTTGCGTTTTTTGAGAGGACACGCAGGGCAATCTTTGAATTGTTGTTGTAAAATCCGCTGCCGAGATAATTACCCTTTTTACCGATAATGTCGGCAATGCAACCGTTTTCAAGCGGTAACTCTCCTTGGATGCGTTCGGCGATCTCATCACGGTAAACCCACAGATGACCGCCTTTCAGGCTTTTTTCAGCTTTTTCGCTGACAATAATTGAAGAATAAGGTCTTTGTTTCATTGTTATTATATGTTTGTGTTATTTAAGAATCCTGATTTGTTGTTTATATGTTTTCGTCAAGCCACTTCCATCTGCTTTCGATAAAATCTCCAAGATATTTTATCTGTTTTGCATAGGTGTTGTATTGCTTGATAGACGAATCCTCACAGCCTACACGCTTGTTCAGAATATCCCACTTTTCAAAGTTGTAGTCTGCCGAGCGTTCGACAAGTGCCGAATATGTGTTGACCGTGTTTCTCATGTTTTCAAGTATGTCGTACTTGACTTCGTCCCATCTTAGCTTGAAGAGCTCACGGAAATATGGGTCGTTGATAAGATAAACCATCCAGTTATCCCAGATATAGTCGCTTGTTGTGTCTGCTGTTGCCCAGGTCGAATATGTCTTGTCATCCTTCCAGAAATTTCCGAAAGCGTTATCGAAATCCCACAGCGGCCCCATGGTGAGTTTGCCGCCTGCATCTTTTGTAAAATAACAGCTTCTTCTGAAGCAACAGTCTATATTATAGCTGAGCTCCTGAATGATCACCCAGTCAATCAGGGCACCCATATCTATATATTCCCAATAGCCGTCGCTTGCCATGACCGATTTATCGGCGTTTACCGTCCAATTTTTGATAAAAGCGACCTGCTCTTTTGTGAGCGTTCCCTCATCGGGGGCTTTGACCTTTACATACTTGCAAAGGGTCGTATAGAAGCAGGTTTCATTCCATACATCGGCAGACGATGTTCCGCCGATCTCAAGAAGATACCCTGTATCGGTATCGGAGCCGTTGTCGGCAAGCTCGACTCTTCCCGAATTTGCCTGAAGCTGTTCGCCCATCGTGTATACACCGACATACTCTCCGTTGAAAAAGAGGTCAACAGGGTACTGAGTCGGGGTATATGAAAGATTTGAAAGAATTTTTCCTGCCTCGGTTGCAACGGTGTTCCTGATAAGTGATTTATCCGAATAATTCGCAAGCAGTACCCATTGTTTATGAGCCTCAAGACCGAAAACTGATACCTTTGAATCAAATTTGATCTTATACGGCTTTTTGTCCCACTTCCAGGTGGAATGCCCACGTCCTCGTATCTGTATATTTTGCAGATCTATCTCATCAAAATACGGGCAACCGTCGGTATTCATATAAAAGGTTGCGTTTTGATATTCTTCGTTTGATTCAACCGCAGAGCCGCTCTGTGTATTGATTACGACCACAGGAAGAGCAGAGGGCTGATAATCCGCTTTGATAAGATATCTGCTTGTCTTGCCGTTTTTGTCGGTGACATTCAGATAGCATCCGCTGTCATAAAGCAGATTGACCGTTCCATCATCGCTGAGAACCGTTTTATCAAATTCTACCTTTCCGCCGTTTGTGGCAGTGTATGTGAGTATAGCACTCTCGAGTGTACGTGTATCAACGATGCAGTCGATCGTTGCACTCAGTACATAGCCGTCTGCACGGAAAAATATATCACGGGTGAGATTTTTATTGTTCTTTTTGAGAAGAGATATCATTGAAAGCACCGAAGTACTCTCACCGCCGAGCACGTAGTCGCTGGGGGCAATGCCGTTCACAGAAAGAACATCCATGACCGAAACTATATCAAGCATTGAAATTCCCTCATTCCTCGGGATGCTCCATGTGATCTGAGCCTGTGCGGCATTGATTTTTATCGGAATATCGGGAAGCGTAACATTCTTGCCTGATGAAAATGTCATTTTACATTTTTGGTCGGTGTCAATATTTATGGCTTTTTCGAGTGTGACGCCGTCAGCAAATTCAATCGAAACAGGCATACTGAAGTCAATTTCGCTTTCGATCGTATAATTGCCCGAGAGCGTGAGCTTCGTATCGGGGTAAAGGTGCGGCAGGCACTCGTTATCAATAAGATCGAGCAATTCTTTTTCGCTGAATATCTTTATACTGTTGAAGTCAAGAACCCTTCCGTTGTATGCATACACGCGAAGATAGTAGGTCGGATTTGCGACTATCTTTTTTATTGTCGGAATTTTGAGTGTCAGATTTTCGGCTTCGGCAAATATATTACTCGGAGAAAATTCTCCGTCGCCCTCTTCGCTGATTCGCAGTGTTCCTTCAAGGGCGGTAGATATATAAAGCATTTCGGGCGAAAAGACACAATCCTTTATGCCGATAGTCAGAGGTCTTTCAATATTAAAGCGGCCCGAAGATATATTGATCGGTATAATGACAGTGTCATACAGAGCAGTTGATGAAAGCATTACAGCCAATTCATCGGCGTTGAAGGGGTAGCCTACAAGTACAGTCGAGCCATCCTTTTCGTACCTGACCTCGATCGAAATAAGCGAGCTTTTTTCTACGGCAAAGCTGTGCTTTTCTCCTGCCTCAACTATAAAATTCTTTGAAACTACATCATCTCCCGAGAGACATTTGAGCGTAAAGTCATATCGGACATCCGAAGTGTTTTCAACTTCGATCGTTTCGTTTCCGAGCTCGGTAATAACGCTTTCGGGTGGCTCAGGCGTTCTGAATATTGTACCTGTCTGTGAGCCGGTGACAGTAAATGAGAGCGATTCACTCGGTGGGGGATCTTCTGTATGACAGCCCGGAAAGGCGAGAATTATCAGGAGCAGAATAAGAGCAAAAACAGATATATGTCCGATCCTTGTTTTTGATTTTTTCATAATGGTTCTAAATCTCCGTATACTTTTTTCATTCGATCTATTATAAAATCAAGCTGATGTTTACCATAATCCATTATCGATTATAACCGATTATATCGGTCATGTCAATAGATAAAAAGTTAATAAGAAGTGAAGTTTGGGCGAAAAGAATGTATTATTGCTTTCGATATCTGTGAATTACTTGAAATTGATGATAAATATTGATTATATCAGATTATTTTTTTCAAAAAACTGTTTACAAAACAAAGAGAATGTAATATAATGTAGGTAATTTATAATACATAAAATTCAATAAATACAAAAGGATAAAAGGTTTGAAAGATTAATCTTTCAAACAGCGTTTTGTGGCTTTCGCAACCGAAACGGTGGCGATTTTGCTCTGCAAAACCAGCCCCAATTCCGAAAGAAAGGAAGCTTTCGCAATGCGAAAGCTATGGTCAAAAATATGAAGCTTTATAATTCACTTACAAGAACACGCGAGGAGTTTGTGCCGAGAGAGGAAAACAAGGTCAACATATATACGTGCGGTCCTACGGTATATCACTTTGCACACATAGGAAATCTCAGAACATATATTATGGAGGATATTCTCGAAAAATATCTGAGACATATCGGATATGATGTCACGAGAGTAATGAACATAACAGATGTCGGACACCTGACCAGCGATGCCGATACAGGTGAGGATAAGATGCTCAAGGGCGCAAAACGTGAGCATAAGACGGTCATGGAGATCGCCAAGTTCTATACCGACGCCTTTTTCTCCGATTGCAAAAAGCTGAACATAAAAACCCCCGACATCGTGAAGCCGGCTACCGAATGTATCGATGAATTCATCAAGGTCATATCGTCACTCCTTGATAAGGGATATGCATATGAAGCGGGCGGAAATATCTACTTTGACACTTCAAAGCTCGAAAATTATTATGTTTTTCATAATTTTGAGGAGGAAGACCTTGAAGTCGGTGTGCGTGACGGTGTTGAGGCTGACGGAAATAAGCGGAACAAGGCGGATTTTGTACTTTGGTTTACAAAATCGAAATTTGACGATCAGGAACTCAAATGGGACAGTCCGTGGGGCGTGGGATATCCCGGATGGCATATCGAATGCTCATGCATTTCTATGAAATATCTCGGCGAATATCTCGATATTCACTGCGGAGGCATTGATAACGCATTCCCTCACCACACCAACGAGATCGCGCAGAGCGAGGCATATCTCGGTCATAAGTGGTGCAATTATTGGTTTCACGTTCTTCACCTCAATACAAACAGCGGCAAAATGTCGAAATCAAAGGGAGAATTCCTCACTGTTTCTCTGCTTGAGGAAAAGGGCTACGATCCTATGGTATACCGTATGTTCTGCCTGCAATCTCACTATCGCAAATCGCTCGTATTTTCATGGGAGAATCTTGACAATGCAAAGATCGCATATACTAAGCTTGTTCAGAAGATCGCCGCAATAGCTGACGAGGGAGAGACAGATCCCGAAATGCTCGCAAAGCTGATATCCGATTTCAGATCGGCACTTGACAACGACCTTAATACATCGCTTGCGATCACATCAATATACAATGTACTGAAATCGTCGGCAAACGGACATACTAAGCTTGAGGCGATCCGTATGTTTGATACAGTCCTCTCGCTCGATCTTTTGAAGGCTGCTGTAAAAATCAGAGAGGAAAACAAAAAAGCACAGTCTGAAAAGACAGATGCCGCAGAATCGGACGATCCGTTTATCCGCATGATAAAAGAGCAGATCGAGCTTCGCAAAGCCGCAAAGAAAGCAAAGAATTATGCAGAAGCGGACAGAATAAGAAATGAGCTTGAACAAAAGGGAGTTATCCTGACCGACACGGCACAGGGTACAGTATTTACCGTAAAAGTCTGAAAAATACATTTTTCAGACACCGTTTTGTGGCTTTCGCCTTGCGGTCTCCGCAATCTGTACGGCAGCGATTTTGCTTCGCAAAACCAGCCCCAACTCCGGGGGAAAGGAAGCTTTCGCATAAGCGAAAGCAATGGTCATAAAAATGAAAAAAAGATTGAACCATTTATTTTCGATAACTGTTGCCGCCGCTTTGGTGATCCTGTCTGTATTGTCTCTGGCATCATGCAGTGTCATAGATGATTTTCAGCGGCTAGGTCTGCTCGGATGGCTGAATACCGGCGTAAAAAAGGGTGAAACCACGGCCACACCCACATCGGGTGTAACCGATTCGCCTTCTTCAACCCCGGGCAGCTCATCGGCCGACCTTACCATTGCGCCGTTTCCGACGGTTTTACCTGTTATTCCCCGATTTCCCGATATGCAGACGTTGTTATCGTCATTGGAACTCGATTTGACCAACGGGCGAAGTTTTATTATGTACATTTCCGATACGCCGAATGTCTATGCATTATACGGCGAAACTGTTGAAAAACAGAATTCGCTGATATCCGAAAAATTCGGATTTACGATCTCATCTCATAAGGAGAGTGCTGAGACTATAAATAAATTGGTTTCTGGCGAGGATTATTTTGCAGATCTTCTGTACATTCCGCTTTCTGAGGCTGTTTCACTTGCAAATAAAGGACTACTCATCCCATTTAATGAAGGGCAAGGAAATGGAAATGAGGAATTGTTTTATATAACGAACAGAAGCGATACTGCTTATTATGCTGTTCCCTCATTCAGCGTACCGTATGAGAGCAATATAGTGATATACTGCAACACAGATATACTTGCAAGAATGGGAAAGTATACCGACATCACGCAGGTGACGTCAAACGGAAGCTTTGATATCGGGCTTTTTTCACAAATGCTGAATATTTCGTCACTTCCGGAGGGAGTATGCCCTATTGTCAGTCGATTTGACAGCGGCAAGCTTGAAGGAATCTTATCGGCGGCGCAGGGATATACGGAAAGCAGTATTTCGGAGAGTGTTCTTGATGCTCTTACTGTAAAAAGCAGTGAAGATGCTCTTAGTGAATTCTATACGGGTAAGGCACTTTTCATGATTGCAGATATCTCAGATATAAGAGAGCTTTATGATTCGTATGATTCATATGCTATATTGCCCATGCCTAAGGCAGATGCATCCGACAAGGATTATCCTTCACTGTTTGATTCGGACACTCTTTATGTTTATGCGATTCCGAAAAGTGCAGTGAATCTGTCGGCGGCAAAATCGTATATAAAGGCTCGCTGTTTCGCATCAAAATATCAGTTCAGATATGAGTTTGCCGAATCACTCTATTCGTATTATCTCAGACAGGAGAGCTCGACAGCTCATCTCGGGGTATCACTTTTCAGCGGATTGTGTGATATTTGCGAGAATACTGAAAACACAGATGACACAGGTGAATGATAAAGACACCGCAAAAAATAAATTTCTGAAGGGGAATTCCGCATATGATTTTCGACAGATTCGCTCCGTTTATAAGAGATTATATATATTCAAACGGCTGGAAAGAGCTTCGCAGTGTACAGACACAGGCGGCGCAGATCATATTTGACAGTGAAGACAATCTTCTCATATGTTCATCTACCGCTTCGGGCAAAACCGAGGCGGCATTTTTCCCGATAATTTCGTGCTTGTGCAACGATCCTCCGAAGGACGAGGGCTTTTCGGTGCTGTATATCGCACCGCTCAAATCGCTGATAAACGATCAGTTTGAAAGAATGACCGATATTTTAGCCATGAGCGAGATCTCACTGACTCATTGGCATGGGGATGTCGGTGCATCGCATAAGACAAAGGCACTGAAATCTCCTGGTGGAATATTGCAGATCACGCCGGAATCACTTGAGAGTATGCTGATAAATAGGGGAAATGATATTCCGAAGCTTTTCGGTGCACTCCGTTACATAGTGATTGATGAACTCCACGCTCTTATGGGTGCTGACAGAGGAAGACAGGTGCTTTGTCAGATCGCAAGACTTGACCGCATTCTCGGCAGACACCCGCGGAGGATCGGGCTTTCGGCGACAATAGGCGATAAAGAATGGGCGGCAGCATGGCTGGGCGACGGTTCGGAACGTGATACTGCGGTCACATCGTCAAACGAAGGGGATAACCGCTGGAGAATTTCAATAAATCACTTTTTTGTTCAGAATCGGAATTTCGAACAGGGAAGAGACCGGAATGATACCGCTGAAATGAATGAAAAAGGTGAAAAAAAAGAGAGCGAAATCGTTCTCCCAGATACAAAGGGCAAAAAAGCAACTGCAGATGCAGGATATGAATATATTTATGACTGCTGTAAAAACAGAAGGTGCATTGTCTTTTCCAATTCAAGAGAAGAAACTGAGTACACAACGGCAACTCTGCGTCAGATTGCAAAACGCAGAAATGACAGCGATGATTTTCTGATCCATCACGGAAATCTGTCGGCGGCACTTCGTGAGGATGCCGAGGACAAGCTGAAGCACGACGAGCGGAAATTCACCGTATGTGCCACAGTCACTCTCGAGCTCGGAATCGATATCGGCGATCTTGAAAGGATAGTAGAGCTTGACAGTCCTAACCGTGTCAGCAGTTTTCTGCAACGAATGGGCAGAAGCGGCAGAAGGGGCGAGCCGAGCGAGATGATAACCGTGATAAGGGAGGAAGAAGCACTTCCAAATGCACCGCTCCCGCAGATAATTCCATGGTCGCTCGCAAGGGCAGTCGCTATCATCAGGCTGTATAAAGAGGAGGGATTCATCGAACCGGCATCAAAGCGAAAAATGCCGCTCTCGCTCCTGTTTCAGCAGACACTTTCGCTTCTTGCATCAATGGGAGAAATGACGGCATCAGCCCTTGCTTCAAGAATATATTCAATGCCTCCATTTGCAGAAATGCCACGTGAAATATTCAAGTCGCTTCTGAGATTTATGCTCGAAGAGGATTATCTTGAAAAGACAGAGGAAGGCGGACTTATTGTAGGACTCAAAGGAGAGCGGCTGACAAACAGTTTTAAGTTCTATGCTTCCTTCAAGGATTCTGAAGATTACACCGTTCGCTGCGGCTCGGAGGAGATAGGCACGATCAGTGCGTGTCCGCCTGTAGGTGAGCGATTCGCACTTGCAGGCAGAGCATGGGAAATCGAGGAAACAGATATCGAACGCCGTCTTATATTTGTAAAGCAGGTTGACGGCAAGCTTGAGGTCTCGTGGCCTGGGGAATACGGTGAAATTCACACAAAGCTGCTCGAATATATAAGGCTTGTTCTCAGCGAGAGGTGCAAATATCCCTTTCTGCGTCCGAATGCCGTAAACAGGCTTGATGAGGGAATCAATATTGCATTGAATGCATCGATGGATAAACGATTTCTCATTCCGCTTGGCGGCAGATCATATTGCCTGTTCCCATGGCTGGGAACGAGGTCGTTCAATGCCATGAGAAGGATCATAGCCAAATACGCCGCCGCTATAGGAATTGCCGGGATTGAAAACGGAGGGTATTATATCACCTTTAAAATGAGCGGAGCGAACGAGCGCAATTTTGCACACAAGCTTCTTTCGCTGATAGATAAGGACGGCGGAATTGATCCGGTCAGCCTTGTCGGTCCTGCCGAGATCCCGATGTATGATAAATACGATTCGATCTTGCCGCACGAACTTCTCAGATATTGCTATGCACACGATAAGCTCGATGTAGACGAAGCACTTATTCGTCTTCGTCAGATCGCAAAGAGTGAAAATACTTTCTGACAAAATAAAGAATCATAAGTGAAAAAATAATTGTTGTTATGTCAAAAATGCGTATGACGCTGTAAAAAGAGCCGAAAACTCTTGACAAAGAGGAATTTTGGATTTATAATCATTCATGTATTTGAATTCAGATTTAAACGGGTATTGTATTTGGGGTAAAATATGGACGGTGTCGGGATAAAAAATGATAATCGAAGGATCGCTGTTATCGGCGGTGGAGCATCCGGACTGTTTTTTGCCTACCGTGCTTCAAAGCTCGGATGTGATGTTGTTTTGTTTGAAAAAAACGAAAAATGCGGCCGCAAGTTAGGCATTACGGGTAAGGGAAGATGTAACCTTACGAACAACTGTCCGGTCAATGAATTCATAGAGAATATTGTTTCAAACAAGCGTTTTTTATACAGTGCCGCACACGCCCTCTCTCCTCAGAAGGTTATGGAGATCTTCGAGGACGAGTTGCACGTTCCGCTTAAGACCGAGAGGGGAAACAGAGTGTTTCCGGTTTCGGATAAGGCAGGAGATATCGTATATGCACTCGTTCGAGGATGCGAGAAGAACGGCGTCAGGTTTATACGGGATAAAGTAACCGATATTGAATGCTCTGACGGCAGGGTCTGCGGAATTCACTGCGGGGCTAAAAAATATTCTTTCGACTGTGTTGTCGTTGCTACCGGCGGAAAATCATATCCGCTGACAGGCTCGGACGGTTCGGGATATATTCTGGCAGAGAAGCTCGGGCTGAAAATTACTGAAATCACACCCTCACTCGTTCCGCTTGTCACAAGAGAACGAGACGTCTGCGATATGATGGGGCTGTCGCTCAAAAATGTTGGACTGAGCGTACGTGATAACGAAAACGGTAAAATTGTGTTCAGCGATTTCGGAGAGATGATCTTCACACATTTTGGAATCAGCGGACCTATTGTTCTTTCTGCTTCGGCACATATGCGTCCGATTTCTAAGGGCAGGTTTTCGGTGATCATCGATCTTAAGAGTGCACTTGATGAAAAAACACTTGATGCGAGAATCCTTTCGGATTTTGAAAAGTTTAAAAACTGCGATTTCATCAACTCACTAAAAGAGCTTTTGCCGTCAAAAATGATACCTGTTTTTGTGAAAAGGTGTTCGATTCCTGCCAATAAGAAGGTCAACTCGATAACAAAAGGCGAAAGACAGCGAATTGTCAGGCTTTTCAAGAATTTTGAATTTACTATAGACGGTACCCGACCGATATCAGAGGCGATCATCACGGCCGGCGGTGTGGAGCTTTCACAGCTTGACCCGAAAAGTATGGAGTGCAAGAGCATAAAAAATCTTTATTTTATCGGTGAAGTGCTTGATCTTGATGCCTATACCGGAGGGTTTAATTTGCAGATAGCGTTTTGCAGTGCAAATGTTGCAGCACTCAATATTGTAAAGAAAATGACCGATATTTCACAAAATGACGGTAAAGTAGTAATATGATTACTTTCATCTGCGAAAATATCGTAATTTGAGATAAATCTAACAGAAGGACTTATAAAAAATGAAGCATATAAATATTGCACTCGACGGACCTGCCGGAGCCGGAAAAAGTTATTTGTGTAAGGAAATAGCGAAGCACTACGGACTTATTCATGTTGACACCGGTGCACTTTACAGAGCCATAGGGCTTTTTGTCAACAGAAGTCAGATATCAAAGGACGATAAGGAGGGAATCATTTCCTGCCTTGATAAGATTGAGCTTACGCTTTCATTTGTTGACTCTCAGCAGTGCGTAATGCTTTGCGGCGAGAATGTCAATTCGTATATCAGAACACCAGAGATATCTATGTACGCCTCGGCGGTATCAGCAATACCCGAAGTCAGGGCATTCCTTCTCGATACTCAGAGAAAAATAGCGGAAAAGGAAAGTGTCATTATGGATGGCAGAGATATCGGAACGGTCATTCTTCCCAATGCTGATGTTAAAATATTTTTGACGGCGAGCAATGAGGCGAGAGCTATGAGGAGATATACCGAGCTTTGCGAAAAAGGCATTGCCACCACTTTTGAAGATGTACTTTCCGATATAATACAGAGAGATAAACAGGATTCAACCAGGCAGTCGGCACCTTTGAGGGCAGCAGACGATGCTGTGATCCTGGATAATTCAGGTCTTGACAGGCAACAAACTGTAGAGATGGCTATAAAACTGATCGATGAAAATCTGATAAAATGATTTAATATTAGATATTCTATAGGTAATTTAAGTAAATATCATTGTAAAAAACGACAGAAAATGATAATATCAATTTGATTTTTTAGCTAAAAGGGAAAAAATATTTTTTTTGTTGAAAACCCCTTTACAATATCCATTAAATTTGGTAAACTGACTGCATAGGTATTTTGAGAAATATGACTGAATCAGTATAAAAAGCAGTCACCGATCGGATTCTGATCGTAATTATATATATTAGGAGGTTCATAATGAACGAAAACGAAAATTTTGCTCAGATGCTTGAAGAATCATTCAAGACTTTAAATACAGGAGATGTAGTTACGGGTACTATCAGGTCAATCGGTACAACAGAAATTACTGTTGATCTTCCCGCTAAGGTTACAGGTATCATTCCTTTTGACGAAGTTACAGACGATTCTTCTGTTAAGCTCTGCGAGCTTTACAATGAGGGAGATGAGATCTCCGCTCAGGCAATCAGAGTAAGCGATGTTGACGGTATCGCAACACTTTCCGTCAAAAAAATCAGACGTGCTGACAATTGGATCAAGATCAAAAACGGTCTCGGAACAAAAGAGGTCTTCACCGGTAAGGTTACCGAAGTTGTTAAGGGCGGTGTTATTGTTTCGTCTAACTTTATCAAGGTATTTGTTCCCGGCGGAAAAACAGGTGTCTCCAGAGATGTTTCACTCGATACTCTCATGGGTCAGACTGTAAGATTCAGAATTATCGATATTAATGAAGAAAGAAACCGTGCTGTCGGTTCTATTCGTGATGTCGAAAGAGATGAACGCCGCGAGGAACGCCGTGCTCTTGTCGAAGAGTTCTGGAACAACATAGAGGTTGGTAAGGTTTATAACGGAACTGTTAAATCAATCGTTGATTTCGGTGCTTTCATCGATCTCGGCGGTGTTGACGGACTTGTTCACATTACTGAGCTTTCCTGGCTCCATATCAAGCATCCTTCGGAAGTCGTTGCTGTCGGCGATAAGATTGAAGTATTTGTTAAGTCATTTGACAAAGCAAAGAAACGTATTTCTCTCGGTCACAAAACAGAAGAGACTTATCCTTGGAATGTATTTATCAACAATTACGCTGTCGGCGATGTTGTTGACGTCACAATCGTAAGCATTCTCTCTTACGGTGCTTTTGCAAGAGTTATTGACGGTATCGATGGTCTTATCCATATTTCCGAAATCGCTGACAAGAAGGTCAATGACACTAACGAAGAGCTTACCGTCGGACAGGTCGTTCAGGCGAAGATCATCAATATAGACGACGAAAAGAAGAAGGTTTCTCTCTCTATCCGTGCTCTTATAGCACCTGCAACCGAAGAAGCTGCAGAAACTGAAGAGGTTTCTGAGGAAGTTTCAGAAGAAACAGCAGAATAATCATTAATTCAGGTGATCCGCTTTTGCAGATCACCTGTTTTTTTGCCCTTTAGAGAAAGGTCTCGGCAAAAACTTTGCTTGGAGATAAGACGTATAGCTGTACCGAATTCCTTAGCATTTTTTTCGGCTTTTCGAGAAAAGCCTTGGCAAAAGCTTTATTACCGGACAAAACATATAGTTTTACCGTAATTTGTGTCATACGATTTTTTCAAACATAAATGTTTGAAAAAAACCACCAAAAAGCAAATACTCCCGCAGATGAATGTAAACACTCATCGTACGGGAGTATTTGCTTTTTGGTGGTCTTTCAGCATAGCTGAAAGTCGTATGATTAATTTTTCAGTCAAGCACTTTAGGAGAAGTTTCTCGATTCCTCTTTTCAAAGAGGAATGGAATAATAGTTATCGCCGGCTATAATGGGAGTAGTGAAGAAAACTCTTGAGAGCTCAACGAGGGCAGCGGTGTCAGCTATGCCGGCAGTTTCATATGAAGAGTGCATAGCGAGCTGAGGCAGACCCACATCCGCAGAATTAATTGAAACCTTGGTGGTGGCAATTCCTCCGAGAGTGGAGCCGCCTGCCATATCGGATCGATTTGTATAAACCTGATATGGTATGTCGTTTTTGTTGCAGAGAAGTTTAACTACAGATTCGGAGACCGAATCTGTTGTATAACGCTGAGAAGCATTAAATTTGATTACGACACCGCCGTTGAGGGTAACACGGTTCTGTGAATCGGCGTATTCAGGGTGATTAGGATGAACTGCGTGAGCGTTGTCGCACGAAAGGAGGAAGGATGAAGCAAGAAGACAACGGAATTCCTCATCTGAAGCAGAAAGAACGATTCGGCGAAGAGTGTCAAAAAGGAATGTAGAAGCCGCACCCTGCTTGGTTGAGCTTCCCACCTCTTCGTTGTCGAAGCAGGCAAAAACAGGAACAGCTGATGAAGTGTGAGACGAAAGGAAGCCTTTGAGATTAGAGAAAGCGGATTGAAGATCGTCGAGAGATCTTGACGAAATGAATTCATCTGATGAACCCCAGATTTTTCCTTCAGAGCGGTTGTAAACGAAAAGATCCGTCCCGAGAATTTTTTCCTTGTCGACATTTGCGGCATCGGCAACTGCATCGATAATACTTTTTTTATCAGTGCCGCAGGAATAGAGCGGAACTGTATCGACAGAAGCATTGTAATTAAAGCCGGTATTGACAGAACCGTTCATGTGAATGGCTACATTGGGAATAAGGAGAATATCACGGTCAACATTGACAAGCTTGATCTCAATTCCGCTGTCGGTTTCGACAACGATTCTTCCGGCGACGGAAAGTGGTCTGTCAAGCCAGGTCGAGCAGATCATTCCACCGTAACGCTCGGTGTTGATGCGGACGAAGTCATTCCCCGAAAGCTCGCATTTGTCTTTGAGCTTGTAGCAGGGAAAATCGCTGTGCGAAGCGGCAATATTGAAGCCGGTTATCTCAGCGTTCGGAATGCGGAAAGCGATAATTGAAGAGTTGTTACGGATAACGAAGTATTTACCGCCGTTTTCAAGATTCCATTTAGAGCCTTCGCAAAGCTTGGTGTAGCCATCCGATTCGAGATAGTTTTTAATTGTATCTATAGAGTGAAAGGCACTCGGAGAAGCTTTGATAAAATCAAGAAGCTCACGGGAGAGCTCGGCGTTGTTGTATTCTTTCATATTTTTATATGACCACCTTTCTTGTGGAATTTGGGCTGGTTTTGTGGAGCAAAATCGCTGTTACTATAACGGCGAAAGCCACGAAACGCCGTTTGAAAGATTTATCTTTCAAACTTATGTCATTTCGGGGAAAAGCTTATGAACAATTGTAGGTAAGTGAAAGCAGAACGAAAGAGAATCAAATGCCGAGAAGCTCACGGGCATTTTTGTTTGTAAGATCAATAAGCTCGTTCAGCTCCATGCCTCGAATATTTGCGAGAAATTCTGCGGTGTGCATCATCAGAAGCGAATTGTTGATCTCACCACGATGAGGAACGGGGGTAAGATAGGGGCAATCGGTTTCAATCAGAAGTCGATCTTTTGATACGACAGCTGCTGCTTCAACAGTTTTTCTTGCATTTTTGAATGTGAGAGAACCGGAAAAAGAGATATAGAAGCCTAAATCTTCAAATTCACGAACCATCTCTGCCGATGCAGAATAGCTATGCATGATTCCTCGAATGCCTTTGAATTCTTTGAGAATTGAAATCAGATCTCCGTGTGCTTCACGGTCGTGAATGACGACGGGAATGTCAAGGTCACGGGCGAGTGAGAGCTGAGAGCGAAACCATTTTTTTTGTGTTTCACGGTCGGTGTCATCATAATGATAATCAAGACCAATCTCACCCAGTGCCTTTGCCTTTGGGTGTGAAAGCAGCTTTGCAAGTCTTTGCAGAAACTCAGATTCGCTTTCGGATATTTTGCCTGTCTCGTGCGGATAAACACCGAGAGCCGCATAGATATTGGGATATTTCTCGCAAAGCGACAGAGTATTGATCGAATCTTCAATATCAACCGAAGCGTTGAGTATGTATTCAACACTGCCGGCGAAAAGATGCTCGAGAAGAGCATCTTTTCCGCCTTCAAGTGAATTGAATTTTTCATCATTGTAATGGGCGTGCGTGTCAAACAGCCCGGAGGATTTAAGAGACATAATTTTGCCCTATCTTTTCGCCTTATCTTATTCTTTCACCGAGAGGTGTTGCATCATCGAGGAAAACAACTCGTACAGTTTCCTCTCCCGATGCAAGGAGCATGCCGTTTGATTCTTCGCCGCAAAGAGTTGCAGGCTTAAGGTTGGCAACTACTATAACCTTCTTGCCGATCAGCTCTTCGGGCTTGTAGTGCTTGGCAATGCCCGAAACTATCTGACGTTTTTCATAACCGAGATCGACAATGATCTTGAGAAGCTTTTTAGCCTTTTTCACAGGTTCGGCAGATATGATCTTTGCAGATCTCAGTTCTACCGATTTGAATGAGCCGTATTCGATCTGTGCTTCCTCATCTTCGGGACGGGCGGTCTCTTGCTCTGCTTGTGCTTGTGCTGCCTGTCTTGCTTCCATGTCGGCAATGAATTTTGCCTCATCTATTCTTGCGAAAAGAGCAGGTGTCATAACAATGCTCTTGCCGCTTGCAAGCTTTCCGAATGTATAGCTGTCAAGTGAGCGTTCATCGGTTGAAAGTGCGGCAAAGATTTTTTCCGCAGTCTCGGGAATAATGGGCGTGAGAAGAATTGCACTAAGACGGATAGTTTCAAGAAGATTGTAAAGAACAGTTCCGAGACGTCCCTTCTTTTCCTCGTCCTTTGCAAGCACCCAAGGGGTGGTCTCGTCAATATATTTGTTCGCGCGGCGTAAAAGCGTAAATACATTTTCTACGGCGTCGGCGATATGGAAGCTTTCCATGTTTTCGGTGTAAAGCTCAAGTGTTTTTTCGGCAAGGGCTTTAAGCTCGGAATCGAATTCACCTTCTACCGAATTATCGGGAATAATTCCGCCGAAATATTTCTCGGTCATAGAAAGAGTGCGGCTGACGAGATTTCCGAGATTGTTTGCAAGGTCGGTGTTATATCTCTTTATAAGACTTTCATAGGTGATGCTTCCGTCTTGAGCATAAGGCATTTCAGAGAGAACATAGTGACGGACGCCGTCAACTCCGAAAAGATCGGAAAGCTCATCGGCATACAAAACATTGCCTTTGGATTTGCTCATCTTGTCATTTCCGAAGAGAAGCCAAGGGTGACCAAAAACCTTTTTCGGCAACGGCTCTCCGAGTGCCATAAGGAATATCGGCCAGTATATCGTATGGAATCTTACGATGTCTTTTCCGATTATATGAACATCGGCAGGCCAGTATTTTTTGTAGCTCTCACTCGGGTTATCGATATCATATCCGATTGCCGAAATGTAGTTGGTGAGAGCGTCAAGCCAAACATAAACTACATGCTTACTGTCAAAATCCACAGGAATACCCCATTTAAAGGAGGTTCTTGAAACGCAGAGATCCTGCAATCCGGGGAGGAGGAAATTGTTGAGCATTTCTTTTCTTCTCGAATCGGGTGCAATGAATTCGGCGTGATCTTCATAGTATTTGATAAGCCTGTCAGCGTATTTGCTCATTCTGAATGAATACGCCTCTTCCTTGGTTTTGGTGACCTCTCTGCCGCAGTCGGGGCATTTTCCGTCCTTGAGCTGTGTTTCGGGGAAGAAGGACTCGCAAGGAACGCAATACCAGCCTTCGTATTCGGTTTTATAAATGTCACCCTGATCGTAGAATTTTTTGAAGATCTTCTGTACGTTCTTCTCGTGATAGTCATCGGTCGTGCGGATAAAATGATCGTATGATACGTTCATTCTGTCCCAAAGCTGTTTGATGTCGCCCGAGACATTATCGACCCACTGCTTTGGTGTGATCCCGCCCGATTTTGCGAGATCTTCGATTTTTTTGCCGTGTTCGTCTGTTCCGGTGCAGAAAAAAACATCGTATCCTTGCATGCGTTTGAAACGGGCTATTGCATCTGCCATTATAGCTTCATAGGTGTTTCCGATATGCGGTTTTCTTGATGCATAAGCTATTGCTGTTGTGATATAATATTTTCCTTTGTTTTCCATGCTAATCCTGCCTTTCTCTCAGCTTTGTGAGAAGAATTTTAAAATAATCGGGAAGCTCGGATTCAAAGCTGAGCTTTTCCCCTGTTATCGGGTGAATAAAATCAATATATTTTGCGTGCAGACACTGTCCTTTAAGAATATCTGCATACTGTTTTTCAAATTTTGTATTGCCTGCACCGTAGAGCGTGTCTCCCATTACGGGGTGGCCTATCGAGAATGTGTGAACTCTGATCTGATGAGTCCGCCCTGTTTCGAGCCGCAACCTGACATAGCAAAAGCCGTCAAAGCGTTCAATGACACGGTAATGAGTTATTGCCTCTCTGCCGTCACTTACTATAGCCATTTTAAGTCGATTCTTGGGCGATCTTCCGATGTTTCCTTCAATAGTTCCCGAATCGTCCTTCAGGTTTCCGACAAGAATACTTTCATATTCTCTTCCGAATGAATGGATCTTTATCTGCTCGGCAAGTGCCGTGTGAGCTTCATCGGTTTTGGCAATGATGAGAAGTCCGCTTGTGTCTTTATCGATACGGTGTACGATGCCCGGTCGGATGACTCCGTTTATAGAGGAAAGACGCCCTTGCATTGCATACAGCAGTGCGTTGACGAGTGTACCGTCATAGTTTCCCGGTGCGGGGTGTACTACCATGCCTTTGGGTTTGTTTACAAGTGCGAGATAATCGTCCTCGTATACGATATCTATCGGAATATCCTCGGGAAGAGCCTTGTCGGGGATCGGATCGCTCAGCTCAAGTCTGATGATATCCCCCTGTACAGGCTTGTATTTATTATCCTTGACTTTTCCGCTGACAAGTATTCTTCCTTCTTCGTTCATTTTCTGAACAGCCGATCTCGTCAGAGAGCAAAGCTGTGAAAGATAGACATCAAGCCGTGGATTGTCAGGGGTGTCAACATTGAGTATTTCGGTCTTCATCTATTGTATCATTTTGAGGAGCTTCTACGTTTTCTATGTTTTCGAGTGCCTTTTTTCTTTTTCTTTCTTCGATTATCTCCGATCTGATGTAAGCTATCACAAAAAGAAACGCACCGACAACAACGCAGGCATCCGCAACATTGAAAATGTATGACCAGATCTTCGGAAATGCACAGAAATCGAGAAAATCTATAACTGTTCCGTTAAGGAAAGATTCTCCGAAAAAGCACCTGTCTATCATATTGGAAAAACCGCCGCCGACAATGAGTGAAAACGAAATGTTATAAAGCATACCCATTTTCTTCCTGTATCTTATGAGCAGGTAAACTATTACAATGAGCGTGACTATAGTCAGCGACATGAAGATCCACCTTGCCGAGCCGAGCATTCCGAATGCCGCACCTTGGTTTCTTATGTAGGTGAATCTGAATATTCCGGGTATAACGTCAATCGATTGACCGAGCGACATTCCCGAAACAACGAGATATTTTGTCAGCTGATCAATTGCTACAACCAGTATAAAAATTATTGCTGAAATTACAAGCGACATGAATTACCTCATAAAGGATAGTGAATAATTGAAACTAATCTGTTTTCTTGATATTTAAATTTTACGTATGGGGCAGGAGATCCACATGACGGCTACAGTTCATGCAGTTACAATCTTAGCACCATTCGAGCGAAGCCACCATACACCCTACACCTCTAATAAAGTCTTTGATGGGGGAAGGTGAAATTTTCTGTAGAAAATTTCACCGGGGGAATCATTCTACAGAAAGTTCCCCCGTAAACCAAACACAAACTATCTTTTATTGACTATGCTGTCGCAACGGTAGCAGAGGAAGCCACCGTCTTCGGTGTGAGTGCCGTTTTCGGAGTGCATCCAGCAACGGTCGCATTTGCAACCGGGTGCGGCAGTTACGACAACTCTAACGCCGGATGTTGTGTCTATAAATGCACCCTCGGGAGCTTCGCCTTCGATAACATCTACAGCGGAAACGATAAATACTGTTCCGAGGTCACTGCCGAAGCTGTCAAGAAGCTTCTTTATAGTGCTGTTGCAGTAGATAGTTACCTTAGCTTCAAGCGATTTGCCGATCAGTTTAGCATTTCTTGCTTCTTCAAGTGCTTTGAGAATATCATCTCTCATCTCAAAGAGTCTGTCGTAATGCTCTTCGACCTCACGGAAGTCATATTTTGCATCGGCAACAGGCATGTCGTTCAGAAGCACGTGCTTTTTGTTTTCCTCTTTGGAATGAACCATCATCTGCCAGATCTCATCCGATGTGTAGAAGAGGATCGGAGCTATAAGACGGGTGAGTGATGAGAGAACTCTGTAAAGCGTTGTTTGTGCTGCAAGACGTGTGGGCGATTTCTTATCTTCGACATAAAGACGGTCTTTTGTGATGTCGATATAAAGCTTCGACATTTCGGTCGTGCAGAAATTCACGACTGCGTGGTATACTGCATGGAATTCGTACTTGTTATATGCCTCAAGACATTCCTTGATAAGCTTATTGAGTTTTGCATTAGCCCATTTGTCTATATCAAGAAGCTGACTTTCGTCTACAGCATCATTGTCGGGATCAAATCCGTCGAGGTTGGCCATGATGATACGGGTGGTGTTTCTGATCTTTCTGTAGCTTTCTGAAAGTTGTTTGAATATATTATCCGAAACACGGACATCTACCTGATAATCGGAGGACGCAACCCAGAGACGAACAAGGTCGGCACCGTATTTTTTAATGACATCCTCGGGCAATATCGAGTTTCCGAGCGATTTATGCATTGCTTTTCCTTCGCCGTCAACCACCCAGCCGTGAGTGAGGACCTGCTTGTAGGGCGCCCCCTGCTCTTTTGCACCGACAGCTGTCAGAAGGGAGGACTGGAACCATCCTCTGTACTGGTCTGCTCCTTCAAGATAGAGATCGGCAGGCCACTTTTGTCCCTCTTTGCCTTCAATTACTGCGAAATGGCTTGAACCCGAATCGAACCATCCGTCAAGTGTATCGGTTTCCTTAAAGAATTCGGAGCATCCGCATTCGCACTTGAAGCCTTCGGGAAGAAGCTCTTTTTCGGGAAGATCAAACCATGCGTTCGATCCTTTTTCGGCAAATATATTTGAAATTTTCTCGATAGTTTCATCGTTGCATATCGGCTTTTTGCAGTCGGCACAGTATACAACAGGAATCGGGAGACCCCAATGACGCTGACGGGAGATGCACCAGTCGTTTCTTTCTCTGATCATCTGTTTGATGCGTTCGCCGCCCCATGCAGGAATCCACTCGACCTGTTCGCAGGCCTGAACGGCCTGATCCTTGAAGGATTCAACCGAGCAGAACCACTGAGGAGTTGCACGGAAGATTATCGGGCTCTTGCATCTCCAGCAGTGAGGATAGGAGTGAGTGACCTTCTCACTTGCGAACAGCGCACCGCTCTCCTGCATGTCGGCAAGAATAACCTCATTCGATTTCTCATAGTAAAGACCTGCATATTTTCCTGCCAGCTCGGTCTGATAACCCTTGTCATCGACAGGCACAACTATATCGATGCCGTATCTGCGTGATGTCATATAGTCATCTGCTCCGAATCCGCCGGCAGTGTGTACGCATCCCGTGCCGCTTTCCATTGTTACATAGTCGGCGTTCACTATAAGTACATCACGGTCGAGGAAGGGGTGCTCTGCAACCATATATTCGAATTCTTTACCCGGCATGGTTTTGATGATTTCATATTCATCAATATTGCCTGCCTTCATGGTCTTTGCGGCAAGTGCTTCGGCCGTGATATAGTATTCACTGCCTGCTTTTATAAGTGCATAGCTTTCATAGGGATTGAGAGCGATTGCCTGGTTGCCGGGGAGAGTCCATGTGGTTGTTGTCCATATGATGAAATATGTCGAGTCAAGCGTCGTTCCGAGCTTGCCCTTATCGTCGCTTACTTTGAATTTTACATATATGGTCGTACAGGGGTCGTCCTGATACTCTATCTCTGCCTCGGCAAGAGCGGTCTCATCCTTAGGACACCAATAAACCGGCTTGAGCCCCTTGTAGATATAGCCCTTTTTATACATTTCACCGAAGACCTTGACTTCTCTCGCTTCAAAAGAGGGGTTCATTGTGAGGTAGGGGTGCTCCCAATCCGCAGTGACTCCGAGACGCTTGAATGATGCCATCTGGATGTCAACATAGTTTTGGGCAAATGCGTGGCATGCCGAACGGAACTCCGGGATACTCATTTTTTTGCGGTCGAGTTTATTTTTCTTTATGATAGCCGATTCGATAGGCATTCCGTGGTTGTCCCATCCAGGGATATACGGAACCTTGTAACCGGTCATTGATTTCGATTTGTTGATAATGTCCTTGAGGACCTTGTTCATTGCCGTTCCCATATGGATGTTACCGTTTGAGAATGGAGGACCGTCATGGAGAAGGAATGTAGGTTTTCCTTCGTTTCTTTTAAGCATTTCATTGTAAAGATCGAGCTTTTCAACTTCCTTGAGCATTCCCGGTTCACGTTCCGGAAGATTGGCTCTCATTGAAAACCCGGTTTTTGGCAAATTCAGGGTTGATGTATAATCGACTGCCATTTTTATATCTCCTTGTTTTGTAATGTTATCGGTTGTATTTATAATAGCCTATGCGGAAACTATGTCCGCACAGATCTTTCAATATCAATAAATGATCAAGTTATGCTTTTACTGCCGGCGTGATCTGCACTGAAATATCGGCGATAATCAGCGTTCAATCGGCATTGTCCGAAAAAAGCTTTTTGAGCTCTTCATCGGTTGAAGAACTGTTGTCAGATTCTTCAGCTGTGTTGTCCGGACTTTTAGTACTGCCATACTCATTACCGCTAACGTCGATTTCTGTCGGTTTGCTTTTCGGTCTGAGTGTCTTTGCAGGCTTAGGTCTTTTGCGTTTTATCTGACTTGAAATGGTATTCTCGATCTCCTCGTCCGAGAGTCCTGAGAATTCGCCCATTCCATGAGAAATATTTTCGGTCTGCGATTTTCCGGAATCGGAGGATGACTCAAAACCCTCTGCCGCGGAGCGAATGCTTTGCATGATCTTTGCAACAAGCTCATTGTCGCTGCGATCCCAATCCGGGTCTGCGTTTTCAGGTGCAATTTCGTTCAATTCGGAAATCTGTTTGTTGTATCTCTCAAGCATAGACGTTTTGAATTCAGATACGCTATCCATCATTGCGTGCAGTGTTGCCTTTTGTAACTTTATTTTTTCTGCAAATTCACTGATCATCACCGAGATATCCTTCTTTGCGGCGTCGGTGATTGCCTGTGCCTGAAGCTGAGCATCCGAGATAATTCTCTCCTGAATTCGCTGAGCACTTACAAGTGCACGGTTTATGGCGTCTTCCTTGGATTCAAATTCCTCAAGTCTTGCGTTCAGTTGCAAAAGTTCTTTTTCAAGCTCGTCATTTTTCCTGTAGAGTTCTGTGTATTTTTCAACTATAAAGTCTATATGTTCATTAACCTCCGTCTGTGCATAACCTCTGAGTGCAAGCGGAAATTTTTTGTTTTTCAGTTCATGTGGAGGAAGCATTCGATTATCTCCTTAAATATTTTGTGTTGGCTGTCCGATTGTCGGGCGTCGACTCTCTGCATTTATTCTCATTGAAATGCTTGGACAAGGACTTTTGTGTATTTTTGTGTTTAATTTACTTGTGTAATTTTTAAAATGTCTGTGTCATGTGCCGGACGATCGACCCAAGACAGAACACAGGAGCTTTGATAAGTAATTAAAAGATGTATAAACAATGCAGATCAAAACACTGCTAAAATATGTTCAATATCATTAACAGCATATTGACAAACACCGCTCCGAAGAAAAATGAAACATCTAAGGGAGAGCCAGAAAACCATCCCTTTTTTTCGATAAAAACTCTTATCGGTGCAATGAATATTTCTGTCAGAAAAACGATAACACCGACAAAGGGACCTTCAGCGTCCGGTGTAAAAAATGACATGAGCATTCTGATAAAAAATGCTACGTCAACAATTATGAGAAAAAAATAAATAAATGAATAAATTATCAATAACATTTTATATTCCCCGGATTTACGAATAGCTGATTCATTATTCATGCTTCGGGCATAAAGAATCCCCGAAAGAACCCGCTTTTTCGGATTCTTTCGGAAATACTGTTTAAAAGCGGAATACTTTTCACATGCCCGAAGATCAATTTTCAGAAAATGATCCAGGCAGGGAAATCAAAGGTTGCCGAAGTCACTTCCGCCCGAAGCGCCCTCGTCATCTCCGCTTGAAGCGGATTCAGACATAAGTGCACCTGTGATATCGACTCCGCTCGGTCCTATCATGAATGCTGTTGAGCTGACAGGCTGAAGATCGCCCTTGAGTATGTATATCGCTCCCATGAGGTAATCGAGAATTCTTGTAGAATTCACTTTATCTGTTGATTCAAGGTTGAGAAAAACTACCTTGCCGTTGAGGAGGTAATTTGCGATTTCGGGAACTTCGCTGTACTTTTTGGGACGAACTACCCGAACTTCAAGCGCAGGAGATTCTTCTGCAGTATACTCCTCTTCTTCTTCGATCTCTGAGGCAAAGCTGTCCAGACTTTCGTCCTCCGAAACCTCTGCTTTATTTTTTCTCTCTTCTGCGGAATTGCCTGTTAATAAATCTTTAAAGCTGAATGACATAATTGTACCTCCGACATTTTTATGTGTTTTTATTTTTTGATATTTGTTTTCAATTTTTTGATTATTCAGTGATTACCGCACTGACGGTTGACAGATATTCTGTACGATCGATGATCTGTCAGACATTTGGTTTTGCTTGTCTTTTTCCGAATATTCCGCTCCCTATCCTTACCATGTTTGATCCGCAGGAAATTGCTTCCTCGAATGAATCGGTCATTCCCATGGAAAGCAGAGAAAAATCGATCCCGTATGGTCTTTTCAGAGCTAAGTTGGTGTATATCTCGTAGGTTTTTTTGAAATATCCGATGCGTTCGTCCGAATTTTCGCATTTCGGTGCGATAGTCATGATACCTTTGATCCGCATGTTCTCAAGACTGCTGACACTGTCGATGAATGAATCAAGGTCGGCAGGAAGTATTCCGCCCTTGTTTCTTTCCTCGCCTATATTGATCTCTATCAGAACATCCATGATCTTGTCATGCTTTTTTGCCTGGCGGTCTATCTCGTTGGCAAGGGTCAGGCTGTCGAGCGACTGTATCATACAAACCTTGTCAATGATATATTTTACCTTATTTGACTGCAATGAACCAATAAAGTGAATATTCAGATTTTCTTTATTCAGGGCATCATATTTTTCAAGCAACTCTTGAACTCTGTTTTCTCCGATATCACGCAACCCGCTTTCAGAAAGTGCAAGATTTATTATATCGGCACTGACGGTCTTGGTTGCCGCAAGCAGGGTGACATCAGAGTTATATCCACATCTTTCCGATATTTCTTTGATTTTTTGACGATAATATTCTATTTGTTCGGCTTGTTTTGTCATAAGTGAAATATCCTTTTCTGTTTTATCAGGATGTAAGATCTATATACTTTCCGTCAAACAGATCCTTGGCTGAGATTATAACCGTTTCATAAAGAGAGAGATAGGGAACACCGTCCTCATCCTTGCCGCTTCCCGGACGGATAATGACACATCCGTCAGATTCTCCGATAATATCGATGACTCTGAAGCGTGCCCTGTTGGAATCTGCAACATAAACTCCGGTTTTGCCGTCTTTGTATCTGATCGATGTCTTCGGAATAAGCATTCCGCTGTAGCTGTTAAGTTCGATTTTTGCACTTTTATATCTCGAAAGCGAAAAATCTTCCGGAATAACATTTGAATAAAAAACAGCAAACCCGACATCCTCTCCGAACTTCGTGAGCGTTTTTTGGTATATCATATCTACCTTCAGTTGGTTATCCTCGTTGAAGCAAAGCGTATATTTTTTGTTTTGTGTGAGTTTATCTATATCGCTTGACAGGATCGGGCATACATAGTACCATTTTCCGCGTTTTAATATTTTACCTGCTGATTTTTTGTAAGCATTCTGATTATTATTACCGCCTCTGTTATTGAGAACTTCCGAAATAGCACTTTCAACGCTTCCGTAACCACTCTCTACAGCCGAGGAGTTCATCAGTGATTCATAGCCGTCGATCTGACTGTAATAGGTACCAGAACAGCCCGGAATGATATCGCTTATTTTGACTGCCGTTCTGAGCAGACTGTTTCTCTCACTTTCAAGTGCGGCGATAACTTCAGAATATCCGTTCGAGGATTTGATTGCTATTGCTCTGCGTGTGGTTGAGGAAAAACAGTCATATGTCTTGCTGATGCCGAGCGAGAGATTTCCGCTTTCCACGGCATCAATAAGCGAAAAATAATCATTTTTCACATCTCTGTCGTATTTTGTTCCGTCCGAAAACTTATCCGGCATGCTTTGACTCTTTTTTAAAAATTCTATTTTCCAAAGCAGATATGCAGCCTTTTGCGATATATTTTCATCGTCAGATCGATATACCGAAACAGGAGCATCAAGCACGGATACAGGTGTTCCGTCGACAACATTTGCAACCACAGTACCTTCTCCTTCGTACTCTATTATCATTTCGTCGAGAAAGAGGTATCCGGAAACATCGAGCGAATCAATGCCTGTTTCTATTACGGCTATTTTCATCTCGGGCATCCCCGAGCTTATGGCACGGAACTGATGGATAAGATAAATCACAAGAATCAGTGAGATCAATGTTGTGAAAAGGTATGCAGCGGCATTTCTTAATATTTTTTTATCCATAATTATAATTATATACACTTTCCGTGAGGTGTGTTTGCAGTCACGGTTCACATGGGATTTCAAGCTTTTTTGAAATATATTCATCCGACAGTGCCTGTATTTTATCCTGCGGCACTTCAGATATGTCGATTCTGAAAGCATCTTTATAGCGTGAAAACCAGGTGAGCTGGCGTTTGGCATAATTACGTGTCGCCTTTTTAAGTTCTCCGGCACATTCCTCAAGTCCGGCATTTCCTTCCAAATAGCCTATGAATTCTTTGTAGCCTATTGCCTGTGCGGCAGTTCGGCAATTCTCAAAATCTATCGACTGAACCTCTTCAAGAAGCCCGTTTTCTATCATTTCGTCAACCCTTGAGTTTATTCTTTCATAAAGAAAATCACGGTTTGATGAAATGAGTGTTATATGTGCGAGCTGATAGGGCGATTCGGCATTTCTTGACTGTCTGTCCCACTGCGTTTTCGTAATCCCTGTCGTTTCATGAATTTCAAGTGCCCGCAGATTACGTTTGCGGTTATTGACATGGGAATTGGCGGCCGATTCCGGGTCGATCTTCAGGAGCATTTCATATATTTCATCATCAGAATATTCCTGCATTGCTCTTCTGAACAGATCGTTTGATGGGGCCGATGAAAAGCTTGTCGGGTTTATAACGCTGTCAAGATACAGTCCTGTTCCTCCGCATATGATAGGGAGCTTTCCACGGCATGAAATATTGCAGATCACATCTCTTGCCATTCCGACATAATCCGAGCATGAAAATTCATCGCAGGGGTCGACAATATCCACCATATGGTATACATTGTTTTGCCTGTCGCTTTTTGTCGGTTTTGCTGTGCCGATGTCAAGTGTTTTGTATATCTGCATTGAATCGCATGAAATAATTTCACCGCCGAATCTCTGAGCAAGATGCTCCGCAAGTCTGCTTTTTCCAGATGCCGTCGGACCTGAAATTGCGATCAGCTTGATCTTGTTGCTGTTCATTACCTATAAGATAAGACCTACAGATTGTTTTTTGAAAAATTCCATGCATCACGGCACATTGTGTCAAGGTCATACTGTGCCTTCCATCCGAGCTCTTTCCATGCTTTTTCGGGCTGTGCATAGCATGTGGCAATATCACCCGGGCGACGTGGTGCAATCTTGTATTCGATCTTTTTTCCGCTTGCCTTTTCATAGGCTTTCACGACGTCAAGAACCGAATATCCGATTCCGGTGCCGAGATTTACTGTTATAACACCTTTGTTCTTTCTCAGATAATCTATAGCCTTGACATGACCTATGGCAAGATCAACAACATGTATATAGTCACGTACTCCCGTTCCGTCATGCGTTTCGTAATCGTTTCCGAAAACATTGAGGTAGGGGAGCTTTCCGACTGCGACCTTGCAGATATACGGAAGAAGATTGTTCGGTATGCCGTTAGGATCTTCTCCGATAAGTCCGCTTTCGTGTGCGCCAATCGGGTTGAAATAACGCAGAAGTGCTACAGACATTTCTTTGTCTGCCACGCAAAGATCGCGAAGAATCTGCTCCTGCATCACCTTTGTCCAGCCGTATGGGTTTGTAGCCGATGTCTTCATATCTTCGTTATACGGTGCTGTATTGTCCTCGCCGTATACTGTAGCCGATGATGAGAAGACTATATTGTTGCATTTATAGGATTTCATGACCTTGAGAAGGGTCAGCGTTCCCGAAATGTTGTTCGAGTAATACATGAGAGGTTCTCTGACAGATTCGCCTACAGCCTTGAGTCCTGCAAAATGAATTACGCTGTCGATCTCATTCTCAGTGAACACCTTTTCAAGAATCTTTTCATCGTTGATATCGCCTTCATAAAATATTATATCGACGTCAACTATCTTTTTTATCTTATCAATAGCGTCCTTTTTTGAATTACACAGGTTATCAAGAATAACTATTTTATTTTCGCCGGCTTTCGCAAGCTCAATAACCGTGTGGGATCCTATATATCCGCATCCGCCTGTTACAAGTATCATTTTTTGAAGATTCCTTTCATATTGTGTATTGTCGTGTATAGTTGTTTATGGTTGGTTTGTTAAGTGCTTTGAAATATTCTCTTCATAAGGACTTTTTCCTGAAAGATTTTATCAAATAAAAATGCTGTGGGTATTGCAGATCTCTGAAGCAGTCTGACGGCTGACGGAATATTCCGGTTATTCTTTCATGTCCTTACGCATCAGAATTGCATTTTCTGTAGGGCTTTTATAATAATTTTTGCGGAATCCGGCCTTTCTAAAGCCTGAGGAGAGATACAAATTGATTGCCGGTATATTTGATTCACGCACTTCGAGAAAAATATGCTCTGCATTTTTTTCTTCAAGATATGAAATGCACTCCGAAAGAAGCGATCGGGCAATACCTGTACGTCTGAACTGAGGCAGACATGCAATCCTGAGAAGCTCTGCTTCGTCAAGCACATTTGAAATTACCGAATAGCCGACGATCTTTCCATCAATTTCCGCAACAAAGGCTGTCAGGCCGTCGTATGCGAATATCGCATCCAGCGATTTTTTACTCCATGGCAAAGTGAATGATCGTTTTTCAATTTCCTCTGTATCGACGGTATCGTCCGGTGTCATATGACGCAGTGTGATTTGCGGATTCATATATCGATCATCAATACCCGAAAACACCGGTAAGACTGTCATCGTTGTCGATCCAATCCTGAACCTTGTATTCGGAATAATTCTCTTTGTCGTCACGCACAATGACCTTGCTGATTCCTGCATTTATAATAAGACGTTTGCACATTGCACACGATGAAGTATGACCGAGAACCTCGCCGCTATCGGGAGAAACGCAAGCCATATACAGTACGGCATCCTTTGTTTCCTCACGTGACGCTGATATTATCGCATTAGCTTCGGCATGAACCGAACGGCAGAGCTCATATCTTTCGCCTCTCGGAATTCCGAGCTTTTCCCTCTGACACATTCCGATATCCGAGCAGTTTTTTCTCCCTCTCGGTGCACCGTTGTAGCCTGTTGAAACGATTGAATCGTTGTTTACGATTATTGCGCCGAAGCAACGACGTATACAGGTGCTCCTTTTAGCAACTGTCTGTGCTATATCAAGATAATAGTTTATTTTACTTACTCTTGCCATTTCTACCTTCCTTACAGACAATTATTCACTGATACATTATACATTAATTTTATTACAAAATCAATAGTATATAAATATTTTTTTATCTTTTTTTGCTTTGCCCGGATCATTTTTTTTACCGATTTACACGTATGGACATCTATGAAGTGTAAGATAGAAAAAGGCTGTAATGATTCGTGTATATTCCGGAGTTTGCCTGAAACCGAACACCGATATAAGCGTGGGGGATATTATGAGAGATTATGAGATTAAAAAAAAGAAAAAATTGATTTGCTGTTATCGCAGGGCAATGATGCTGCTCGGCGTTATAACGGCAATTTTTGTATTGCTGTACTTTGCCCGTGAATTGTTTGCAGACGGATTTGAAGAATTGATTGAAAAAATCTTAACGTTACCTGCTGTTTTTTGTTTCACATCTCCCTAACATTGCAAAATATAGAACCTTTTTTGATTAATTCTTGACAATTGGGAAAAAATATATTATAATATATGTGATTGAGGCTGTGCGTGCTTCATCCGTTATAAGCAGATCTTTATCTGATCTGCATTTCACTGAATTTTTTGGGGGTTATTATTATGGCAGTTACCGAGCTTACAGGTGAAAGCTTTTTCGATAAGATCAATTCATCAGAAAAATGTTTGGTTGATTTCTATGCACAGTGGTGCGTACCTTGCAAGATGCTTTCTGCGGTTATTGACGAGTTGTCCGAAGAAATTGACGGGGTTGATTTTTTTAAGCTTGATGTTGATGAATGTCCGTCGATCGCTGAAAAATACGGGATCGACAGAATACCGTATGTTGCTGTAATGAAAAATGGAGTGATCGTCAGCAGTCATGTGGGACATACAACGAAAACAGAACTGTCAGAACTGATCGGGCGGTCATAATCGGGAGAGCGTCATGTAATGAAGATCACATTCAACAAAGACGAAAATGTTGTAAAGGCTCTTCGGGAGGTACTCAGGAAAAAGGAGGGATACTGTCCCTGCCGTTTGCAGAGAATTCCCGAAAACATCTGCATGTGCGAAGAATTCCGCAATCAGATAGCAGACCCCGAATTTGAGGGTTACTGCCATTGCAAATTATATTACAAGGAAAAGTGAAAGCAGAAAGTAAATCTGTAATAAGCAAATAAGCAGATTTGAATAAACAATAGGATCCGGGGGCGTCCTGTTCTGCCCTCCGTATGAAGTATTTTGAGAGTTTCGGGGAATTTCTGAGAAATATTAAAAATAACATGATGATATTTCCCGGAACTCTGTTTATAAAATTCCCGGTCACATAAAAGGAGATTCAATTATGGAATTGAAAAATGTTGCACGTTTTAAAGGGGTACTTGCCCCCGGAGCGAACGCACTCGCCATAACCGATGGCATTAAATCGGCAGGGGCACATTGGGACGGTGGAGAAGCACCTACCGCAGCACTTATCGATCTCGGCGGATATTATGACATATCTTCACTCAGACTTATTACATACTACGGTGACGGGAGGTACTATCATTACGAGATCTACTCGTCTGCCGACGGAGTTGAATATACGAAGATTGCAGAAAAGAAAGACGATGAGGCTGCAAGCTCTGATGGGATCCTGCATGTTTTCCCGACCTTGTGCGGCAGATACATAAAAATAAATATGCTGTACAACTCGGCAAATCCGTCCTGCCATATTGCGGAGTGTGAGGTTTTCGGAGTCGAGAACAACACATATGTACCGCCAAAGAGCGAAGTTACCGCTGACGGGCAGAATATAGCATTGCATAAGCCCTGTCGCACGAATTCAAATCAGTCATTTGCTTTTCTGTGCACCGATGGCAGCAACAATGTTGCATGGGCGGGTGAGGATTACCCGAGATACTGTGACGTGGATCTTCTCGAGAATTATGATATCACATCTGTCAGCGTATGCACACCGAGTGAATATAATTTCGGATATGCAATATATACATCTCTTGACGGTGTAAAGTATGATTTTGCGGCTAAAGGATTTACCGAAAATGATTCCGAAAAGCTTGTAAGTTTTGATAAACCAATTGAAGGAAGAATAATCCGAGTTGTCATAAACTATTCATCGGCAGGTCCGGGCGGTGCTCCGATGATATCGCAGATAAAGGCGACGGGTGAAAAATCGGGAAGCAAGGTCATTCCGACAAGAAAGATCTTAGAGCTTGAGAGCTATGAGCAGTGGCTGAAAAAGACCGCCGGAGTCGATATATCAAAGCTTCCGAAAAAAGACGGAAGATACGATATAAAGCAGACCTACAGCGCCAATGATACTATAAATGCACTTGAGGGACTTGTGAGCAGAATGCTCGGAGCGAAGTATGTTTCAAAATTTGCATTCATTGTTGACCGAAATTCGAGTGAACAGTATTCTGAGATCTACACAGAAGACGGTAAGACGGTGATTAAAGGTGACTGCGGTGTTTCGATTGCCGCAGGACTCAATCACTATCTGAAATATTTCTGCAATGTATGCATAACTCAGCAGACAAAGCAGGTGAAAATGCCGAGATGCATGCCTAAGGTGAAGGAAAAGGTCAGAATTTCTTCTCCATATGAAGTGAGATATGCATACAACTACTGTACGCTTTCATACACAATGCCATTCTACGGATACGAGGACTGGCAGAGAGAGCTTGATTTCCTTTTCCTTTCCGGTGTTAATCTTGTACTTGACCTCACTGCAACCGAGGCACTCTGGGTGCATTATCTGCAAAAACTCGGGTACACAGTCGATGAGGCTAAGGATTATGTCTGCGGATATTGCTATAAGGCATGGTGGCTTATGGGCAACCTTGAGGGGACAGGCGGAAGTGTCAGTGACTCATGGGTAGTTGATACCCTCAATATGGCGAGGGTAAATCAGAGATATATGACGGTCATGGGTGCAATGCCTGCATTGCAGACATTTGTCGGTGCAATGCCGTCTACATTCGGAAGAATAGCAAAGCCCCACCTTCTCGAAAGAGGATTTTCGGATGTTGCCGAATACATGGCGCCCCAGGGCTCATGGGCAGGCGGATTCACACGCCCGAATGTACTGAAAACATCTTATGACGGATATTCCTATCTTGCAAAGGAATTTTATGCGAGCCAGGATTTCATATACGGACAGAATTCCGATTACTACTGCGGAGATGTATGTCACGAGGGAGGGATAGTTCCTGCCGACCTTTCAAAGCCTCAGATGGCAAGAAAGATACTCGATGAGCTGATGGTAAGCAATAAAGACGGACGTTGGATCCTCCAGGCTTGGTGGGATAACCCGATGAAGGAAACGCTTGACGGATTCGGTGAATACAGAGCGACCAATATCATCATTCTTGACCTTGCGGCACTTGCAAAGCCCCGTTGGAACAATGAAGTTACATGGGGAGGCAAGGAATTCGGAGGATGCGGTTGGATATTCTGCAATCTCGACAACTACGGCGGAAGAACCGGAATCCACGGCAAGCTCGATGAGATGTCAAGGCTTATTGCCGATGCAAACGACAATTCGACTCTTATGAAGGGTATAGGCATTACCCCCGAGGGAACAAATGCCAACCCTGCAATGTTCGATCTGCTCTGGGAAATGGGCTGGAAGAGCGAGAGGGTCGATATAGATAAGTGGATCGAAAGCTATGCTCTTCGCAGATACGGCGTAAAGAGCGAGAATGCTGTCAAGGCATGGAAGATCTTTGAAAAAACAATATACGGCAAGGAGTCGTATGACGGAACGACAAAGAATAATGTTATAAACGAAAATGCATCGCTCAGCCACGGTTACTGCACGGGACCGTATTTCAAGATTCCTTATTCCCGTTCGGAATTTGAAAAGGGTGTGTCCTGCCTTATGGATATGCTGAATGAAGACAAATCAATTCTCTCCAATGAATGCTATGTCTATGATGCAGTTGATTTCATGCGTCAGTTGCTCACAAATGCATCGGATGATATTTTTGAAACGCTCAAGAGTGCAAGAGAGCAAAGGGATACCGAGGGCTTTGTTAAAGCGAAAGAGCTTTTCCTTCGTGCAATGTATATAGTAAATGAGCTTGCACAGTATAACAGCGATGAGACAATGGGCAAGTGGATCGGCAGAGCCATTGATTTTACAAAAGATGAAAGAAACGGCGAATATGACGATTACACGATCGATACCATGAAGATCAATGCAAAGGCACTTGTAACCACATGGGCATCGTCACCTATTACAAACTATGCGAACCGTCAGTTTGAAGGACTTATGACCGATTATTTCATAGTAATGTGGGAAAAGCTTCTCAACAAGGTTGAGAAAGAGCTCATCGAAGGCAGTGAGCCGAGTGAGAGTCTGTCAAGAAAAGAATGCTTCGATATCGGCTGGAAAATGGTTATATCGGACAGAGAATATTCGAGAAAGCTCGGCGTTCCCGAAGGCAATGAAGAATTTCGCGGTCTGGCCGCTATCTGGCAGGAGATCAAGGAGAAATTTGTCAGCAAGGAGCAGATCGACACTGCCAAGGGAGCTGATGAAACATATGAATCCGAAGCCCTCAAGGCACAGAGCAAGCAGGATTGAACAGAAATTATCTGTAATGAATTGAATCCTGTTTAAATGAATAGAAGATCGGCAGTTTGTTGCGAAATTGTAACATTTCTGCCGATTTTGTCTATATACAACTGTTTTCAGAATTATACAGCAATATACTGTTGACAAGTTGCATAAAAAATGTTATTATAAGCACGGGCGATGCGTTTGCCTTTAAATTTCAAAATGAAAATCGAAAGGTTTTTTTGGTTATGAACAGCAGAAAAAACATACCGATAATGATCGTTTTTCTTCTTTTCGTCATGGTTTTATCGTCATGCGTTACGGGAGATCCGACATTGACACAACCGAACGACACAAATTCAAGCGACACATCACGCCTGCCGTCATCTACAAATGACAATAAAGGCGGAACAACAAGTGAAACTCCCGGAACAGATGTCGTAACACCGGCTCCGACGACGGGAGATGTCACACCGACACCCGACCCGACTGACGATTCGACACCTACCCCCACGCCGGATGTATATGTATTTGATGTTTCAGCCGGCAGAGATGACAGTGTAACTCTTCGTCTCGATGAAAACGGCGACGGTACATATACAGCTGTTATATCGGGCGAAGGACGCATGAAGCAATATGAGGATGATACAAGACCGTGGGGCAAGTATGTCAATAAAATAACTACTCTCATTGTTGAGGATGGAGTGGTTAATGTCGGTAAGAGAGTTATGACAAAATCTTCATCGCTTAAAGAGGTCATAATCAAAAAGGGATGCAAGAGTATTGAAATGGACGCTTTTGCATATTGCCCGGCACTTGAGACCATATATATTCCTGACAGCATTATCGAAATAGAACAGGGAACAGTATACGGTTCGTCGAATATTAAGAATCTCTATTTGGGATTCACCAACGCCGAGACTTTCAGAGCAATTTATTCTGTCTATGATTTCAACGAGGATTATGAAAAAGCGGAATGGACACTCGGATTGAATTACGGTGATGACCCTAAGCCACCTACTCCCACTCCTACCCCTGCGGATGATGAATATGATCGTTTCGGAGACAGGTATATCATATCATCGCTCTACGAAAACGGATTTGAAGTCTGGCCGTCGCAGGAAAACGATGATTACTGCCCTAACGCATTCTTTCAGAATTGCATTGTAATAGAACCGACAGAGCTTGATATGCGCGGTGATCTTGCTTCATACAGTGCGATCTATTATTACAGGGCAGTTGGCGAAAAGGAATTCAAGGGCGGATTTACGGCTCCGAGTGAAACGTGCTACAAATTTATCTACCGCTTCCAGATAAGTGAATGTCCCGAGGGTGACCTTGCCGAGTTGCTTAAGATCGGAGTGAAATATGAGATAGTCATACAATTCAAAAAGGGAAGCGATGTTCTCGGTTATACAAAATATATTACCGAGTGGACAGCCGATTACGACAATGCACACAGGATCTATAAAACCTTCTGGTCAAGACATGACAGAAATAAGGGATATATTGCCGGTGCACAAGAGCTGACATTTATTGATACTTTCGACCCATACGGTGTAAAAATTGATGTGACCGACGGCATTGACAGAAGCGGAATGCAACTGACGGTCTCCGAAAACATGGGATATGCATCGATCATCAGAGTTAAAACCTCATCCGATATTTTGTTCTCCCCAGAATTGTCCGAGCTTCGTCAGATGATCGACAGCGGAAAAATATCGAGCAGATCGGGTGCAGTTATTCCCGAATTCAACGGACGGCTTGTATTTACAGTTAAAGATTTTGAAGGAAATGATTTTTATACATATCCTGCGATTATTCTTCCGATATATAACTCCAAGGGCGCATGGTTTGATTTCTTCCTTCAGGGAAATATCTCAGGCGAAGAGATCGACTGTGGACTCTGTCCTCTTTCTGGAAGAACATATGATGTGTATTTTGAGCTTCTCTCGGCTGACGGAAGCAAAGCATTGTATTGCGGATCGTACAACAATATAACGGTTGACGATTCGGTTTCCGCAAGCAAGTACTATAAATATGTTCCGATACCCGGCGAAGAAAATATCAAATTCAATATAAATTTTGCTGTCAGGGACGGAGTCGGCGGAAAAATAAAAGGCGAGAGCAGTTTTTCAATCTCATACGGTCAGATGACGGGCGAGGTCACTGCGGTGGCTGATAAGGGATATAGCTTTGTTCAGTGGAGTGACGGCATTACCGATGCGACACACCCTGCTGTGAAGGCGGACCGGAATAAAACTATATACGCAATTTTCATAAAGGAATCATCCGGAACAAATGTTGCCGATATGTATATCACAACATCGACAGGAAGTCCGATAACAAGTAAGAATTATGTTAAAGGAACGGTCAAGGTTGTCAGCAAGGTTGAAGGCTTCAGCTTCGATGCAGTTTCAATGCAGATAAGAGGCAGAGGAAACTCATCGTGGAATGGCGGTGCATGGCAATCAAGTTATGACAGCAAAAATTCCTACCGTCTGAAGCTTGACGAAAAAATGTCGCTCTTCGGAATGGACTCAAACCGTGACTGGGTGCTCGGTTCGAATAAATTTGACCTTCTCGGACTTCGTACATGGTCAATGTGGAAACTTGCCGAATATATGGGAACCATTCCTTACTATTCTGAGGGCTACTTTGTGAATATGTATATAAACGGTGTCTATCGCGGTATGTATCTGGTTTCCGAGCTCGTTGAAGTTGGAAAGGGAAGAGTCGAGGTTGATGATAATGTAGCGGGAACAAACAAGGGCTTCCTTGTTGAACTTGACTTCCGCGGAGACTATGAGTCGGGCGTTATATATGGACTTGATTACTTCCGTATTCCCCAGTATGCTACAGATATAGAATTTGTTATAAAGAGTCATATCGATTCAGAAAAAGATACAAAAGCTATACAAGATTATGTCGAATTGTGTCATAAAGCCATTATGTCCGGTAAGAGAGCGGAGATAGATAAGTATGTTGATATTCCATCTCTCATTGATATGTTTATCATTGAGGAATTCTCAAAGGATGTTGACTGCGGAGCCGCAAGCTTCTATATTCAGAGAAATCCGGGAGGAAAGCTTTATTTCACGGCTCCCTGGGACTTTGACTTCGGCTTCGGAACATATGGACCTGCTGTAGGCTGGTCGAGTTTTGTATGCGAAACATCAAGCGGCAGAAATACCTGGTATAATAAGCTGATTTCTGAAAAATGGTTTTGCAGTGAGGTTCTCGCCAGAATGAAGCAGCTTGACCCCACGATTAAAAAGCTTTACAAAGATATTCGCAATAAGGCTGAAGGAATGTACAGTGAAGCCGACAGAAATGCAACTTTCTGGGATATGTACGGGAATAATTTCCATGTGTACGTAAGCGGTCAGGTTTCCTCAAATCTCCATTCATATGCAGAGCATATCGACTTTATCCTGCTGTGGATGGAATATCGTTGGGAATGGATGAAGAACGATCTTGAAAGCAGATGATCTGATATTATAACTTATATTTTTCGGGGGAGCTTTCTACAGAAGGTTCCCCCGAAATGAGTTAATAGGTAACAGCGAAAAGTGAGAAGACATTTTGAGTTATCAGAATTTGTCGAAAAATATTGCAAAACAGCAATATATATGATATAATTTTTAGTGTTCAGTTTTTTTGAAATACGGTAACCGCAAACACATGGGTCGAGATATACATATTTGATCGTATATGCACCGTTTATCCCCTGTTTTTTCTCGACAGACCCTGCTTTTCCATAATTTCAGTATTTCTTTTTTTGTACTTTTGCTTATAATGATATCAGGGTGATACCGAAGTATATTTTTTCGGTGTTGCTGACGCACGATAGATTTGATGAAAAATGCAAATATCAGGCGAATACTGAAAGGAATACATATAACTCTATGGAAACAATTGTAATATCGGAGAAGAAGGTTAAGATCATATTGAGCGGCGATGATTTGAGAAAATACGGATTATCCTGCGAAAATATAGGAATTTGTGAGAGCGGGTCGAGAATTGCACTTCGGGAGATACTAAAAAATGCAGTTTCGGATGCCGGTATCGATATCGCAAACAGAGATATGATGATTGAAGCATATCCCTCGCTTGACGGCAGTTGTGAGCTGTTTGTCAGTATGCGTGACAGAAGCGAGAAGTCGGAAATATCATCGGAAATTCTGCCGGTCTGCCGTCACAGAACATCGATCAGAGCTGTATATGACAGCAAAGAGATATTTGAAAATGCCCTTGATCTGCTTAAGGGAAATGTCAATATTACAAAAAAAGAGGCTGTAAGGGATAGGTATACCGGCAGCATAATTCTTGATATTTTTCTCAGTTTTGACGGCGAGGGCATGAGTGAATTGTTCTCAGCATTACTGCTTTCGTTCGGTGCTGAGAGGGTATCAATTGTTGGGGCAACCGATTTCAGTGAGGAAAGAGCAGAAAAGCTTGATATAAATTAAATTAATATAAAGGACTGTATGGAATAATGGATATTAAAGAAATAGAGGAAAGGTGCAAAAGCTGTCAGGGATGTGCACTCGGAAAGACAAGAAAAAATGTGGTTATAGGGCGTGGAAGCATAAACGCAAAGCTTGTGTTTGTAGGTGAAGCACCGGGAGAGAGTGAGGATGAGCAGGGGATTCCATTTGTCGGAGCCGCCGGAAAACTGCTTGACAAATATCTGACGGCACTTGATTTTCCGCCGGATAGCTACTATATCTGCAATATCCTCAAATGCCGTCCGCCGCATAACCGTGATCCTCTTCCGGATGAAGAAGCGGCTTGTATGCCCTTTCTGCGTGAGCAGATCAGACTCATAAAGCCGCAGATAATCGTTTGTCTGGGGAGAATATCAGCTTGTATGCTGATAAAGCCTGACTTTAAGATAACCAGAGAACACGGTAAGTGGTTCAGAAAAGGAAATTTCGATATGTGTGCAGTCTATCATCCCTCGGCATTGTTGCGTGATGAGAGCAAAAAAGAGGAAACATACAGAGATTTCGAAGAGATTCGCAAAAGAATTTGAATGATCCGGCAACAAAATGAATTGAATTTTTATTTTGTATGACGGCAAAATTACTGCCATGATGGAAATACCCCTTTAAAGCAGATGCTTGAAAAGCAAAAATCAAGACTGCCTCAAAGGGGTGTTTTTTTATTGAATAAATAAGTAATACGTACATAAAATACAGTGCACAGAGCTAAAAGCAAAATGCAGATTCAGATGAAAAAGAAGTTCGTGGAAAACATGCCGGATCCATGCAGAGATTTTTGTATACTTACTTTACTATCGATTTATCGGATCTTGTTTTGTTTATTATACTCTTCAATTCCCAAAGCGAGCAGATCCATTGCACGCTCAAGGTCTTCACGGCAGAGTACGTATGCGATACGAACCTCGTTTTTGCCTTTACCCTGGGTTGCATAAAAGCCTTCTCCGGGGGCGAACATGACGGTTTCGCCGTCCTTTTCAAAATCGCTGAGCAGCCATCTCTGGAACTTATCGGCGTCATCTACCGGCAGGGAAGCCATGACATAGAATGCACCCTTTGGTTTTTCGCATACAACGCCCGGAATTTGTATGAGCTTATTATATACCGTATCTCTGCGGATGCGGTATTCTTCACGTGTTGCGTTAAAATAATCGGCAGGAACATTATAGAGCGCTGTGGCACCTACCTGATCCAGGGTTGCGACAGACAGTCTTCCCTGACAGAATTTGAGAATATGAGCGATCAGCTCGCGATTTTTGGTGACAATGCTTCCGATCCTTGCACCGCATGCCGAAAAGCGTTTTGAAACCGAGTCTATAACCACTGTATTTTCGGCAACGTCCTCATATTTCAGCATCGTGCACAGACCCTCGCCGCCGTAAAAGAATTCACGGTAAACTTCATCACTGATTATGTAGAGTTGATGCTCTTTTGCCACATCTTTTATCATTGTCATTTCGTCTTCGCTCAGAACAGTTCCTGTGGGGTTGCCCGGATTTGATATAAGTATGGCACGTGTTTTTTCATTTATACACTCTTCGATTCGCTCACGGTATGCATAGCGATATCCTTCCTCAGGACGTGTATTCAATGGGTGTATTATTCCTCCTGCCGCTTTTACAAATGTTGAATAATTCGGATAAAAGGGCTCGGGTATAATAACTTCATCACCGGGGTCAAGTATCGACAGCAGTAATATCATCAACGCTTCGCTTCCCCCCGTGGTTATCAATATATCATTTGCATCAAGCTTGACGCCGAGTGTATTATAATATCCTCCGACAGCATCTATCAATTCGGGAATGCCGGGGGAAGGTGCGTATGAGAGCACATTTGATGAATAATTCTGTACTGCACTGAAAAACTCCGGAGGTGTTGGGATATCAGGTTGTCCTATATTCAGATGGTAGATCTTTATTCCACGCTCCTTTGCTTTGACTGCAAGCGGATGAAATTTACGCATGGGGGAAGATTTACATTCTACGACTTTTTTTGAAAATTGCATATATTACTCCTTATATGAAACGGCATCCGGTGTATGCCTATGCATTCTACGTATTTTAATCTTATCTCTTCTTTGTATGTTATGTATGAATTACCCGGATAATATATCATCTTACGATCATCAGTTTCATCCTATCATACTTTACGTAAAATGTCAATAAAAATTACAAACATAAATATTTATATTCACAAGTTTCTGAAAAGCAATACACTGCGGCAAATCGAAATAAAATGCGGTTGGGCAATTAATTTTCATAACTTTTACAAACATTTTGTAGTGAATGGCAGGGTATTGTTCTTGATTTTGTAACAATTATATGATATACTGTTTAAGATAAGTCATCCTGAAAAAGTGTATTCACCGATAGTGTGTTCTTTATATGGAAGATTTTCAAAGTGATTATAAAACAATAAGGACAAGCTGAAAGGAGTTTTTCGTTTTCCGAAACATAAACGGTATGATAAATATAGAACAACTTGTTAAAAATTACGGCAAGATACAAGCCCTCAAGGGTGTATCTTTCAAAATAGGCAGAGGTGAGATAGTAGGTTTGCTTGGCCCTAACGGAGCAGGAAAATCTACCGCAATGAATATTTTGTGCGGATATCTCTCATGTACTTCAGGAAAGGCTGAGATCGGAGGAGTTGATATTCTCGAAAATCCGATTGAGGCAAAAAAACTTATAGGATTTCTTCCCGAGCTTCCCCCTTTATACCTTGATATGACCGTTAAGGAATATCTGAATTTTGTTTACGACCTCAAGTCGTGCAAGCTGAACAGAAAAAAGCATATTGATGAGATCTGTGCGATCGTTGAGATCACAGATCACAAAAACAGACTGATCCGCAATCTTTCCAAGGGATACCGTCAGAGAGTGGGAATTGCTCAGGCACTCATAGGCAATCCGCCTGTCCTGATATTTGACGAGCCTTCTGTCGGTCTTGACCCAAAGCAGATCGTTGAGATCAGAGAGCTTATACGCAACCTCGGAAAAAACCACACGGTTATACTTTCAACTCATATTCTTCAGGAAGTTCAGGCAGTTTGCGACAGGATCATAATTATCAACAAGGGCAGTATAGTTGCCGATGAAAAGACAGAGAATATATCCAATGTTCTGACATCGGGCAGAGAGGTCAATGTAAAGATCTGCGGACCGCAAGAGCAGGTTCTCGATGCACTCAAAAAGATGTCGGGTGTTACATTTGCCGAATCTCTCGGAAAAATGGATACCGACAGCGTAAGCTACCACGTGATCAGCTCTCCGGGAGTTGACATACGAAAGTCAATTTTCAATATGGTATCGTCACGCGGATGGTTCATTATCGGCATGGAAGGCGTCGGAATGGATCTTGAAAGTATCTTCCTGACAGCTGTCGGTGAGGAGAAAACAGTCTCCAAAAATCAGAAAAAGGAAAGGAAAAAGGACAGATGAAAGCTATATTCAAGCGTGAGCTGCGCTCGTATTTCACAACTCCGATAGGTTATGTTTTCCTGGCACTCTATCTTGCCGCAAACGGAGTTTTGTTTTCACTTACCACGATCCTTCAGGGAAGTGCAAGTAATGTTCAGTCATACTTTGTTCTTTCGACAATGGTACTTATCATTGTTATACCGATATTGACCATGAAGGTTTTTGCCGAGGAAAAAAAGGCAAAGACAGATCAGCTTCTCCTTACGGCTCCTGTCTCACTTTTCTCGATCGTGCTCGGAAAGTTTTTTGCATCATTTCTGGTATATGCTATCGGAGTGCTTATATCCTGCTTCGGATTCATCCTGCTTTTCTCATACGGAAGTGCATCGTTTGCAATTCTTGTATGCTCTGTGTTTGTTGAACTTCTGATAGGCGGTGCGTGTATTGCTATCGGAATTTTCATATCATCGATGACAGAGAATCAGTTTATTTCCTGCATAGTTTCAATGGCAGTGCTTGTAATGCTTGTTGCAATGAGCTTTGTTGAAAACTCTGTGACTTCGACATTTCTTAAAACAATAATGACATGGATATGTGTTCTTGACAGAGCGGTGAAATTCTTTGCAGGAAGATTTGATATACCTGCAATAGTATATTATGTCTCACTTATATTCATTTTTGTATTCCTTACGGTCCGTAATCTTGAGCGTCGCCGTTGGAATTGAGGAAGGGGGAAAACAGAATGAAAAATAAAAAAGCACTTAAATATTCCGGTGCATCGATCGTATATTCAGCACTCGTTATCGTAGCTATTATTCTTCTGAATGTTGTGGTTTCGGCTTTGGGTGATACATTTTATGCGGCATTTCATCCCGACATCTCGCCGGAACAGCTTTTCAATATTTCCGATACCACGCATAAGCTTTTCGATATGATGCTTTCCGAGCTTTCAGATGAGCAGAAGGATATTCTTTATGAAAAGAAGGTAGAGATAATCTTCATGAACAGTGAGGCAACGGTTTCTACTACCTCGAATGAAAACTACAGAAGAGTTTATGAAATGGCAAAGCAGTATAAGGATGAATTCTCGTTCATCGATCTGAAATTCATTGAACCGGATAAAAATCCCGAGCTGGTTCAGAAATTTGTCATCGATTCCAATAAAAACGGTGCGGCATCCATAGAAACCACTGACATATATTTTTCGGGCCCTCTCGGAAACTATTTCTCAGTACCTTACACAGGATTCTATCTTTCTGACAGCGGAAGCAGTGAAAAATACACTGTATACAATATAGAAAGTAAAATGACGGGAAGCATACTTCAGCTCTTTTCAACGAATTCGATTGCATATATTGTATCGGGACACGGAGAAGATACAGAGCTTACCGAATTCAGAGAGCTCCTCAGAATTGCCGGTTTTACGGTTCAGGATGTTGACCTTTCAAAGGATGAGCTTGACAACGAAAACGGAAAGCTTATCATAATCAACTCTCCGAAGAAGGATTTCGGAGGAATGAACGATCCCTGCAACGAGATCAAAAAACTCGGTGATTTTGTATCATACAGCAAAATTCCGCATCACATGATGATTTTTATTGACAATGAATCTCTGGTTGACGGAAATCTGACCGAACTTACCGATTTTATGACCGATTACGGATTTATTTTCAATGCAAACAGTGTTTCGGAGCCGACAAACAATCTCGACCGTGATCCGAAGATCATAGAGGCAAGCTATGTTGCCAAGGAGATCAGCACTTCTAATTCAAACGGTATGGGATATTCATTTGTAAAGAATATTCTTGATTACAAGACCTACATTTCAAATGCCGGTACAATAAAACTTCAGAATCCGAAATCGTCATCTCTTAAGGATACCTATTTTGTAGATTCAATAATTACTACCTCAGGCAGTGCCACGGCAACCGATCTCGGCGGACAGCACCAGACATACGATGCAACATATGCGACGCTTGTCGGAATTTACGGCCATGAGATGGTTGTTGACGACAGCGGAACCTATGTTTCGTATGTTCTCGCTGGTTCATCCTCAAGCTTTGTCAGCAATGAATATCTCGCCAAATACGGAAACCGCAACATAATTTATTCGGCACTCAGAACAATGTCGCTCAACAGTGTTGACCCGGTTGCACAGAATATCAGCTATAAAGTATACTTAGAAACAGGACTTTCCATGAAAGGCGGAGAGCAGATACTCTGGACAGTATTTATCTCGCTCGTCATTCCGTTCGTGATTTTTGTTGTCGGTATTGTAGTCTTTATAAGGAGAAAGAACAGCTGATGAGTAAAAAAGAGGAATACAAGAGCATAATTGACGACAGTTCATACGATTATACTGTCTCTAAGGAAAAAAACAAAAACTCAAACTCTCTGTCAAGGAGAACAAAACTGATAATTGTTCTTGCGGCGTTTCTTGCAGTGATGATCCCGGTATATCTTTTCGTTCTTGCACCTATGCTGAAAACGAGTGAGGGAACGGAAAATAAGTTTACTCCGCCCGAGTGTCACTACACAGAAGTGCTGTATAACGGAAGATATGTCTGTATGATGCCTTCTCTCAGTGAGGAGAATATCAGAAGGGTCAGGATCAAAAATAAGATTCAGCAGAAAAACGGAGAATACGAATATCAGAATTGGGAGCTTTTCTATAATGCCGATTCGGAATTGTGGGGGATCACCGATTATGAGGAAACCAGTTTTGACAGTACTTATCTTTCAACAATGATGTGGTATCTGGCACTGATGAGAGTGTCTGACCGTTTAGAATATTCGTCTTTTGATGAGATCGATAAAAAAACATTCGGATTTGACGATGAGTCAATGCCGGTGTCTTATGAGATCATTACCGCCGACAATAAAACCTATAAGGTTACAATGGGAAATATGACAGCTACAGGCTCGGGTTATTACGCATACTATACAGATGAAAACGGTGAAAACCGCCCGACTGTTTATATCATAAACGATGCATACGGCATGTTTTTGAATAGCTCTGCGTTTGATTATGTTGCTCCGACTGTAACTCAGCTTCTTGATCAGACCGATTATGTTCCGACACATTTTGAGATCAAAAAGGCGAACGGTGAGTATTTTACTATAAAGAAGCTCTCAGAAGATGAAATCAAAGAACTTGAAACAGTAAAGATCTCGCATCTTTACATTACGCTTGACGGCAAGGAATACAGATTTGAGGCAAGCGCCTACTATTCCGAAATGCTTTATGCTACCCTTCAACCCGGTATTACGGGAACGAAGGTCGTATACGCCAAGCCTGACAGCCTTGACGGTGTGCCTGCAGAAATGCTTGAAAAATACGGTATTGACGAAGAGAATCCGTATATACAGCTTTATTTTGTGGCAAAAGCCATGTTCTCTACCGGAACATCCCATTCAACTCAGCAATGGGTACAGTTCAGCGAAAAGACAACTAACGAGGAAGGCACTGAGGTCTACTATGCACACAATGTGGCTTATAACATAATAGTTGAAGTTCCTGCTTCTTCTGTTGAATTTATAGAATATGACAGCTCGAAATATTGTGAGCAGTATATTTTTCTTACACCTTTCTACAGCGTTGACAAAATAACGATCGACAGTACAGCACTCAGCGATGCATATGTGAACTCAGGTCTTGAGCGTGTCAAAGATTCGTTCATACTCACCGTTCTGAATCAGAAGCTTACCGGTGTTACCTTAGGTTCTACAGGAAAAGCGGTTCCCGATGTCTCGGTGGATAAGACCGGTCTATCCAACTTCTCACGCTACTACAGTGTGCTTCTTTCGCTTTCAACTCAGGTTGAGATTCCTTCGGGTGTTCTCGATAAAATAGATCTTGAAAAGCCTGACATCACGGTTGAAGTTTATACGAAATCGGGTAAAACTCATGTTATGAGATTTTATCTCTACAATTCACGTCACGCATATTATACTCTTGACGGCGAAGGACGCTCATACGTTAGGTATGACGATCTTGCCAAACTCCTCAGCTCGAGTGCAGAGCTTATCAGGGGAGAGGAAGTAACGGTAGGATATACGTCAAGTTCGTCAAGCGGCGGAATAACGAGTGAAAAGGTTCCGGATTTCAATCAGGTAGATAGTGCCTCGATTGTTTTCCTTATAATAATTCTTGTTTTTGTGATTGCCGGAGCGGCAGTGGCTATTCTTGTTACGTTGAAAAAGGTAAAGAATAACGCCAACTCGGGTTCTTCAGGAAAATAAATGGAAGATCGCATGAAAAATACACGAAATATCATAAAATTACTGAAATGCTGTGCTGTCCTCTTTCTTATGACGTTGGTATTGCTGCAATGTTTCTCCTGCTCATCAGCACCCGTTTACAGATCGAATGATGAAACGGTTGTGATGAATATAAGTAAAACGCCGATAACTGCCGATATGTACAGATATTACTACTGTTCATACAGACAGAATTCACCGGAGTATACCGAGCAGGAGCTGAAACAGACCGTTGAGGACACTCTTCGTGATATCGTTGCAGTGATAGAAACGATCAAAGAGTATAGAATGACACTGCCCGAAGAAGATATCAAGCAGATTCAGGAGGAAATTGTCGAATTAAAAGATTCGTATGATTCCGATGAGGAGTTTCTTGAAGCTCTCGATAAGCACTTTATGTCGGAGCAGATGCTGTATGATTCATTGTATTACGATCGACTTCAGGAGCTTTTGTACGGATATATGACACTCGAGAGATCGATGATAATTGATTCGAGCAATGCGGCTTTTGAAAAGGCATTGAATGAGAGTTTCCTTGCGGCAGTAAATATTGTCATAAGTGATGATTCGTTCGATCCTGACGATCCTGACCTGAAGGGGGAAGAGCTTGCAAAGAGTATTGCTTTGCGTATTGAATCTGGTGAGAGCATATATCAGCTTGCTGAAAAGTATAGCGTTGATGCGTATGTCGGTGACAGATATTTTGCACCGTTGACCATGCTCAGCTTTTTCGAGGAGAAGGTGAGATCGTTGAAGATCGGTGAAGTATCCGGGGTCTATAAGTGTGAGCTTGGCTGGTGTATTACAAAGCGTGTAGCCATTGACGAAGAATATGTGAATGAAAATTTGGATTCTCTCAGAGAAAATTTCAAATATTCGGAATATCTGAAGATCATGACCGAAAGGTCAGGATCCTTGAATGTGGAATACACCGACGCATTCGATTCTTTCTTTAAATCGTTATAATACTATATGATAACATAATAGGGGCTGAGTCATTCGCTTTTGAAATGCGTTTGACTCAGCCCCCGTTATATCATTGTTAAAGTGTTTTAAGGACTCATTTTCATATCAGACTTATGGGATCGCTCATAACAACTCGGCATTTTGAGAGTTTTTGATTGTTTCCAATAGGTTAAATCACGATATGATTTTGTTTATGATTTATATATGACCTGATCGCATGTCAGATTTGCCGATTCAATCTTTCCTGCACATTCAATGTTTTTTGCGTTGATTTTATAGCAGTCTGCTATGTTGTTACATATTATACTTTGCGAATTCAGCTCATTGACCCTGATATCTCCGTTTGCCCTGACATTGCCGTTGATTTGTGAGCAATGTATACCCTGATAGCAGACGACATCTCCGTTGATTGAAGAATCTGAAATAATATGTCCGTATATTTCAACCTTGGAACTCCCTGTTCTTTCGTTGCAATCATGCGGAAATTCGATTTCAATAGGAGGGTCATCGGGCGAAAATGCAGATGAGACTTTAATTAATTTTTTTCCCTGCATCTGGAAAACTCTTATTATATCATCATCCTTTACAAAGGGAGCGATATCTGAAATATAGCAGGAACTCTCTATATTCTCAAGAAAGAGAGCGTCAATAGATACATCGAAAATCGAAGCAATTTCAGGAAGAAGGGAAATATCGGGAGTATTTGCATTTGTTTCCCATTTTGAAACCGCCTGACTTGAAACTCCGAGCCGATTTCCTACTTCAGTCTGAGTTAAATTTTTTCTTTGTCTCAAATACTTTATGTTGTTTCCTAAATTCATTAAATTACTCCTTGTTTAATAGTCAAAATGTGTCTGAAAGCGTTTTTGATAGTCTCAAATGGCAATCGTGAATAAAATGTGCTTTACTTCATCAATAACAGACACCAATATTTACATATACATATCCATTATATCATTTTTTTTATTGAATACAATAGAGCGTACCGTTTGTTTATCAACCAATAGTTGATTTGTCCGTATCTTAAATGATCCGGAATTAATTGATCGACTTTAAAAAAACTCTGCCGTTTCATTATCGGGTGAATCGACAGAGAATTTTTTATTAAAATAAGCCGATTTAAGAGCTTTTATAAATATATGCCGTGATAAGTTTGATTACTTATTCATCATTGTTGTCAAAATGATTATCAGCATGTTTTATTATGTTGATCTCTTCAAGTCTGAATACGCTCGGAATTGCATCCGGGTTGGAATCAAGTCTGACCTTCACAAGCTCGAGAAGGGGCTTTGATTCGACGATAACCCCGTTCCCTTGAGGAGTGTTGACAACAGAATTTACTGCCGGAGTGCGTTTTATTGCTTCGGAATATGTTTCGTGTTCGTATCTAAGACAGCACATAAGCCTTCCGCAGTTTCCGGATATTTTGGCTGAATTCAGGGAGATCGTCTGCTCCTTTGCCATCTTGATGGAAACCTGTGCAAAGTCGGGTAGAAATGTTGCACAGCACAAAGGTCTTCCGCAAATTCCGAGTCCGCCGAGAACCTTCGCCTCATCCCTGATTCCCATTTGTCTGAGCTCAATTCTGCAACGGAAGAGCGATGCGAGATCCTTTACAAGATCACGGAAATCAATTCTTCCTTCGGCTGTGAAATGGAAGAGAAGCTTGGAATTGTCAAAGGTGTATTCAACATCGACGAGCTTCATAGCAAGGTTATGCTGAGCTACCTTTTCTGTCCAGATTGCCGCCGCTTCTTTTTCCTTTTTGCAGTTTTCGGCGAAATGCTCCTTGTCCGCTTTTGTTGCAGGGCGTATTGCCTTACGTAACTGATTCACCACCGATGTAATGGGAACGGCGTGATTGCCGGATGCAACATATCCGTATTCAATTCCACGCGTTGTTTCTACGATTGCAAATGTATCTGGCTTATATTCAATTCCGTCCGGATCAAAATAATACACCTTTCCTGACGAGCGGAATTTGATTCCTATAACAATACAGCTCTCGGTATTTTCTTCGGCGGCATTTGTAAAATCTTCTTTTGTTTCTGTATCTGGTTTGTTTTCAATTCCGCTCGGGGAAAATGCGACCGAAAAGTCGGTGAACGGAGCGTCTTTGCCGTACTCAATATCCGATTTCATCGGCTCATATGTTCCCTGCGACAGTATCGATTTATTTGCAGGAATAGCTTCGGTGTACAAAGCGGACCTGTCTGAAACGAAGGATCCTTCTGAGAAATCGGTGAATTCACCGTTGAACTGTGCCGGCTGTTTTTTTACGGGTCTGTCGTTGCGTTTTTTTGTCGGCTTTCCTTGATTCTGATTCTTTGATTTCTGATTGTTTGCCGCATCCTGAGTTTTCTGTGGAACCTCGTTTTTGTTACGGTTTTTGCTTTGATTCGGTTTGATGCCCTGATTCTTGTCGGTTGTGTGGTTTTGGTTTGAATCTTTTTTCTGATCCGGTGACTGTGTTTGACCGGTTTTCTGATTTTTATTTACGCTTTCAGGAGTTGACTGTTTTTGAAGGGAGTCACGGGTGTGTTGCACTTCCTGACGGCTTTTCTGTGTGTTTTCGGCTTTTTTGGCCTGCACTGTTTTATTTATAATTTGTCTGTTTTTATTTTTATTTGCATTCGGCTTATCTGCGTTCCGTTCAGCATTCCCTGCCGGCTGTTCAGGCAGATGATTTGCGGACTTTTCAGCAGATGTTTTTGTTGCTGGGGCATCTTTAGCGACAAGCGTTTGCTCTTTTTTCTTTTCCTGAATGTTTTCTGCTCCGCCTTTTGCTTTATACCGATTGTGTTTATGCTTTACACCGTTATTTTTTTGTTCTGATTTCTTTTCTTCGCTCATTGGAAAAATTCCTCTCTTTACGTTCAGCCTCTTGCCGCCCTCATAAGTCGTTTGGCAATAATTGACTTCACGGTTTGGATGTTTGGGTTATAATTTATTTCGCTTCTGACAGTTGATATGCATTCACGCATCATGATCAGACTTTTTTTTGTAAGCATACCTCTTGATTTTATCGCTTCATCGCTCGATGAATAATACGAAAATGTTGTTTTTCCGATCGATGCGAGTATCATATCACGCAGTGCCGTATCAAGCAGTGCAAGTGATCTGCTCAATTCCGATTTGTCATTGCTGAGGGCATTGCAGGACGAAATAAGTGACGGAAAATCGCCGTTGCTGACAGAAAAAATAATTTTTTCGACGAGATCATTTTCGTTTTTTCGATTTTTTGACGACAAGAAATCGGTTGCTCTGCCTATGCATCCGTCTGCTTTGTTTGCGGCTGATCTTATTTCTTCTTCACTGTACTTTTTGAGTGATGATAGGTATGACACCATCTCGTCTTGCGTGAATCTCTGCATTCTGAAAATTGAGGCACGTGATCGAACCGTAGGCAAAAGTCCTGCCGAATTTTCGCAGAGTAAGAATATAAATACATTGTTCGGCGGTTCCTCAAGGAGCTTCAACAATGCATTCTGACCCGGAATTGTCATCATATCGGCATCATTTATTATAAAGATACGTACATCAAGCTCGGACGGCTTGATATAAGCTGCCGCTTTTATCTCACGTATCGATTCTATTGGTATAAATTTTTTCTTTTCGGGTATTGAATATTCGCTCACATCGGGGCAAGCGCCCGATATGATCTTTTCTGCCATACTCCCGTTTTCTGTGTTTCCCGAAATCATGACGCACAGTGAACGCACAAGAGTTGATTTTCCGCTTCCACGGCTTCCCTCAATTATGTAGGCGTGGGCAAGCTTTTTTTCGGCTATGGCTTTTTCAAAAAAAGCTATTGTTTCACTGTTTCCGAATATTTGCGGCAGAGCACTCATATACGCCGATTCCTTTCATTTTGCCCTTATATCATGGGTAGTATCGGCATCAATTCAAAATTGAAAACCGATTCATATATCACAGCATGAGGATGCGTTCAGATCTATATCTGCTGTGTTTCCTTTTTTGAATTCAAAATATCCCTGTGCGGCTATCATCGCACCGTTGTCTCCGCAGAGCGAGCGTTCCGGCATGAATATTTTAATGCCATGCCTTTTTCCGAACGATAGAACTGCCGATCTCAGATGCGAATTCGCCGAGACACCGCCCGACAGTACAAACTGATTGAAATGATACCTGCGATATGCAAGTTCAAGCTTTTTGACTATTGATGTACACACTGACTTTGAGAACGACGCGGCAATATCGTTTTTATTGACTTCGATTCCTTTCTGTGATGCAGAGTTCAGATAATTCAGAACAGCTGTTTTGAGCCCCGAGAATGAGAGATCAAGTGTATCTCCCGATATTGCCGGACTCGGAAATGAAATGGCATCGGGATTTCCGAGATAGGCTATTCTGTCCATTTCGGCACCTCCGGGATATGGCATTCCCATAACCCTTGCTACCTTGTCAAAGCACTCCCCAACCGCATCGTCTCGCGTTCTGCCTACAGTTTCGGCGGTTGTATAGTCATCTATTTTCATTATTGAACAGTGACCGCCTGATGTGACCATAGCGAAAAAGGGAGGTTCGGGTTTATCTTCTGTCAGATAGCATGATGCAACATGACCCAATATATGATTTACGGGAATCAGCGGCTTCCCGTATGCGTATGCAAGGGATTTTGCAAAATTGACCCCGACGAGGAGGGCACCGATAAGTCCCGGTAGGGCAGTAACTGCAATTGCATCTATTTCGTGTATTGTTACATTTGCTTTTTCGAGTGCCCGATAGCAAAGCGGTGTAATGGCTTCAGCGTGTGCTCTGCTTGCGATTTCGGGTACGACCCCACCGTAAAGTGCATGCTGTCCGACCGATGATGCTATCTCGTTTGAAAGAACGGTCAGTTGAGGTTTTGAATTGATCTCACTCACGTGTACTACTGATACACCGGTTTCATCGCAGGATGATTCTATTCCGAGAATTAACATAATCTATTATTGCCTTTTATATTTATTGTTATCATGTAGTCAGGCTCAATCCCAGAGTCCGTCGGGATAGTTGCCGCTCTCTATGAGCTTTCCGATTCCGTTCACAACCGACGGCTTATCTTCGTGATAGGTAACTCCGAACCATTTTGAGTGAACCGGGATAACCTTGAAACTGCATTTTCCTTTGTTTATTGTATTTGTTACAGCGAGCGGTATATAATATTCACCCTTCAGTGCATTCTCTGGTGTCAATGTATCGAGAAAATGTTTGAATCCGTTTTCGAGCTCCTCGAAAAAGCAGGGCGTGAATCCCCAGAAATTCATTGATACATATGAATTTTCATCGATTTTTACCGCATTTCCGTCTTCATAGTATACCGTTTCGCCATTTTCACGCATGATCTTGGTTCTTTCGGTAACGCTTGAAAGAATATTCTCCTGCCCACACTGACATACTCCTCTTGAAACACTTCCGTTTTCGGTGAGTGTATTTTTCAGAATATATCCCGCCATACAGCATTCGGACGAATTTATATCCTTACCTTTGAAGAATTCGGATATTTTTGAAAAAGAATCACTTCCGTAAAAGTCATCGGCGTTGATCACATTGAAAAAATCTTTTCCGACATTGTCTTTTGCACAAAGAAGAGCATGACCTGTTCCCCACGGTTTGACTCTTCCCTCGGGAATTTTATATCCTTCGGGGAGCATACCGACGTCCTGGAATGCATAACTGACCTTTATGTGTTTTTCGACTCTCTTACCGACAGACTCCCTGAACAGCTCAAGATTTTCTCTTTTTATTATGAATATGATCTCGTCGTATCCTGTACGTATTGCATCAAAGCATGAAAAATCAATGATAAATTCGCCATGTTTCGTTACGGGCTCAAGTTGTTTAAGTCCTCCGTATCTTGATCCCATTCCAGCCGCAAGAATTACAAGCTTCATTATGTTGCTCCTTCAAATTGGTGTATTTTATTTTTTTGTATCAATAAACGGCATATATGCTCTCAGGTACTGTATTCCCGAGATAACTGTCATTACCGTCATAAGTCCCATAAGAATATAGCTGATGATCATTTTTGTGTCGAACAAAATAAGTTTTCCGAACAATACAGGCTCAAGAAGTGCCGCCATTATAAATGCTATTTGTGAAACGGTTTTGATCTTACCATATATACTTGCCTGAATAACAACTCCCTTTTTTGTATTCGTCACCATTCTGAGCGTCGTAACGCCGATCTCACGGAAAAAGAAAATAAAGGAGGCAATAAGCAGGCAAATGAAAAATGCTCTGTTGTCGCTGTAAATATATATCAGTCCGCACATTCCGCCGAAGATCATCATTTTATCGGCTATTGGGTCAAGAAATTTCCCGAAATCTGTAATCAGATCATATTTTCTTGCAATATGTCCGTCAAGAAAGTCGGTAATTGCAGTAGCGAGAAATATCAGTGTCGCACCGATATTACGGAGCGTCTGGTCTATCGGCAGAAAAAGCAGTACCGTATAAAGGGGAACGGCTGTCAGTCTTGCCAGCGTCAGTTTGTTCGGTGTGTTCATTCTATATGTTTTCATCCTTAACCTGATTTGTCATTTTTTCTACACAAGGTCTCCGTAAAGATCGTAATCTACGCATTCCGATATTTTCACATTCACGAATGATCCGACACGGAGCTGTCTGTTTCCTTTAAAATAGACCTTTGTATCGATATCGGGGGCGTCAAATGCCGATCTTCCGAAAAAGACCTCCGATACGGGATCATATCCTTCAACGATCGTCTGAACTGTCGAGCCGATCATTTTTTTGCTCAGCCTTTCGTTGATCGTCTGCTGTTGTTGCATTATAATGTCATAACGGTCCTGCTTGAGCTGTTCATCGATTTGTCCGTGCATACGGTATGCCGGCGTATCTTCCTCACGTGAATATGTAAAAGCTCCGAAGCGGTCAAATTCCGCTTCCTTTACATATTCGCACAATTCGGTGAATTCTTCGTCTGTTTCTCCGGGAAATCCGACAATAACAGTCGTTCTGATCACGATTCCGGGGACACCCTCGCGCAGACGCTTTACGGTATCCTTTATAATCTCGGATCCGCCGTGACGGTTCATTTTTTTCAGCACTCTGTCTGAAATATGCTGTATCGGAAGGTCGATATATTTAATGAGCTTGGGATTTTCTCTGAGCTCGGTTATAAGGTCGTCAGTGATCTTATCTGGATAGCAATACATAAGCCGTATCCACGGAATGCTCGTTTTTTCGCTGATCCTTCGTATCAGCTCTGCGAGCTTGTATTCGCCGTAAAGGTCAAGACCGTATCTTGTTGTATCCTGTGCTACGATGTTCAGCTCCTTGACGCCCGAATTGTCGAGCTTGATCGCTTCTTCAATAATCTCCTCCATGGGTCTTGAACGGAATTTCCCACGGATCATCGGTATTGCACAGTATGTGCATCTGTTGTCACAGCCTTCGGCTATTTTAAGGTATGCCGAATAGAAGGGAGTGGTCAGGATCCTTTCTCCGCCCAAGTGGCAGAGATCCTTGTCTTCAAACGATGAAAAACGTTTTCCCTTCAATATCTGCTTTATCGCTCTTGTAATCTCGTTACAGCTTCCGACACCGAGAAGCGCATCAACTTCGGGCAGCTGCTCAAAAATCTTCTCACGGTATCGCTCGGCAAGACATCCCGTTACGATTATTCCCTTAAGACTGCGATTTTCTTTGAGCCATGCAATGTCGAGAATGTTGTTTATGCTTTCCTGTTTCGCCGATTCAATAAATGCACAGGTGTTGATTATTACGACATCAGCTTCAATATCTTCGGTGACTATTTCGTATGAATCATCGGCATCTATGAGTGCAAGCATCCTCTCGGTATCTACCTGATTTTTCGGACATCCAAGCGACACAAAGCCGACCTTTATTTTTTTTATTTTATCACTGTTTTTTCTTCCCATGATTCTTTTATCGCCATGCAGTCAGTTGCATGACTCCCCCGATCTGTTGGACGGTCTTTCTGCAAATTATTATTTGCCCTGTCTCAAACTCCCAAAACCGATTTTGCAATCGGACAAATATAAATATACATTTGTATTATACACCACTTTTCGGTTTAAGTCAAGTGTTTTATCATAATAATACAATAATAAGTGAAGATTGAATTTCAAATGCATCCCCGCACGATGAATTTTTTTACAAAAAATGAAGAAAGCTCTTCTTTTTTTATTGACAATTGATTTTAATTGTTGTATAATTAATATGTATAAATTTACGCAGAGTGCGTTTCTTGACGGGGAGCTTAGCGTGAAAGTTATGTTTATTCAGTTTTGAAGTATTCTGTTTCACGCACAAATTCTCCTTAAAAATGAGATCTGCCCCATTTTAAGGAGAATTTCATAACTTTTTGTGCCGCTGCAAGGCGGCGGAATGGAGATTTTATGAACAGAAGAGAAGCAAGAGAAAATCTATTTACACTTATTTTTGAATACACCTATAAAATGGACAGCGATCCTGCGGCAGTATACGCCGAGGCGCTGGAACACAGGTGTATGCAGGATGATGCTTATGTCAGAGAAGCTTTTACGGCAATTAGTGAAAACCTTGACGGGATCGACAAAAAGATCGAATCCCATTCATCGGGCTGGTCTGTCTCACGTTTATCAAGAGTGGTCATTTCGATTATGAGGATCTCGGTATACGAAATGACTATGAGAAGTGATATTCCTTACAATATTTCGATCAATGAAGCACTTGAGCTTACCAAAAAATATGACGATGAGAAGGCGGCTAAGTTTGTGAACGGAATTCTCAATGCCATAGCCGGCTCGGAAGGACTGAAGAAATAATGCCGCTTTTTCTCGGTGTTGATACAAGTAATTATACGACATCGCTTGCCCTGTGCAGGGACGGCAAAATAATTGCAAATTTGAAATTGCCTGTTTTCGTAGCGAGCGGAAATCGGGGTACAAGACAGAGCGATGCTGTCTTTTCGCACACAAAAAATCTGCCGATCCTATTTGATCAGCTTCGTGATCAAATAGGAGAGAAAATTGAAGCTGTCGGCGTTTCGGCGACACCAAGGGATGCCGAAGGCTCGTATATGCCCTGCTTCCTCACAGGTGTTGCGGCGGCAAGTGCAGTCAGCTGCACCTCGGGAATACCTCTTTACAGATTCTCTCATCAGAGAGGACATATATATGCCGCACTCTATTCATCGGGGGCATTACAGCTTTGCACAGGTCGCTTTATTGCCTTCCATATGTCGGGCGGCACGAGTGAGGTTCTGATGTTTGACGGTGAAAACGGCGGTAAAATTGATATCATCGGGGGAACACTAGATCTGACCGCCGGACAGCTCATTGACAGGACAGGCGTCATGCTCGGGATACCTTTTCCCTGCGGAGCTCAGCTTGAAAAGCTTGCGATCGGCGTCAAACCGATGAAGGCAAAGATTTCGGTAAAAGGCTTTGAATGCAATCTTTCGGGTGGGGAAAACAAGGTCTCTGAGCTTATTGAAAAGGGTGCGTCACGTGAAGATGTTGCCGCATATGCCATTGAGTTTGTCAGAGCAACGCTTGACAGGATTTGCGAGAATCTGCGTGCAGAATTCGGAGATATTCCCATGCTCTTTTCGGGCGGCGTCATGAGCTGTTCGATAATCAAAGAGTCGCTCGGCAAGAAATACGGAGGGTATTTTGCAATGCCCGAATTTTCCTGTGACAACGCCGCAGGTATTGCACTGCTGTGCGAGAGGGAATATATAGAAAGTCCATTGAAAAATATTCAAAACAATTTTCACAAACAATCTTGATTTTAAATAGACCGATTAAAGTAATTAATATAACAGGTGACGGATGGATCGATCATACGGTGAACTGACTGTCAGTCAGGTGAATGAATATCTGAATATGCTTGTGTCGAGCGATGAAATTCTTTCTTCGCTGTGTATTAAGGGCGAGATCTCAAACTTCAAATACTACCCTTCGTCAGGACATATGTATTTTTCGCTGACAGATGAAGGCGGTGTGATCCGTGCAGTGATGTTTCGCTCTCAGGCGAGGACACTTAAGTTTATGCCGTGTGACGGAATGAAGGTCAGGGCTTTTGGAAAGCTTGGCGTATATTCGCAGAGCGGTGCATATCAGATATATGTGAGTGCAATGCTTGAGGACGGAGCCGGAAAAAAAGCCGAAGAGTTTGAAAAACTCAAAAAAAAGCTCTTATCTGAAGGACTTTTTGACGAGGAAAGAAAGAAAAAAATACCCGAGTTTCCCAGTATGATAGGTGTTATCACATCGGCAAAAGGTGCGGCACTTCAGGATATCCTTGATGTCACGGGAAGGCGGTATAAATCCGCCGAGATAATCATCTGCCCATCTCTTGTTCAGGGTGAAAATGCTGCAACAGAGCTTTGCGAGGCACTCACATATTTCAGAACATACGGTGGAATAGATCTTTTGATCATAGGAAGGGGAGGCGGCTCAGGAGAAGACCTTTCGGCATTCAATGACGAAAGACTTGTCAGAATGATGGCTGACTGCGATTTTCCGATAATTTCTGCGGTCGGACATGAGACCGATTTTACGCTCTGTGATTTCGTTGCCGATAAACGTGCTCCCACACCCTCAGCGGCGGCGGAGCTTGCAACGCCTGACGGAAAAATGCTCTCAGAGGTGCTCGACGGTTACTCTGTAAGATTTTTTTCATTCGCTTCGTCTGTGATCGAAAAATATGAAATGACGCTGTCTTCCTATGCAAGCATTATGGAATCAAGATCTCCTGATATTCTGCTTGCAGAAAAACGAAACGAGATAGAAACCTTAGAAAAAATGATATCAGGCAGCATATCATCAAAGATCGATCTGTGTAAAAGTGAGCTTAAGGCGGCGGCAGTCAGACTTGATGCACTCAATCCGCTTTCGGTGCTCACAAGAGGATTCTGTCTTGTGAAGACCGACGGTAAAGAGGTAACACGTGTTGAAAATGTTGCCATTGGGGACAGAATCGATATTATGATGTCAAACGGAAGCGTGAGAGCAGAGGTTACAGATATCGATAAAAATGAAAACATATAAGTCAAAAATACAAAGTACTGAAATAAGGTTGGGATATTTTATGTCTGAAAAAATAAACGAAGCGCTTTCCTTTGAAAATGCAATGAAAGAACTTGAAAAAATCAGCAACACAATGGCATCGGGTACACAAAGTCTGGACGAATCGATAGAACTCTATTCCAGAGGTGTAAAGCTGATTGCATTTTGTCGGGAAAAGCTCGATACAGCCGAGCGAAAAATAAAGATAGTGACCGATAAGGCAAGCGGAGAAACAACCGATTACGATAACTGAGCAACAGAACTTATAAAGCTATCCCGGACAAAATATGAACAAAAAGGAGAATAACAAATGACAAATGCTGGACTTGAGAAGCTGATATCAGAGAATGCATCAAAGGTCAAGGAACGTCTGTCACTGCTCGTTGGCGGCAGACACTACTGTGAGGATCTTGTTGAGGCTATGGAATATACCTGTCTCGGAAACGGAAAACACATCAGGTCTTTTCTTGCAATGCAATTTTGCTCTGCATGCGGCGGAAATGAAGAGGATGCACTTGACTTTGCAGCGGCTGTTGAAATGATACATGCCTATTCGCTGATACATGACGATCTTCCGTGCATGGACAATGATGATATGAGGCGTGGAAAGCCGTCAAATCACAAGGTCTTCGGGGATGCACTTGCACTTCTTGCCGGTGACGGACTTCTTACGAGAGCGTTTGAAGCTATTGCTAACGCAAAGCTCAGCCCGGACAAGAATATTAAAGCTGTCGGTCTGCTTGCACGCTTTGCAGGTCCGGACGGAATGGTCGGCGGACAGGTGTTGGATCTTGCGGACACAAATGAAAATGCGGTGCTTTATTCACTCGAGAGAATTTATGAGGGAAAAACATGCGGACTTTTTAAGGCGGCATGTATGCTCGGTGTTTGTGCCGCAGGCGGCTCGGACGAGCTTGAGAATGCCGCTCTTGAATACGGCAGGGCACTCGGTATGACATTCCAGATCATTGACGATATACTTGATGTTACCGGAAAATTTGAGGTTATGGGTAAAAAGCCGGGGTCGGATGTATCCAACGGGAAAACCACAGTTTGCACACTTTTCGGGATAGAAAAGGCGAAACAGATCGCTGAGGAATACTGCACAATTGCCAAATCGTATGCAGAGGAATTTGAGAATGCAGAGGTAATAACCGAGCTTGTCAGTTATCTGCTTGAAAGAACAAAATGAGACTTGACTGTTATCTTGTTCAAAGCTCACTTGCACCGACAAGGCAGAAGGGGAGATATCTTATCGACAATTCGCTCGTGCTTGTGGACGGTAGGGTCTGCACGAAGCCGTCAACAGATGTTGAAGGGCGTAAGGTCGAACTGCTCGGGCAGGGAATGCCGTATGTCTCAAGAGGCGGATTCAAACTCGAAGGAGCAATAAAGGCATTTTCTTTGGATATCAAAGACAAGGTCTGTGCAGATATCGGAGCATCGACCGGCGGATTTACAGACTGCCTTTTGCAAAACGGAGCAAAAAGGGTTTATGCGGTAGATTGCGGAAGCGATCAGCTTCACGAGAAGCTTCGCTCAGATCTACGCGTCAGATCTATCGAGAATTTCAACGCAAGAGATCTGTGCGAGAGTACACTCGGCGAAAAGGTTGATATTGCGGTCTGCGATCTGTCTTTTATCTCTCAGACTCTGATACACAATAACGCATACAGCATATTAAAGGACGGCGGTATATTCGTGTCGCTTATAAAGCCGCAGTTTGAAGCAGGCAGAAACGGAATTTCAAAAGGCGGAATAGTCAAGAGCGAGAGTGTAAGAAAAAAAGCAGTCGATACCGTGGTCTCAAGTGCGACATCTCAGGGGTTCGGGCTGATAGGAGTTGAAGTATCTCCGATAAAGGGCTCCGACGGAAATATCGAATATATTTGTGCTTTTAAAAAATAACCGAAAATAAAATTAATGCCCACCGGGGTATTTGATCGATTGAAAAACAAAGCTTCCATGAAATATGAAAGGTATATACAAGTCTGAAAAATAAATTTTTCAGACAGTGTTTTGTGGCTTTCGCCACCGATGCGAAGCCCCAATTCCACAAGAAAGGATAGTCATAATAATGAAAAACAGCCGACAAAACGAGATCATCAGCATCATATCAAGCGAAACGATAGTGACACAGGATGAGCTGATACAAAAACTCAGAGAAAAGGGCTACAAGGTCACTCAGGCAACCGTGTCGAGAGATATAAGGGAACTGAGGCTTGTCAAAAGTTCGGATGGCGGAGGAAAATGCAGATATATCCTGCCTAAAACTAACGAGCCGGGGCCCGATGATAAGCTGAGCGTTATGCTTTCTGGAATCGCAACATCTGTGGAAGCGGCAGGTAATCTTGTAATCATCAAGACAAAAAACGGTATGGGTATGGCTGTTGCAACAGGGGTTGATTCGCTGGGGTTTGTTGAGATAATCGGAACGATAGCAGGTGACGATACTGTATTTGTTGCCGCTAAAACGCCTGCCATTGCAGAACGTCTTGCAACCCGCATAACCGAATTTATCCGTTTGTAAAATTGTAAAACAAAAATGAAAGCATAACAGTTATGAAAGAATATAAAGTGGTAGAAACTTCAAAGAAAAACGCAGAAAAAGTAATGAATGATATGGCAAAGCTTGGTTGGGATGTCGTCTGCGTTACATATTGGCAAAATTTTAATGTCAGCCTGATAATTACCTTCTCAAAAGAAGCGTAATCTGCTTGATATCAACGTGAAGACCAGGGTGCAGAACCTGAGAATGATAAAAAATAAACATAAATTAAAGAAATAAAAGGTCATAATGCTTGATTCACTTCATATTGAAAATATCGCCCTGATAAAAGAGCTTGATGTGGATTTCTCATGCGGATTCACAGTGTTTACGGGCGAAACCGGTGCCGGAAAATCTATAATTATTGATTCGATACGATTGATACTCGGAGCGAAGGCTGATAAAAGGCTTATACGTTCGGGCGAAAATGAGGCGTATGTCTGTGCAATCTTTTCTGATATCGGCAACGAAATTTTGATCAAATTAAAAGAGCTCGATATTGCTCCTGACGAAGACGGAAATATTATCATTTCAAGATATATAACACTTGACGGAAAGAGCAGAGCTAAAATAGGGAAAAAAGCAGTCTCGTCCTCTGCTCTGCGTGAGATAGGGGATCAGCTTATAGCTATCCACGGTCAGCATGACAGCATGAAACTGCTTGATACACAGTCTCACCTCGGCTTTCTGGACAGATATGCCTGCATCGGCGAGTTGAAATCGGAATATCTTTCGGTTTTTAACGAAATGAACTCGGTCAAGAATAAGCTCAAAACAGAGGCGAACTTTATTAAGGAGAACGCTCATAGGATCCCTGTGATGAAATCGGCATTGGCGGAAATAAACGATGCCAACATAAAAGAAGGCGAAGAACAAAAGCTTGACGAACGCCGTGCACTTCTCAGGGGTTCGGCAAAGATCTTTAAGAATGTATCGGCGATTGAACGTACAATAAAGGGTGCGGATAATGTACCTGGTGCTATAGATCTCATCAGGCTTGCCGAGGGCTCGCTTATGAAAATATCGGACAGTATCGAAAGCTCGGGAGAACTGCTTGAACGTCTGCGCTCGGTATCGGCAGAGCTTGAGGGTATTTGCGATGATATTTCGGCGTATTGCGATATATCCGACTCGGACGATCCCGAACAGGCAATTGCCAAGATAGATGAAAGACTTTCGGTTATAGACAGACTGACAAAAAAATACGGTGATCTGAACGAATATAAGTCAAACGCACTCGAAACCTTCCGCAGAGTTTCAAAGTCGGGCGAGCTTTGCGAACAGTATAAGGAAACGCTTGCGAAGCTTTCGGAAAGAGCCTTTTTGCTTGCCGATGAAATGACGCAAAAAAGAAAAAAAGCCGGAGAGGATTTCTCAAAGAAGGTGCTTGAAGAGCTCGCATTTCTTGACCTTCCAAAAGTCAGATTTGAAGTGGAGATCACGAAACAACTGCTCCCGAGCGGAAATGTCAGGTTGAGTTCCGAGGGCTGTGACAATGTAAGATTTCTTATATCCCCCAATGTCGGAGAGGATATGAAGGAGCTTGCCAAAATTGCGTCCGGCGGTGAAATATCGAGAATAATGCTCGCACTTTGCTGTGTGTTTGCCGATAAATACGGAATCGAATCGATGATATTTGACGAGATAGATACCGGTATTTCGGGTAAGACATCCGAAAAGATCGGAATAAAGCTAAGAGAAAGTGCGATATCTGGACGGGCACAGGTCTTCTGTGTTACGCACTCGGCTCAGGTCGCATCGTGTGCCGATTCACATATCAAAATAGCCAAGGGCGAACAGGACGGAAGAACGGTCACAAGACTGACAAAGCTGTCAGATGATGAACGTGTTGAGGAGCTTTCCAGAATCATGGGGGGAATCGAGATCACCGATTCGATAAGAAGATCAGCCCGTGAAATGATTGAAAAAAATAAAAAAACTAATAACGATTAATCTTGTTTAATGAAAAAAACGAGGAACAAACATAATAAGGAGACACTGAAATGCAAATTTACGAAGAGCTTGTTGCAAGAGGACTTATTGCACAGACTACAAACGCAGAAGAAATAAAAACCATGGTCAACGCCGGAAAGGCGGTATTCTATATCGGATTCGACCCCACAGCCGACTCTCTGCATGTCGGACATTTTATGGCACTTTGTCTTATGAAACGTCTTCAGATGGCAGGAAATAAGCCTGTTGTGCTTATAGGCGGCGGAACTGCAATGGTAGGCGACCCGTCGGGCAGAAGCGATATGAGACAGATGATGACATCCGAAACGATAGCACACAACTGTGAATGCTTCAGAAAGCAGATGTCACGTTTTATTGAATTCGGTGAGGATAAAGCTATAATGGTAAACAATGCCGATTGGCTTTTAAGACTGAATTATGTGGATGTATTGCGTGATGTCGGAGCTTGCTTCTCGGTCAATAATATGCTCCGTGCCGAATGTTATAAGCAAAGAATGGAAAAAGGTCTGTCATTCCTTGAATTTAATTACATGATAATGCAGTCATACGACTTCTATCATCTGTTCAAGACATACGGATGCAATATGCAGTTCGGCGGAGACGATCAGTGGAGCAATATGCTCGGCGGAACAGAGCTTATAAGAAGAAAGCTCGGCAAGGATGCCCATGCCATGACAATTACACTTCTTCTCAATTCTGAAGGAAAGAAGATGGGTAAGACGCAAAAGGGTGCCGTATGGCTTGACCCCGAGAAAACAACACCTTATGAGTTCTTCCAGTATTGGAGAAATGTCGATGATGCCGATGTCATCAAGTGTATGAAACTGCTTACATTTATACCTGTTGAAGAGATTGAAAAAATGGCTTCATGGGAAGGAAGCCAGCTGAATAAGGCAAAAGAGATTCTCGCATATGAGCTTACAAAGCTTGTACACGGCGAGGATGAAGCAAATAAAGCAATCGAAACAGCAAGGGCAGTGTTCGGTGCAGGAAGCGGAGCCGATATGCCTACAACAACAGTTTCAGCGGACGCACTCACAGACGGCAAAATTCAGATAGTCGATCTTATGGTGCTCGGCGGCATGGCTCCCTCAAAGGGTGAAGCAAAGCGTCTTGTTCAGCAGGGCGGTGTATCGATCGGCGAGAATAAGGTCGAGCGTTTTGACGCCGCAGTCACGCAGGATGAGCTGACAGGTGACGGAGTTGTCATTAAAAAAGGAAAGAAGATCTTCCGTAAGTTTATTATCGGCTGATTCTGAATATAATGATATAAGTATCTTATAAATACCGATAAACACCTAATAGATTTTGGGAGGATGGGAGAAATCATGTCATACGAATCATCCGAATCATATAAAACATTCAAGGAAGGCATTCTTTCGCTTTGCGGATCGGGAATGGTCGAATATGCCGAGAATGTCATGCTTGCCGATATATCTACATTTAAGATCGGCGGAAAGTGTCGACTTGTCGTCTACCCCAAATCATCATACGCACTCCGCAGAGTACTGCTCCTTGCAAAGGAATCATCGGTCGATTTTGCAGTGTTCGGCAGATGTTCAAATATCCTGTTTTCCGATGACGGATGGCACGGTGTATTGATAATCACATCGAAAATGTTTTCAATTTCGAGAAGAGAAAACAGGATCTCGGCAGAATGCGGCGTCAGAGTAGGCGATATGGCAAAATACGCACAGAAAGCCGCGCTTTCGGGATGCGAATTTATGTACGGCATCCCGGGCACCCTCGGTGGAGCTGTATATATGAATGCAGGAGCTTATGAGCATTCGGTGTCGGATGTTATAGTTTCGGCTTCATACCTCTCGCTCGACGATATGAATGTGTATAAGCTTGAAAAAGAAGAAATGCAGCTTTCATACCGTGAGAGCGTCTTTGCACATAATAAAAATATGATAATTACAGAGGCAACATTTGAGCTTGAAAAGAAAGATCCCGATGAGATAAAAGCTACGATGGATGACTATATGTCACGTCGCCGCAGAAAACAGCCGCTCGATTATCCGTCGGCAGGCTCTGTTTTCCGACGTCCTGAAGGGTATTTTGCAGGAAAGCTCATTGAAGACTGTGGTCTCAAGGGCAAAATGTACGGCGGAGCTATGATATCGGTCAAACACGCCGGATTCATCGTAAACAACGATAATGCCAAGGCAAGCGATGTGCTCTATCTCATTGACCTTGTGAAGCGAAGTGTAATGGAGAAATTCGGTGTTGAGATGAAAACCGAAATCATTTTCTTCGGAGATACGAGCGAGGATGAATGATGTCATTTTCACAGGATACCAAAAACAGCATTTCCTCGGAAAACATAAAGAATAAGTGCTGTAAAAGAGCCCTTTTATATGGAATGCTCATGTTTTCGGGAGTTTTCAATAAAACAAGAATAAAGCTTGTCACCGAAAATGAAAAAAGTGCAGAGCTGTTCAAAGGACTTCTGATGTCACTTACAGGGATTGAAACGAACACATATATTTCACCGAGAAAATCGGGCGATGAAGTTGTCAACAGCTATAAAATGACTGTTGCGGCAAGGGCGTCTGCCTTAGCAGTGTACGATTATTTCGGTTCGGACAACGAAAACGTTAATAATGAATTGTTTGAATGCAGTACATGCAGGATGTGTTTTGCGAGAGGGGCATTTCTTGCCGCAGGAACGGTCAGCGATCCCGGCAAAAGCTATCATGTCGATATACGCTCGTCTACATTGCAGTCAGCAGAGCTTTTGTCTGCAATACTTGCCGAAAACGGCATAAATGCAAAGCTCGGAGAAAGAAGCGGAAAGATCACCGTTTATATCAAAGACAGTGATAATATACAGGATTTTCTGACATATGTAGGTGCACAAAAATCAGCTCTCGATTTTATAGATAAAAAGATTGTGAGAGAGCTGAGAAATACCACAAACAGACTGAATAATTTTGAAACGGCAAATATGTTCAGAAGCATCGGAAGTTCAGAAGTGCAGGTCAAAGCAATTGAAAAACTCAAAAAAAACGGGAGGTTTGACTTACTTCCGGAAGATTTGAGAACGACGGCAATCATACGCCTTGAAAACCCATTTGCTTCTCTTGTTGATATCGCCAACCTGCATAATCCGCCAATAACAAAGTCAGGAGTAAATCACAGACTTAAAAAACTTGAAATGATAGCAAATGAAAGCTATGAGAGTGAAGAAGAAACGGACAGCGAAGCATGAACATCATTTTCGCAATCATTTAGTTAATCCTTGTGGGAGGGGGAACCACATGACGGCTACAGTTCAAGCGATATAAAATAGGCACCATTCGGGCGAAGCCCCAATAATTTACCCCCTGTAATAAAGTTTTTGATCGGGGGATGAACTTTCTACAGAAAGTTTGCCAGATCATAAAACGAACACTAACTACACACAAGGAGAGAGAGCATGGCAGAATTTGTACATCTTCATTTGCATAGCGAATATAGTCTGCTTGACGGTGCTTGCAGGGTAAATGATATTCCGGAAGCGGCTGTGGCCCTTTCTCAAAAGGCGGTTGCACTGACAGATCACGGAGTTTTGTACGGAGCGGTGGCATTTTACCGCGCGTGTAAAGCAAAGGGAATTAAGCCGATAATAGGGTGTGAGGTGTATCTTGCATCTGGGAGTGCAAAGGAACGAGAGAGAGAGTATTCACATCTTGTACTGCTTGTCAAAAACGAAAAGGGATACAAGAATCTCATAAGTCTTGTTTCAGAGTCGTTCACGGAAAATTTTTATTTCAAGCCGAGAATAGATATGCAGATGCTTTCGGAGCATTCGCAGGGACTGATCGCACTGTCGGGATGTATTTTCGGAAGAATACCGAAGGATATATTATCTGGCGATATTGCATCGGCAAAAAAACATGCACTTGAAATGAAATCGATATTCGGCGAAGATTTCTATCTGGAAATGCATGATCACGGACTTGATGAGGAATTGCGTGTAAATCATACGCTCATTTCGATTTCAAGGGAGTATGATATACCGCTTGTTGCGACAAACGATGTGCACTATATAAAAAAGAGCGACAGTGCAGTGCAAAGGGTGCTGTCAAAAATAAAAAACGATAGGGATAACGATTCTGATCCATTTTTAAAAGAAGAATACTACATGAAATCTTCGCAGGAGATGTCAGAGCTTTTTGAAAGGTATCCCGAAGCTATAGCAAATACCGTAAAAATTGCAGATAAGTGCAATTTTGATTTTGCATTTGGAAAGGTACTTCTCCCGGAGTTTCCTCTTCCGGAAGGACAGAGCGCTGACAATTACCTCAGAAAGCTTGCAAGCGATGGGCTGGACGCTTTGATAAAAGATGGCAGAATTGCGCAGGGGCATACACCCGAGGACTATAAGTTCAGAATGATATATGAGCTTATGGTGATATCAAAAATGGGGTACAGCGGATATTATCTGATAGTACGTGACTTTATAGATCATGCAAGAAAAAACAAGATTGCAGTAGGTCCCGGAAGAGGATCAGGAGCAGGAAGCGTTGTTGCATACCTTACGGGAATCACTCAGATAGATCCAATAAAGCATAATCTTCTGTTTGAGCGTTTTTTGAACCCTGAGAGAGTGAGTATGCCCGATTTCGATACCGATTTTGCAGACGATCGAAGAGAAGATGTGATACGGTACGTTGCCGAGAAATACGGAGAAGACAGGGTGTGTCAGATCGTCACGTTCGGTACACTTGCCGCAAGGGCGGCAGTAAGAGATGTCGGCAGAGCGCTCGAAATGCCCTATTCCGATGTCGATGCGGTTGCCAAACTGATACCGAACGATCTCCATATAACCATAAATGATGCACTTGATAGAAACGAGAAGCTTGCACAAGTATATAAAACCGATGAAAAAATAAAAAAGCTTATCGATATTTCAAGAGCAATAGAGGGAATGCCGAGACATACCTCAGTTCATGCGGCAGGAGTTGTAATTTCCAAAGATCGACTCGAGGAGATAGTTCCGCTTTGCAAAAGCGGAGACAGTATCATAACGCAGTACGACATGAATACAGTAGCCGATATAGGTCTGCTGAAATTCGATTTTCTGGCAATCAGATATCTCACGGTGATCTCTCGTACAGAGAAAGAGATACAAAAATCAGACGCCTCATTTTCTGTCGATGCAATTCCGCTTGACGATGCCGAAACCTTCGATATGATATCGCAGGGCTCAACATCGGGCGTGTTTCAGCTCGAATCATCCGGCATGAAGAAATTGCTCTCATCACTAAAGCCGAAAAGCATTGAGGATATAATGGTTGCGATCTCACTGTTCAGACCCGGACCGATGAGTACGATCCCTAGATACCTCGAATGCAGAAACGATAAATCGAAAATAGTTTATGAAACAGATATGCTTGAGGATATACTCAGCGAAACATACGGATGTATAGTATATCAGGAGCAGGTCATGCAGATCTTCCGTACGCTCGCCTCATATTCATACGGCAGGGCAGACCTCGTTCGCCGTATCATGGCAAAGAAAAAAAGCGAGGAAATGGAAAAAGAACGTGTGGGCTTTGTTTCGGGGGCATATAAAAACGGAGTTCCGTCTGATGTCGCCAACGAAATATTCGACCGAATGGCGAAATTTGCAGAGTATGCATTCTGCAAGAGCCATGCGGCGGCGTATTCATATACATCATACAGAGCGGCTTATCTCAAGTGTCACTACCCGGCACAATATCTCTCGGCACTCCTTTCATCGGTTTCGGGAAACCCGAATAAAACCACGGAATATATAGGACAGGCATCAGCGTGCGGAATAAGATGCGAGGGACCCAATATAAATATGTCGGATATCTCGTTTATGGCAAAGGATAATGTCATATATTTCGGACTTTCTGGAATCAGGAATATAGGAGAGCTTTTTGCAGGAAACATAGTTGCAGAACGTGAAAAAAACGGAAGTTTCAAGAGCCTTTATGATTTTCTCAACCGTCTTCGAAGCGGAGTGAATAAGACGCAGATTGAATCGCTGATAGGCTCAGGTGCATTTGACGGGCTTGGAAATAACCGTTCTACAATGCTGTATTCATATGAAGATATGATGGCAAGAATTGCACAAAAGCGAAAAAAAGATCTGGACGGTCAGCTGGGCTTTTCATTTGATGATGAAAATGATGATTCGGATTCTGAAATCATTCTTAAAGAATCACCCGAAATGGAACTGAATGCAAAGCTTGCACTTGAGAAAAAAACGACAGGAATGTATTTTTCGGGTCACCTTTATGACGAATATGCCGCATCTGCCGAAAAAATCGGTGCAATGAGTGTATCGGAGTTTATTACACGGTATGCCGGCACAGATGACGAACAACCCGAGCGTGACAGATTAAAAGTCAGAATATGCGGAATAATAAACGCAGTGACCGAGAAAAAAACGTCGAGCGGTGAAAAAATGGCGTTTGTTCAGATAGAGGACAGATATTCGGAGTGCGAGCTCATATTCTTTAAAAATCAGTATATAAAATATTCCGGGTCGTTGACAGAAGGTTCTGTCCTTGCAATCGACGGAAATATTTCGCTTCGTGATGACGGCGAGATGTCAGTGATCGTATCGACACTGCTGAATATCGAAAAAATGACAGGCGAGAGCAGTCTGACAAATTCAGCGAAGGACGTCAATGATATGAGCGAGCGGCCAGAGACAAAAGTTGATGCTTCAAAACGGCAGGAAACATCTTATGAGAGTAAAGCAAAACCAAAGCGTATTTTTGTCAAGATCCCGTCGCTCGATTCAAAGGAATACAGGCGTGTTCAGGCATTTGCAGGCATTTTCGGCGGAAATACCCCACTGATATTTTTCGATTCATCGAGCGGAAAATATGAAAGGCAAATGTTGATGGTCGATTCAAACGACTTTGTTATGTCGAGAATAGCGGATATTGTGGGAAAAGATAATATAGTGCAAAAATAGTTTACAAAATATTCTACTTATTTTTCCATTTGATTTAAAAAAATCTGATATCATGAAAAAAAGATAAATCAGGGTAAATGCGGTATATGGGACGAAAGGATATAAAATGAAGGCCGATAGCAATCAAAAAAAGAAAAAGAATATGATCGGGACGGAAAATGCCGAAAATGTATCTGAGACCGGAACTCATACCGACGGTTCGCCCGAAGAAAATAACAAAAAAAATAATAAGGATATGAAAAATAAAACCGACGAAAAAAACGAAAAAAATAAAGGCGGATCGGGTAAAAAACAGAAGAAATACACTCCATTCGATTATTTCAAGGGCTTTGGCACGGTAATGAAGTATATAGGCAAGGGAATGCTCAAGATCGGCGGCGTTTTTGTTAATATACTTCTGACAATGCTTCTGATCCTTGCAATCACGGGCGTGATCGTCGGATGTACATTTGCGGTCTATCTCGGAAATTTCGTTGAGACGGATATCAGCGAATTTGAGCTTATGTCAAACGACCAGAGCCAGACGACAACGATATACTGTTACGGCTCGGACGGAAGCATCATAGAGGTTTCGGGAGGCAGACTTTATGCATCCGAGAACCGTGTATGGGTTCCATATGAGGATATTCCGAAAGATCTTGTCAATGCATTCATAGCTATCGAGGACAAGCGATTTGAAGACCATAACGGCGTTGACTGGAAGAGAACGATAAGAGCATTCGCATATTATGCAATAGGAAGATCGGACTCGGGCGGATCGACTATCACGCAACAGCTTTATAAGAATGTAATGCAAAAAGACGATTATACAATACAGCGTAAGGTAGAAGAAATTTTCAGTGCTCTGGCTCTTGAAAAACAGATGAGCAAGGAACAGATATTGGAGATGTATCTCAACACCGTCTATTTCTCAGAGAGAAGCTACGGCGTACAGGCGGCGGCAAGAACATATTTCGGCAAGGATGTTTCTGATCTTGAACTGAATGAATGTGCGGCACTTGCAAGTATCGTTCAGAACCCCTACAAATGGGACCCCTATCTTCACCCCGAAAACAATTATGAGCGAAGAAACAATATCCTTTGGGAAATGCTTGATCAGGGAAAGATAACTCAGCTTGAATATGATGAAGCACACGGAAAAGACCTCGATATCGTTATAGGAAAAGACGAAGATGATGACGATGACGAAAACGAAGACAATGTTGATACATCAAATGTCACATCCTGGTATATAGATGCTGTTATCGATGATGCCAAAAAGATATTTATGGATCTGTACGGCGTAACCGATGTTGCCGCTTCACGTATGGTGTACTCAGGCGGATTCAAGATATATATCGCAATGGATCCCGATGTGCAGAGTGCAATGGAAGAGGTTTTTGAGGATGATGAGTTAATAAATAAGCTCGTCAATGCATCGGACGGTCTGATGCAGCCGCAGTCAGCGATGGTAGTCATTCATCCGACAAACGGAAATATCCTCGGAATTGTCGGCGGCAGAGGTGTAAAGACTCAGAGCAGAATTCTGAATTATGCAACACAAACCACAAGACAGCCGGGGTCTTCTATCAAGCCGGTGGCAACATACGGACCTGCACTTCAAAAGGGAATTATCAATTATTCAACGGTTTTAGACGATTCGCCTTTCCTGTTTAATGAAAGTACAGGTGCAGGCGGAAAAACCGTATATTCGGCATGGCCGAGCAACTCACCGGCAAGATATGCAGGCCTTACGCCGCTCAATGACGGTATAACTCGTTCGGTCAATACGGTTGCGGTAAGGGTGCTTAATTCGCTCGGAGAACGCAATTCTTTCATATTCCTCACAGAAAAGCTCGGAATAACAAGCCTTATCGATCAGAAGGTTATAAACGGAAAAGTATCTACAGATATAGGACTCGCACAGCTCGGTCTCGGAGGTCTGACATACGGTGTGAGCGTCAAAGAGATGACGGCGGCGTATACTATATTTACAAATGACGGAGTATATATCAGTCCAAGAACCATTCTTGAGATCCGTGACAGCGAGGATAAAGTGGTATATAATGACCAACCTACCGAAAATGTTGCACTCAGCATCGAAAATGCGGCGATAATGAGACAAATGCTCTGGAATGTTACCCACAAATCGACCGGTACGGGATACGGTATGGAAATTACAAAGTATGTCGATACGGCAGGTAAGACGGGTACGACAAACAAAAACTATGATAAATGGTTTATCGGATTCACACCCTATTATCTCGGCGGCGTCTGGTTCGGATATGAAAACCAACAGACTATTTCGGGATTTACAACCTACCCGGGTGTAAAGATCTGGGATGCGGTTATGATGCGGATTCACGAGAAAATAATCAATGATGCCAAGGAAAACGGAACGCAGCTCAAGAAGTTTGAGATGCCGGATACTGTGGTCAAGCTTGAATATTGCCGTGACAGCGGACTTATTGCAACAGATGCATGTAAGCTCGACCCGAGAGGAAGCAGAATCGAAACGGGATATTATACAATAGACAATATGCCGCAATCGTTCTGTACAACTCACAAAACAGTCAAGTACTGCACAGAGGGCAAGGGAATCGCATCGGAGTACTGTCCGGACGATGTCTGCGTGGATATAGCCCTTATTAAGGTGACAACGAGAGATTTCCCGACGCAGGTATCTATTACGGATGCACAGTATGTATACAGAGATCTGACAATAGGAAAAGTCGTGTATTCAAAGGCTGATGGGGCATACTTCCTTAACGAGATCGCCGATGGGCACTATTGCGGAAAAACTTCATCAACTTCAACTCCGTATAATCATTACTGTCAGAAACACTATTCGGGTCAGCCGTATGGACTGGTAATACAGGACGATAATCTATCGCAGAGCCGCAGTATGACACTTCCGCCCGATATCGATAAAATGCTCGGGATAAATGATGAAACCCGGTTATATAAAACCGAAGAATAATCTGATTTTATTCCGGTAATAAAAAAACACTTCACCTGAGCCTATACAAATGGTTTGGGTGAAGTGTGCGACAGATCAAAATATGTCGAAACTTTTTTTCAATTCATCTAACTTTTTTTGGAAAACCTATTGACAAAAGTAAAATTTGTGATATAATAATAAAGCTGAGTCAAGAACAGCAAAAATAAATATCGCGGAGTAGAGCAGTTGGTAGCTCGTCGGGCTCATAACCCGGAGGCCGTTGGTTCAAGTCCTTCCTCCGCAACCAAAAAAGAAACCATAGTTGATAGAAAAATCGACTACGGTTTCTGTCTTTTTGCCCTGAAATCATTGTTTTTGATGGTTTTGAGGGCGTTTTTTCTTTTATAAGTGACAATTCTGCCGTTCTATGCTCTAAAAAGCAAGAAATGGCAGAAAATAATTGTTCAAGGCGTGTTATCGTTCGTTTAATACTACATTTTAAAAAAACTTTTTAAAAACTATTGACAAAATTCAAAAAAGGTGTATAATATAACGATTTAACGGTGCACAGTTAGATGGTCGGTTAGGGGAAAAGAAAAAGGGGAAAAAAGATTATGTACGAATATGTTAATTACTCCGAGATAAGACCGTACCGCAACTACTGCTCGAGAATCCTCACAGATTTAAGAGATCTGCTGTTAGAGAAATACGAGATAAACACCCAATTTGTCTTGGTGGGAAGCGGTGCGAGAAACATGGTAATGCGAGATGGATCAGGTCCGTTTGACTTGGATTATGATCTTGTAATTATCGGTATGCCCAATATATACTGGAATGACTTGGGCAAACTCAAAAACACGGTTATTTCCTCGCTGAACAAAATCGTAGGCAAGACTTGGTTCTCCGATGGACATGATTCTACCTCCGTAGTATCTTCGTATCTCTACCTCAACGATACACCAACCGTTAAATTCAAATTTGATATTGCTATCTTGGGCAAGAACAGCCAAGGCAACTTGTGTCGCTTGATTCACGACAAGTGGTACAGAACTTACAATTGGTGCGAAGTTCCTTCATCCAAGAATGTTAGAGCAAAATCCGACAAGCTGAAAAAGCTTGGAATGTGGAATGAAGTCAGAGATACTTATAAGAAACTAAAAAACCTCTATCTCTGCCGTGGAGATAGATATTACCCATCTATTGTGGTATATGTGGAGGCAGTAAATCAGGTCTACCAAAAGATCTGAAAGGAGGGCTTCAACTATGGGAAAAGGTCACGGAGTTTCCGGACACACTCATTCGCAGGCGCAGTTGAATCATTATGCGAATCAAAACAACCCGAACAATTCTGCATATCAAGCCAACAACGATAACCATGCGAACCAATGCAATCCCAATAATGATGAGTATCATCATAGCCGCAATAGCGACAAAAAATAAGCATTAGACAATATCCCCGAACAGCACTACACAGCCGTTCGGGGACTTTTCTTGTCCTTATCAAAGCATAACCGTAACCTCCGAACTGTCTCGCAGCGTGTATATCAGGCGTTCGTCGGCGTAGACGGTGATGTGGTCGACAGTGCCGAGCCTTTGTATTTCTCGTTGGTAAGAATGCTCTCCACCGTCTTAGTCTGCCACACCGTTTTGCGTCCGGGTGTGGGGATGCCTTCTTCCGTAAGTGTCCAGGCAATGCTGTTTATCGATTTGCCGGATATAAAGTTGCTGTAAATGCGAAGGACGATCTCCGCCTTCTCGAGTACAATTTCGGAAAGGTGTTACTTTTTCAATTTTTAATATTCGCTAAATCCGTCCGAGAGGTTTTTGGAGGTAAAAAGTAATAGTGAATAGGTATTTTGTTTAGACTTGCATTTAGATATAAATCTTCATTAAAACGAATGTAGTGGGATGGGATAGGTATTAAAAAGTTCCCCAACGGTCTTCTGGAACTAAGGAGATGTTTGCACACTTTCCCTGGTGCGTAATTGTTTTCCTGATTCGATGATTGGCATTGGTTTTTATCCGGTTGTTGACATGAAGAAAACTTGACAAATCATATCAGCGTGAGTATAATAAAGAAAAATCAAACAGGAGGAAATCATTATGGGAGAGTCATTGCAATCGAAAGAGCAAACGCTATGTCTTTTTGATACCCACACGCACACATCAGGGATCAGTCTGTGTAGTAGGATTTCGTTTGAAAGGCAGATCGAAATTTGCAAAACAGAGGGGCTTGGCGGCATTGTTTTAACCAATCATTATAAATCCGCTTATATACAGGGGATAGATTTTTATGATTGGCGAAAGCGATATGTGGAGGAATACGAGATTACCCGAGAATTGGGGGAGCGAGAGGGAATCAAGGTTTTTTTCGGAGTGGAAGTGACTCTCGATGAGCAACAACAAAATGATTTCCTTCTTTACGGTCTGAACACACATGATATTTTAGAGGCGGAGCCGCTGTTCCGTCTTTGCTTGCCTGAGTTGTCTGCCTTTGCAAAAGAAAAGGGGGCACTGCTTTATCATGCCCATCCGTTCCGAAGGACCGAACCGGCAGATGCGTCTTTTCTTGACGGTGTAGAGATCAACTGTCATCCGCTTTATCGCACCTGCTGCGAAGAGAAAGTGCGTGCCTTTGCCGATCGACACAATCTGGGAATTACCTGCGGCTCGGACTATCACGGAGACACTTATAAACCGCACTGTGGGGTCTGGATTCCTCAGACGATCACAGACGGTATTCAATTTGCCGCCTACCTGCGGGAAAATCCGCGCCCGAAGCTGACCATCCAACCTGATCCTGCCCCCGGCGCATCGGTCGCTCCCGGAAACGGCGGGGTGCAAGGAATATAAATTATAGATTTCCACCGGTATGGAAAAGCGGTTGATTTTTATACATATGTTTTTTAATCATTTTATAGTTGGGCTGAACTTCATTTTTATGATACTATGAATAATCCGATAATACTAAGCACGAATTGTCGGGAAAAACAAATCGCCTTTTGATATAATATAGGCAGACAAGGAGGGATCATATGGACTGGATCATCGGATTGCAAAAAGCTATCGACTATATCGAGGATAATCTGACAGAAATAATTGATTACGATATGGTTGCGGCACAAAGTTTTTCATCAAGCTATCATTTTCAGCGTGTGTTCAGTATTCTTTGCGGCTTTACGGTTGGCGAATATATTCGAAATCGAAGGCTGTCGCTTGCCGGTGCGGAACTGACCACAAGTGACGCAAAAGTTATTGATGTAGCACTGAAGTATGGCTATGAAAGTCCGGACAGCTTTGCAAAAGCATTCCAGAAATTCCATGGTGTATTACCGTCGCAAGCTAAAAACAACGGTAGTAACCTTAAGTCCTTCTCTCGCCTTGTACTTAGATTTTCTTTGGAAGGCGGTACAATTATGAATTATCGAATTGAAACAAAACCTAAAATGACGATCACCGGGTATTCTTCGCAATTTACAGGCAGTCCATCCGGCCGTTATAGTCAGCAACACGATTTTATGGTAAATGGAGATACACGATTTGTTCGATATGCATTGCAAGGGATGGCAAGCAATTGCTCGGTGGAATATGGAGTTATATCGGGTATAGACGACCGTGGATATCGGTTTACAATCGGAACGGTCATTCCAAAATATTTTAACGATCACTTGGAAAAGACAATCGGAAAAATCAATGCGGAAAAGCTCACAACAATTACAATTCCTGTACAAAAGTATCTGGTTGTTGAAACAACGCACAGTGCCACAAGTATCAGGGAACATTTAGACACACGAAAACAAGCGGTTGCAGAATGGTTCAGGGAATCAGAATACCAACTGGCTAATTCTCCTGAGGTCACGGTTTTTCATTATGACAGAGTGAATAAAGATAATAGTTTTGTAGAATTATGGCTTCCGATAGAAAAAATCGAATAGTTATATGAGGTCCTCACATTTTTCGGGCGGCATTTGAATTGCCGGTATGAGCCCAAACCCTTCCCGGACGAAGTTCGGGAAGGGTTTACTTTTTCACTGTTTACTCTTCACTAAATTCGTTCGGGAAGGTTTTTGGAGGTTATAAGAAATAGTGAATAGTGAAAATGTATTTGTTTAGATTTGCGTTATGAAAAAACTTCATTTTAACCGATTGCAAAGCGATAGATTTTATCATATACTGAATATAACAAAGTAAAAGGTGGTAGATGTTATGGCTGATAGTCCTTTGATTATAAAATCCAAAACATTTGCACTTGATGTCATACAAGTTTGCAGGGAGCTGAGAGTAGCTAAGTGCGAAAGCGCATTGATTAATCAATTTTTGCGTTCGGGGACAAGTATCGGTGCAAATATCAGAGAAGCCTTTTATGCTCACGGCAAGGCTGACTTTATTGCCAAGTTGCAAATCGCTTTGAAAGAATGCTCCGAAACGGAATATTGGATCGAATTGGTTTTGGAAAGCGGATATTATCACGATACGATATTTCGGCAGAGTTTTTTTGACTGTTTGGCTGTGCCCGGGAAAGAGCAACCGTCATTCGCTTGGTTTGATGAACACTTCAGAGCTCTACGTTTCTCCCGACAGTTACAACATATAAAACACTGTGAAGTCTTGGAAAATTATCATAAACTTCTAAAAATCATGTTTTTTCAAAAAAACTATTGACAAATGTAAATACTTGTGGTATTATATCGCCATCGAAAAGATAGAGGCGCGATATTCATGAGTAGCACGGCTAAGGAGATCCCACTCCCGTGTGAAAGGGTGTATCGCCGAGGATGTTCCGCTTGGGAATGGCGGCACAATCCGGTATATCGGATAATATCCGCTGTACTGTCACTTTGGTGGAGAGCTATCATAGATTACCCGAACATATTATGTTTTAGTTGGTTGTGATGGTTGTTTGCCGTCACGGCTTTTTTTGTCTGTGAACGTGTAGCAAACCTAATCTTTGAGAAAAAATTTTATTTAAGGAGAAAAGATCATGAAGAGACTTTTCGCATCAGTAATCGCACTTGTAATGCTTGCAAGTGTCATCATCACATCGGCAGTTTCCTGCACAACAAATTCACCTGCAGATACTTCCGTCACAACAAATTTGCCCACAGGCATTGAAACACAGACAAACGTTATGGCTTCTGTTAAATCGATTGCAGACCTTGCAGGAATGAAGATTTCCGCACAGTCCGGAACCTTCCACGAGGAGGCAAGAGCACAGATAAGCAATGTTAAAGGTGAGCTTTATCCCGATTTCCCCACGCTTCTCACAGCACTTAGCAGCGGTGCGATTGACGGATACATCGCGGAAGAGCCTACCGCTCTTGACCTTGTCAACAAGGACAGCAGATTTGCATACATTCACCTTGAAAACAACACGACAGGTTTTACTGCAACCGATGCGGACGTTGCAATTGCAGTCGGATGCAAAACAGGTTCGGAGCTTATCGGCAAAATCAACGATGTCCTTGCGACAATTTCCGAATCTGACAGAAAGGCACTTATGGAAGAAGTGATCCGTGTTAATGCCGGTGAAACGGTTGAAAGTTTTTCTGTTTCAAACGAAGCACCCGCAGAAACAAACGGCGTTATCAAAATCGCGATGGAATGTGCATACGACCCATTCAACTGGACACAGACAACAAGTGCCAACAATGCTTACCCTATAAGCGGAGATTCAAGCGGCTTCTATGCAAACGGATACGATGTTCAGATCGCAAAATATATTGCAAACGCACTTGGTATGAAGCTTGAGATACAGGCGATCGAATGGGACGGACTTATTTCGGGCGTTCAGGCAGGAACATTTGATTGCATAATTGCAGGTATGTCCCCCACAGCAGAGAGAGACGAAGAGATCGACTTCACAGATGTATATTATACATCTAATCTTGTTGTTATCTACAAAAAGTAATTTAAAGTATGGCTCAGTTTTTCAAAGATGTAGCCGATATAGTGGCTCAGTATTGGCAGTTTCTCCTTGCAGGTGTCGGTAAAACAATGCTTATTGCACTTGTGGGAACGGTCATGGGTCTTATTATCGGAATACTTATAGGTATTCTCAAGACAACACCTTATTCAAAACTGTTACCTCTCAGAATATTACATAAAATCGCGATTGCCGTTTGCAATGTCTATATCGAGGTTTTCAGGGGAACTCCGATGATGGTTCAGGCAATGGTCATTCATTGGGGATATGCATTTGCAACCGGAGGTAATACGATTCCGCTTCTTCTCTCGGGTATATTCATTGTATCGATAAATACAGGTGCTTATATGTCAGAGATAGTCAGAGGCGGTATAATTTCGATAGATAAGGGACAGTTTGAAGGAGCTAATGCAATAGGAATGACACATATGCAGACGATGCTTCATGTCGTGATTCCTCAGGTCATGCGTAATATATTGCCGTCGATAAGCAACGAATTTGTAATAAATATAAAGGATACATCGGTGCTTAATGTTATCGGTGTGGCAGAGCTTTATTTTATGATGGGAAAGATAGTCAGAATAAATCTTAAAATTTTCCAGACATATTTTGTAGCTTGTGTGCTGTATTTTATACTGACCTTTACCGTTTCGAGGATACTTCGATTTTTTGAAAGACTGCTCGACGGAAATGACAACTATACCATTTGCGGCTCACAATCCGATCCCGCGGCTGAAATTCATATAAGAACGGGGGAATGACAAATGGGACATATCATCGAGATAAAAAATCTGAAAAAACACTTTGGTTCCAACGAAGTCCTTCATGATATTTCCTTTTCGGTTAACGAGGGTGATGTTATAAGCATAATCGGTTCTTCAGGTTCGGGGAAAAGCACACTTTTGCGATGTGTAAATCTGCTCGAAACTCCTACAGACGGTACGATTTTGTTTAACGGCGTTGATATTAAGAGCAAAGAGATTAAGCTTACCGAATATCGCTCAAAAGTTACAATGGTCTTTCAGAATTTCAATTTGTTCAACAATATGAATGTGTTGAAAAATTGCACTGTCGGAATGACAACCGTTCTCGGAGTGAATAAACAGGAGGCAAAAGAACGAGCTGTTAAATACCTTTCAAAGGTCGGAATGGCTGATTACGTAAATGCTAAGCCGAAGCAGCTGTCAGGCGGTCAGAAGCAGAGAGTTGCAATTGCAAGAGCACTGTGTATGGAGCCTGCGGTTATACTTTTTGATGAGCCGACATCGGCACTTGATCCCGAAATGGTGGGAGAGGTTCTTGCAGTTATGAAAAATCTCGCTCGCGAGGGGCTTACAATGCTTGTTGTCACTCACGAAATGGGTTTTGCAAGGGATGTTTCAAATAAAGTTATATTTATGGACAAAGGGTATATTGAAGAATCCGGAAGTCCCGAAAAATTGTTTGTGAATCCCGAAAAAGCGAGAACAAAAGAATTTCTTTCGAGATTTTTCGATAAATAATAAAGATTATTCAAACCGCAGTCAGGCGGTAAAAGTAAATAGTAAATATCTGAGCGGTGGCACAGTCTGTACACGGACTGTGCCGCCGCTTTGCGATATAACGGCATATCAATGCTCTGCGGTGAAAGTCCACTGAGGCGTAGTTACCGACCAACCCGAAAGCGACTCCCATGGTTTGTACCGTGAGGTCTCATAGGCGTAGAAATCCGCAGTAACAACGAACTATGATAAGTCAGCACAAGCTATAGTACCGAGGAAAATGTATTCGAAAGCGGAACGGAGACGGAATATGTCGGAAATGCTTGAAAAGATACTGAGTAACGAAAACATCGAAAAAGCCTACAAAAGAATCTGTGCAAACAAAGGTGCAGGCAGAGTAGACGGTAGATTCTATCGGCAGGTACTGAAACGGGCAGACCTGTCAAACAACCTTTGTCTGCTTTAGTAAAGAACTGTGATAGTAAGCACAGAAGGAAAAAAGCTGTAAGGAGCAGCTATGAAAAAACTTCATTTTAACCGATTGCAAAGCGATAGATTTTATGATATAATGGATATAACAAAGAAAATGACGGTAAATGACGGCAGATGTTATGCTATTGCTTCCGGTTTTAAAAAAGCTTTAAGCGGTTCTTTGTTGTTGATCTGGTGCCTATGTCTATAAATGGAGGATAACTATATAAAAATACCAGAATTCTGTCGGATAATTCGAGAAATTATTCATGCAGCAAAAGAGAATTCGAGAGTTTTAAAGACCTTTCACAAGGTTTTATCTGAATACACTGACTTTGACTTAGGGGAAACAGGTGAGGCTTACCGCTTTACACACTGTAAAGCATTGTCTGATATGTTCACTGAATATCCATTGCAGGAAATCGCCGGCAATGGTGATACAATGTCTAAAGCACGGCGTATAATGCAATGGATAGACGATAACAGCTCGTATAACGGCGCAAGCTCGCTCCCGCCTTGCCGGACAGAATCCTTGAATTCGGATTCAAACAAAAAAATCCGATTAACTGCGCAAACCGTGCAATTCTGTTTGCCGACGCTTTAACATCAATCGGTGTTTTCGCCCTGCCGGTCTGGCTTGCAAACCAAGCTCAGGAGTGCGGTCATTGCCATGTTATTGCACAGGTTTGGTTGCCTGAATGCAGAAAATGGGAAGCGTTTGATCCCTCATTTAACACATTTTTCACATATAAGGGAAACCCGATAGACATTCCGTCTTTAGCATTGGCGGCTCGCGGAAAGAAAAAATACCGTATTATATCCAATCGTACGGGCAAAACAACAAAAATCGGATATGAATGCTCAAAGATAGGGTTTGTAGATATTTCAATATTTCCCGGCAACGATTATAATTATCGGAATAATTGGGATTCTCGCCTGCATTTTGTGCCGGACTCATACATAAAAGATAAGCTTGGGACGTGTGTCAGCACAATCAGACTTCTTTCATTTAACAAAGAGCCTGTATAGGACGATGAGTGATCAGACTTATTTGGGATCCGAATTGTTAATTGATAATAATGCGGGGTGAATTATTGTTGATGAATTTCTATCCTGCATCCAGATTACTTCATTACGACAAACAGAGTTGCAGAAAAAGGTGCATCGGGGAAAGCACGAGAAAACTCGGCTTTTGTGTGTATTAACAACACCTCGAAGCAGTTGAAAAATCACGATCAAATGGTATCGTTTCTTAAAACAGAGCGATAAACCCTTGAATGTTAATATGCGTTGCTTGCGGCAACGGGCTGTTTCTGATAAAATAGCGGTAACAACTGAAAGAAAGAAGGTTATCTCTAATGTTAAATGAAAACATTAAAACGATCAGAAAATCAAAAGGACTTTCGCAGGAAGAGCTTGCTGTTAAGCTGAATGTGGTGAGGCAGACAATATCCAAATGGGAGCAAGGGTTGTCAGTTCCCGATTCCGATATGTTGATCTCTATATCTGAAGCACTTGAAACGCCTGTAAGCACTTTGCTCGGTGAAACCGTTATCCCGGATAAAGTCGATGACTTAAAAGTAATTTCCAAAAAGCTTGAGATCATAAATTTACAGCTTGCGCAAAGGAAGAGTGCGAGAAGAAAAATTCTTCATTGGCTGTTTATCTCAATGTGTGGGGTCATAGTAACGATTTTTGCAGTCATGGCAGTATTGGGCAGTCCCTACTTAAGTTGGGATTATACTGACCCCGAAACCGCCGTTTTCGGAGCGGCTTTTCACACGTTTGAATATCTGTTTGTGAGATCAGCCCCGATCCTCCTTATATGTGCAATCGTTGGAATTTTCATGACACGGAAGAAAGTATAAAGCTGCTACGTTTTTGAGGCAGAATTCGGACCTCAATACACCGAAACGTCGAAAATATATTTTTTACATCTTTATAGCCTTTTCATAAGTTGACAGGAGTTGACTTCCGAACAGTTAGATCAGACTGTGAGGGATTGGCTCCTGTTTTTTTGTAAGTAAAGCATTTTTTCATTTTTACACATAGTCACAGATTTTGCAAAAAAATAAAAATCGGCATATGTGTTTGCTTTTGATAACCATTGGTTGATAAAGTATATAAACTATATTTCGATTGGTTATACAATTTTAGAAAAGCGTTGCTATCCTGTGTGTTCAGCTCTTGTTCATTGTCTGTCCGATTTACCAACAGTGATCTTCTCTACATTGTCAGGAGCGATTCTGTGAATGCTTATGTAATTAATGTAAATCTAAGTATACAATGTTAAAACAGATAAAATCATAAACAAGCGGTGTTGATCTTCAAAGCTTTCTTTTTCTTAGATTAAAGATTCATCCCTTGACATTCCTGCAAAAATCGGATATACTTACTTAAAATATGATATACACACGGGGTGTCTGTTTGCACTCGGGTATTACTCTGCCGGGAAAGGCTAAACATATGAAACTGAAAATTGCGATCTGCGATGATGAGCGGAATCAAATTGAATATATCACATCGCTTGTGACATCATGGAGCGAAAGAGAGGGACACTGCCATGTGATCCGCACGTTTTCATCTGCTGAGGCGTTTTTGTTTGAATATGAAGATGACAAAGCATATGATATCCTTTTGCTCGACATTGAAATGGGTAATATGAACGGAGTACAGCTTGCAAAACAGCTCCGCAAAACAAATGACGCTCTTCAAATCATCTTCATTACCGGTTTTCCCGATTTTATCGCTGAGGGTTATGAAGTTTCTGCACTTCATTATCTTATAAAACCTGTTTCAAAAGAAAAACTGCATGAAGTTCTCGACAAAGCTGCCATAAATCTGGATAAAGCCGAAAAGCGTCTTTGCGTCACTTTCGACAGGCAGATCGATTATATTCCGCTGAGTCGGATATTATATATTGAAGCACAGAAACAGTATGTACTTATCCATACTGCCGATGAGATCTACCGTATGAAGATCTCTCTCTCGGACATCGGAACGCAGCTTGACGAGTATTTCTTCAAATGTCAGCGATCGTTTATTGTGAACCTGCGATATGTAACCCGTATCGGCGGCGATTGCGTCAGATTGAAAAACGGCATAGAAGTACCGATCGGCCGAGGTATGAGTGAAAAGATCGGAAAAGAGATCATAAGGTTATTTTAGGAGTTTATATGTTATTTCAAAAATGGATCGACAAACGAATAGAGGCATACCAGAGCGACCTGATTCGGAAATATTGTGATGAAGTGGAGTCTATGTACACGAAAATGCGCGGTTGGCGGCATGATTATCACAATCACATACAGGCAATGCAGGCAAGTATGGCGCTTGGGAAATATGATGAAGTAAACGAATATCTCCGCTCTTTGAACGATGATCTTACAAATGTAGATTCCACTGTCAAGACCGGGCGTGTGATGGTTGACGCTATTCTCAACGGAAAAATGAACATCGCCGCACAGAATAGTATTCCTGTCAACGCAAAGGCGAAGATCCCCGAACACACGCCTGTAAGTGATGTTGATCTCTGTGTTATCATCGGAAATTTATTGGACAACGCTCTCGAAGAAAACAGGAAGCTGCCTGAAGGGGACCGTTTTATCCGCATCTACATAGGTCGGAAAAACACGCAGTTTTATCTTGCGATTACAAATGCCGCAGGAAAGAAGAAGGAAAAGTCAGCAGGGATATTCGGTTCGACGAAAGGAACTGAACACGGATTCGGTCTGAAACGGGTGAAGAGTATTGTAAAAAAGTACGGGGGACTTTTCTCGGCAGACAGTGAAGACGGAGGATTTACAGCCGAGATCCTGATTCCGCTTCAATAACATAAGTGCATTTCGTTCACCGAAAACAACCTTTGGTTCACGAAATGTGCTTTTCTTTTTAAAGTCTGATAGAATAATTTCGCAATGAAAGGATGATAGCGTGAAAGTTATGTTAATTTAGTGCCCGAGCATTCTGTTTCACGCACAAATTCTCCTTAAAATGGGTTGCCCATTTTGTTTCCTTCGGAAACGCAGGAGAATTTCAAAACTGTTTGTGCCGCCGCAGGGCAGCGGAAAGGAGATTATTATGAAAAAAAAGGAGAAAAAGGAGCCGAAGCGCAAACCGAAATACGGACTGTTGTCTTGCGTGGGATATGTATATCGGTTGCTTTGGAAGTATGAGAGGGGATTGGTGTTTGTCGGGATATTTACTGTACCGATATCACTTTGTCTGTCCGCATTGGCTCTGTATACCCCGTCTGCGATATTATCCGTGCTGGAAGCCTCGGATAGTTTTTCATACATTTCTCTTGTGATAGTGGGACTGCTTCTGGCAAAACTTATGCTTGATATTATCAATAGTATTATCGATACGAAGGTCTCCAATTCCGAACATTATGTTCTTATGCGTATGATGTATATATGGCAGTCACGACAGCGTGATCGGGATTGGTATATTGACTTTGAACCTGAAATCGAAAAATTAAACAGAAGAGCAGATAATGCCATTCGGAGCAATCATACTGCGGGCGTACATTTTCCAATGGATTTTTCAGATATGCTTTTGCAGATACTCAAATTTTTGCTGTTTGGATCTGTTATTTCACTTTTGCATCCGATCGTTATACTTCTGCTTGCTTTGGGTACGCTGCTTAATTCACTTATAAGCGCATGGCAGAGAAATAAAAACAGAGAAGGTATGGATATACGGATCGCACTTGATAAAAAGATCAGCTACTGCACTTTCGGATTGTCAAGAGACTTTAAAAATGCAAAAGATATCCGGCTGTACAGTATGGCAAATTCGATGAAGGAACGCTTGAATTCGATTTTTAAGCTGAGGGCGAACGAGCAAAAAAAGCTTGAGAAACGTTCAATTTTTGTTTCTGTTATCAGTTTTTTAATTGTACTTTTGCGGGACGGTGCGGCATATGCCTTTCTTATATACAAAGCAATTCATGGGCAAGTCGACGCTTCATCATTTGTATTGTATTTTTCTGCAATAACTTCCATGTCCGGACTTATGGGCGGAATACTCGGCACATTTAACCGTGTTTTTGACGGTGCGCTTCAAATATCCGATTATCGGGAAGCACTTGAAGTTCCCGACCGCCTGAATCGGGGCAAAGGAATTTCCCTGCCGAGCGTTCCGTTTTCAATAGAATTCAAAAATGTATCATTCAAATATCCAAAGGGAGAGAAAAAAATACTCGACAATGTCTCATTCAAAATAGACCCGGGGGAGAAGATCGCTCTTGTGGGTCTGAACGGTGCGGGAAAAACGACGCTGACAATGCTTATCTGCGGTTTGTTTTTGCCGGATGAAGGGGAAATTCTCCTTGACGGTCATCGGCTGACCGATTACAACCGTGATGAAATGTATTCACTGTTCGGCTTTGTGCCGCAAAATTATCATTTGCTTCCGATCTCCATTGCACGGAACATTGCATCTGCTATGAACGACGGTGAAATTGACCGCAACAAATTGGATCAATGTATTGAGACCGCAGGACTCTCCGAGAAAATTGCTTCTCTTGAAAAAGGAGCAGACACCCCCCTCAATCGTGAAGTGAATCCCGACGGAATTGAACTCTCGGGCGGCGAAACTCAAAAAATTCTGTTGGCAAGACTGCTTTATAAGGATCCGCTTTGTATCATTCTTGACGAACCCACGGCGGCACTTGACCCGATCGCCGAAGACAGAATATATCGCAGATACAATGAGATAGCCGCAAGGGCAACATCGATATTTATTTCTCACCGACTTGCATCTACAAGGTTCTGTGACAGGATCTTTTTGCTTGACGGATCTCATATAGCCGAAGAAGGAACTCATGACGAGCTGATGAAGCTCGGCGGCAAATACAGAGAGCTGTTTGACATTCAATCAAAATATTACAGAAAGGGGACTGAAAATGAAGATGAAGACAATGAGCAATAACAAAAAACGCACTATGCGAGAGGATTGGCGTCTGATAAAACGCGCCACCCGCATATGGAACGAGATCATGCCGCATTTTTGGTTTTGGCAGGTGTTTTGTACTCTTTTTGAAACATTTACTCCCTATTTCGGACTTTACATGTCTGCGCTTATGGTAAACGAGCTTGCCGGAAATTGTAACGTTGAGAGACTACTCGCTCTTGCGGCGATTACCGTTGTCGGTATATTCATAATATCTGTTGTCACAAGATTTTTTCAGAGTAAGCGTACGATGAAGGACTTCCTGTTGTGGCAGAAGCACGAGGGCTTTTTTGTTAATGCACAGAATGATATGCAATACGAACATCTGGAAGATCCCGATGTTGTATTAATGCGGTCAAAAATATGGGAATCGTTCAATGCCACCGGAGGAGGTCTGGCAACTGTTAAATGGGCAATTCAAGGTATGCTCGGTGACGCTTTGAATATTATTTTTTCGCTGTCCCTTACTGTTTCAATGTTTACTATGGTTGTGCAAGGTGAATTTACAGGAATTTTCGCTTTCATTAATTCGCCGTTTTCGGCAATCATTATTATTGCTCTGATAGCCCTGAATACAATTTTGTCCATGAAAATATCATTCCAAAGCACACGGAGAGCTAACGAGGCAGTTTCTGAATTGGCTCAGACAAACGTCGCCCAATCTGCATATGTACGTGCATGGGGAGCGGATATGATTATATTTAACCTCAACCGAATTGTCATGGAAGAATTCCGCAGACATCAACTGCGGCCTAAGTGGATCGAAAAGATGGAAAAGACAGAAATTCATTTTGGATTTCTGTCGATCATTCTGAACGCACTTCTCAACATTGCGGTATTCTTATTCGTTGCGGCAAAAGCTTTTATCGGAACATTCGGAATCGGCAATTTTGTCTTATATCAGGGTACTATCAGCCGCTTCATTAATGCTGTTTCCGGACTTGCAGGCCAATTCGGCAGATTACGCCACAATAATATATATCTTGAGCAATTGTATGCTTTCCTTGATCTGCCCAACGATATGTACAAAGGAACTCTTGCTGTAGAGAAGCGTGACGATAACGATTATGAAATAGAATTCCGCGATGTCAGTTTCAAATATCCCCGCACTGACAATTGGGTGCTCCGCCACGTAAATATGAAGTTCAAAATCGGGGACAAGCTTGCAATTGTCGGTGAAAACGGCTCAGGTAAAACGACCTTCATCAAGCTTCTCTGCCGTCTTTATGATCCGACAGAAGGCAAGATCCTTCTCAACGGCATTGATATTACACGATACAGGTATAACGAATATATGGCATTATTCTCGGTAGTGTTTCAGGATTTTACACTGTTTGCATTCACACTCGGAGAGAATGTATCAGCCGATCACACATATGATTCAGCCAAAGTGCGTGACTGCCTGATCCGTGCCGGAATGAAAGAAAAGATCACAAGTCTTGATAATGATCCGAAGGCTGAAGAAAAAGATGCGCTTAAACGCTCGATAGGCAGGGATTATGATAACCTGGGGATAGACTTTTCGGGCGGTGAAATGCAAAAAATCGCTCTCGCACGTGCACTGTACAAGGATGCACCGTTTGTTATACTTGACGAACCCACATCGGCGCTCGATCCTATTGCGGAAGCCGCAGTTTATGAAGATTTCAATCGTCTTGTGAAAGATAAAACGGCAGTGTTTATCAGCCATAGGCTGTCATCCTGCAGATTTTGTGATAATATTGCGGTGTTCGATCATGGGCGGATGATTCAGAGCGGTTCGCACGACGAGCTTGTTACCGATGAAAACGGCAAATATTATGAGCTGTGGACAGCCCAGGCGCAATATTATAAATGATCGTTTGATATGAATTGTATAATTTTTCGCTGAATTTATTGTTATCCTGCAGTCATGCTGATTCGCCAATGTGCATATTTGAAAATTAAAACTTTATTTTTTAAGTACAACTTTAAAAAAATATTGCGTTTTTAAAATGTGTATGCTATAATTGACATATAAAGAGTGTTATTGTGGGGAATCGTGAATGAAAAAGTATCTCGGAACAATATTATTTGCGGTGGGCATTTTTCTTGTTTTAGTTGCTATTGTGCTTTCAGTAATCGAAATATCGAATAAGAATATAATCGGCGGAGCTGATATGCCAACATTCATTTTGGTATTTTTACGTGGTAACGGAGGTTTATATTTTACTCTTGCCGCTGTGGGTTTAAGCTCTTTCATCGCCGCTGTCGCAGTAAAACTTAAATTGTTAAAATTTTGATTTATTATAATCGGGTATTGAAAAGGCAGTGATGTGCTGAAAAAGGTTGCTCTGTTTGCTTCATATTGATGAAAAAATGCTAAAAATAGAGCTTATTATAAAAGACATGAAAAAGAATGTCAGGATAGCAGGTATTGTTTATGCTACTGAAAGAACAAGCCGATATGAGCTTTATTGAAGAGGATGATATTTATTGAGTACTCATATTTTCAGACATCTCAACCCAATACAATGAAACGCAATCCGATGTGGATTGCGTTTTCTTTGTTTTAAAAAATCGAATAACAATGCGGACGTAAAGACGCAAGACCTATTTTCCGCTCTTTTTGGAGTTTTGAATCAAATTATCGGAGCTTTATGGGATGTTTGACGATATTCTATTGTTAAATTTCTTTCCTCGTAATCATCAGATTACCCCGGCATATATATCCTGTTTTTCAGCGTTCGCCGCCGATTCTTCTTTAATCAGCTCGTTTCGGTGGCGGAAGCCGCAAAACACCGTCTAAAAAATTATAAAAATTTTTCAAAATTATTTTTCAGACTTGTTCTCCTTATCGTGGAATACCTTCACGGTGTTCCACAATTAATATATTCTGAAGCATTTTTTCTTCTCGTGGAGTTCCACGAAAAAAGAGAAACTTTGATAATTACATTTGCTTGACATGGATCGGTGCAATCGGCAGGCATTTTGCGATATAAGCAAATAATGAAAACGATCTGCAAATTTTTCTTTCAAAATAAAAAATGTTCTTGACAAAAACAATACTTCGTGATATGATGTATTACGCAAGGAGGAGTATGTTGTGGATATTCAATTAAAAAGAGGGTTGCTTGACGTATGTGTATTAGCCGCCATAAAAAATGAAGATTCATACGGTTATAAGATCATTAAAGATATGAAGCCGTATATTGAAATGTCAGAATCTACTCTGTACACCATTTTGAAACGATTGGAGCTTTCTGATATGTTGACTGTGCGAAGTGTTGAGCACGGCGGCAGGCTTCGGAAATATTATCACATTACAGGCGTAGGTCTGAAACGTATTGAAGATTTCAAACGCGAGTGGCATGAGATCATGTCTATTTATCAATTTGTAACCAAGGAGGATGAAAAAAGTGACTAAACAAGAATTTATCGACGCACTTCGTGCAAAGTTATCCGGTCTGCCGAAGAAAGATGTTGAAGAGCGTATCAGTTTTTACAGCGAGATGATTGATGACCGGATAGAAGAAGGTATGTCGGAGGAAGAAGCTGTCTCTCAGATCGGATCTTCGGACGAGGTCGCATCACAGATCGTCTCGGAAATTCCTCTTACAAGAATTGTAAAAGAAAAAATAAAACCAAAGAAAAGTCTCGAGGCGTGGGAAATTGTACTGTTGGTGCTTGGTGCTCCGGTCTGGCTTCCTCTGCTCTTTGCCGCTGTTTCGGTAATCTTTTCACTTTATATTGTGCTCTGGTCTGTGATAATTTCATTGTGGTCTGTTGAAATTTCTTTCATCGCTGTTTCTGTTGCCGGAGTGTTTTCGGGTGTCATTCATGTTATCACGGGAAGCGTATTTGCGGGAATTGCTCTGATCGGTGCGGGAATCACTTTTGCCGGTTTATCTGTTTTCCTTTTCTTCGGTTGCAAGGGCGCAACGAGAGGAATATTATTGCTTACCCAAAAAATTGCCTTTGGCATTAAAAATTTATTTCTCAGAAAGGAGAATTCATAATGAGTACAAGCGAGAAAATATGGCTTATCACAGCAGCATTTCTTGTAATTGTCGGATTGATCGTTTTCGTATCTGCACTGTCTTATATTGATTGGGATTTCGGCAATCTAAACTCTGCCCAGTATGAAACCAATACTTATGAAATAAGCGAGGAATTTGATAATATATCATTGGATACAGAAACGGCAGATATCATCTTTTATCCGTCAGATGACGGAAAATGCAAGGTTGTTTGCTATGAGCAAACAAATATGAAGCATTCTGTTTCAGTTTCAAACGGAAATCTCACAGTCAATGTCGCAGATGATACGAAATGGTATGATCATATTTTTGTTTTTTCACTTAACTTTACATCGCCTAAGATAACAGTATATCTGCCGAAATCGGAATACGCCGTGCTGTCTATTAAAGATAGTACGGGAGATATAGAAATACCGAAGGGGTTTAACTTTGAGAAGATAGACATTTCTGCCACAACCGGAGGTGTTGAATGCTCTGCTTCGGTATCCGGGCTTATAAAAATCGGATTGAGCACAGGCGGTATTAAGCTTGATGGCATGGATGCGGGGGAACTTGACCTTTCCACTTCAACAGGCAGCATAAACCTATCATCTGTAAGCTGTGAAAACGATATTAATATCAGCGTTGCTACAGGCAGGGTAAAACTTAGCGACGCCGTATGTAAAAGCATGAATATAAGCGTGACTACAGGAAAGACCGAAATGAACGATATTGCATGCAAAAACCTTACTTCAACAGGAAGTACCGGCACGATCAGCTTGAATAATGTAATTGCTGACGAGAATATGCAAATTAAGAGAACTACCGGTTCTATAAAATTTGACCGATGCGATTCCGGTGAGCTTTTCATTAAAACAAGTACAGGTTCTGTTAAAGGCAGTTTGCTCACAGACAAGATATTTATTGCTCACAGTAATACTGGCAGTGTAAACGTTCCGAAAACAGTAAGCGGCGGCAGATGCGAGATCACAACCAATACCGGAAATATAAAAATAGATATACAGTCATGATCGTAGAACAGTAAAGCTCAGACCCGGAAACCTTTGCAGTTTCCGGGTCTTTGTCTGCTTGAAATACAATGAAAATATAAAGTTTGCATTTCAAAAGAAGGATGATCGGCGTGTTTTGAACTATAATTGTTGTACTTTTAGATTATTTAAAAAAGGTATTGACACGAAAGTATAATTATGATATTCTGAAGAAAAGGAAATAATAAATTGTTTCTTTGTGGGGGATTATGAAAATCTGGATGCTTATTGCCGGATGTATTATGTGGGTTGCTCTGTTTGCGATAGTTTTTTAAGGCGGTTCTAAGATATTGGAAACATCAAGGAAAAAGCTGTAAAAAGTGGGGAATGGAAGACTGCAATTATGACTATGAACTGTAGCAATTCAGATTTTATGTCATAGCTTTCTTTGTCGGTATCTCCTTACTCGTCGTAATTGCATTGTGGCAAGAATTTTTTCAATGAAATGGTATATGATATTCACGGTCATTACAGCTTACTTTAAAAAGCTCCTGATGACGCCGGATTCGATCTGAATAACAGTGAGCATCTATTTGTCTGTTGCGGAGATCTTTTCGACCGCGGCAAAGAAAATCACAAGGTTTACAAATTCATAAACAGTCTTTCGCAAAAGGTGTTGATCTGCGGTAATCACGATGAAAGACTTATGAATGTAATTAAAGACAAGCGTGTGAAAATATCTGATTTTCGTAACGGTATTCTGCTCACGCTTGAGGAATTCTTCGGCGTCGGGACGATCCGAAACGAAAGAGTAAATGTATTGGTACATGATGAAAATATTTAAATTTGATTATTTTACTATAAGGAGTTTATATGGAGCTGAGTCTGATCATTCCGATCTATAATGTTGAGAAATATTTGCCAAGCTGTATAAACAGCGTTCTACGGCAGAATCTGAGCGATTATGAGATCATTCTTGTTGATGACGGTTCTCCCGACAATTGTCCGGCAATATGCGATGATTATGCTTTGAAATATGACTTTATACGTGTAATTCACAAGCCTAACGGCGGTTTGTCGTCTGCGAGAAATGCAGGCGTACTTGCATCTTGCGGAGATTACATTGTTTTTTTGGACAGTGATGACTGGTGGAATCCGAGAGTTGATGTCCGAAAAATGCTTGAGCAAGTTAAGGCGAACCCGAGTGTTGATTTTTTTCTGTTTACATCGCTTGACTATCTTCCCGATAAGGGATGGTTTAAACGCAGAGAGCATGAAAAGCTTAAGGATGTTCCGACCGACAGCGTGGACAGCTACTACCGCACATTACTGATGAACGGAAATCTTGAGGTTCATGCCGGAACAAAGATTATTAATCGCAATTTCTTTATAAAGAATAATCTGTTTTTTAAAGAGGGAATTATCAGCGAAGACAATGAATGGATGATCAGGATGCTTCGTGTTGTTACTAACGTTGAAATAATCGATCAATCGCTTTATATATACCGTCTGAATCGTCCCGGATCACTGACAAGTACTGTCGGAATTAAAAATCTTTCTGATTTGCTTGACATAATACAACAGAGTATCGACTACTGTAAAAGCAACGACGATTTCAAATTCAGGGAATATGAGCTGTGTTACTGTGCCTATTTGTGGTTTTCCGCTTTAGGTCTGAGTTCAAGGCTTAAAAAATCCGACAAGGCGATTTTGAAAGGCAAATTTTCTAAAACGAGTGAGGTTTGTCGGAACAGCAATTCACCGAAAACGAAGCTTGCTTATACTGTTTACAGGCTGTTTGGGCTGGGCATTACATCTTTCATACTCGGAAGATATATTGCACTCAAGGGGAAGAAAAGGATCAATAAAATAATGGTTGACGATTTGAATACGGGAGCCGATTATTTTTGTTGAATTGTATTGGCATTTGCAAGCAGAATGAATAAAACCATTAAAAAACAAGGGCAAGCGTAAAAATACACTTGCCCTTCAGTAATGAAAGCAGCTATTCAAAAACGATTGACATGCCTGCAAAGTATAAGATCCTTGCAGCATTGATTTCGCTTCAAAGATTATCCCAATCTATCTTTCGTTCTTTGAAATAATACTCTCTGTCATGTTCGCCTATCTCCCGAAGTATACGGCAGGGATTTCCGACTGCTACAACATTTGACGGGATATCTTTTGTGACTACGCTTCCCGCACCTATAACAGAATTATCGCCGATAGTAATTCCGGGCAGAATGATCGCACCGGCTCCGATCCAACAGTTTTTGCCTATATGAATGGGAGCATTGTACTGTAATCCCTTTTCACGAAGCTCGGGCAGAATGGGGTGTGCTGCGGTTGCAAGAATGACATTCGGGGCGAACATCGTGCAATCGCCTACATAAATATGGGTGTCGTCAACACATGTGAGATTAAAATTGGCATATACATTATTTCCGAAGTGAACATGTGCACCGCCAAAATTTGAGTGAAAGGGTGGTTCAATATAGCAGTTTTCTCCGATTTCGGCGAACATCTCTTTCAGCATTTTCTGTCGCTTTTCTCCCTGCGTCGGACGTGTCATGTTGAATTCATAAAGCCTATCAAGACATTGCGTCTGCCAGCGTGCAATTTCTTCATCTGCAGGGAAATATATCTCCCCTGTGTGCATTCTGTCTTTCATTTTTTCCATAGTATCTCCTTTGTCAATCATCATTTAATAACATAATATTTCAGATCATTTATACATAATTATATATCCCCACTTTTAATATGTCAACATCTGATTTCATTTTTATTTTGAAATTTTTTCAGGAAAACTATTGACTTTGAAAGAAACATGTGATATCATACGTGCAAAGCTTAATCTGACAGTTCGTTTGTACCATCCTGTCATTAAACAAAACCAGGACTATTATTGATTATAATGTGATGTGATTTTTTCATATCGGTTGTTTTTATCGGCTCTGTGTTTTGTTCGCAGAGCTGTTTGTTATTAATTAATAAAGGAGTCATAATAGTTATGGACACAATCACAACCGATTCGAAAAAAACATTAAATCAATCAACATCGGGTAAAGTTAGAGAGAAGAAAGTATACTCGGGTATTTTCGTTGTAATTTCAATGATATATATCACCTGTTTGCTGATATCAAACCTTATCGCAGGGAAGCTCTGGGCGATAGGCAGCATTACACTTCCCGCGGCGGTGATACTTTTCCCGATAACATATATTCTTGGCGATGTATTTACCGAGGTATACGGTTTTGCAAGCACGAGAACTGTCATATGGTCGGGATTTGCATGCAGCTTTTTTGCCGTTCTTGTATATTCGCTTACGGTCATACTGCCGCATCCGTCATTCTGGGAAGGTCAGGAGGCGTTTGCTACAGTCCTTGGCACGACATGGAGAATTGCGCTTGCCTCTTTTGCAGGATATCTTTTCGGTGAGTTTTCAAATTCGATGATCCTCTCAAAGCTTAAGGTCAAAACAAAAGGCAAAAATCTTTGGCTGAGAACGATACTTTCAACTATCGTCGGCGAGCTGTTTGATTCTGTAATTTTCATCACGATCGCCTTTGTGGGTACGGTTGAGACATCAGCACTTTTGCAGATGATACTTGTGCAGTATATTTTTAAGGTTCTGTACGAAGCACTTTTCACACCGGTTACATATGCCGCCGTCAGATTCATAAAGAAAAAGGAAAATGTCGACACTTATGACGAGGGTATAAAGTATAATATTATATGATGAGTGAAGATTAAACAAGTAGTGAAAAGTGAAGAGTGAAGAGTGAAAAGAGATTTTGTCGTGTGTGGCAGGGGCCCCACATGACGACTACAGTTCAAGCAAATTAAAATTCAGCACAATTTGAGCGAAGCCCAATACCCTTTCTCCCTTAAATAAAGTCTTTGAAGGGGTAAAGGTGTAATTTTCTGTAGAAAATTACACCCCACAAAACAAAATCTAAATAACATAAAGGAATAAAACAATGGCAGAAAACGAAAAAAGAGAGAGGGAAGAGCTGACTCTTCTCGGAAACAGAAATACTAAATACAGTACGGATTATGACCCGAGTGTCCTTGAGGTGTTTACAAATAAACATCCCGAAAATGATTATTTTGTCAAATTCAACTGCCCCGAGTTTACAAGTCTTTGCCCTATAACCGGTCAGCCCGATTTTGCAAATATCATAATATCTTATGTTCCCGATATAAAGATGGTCGAGAGTAAAAGCCTTAAGCTGTATCTTTTCTCATTCCGCAATCACGGAGACTTTCACGAGGACTGCGTAAATAAGATCATGAAGGATCTTATAAAGCTGCTCGAACCGAAATATATTGAAGTTTGGGGAAAATTCCTTCCAAGGGGTGGAATTTCGATCGACCCGTACTGCAATTACGGCAAGCCGGGTACAGTATGGGAAAAGGTTGCATTTGACCGCCTTGTTAATCATGATATGTACCCCGAAAAGGTAGATAATCGGTGAATCGGGATACAAAATAATAAAAACCGTTGTAAAATGAGCTTCATTTGTATTTGCTCATTTTATAACGGTTACTTTTTTTATTCCGTAATATTTAAATGCACAGACCGCTTCGGGAGAAATAATTTCACCGAGCGATACTATAGGAATCGCAGGCGGACATGCGACCGATATATCGGCAAGCACACGCCAGACGCTGTCTGATACATCGATCATTTCACTCTCGGCAAAGAGTGCAATGTCGGGAGAAAGTGCTCTTGTCGGAATGGGAGGCATAGGACACTCCTGCTTTATCGGCGACTTTTGAGGGATCGAGCAGAGAATGGATGCTATTTTTTCATAATCAGAATCGGAATTGTTGGTCGTTAGCATCATGACAAGGAAGTCGGGGTCGCAGAATTCTGTATAAATATTTTCTTTCTGAAGTATTCCCGAGATCTCGTATCCGCTGTATCCGTACTCACGACAGCTGAGAGCGATCTTCAGTGGTTCACTGCCGATGAGGGTATACCCATGATCTTTCAGCACGTCCTTCAATTCAGCTATTTTACGGATAGTTTTATTCAGATCGTTCGGGAAATCGGAAGCAAGGTATCGATTTTGTTCATCGAGCGACTGCAAAATAAGATATGACGGACTTGTTGAAGCAAATATCGACATTGCAGAGCAGGCGTTTTCGGTAAAAAAAACGGGTGCATTTTCCGATATATGCAGATATCCACCGCCGGTCAGCGAAAAGAGCGTTTTGTGTGCCGAATCACAGCAGACGTCTGCTCCGAGTGATATCGGGTGAATGTCATTTTCAAGGAATTTCAGATATGCACCGTGGGCGTTGTCAACAAAAAGGAGGACTCCGTGCTTGTGACATACAAGCGATATGGCTTTTATATCCGAAATGTTTCCGAGATAATCGGGACTTGTAATATATACGGCTGTCGGTTTTTCGGGTATTTTTGCAAGCTTTTCATCAAGCGATATCGGTGATATGTCGCACTGTATGTAGCTGCCGCCCGAGGGAAAAATATACTCAACTTCTATTCCGAGCAGAGCCGCAGACGATGTGAAAACCTTGTGTGCGTTCCGTCCTGCAATGATCTTTGGCTTTTTATTTTGCGATATGGCATATTTTTTCAGCAAAAATAGCATCGCACGAATTGATAGGGAAGAGCCTTCTGCCGAATAAAGCGTTTTCGCACTGCCGAAAATCGCCTGGGCATTGTTCTCACTTTCCGCTATTATCCCATCGGCGTGGTAAAGCAGATCGGCACCTTCGATTTCGGTGATATCAAATTTTTTTCCGAAGTTTCCGCCACAACCCTTGTGTCCGGGCATATGAGCACGCAGTGGGGATGCATCGGCATATTTTTTTACAAAATCGCAGATCGGTGTTTTCATATCGGTTTCTTTATCGGATGTTTTATTACTCTTCACTTTCAAGTGATTTTGCTGCTTCGAGCATTATTGCACATTCCATTCTCTTTTTGAAAAGCTCACAGCCGTATTTATATATACCGTTGACCGAGCCTGTCGCATGGTATGAGTTTGCCGCACATCCACCTGAGCAATAAAGCTTTGCCCAGCAGTCCTTGCATTCGGGCTTCGTGTAAACATTGCAGTCGGCAAACTGCTCCTGAGTGTCTTTTGCACTGACACCATCCCAGATGTTTCCGAGCTTGAATTTTTCATCGCCGACAAACTGATGACAGGGGTAAAGGTCACCCCAAGGAGTCACAGCCATATATTCGGTTCCCGAGCCGCAACCCGAGATCCGCTTGTATATGCAGGGGCCGCCTTTAAGGTCGATCATATAATGATAGAAGGTGAACGGTCTGCCTTCTTTGTGCCGCTCAAGCATGAGTTCGGCAAGCTTTTCATATTGTTCGAGTACTACGGGAAGATCTTCGTCGGTAAGAGCTGAAGGGTCATCGGGAGGACAGACGACAGGCTCCATGCTGAGCTCTGTAAATCCGAGTCTGAGATATTCTTTGATATCATTCAGAAAATCGGGATTTGCGTGCGTGAATGTTCCGCGCATATAATAGTTTTCGCCGCCGCGTGCTTCTACGAGCTTTTGAAATTTCGGAACGATATTCTCCCAGCTTCCGTTGCCAGCATAATCTACTCTGAATCGGTCATGGATCTCTTTTCTTCCGTCAAGGCTGAGAACGACATTGCTCATTTCACGGTTGGCAAAATCGATCACGTCATCATCTATCAGAACGCCGTTGGTAGTCAGTGTGAATCTGAAATTCTTCCCGGCTTCTTTTTCAATGCTTCGTGCGTGTGCAACAAGCTGTTTTACCACGTCAAAATTCATGAGAGGTTCACCGCCGAAGAAGTCCACTTCAAGATTATGTCTTGTACCCGAGTTCTCAACGAGAAAGTCGAGTGCCCTTTTTCCGACTTCAAAGCTCATGAGTGCACGCTCGCCGTGATATTTTCCCTGACTTGCAAAGCAGTATGAGCAGTTGAGGTTGCAGGAATGTGCAATATGAAGACAGAGAGCTTTGATCACGCCTTCATTTTTTTTCTTAAGTACGCCCGAGAGTTCGGAATATGTATCAGGAGTGAAAAGTTTTCCGGCAGATATCAGCTCCTCGATCTGTTCAAGGCATTCATTGACATCGTCCTGCGTGATATTATCATTTTTGTATTTTTCGCATATCTCTCTGACGATCTGATCTTTTGTCGAGCTTTCATACATATTTATAATGTCAAAAGCGACATCGTCAACGACATGTACCGAACCGGAATAAACATCAATAACTATGCAAATTCCAGAGAGCTTGTAAGCGTGTATCATTTTGATTCATTCCTTTTCTTTTTGAAAAAATACTATATAATGACAGTGCCGCCGACAATTCGGCGGCACTGTCAATTATCGGGTAGCCCGATAAGAATGCATTATTTGCTTTTTTTGTTTTCGCATTTCTGGTTTGCAATTCCGCAGCTGGTCTTGCAAGCAGACTGGCAGGAAGTCTGGCATTCGCCGCATCCGCCGTTTTTAGCGCTGGCACAAAGATCCTTTGTTTCAAGAGTTACAATGCGTTTCATATTAAGTTCCTCACATTCTTTATTTGCCTGTGTATATTTCAACATGTAAACAGTATAACACATTGTGTTGCTTTTGTCAACAGTTAAACAATATTTTTTGTTTAATAGTGGGAGATATCAGTTGTTTTCGGGATCCATCTTTCCGAAAAGATATGTTACGGCGGCGCCTATGCAGAGGAGAAGAATATGGACAACTCCACTGAAAATGGTGATAAGCACGCTTGAATTTCCCTGAAGCCATCCGAAGCTGATGAGATATGGGACTGAACCCACTATAAGTCCAAGGATTCCCATGTATGTCTGTGATGAGAATTTTTTAAGAAGGTAACTGATAAGTCTGGCGCCTCCCACAACGCCGATCAAAGCTCCGATACCGAAGCAGAGAAGGATGAGGATATTCAGTGAATCAAAGCTGAGAGCCGAAAGTATAGTCTGGTATGCACCGATGACCACCATTATAAACGAACCCGAAATTCCGGGAATTATCATCGAGACCGCCGCAAGTACTCCTGCCGGTATCATGAAAAGGTATGTTCCGATGCTATTGTCCATAACTCCGCCGTCTTCTTTTGAAATTCCGCCCGAAACAACATAAATTGCAATCATCAATGCGAGCATTAATACAAAACAAATGATGCCGGAAAAACTCGGCAATGAGATCTTTTTTTGTTTTTTACCGTTATTTTTATTCTTTGTCTTTGAGTATATGAGCGGAATGCTTCCGATAACTACTCCGGCAAAGAAGTAGTTGCACTGCGAATTGAAGTTGGCGAGCAGGTATTTGAGCGGCCAGCTCAGAAGTATTATCCCCGAGCCCATTCCAAGTGCAAGAAAGAGTATGTCCGCCCATTTCTTTTTTATCACCGACCATTTGAATGAAAGAAAATCGACCATGAGTGCATAAACGCCCATAATCACAGCCATCGTTCCTCCCGAAACGCCCGGGATAATATTTGCTATTCCGATACCTATTCCCTTAATAAACAATTTCAGCTTTTTCATATCTTTTTCCTTCTTTATTGTATTGATTTAAGATTGTTTTAATATCTCAGGTGAACCTTCCCCACTGCCAATGTGAGTACTTCTATAAAAATGTGAGGAAAGAATACCTGTGTCGGGATCGGGCATCATTTGCTGATGCCCGAACTGCATCCGTCACGGAAATTCTTTCCCCACACGATTTTTGAAATTTATTCAAGAAATCAAGTAATAACAGTGAAGAGCATTTAAGTTTTTCACTTTTCACACATATTATATCACTGTTTCGGTAAAAAATCAATACCCGCTTTGAATTTATATCTTGATTTTGCCTTCTTTAACCGATTTATCAACAAATGCAAGGATCTTGTCCTTGGGGTCAAGAAGCTCGCTTATTGTTCCGTCCTTGTTGATCTGGTCGATTATAAGTGCGACATACTTTCTCATGTCAACTTCGCAATACCAATCTCTCTTGAGAAGCTCGGGAGATCTGTATATGAGGTTCGTTGTGAAGATTTTATCAATGACTCCTTTTTCATATGCCTCATCGAATTGTTCAAGTCCGTTGCAGAACAGACCGAAGGATGAAAAGGCAAATACCCTTTTTGCACCGCCGTCTTTCAGCTTTGTGGCAACATCGATGAGCGATCCGCCTGAGGATATCATATCATCCACGACTATGACATCCTTGCCTTCAACGCTTCCTCCGAGATATTTATGCTCAAGAATCGGATTCGTGCCGTTGACGACTCTTGTATAGTCACGGCGTTTGTAGAACATTCCGAGGTCGAGCTTGAGAACCGATGAATAATACATACACCTCTGCATTCCGCCTTCGTCGGGTGAAACGATCGTAACATGCTCCGAATTCAATGTGAGATCCGAAACATTCCGTATCAGTGCTTTGATCATCTGATATGTCGGTGCGACATTTTCAAATCCATGGAGCGGGATCGCATTCTGCACTCTTGCATCGTGTGCATCAAATGTTATGATATTGGTGACGCCCATTGCCACAAGCTCCTGAAGTGCCTGTGCACAGTCGAGAGATTCTCTTGTACTTCTCTTGTGCTGTCTTCCTTCGTAAAGCATGGGCATTATGACCGATATCCGCCTTGCTTTTCCTCCTACTGCACCGATAATTCTCTTTAAATCGGCAAAATGATCGTCCGGACTCATTTTATGATCCTCGCCGTACATCTTATATGTCACTCCGTAATTGAACATATCGCATATGATAAACAGGTCATGTCCGCGGAGCGAATCCTTGATGATTCCCTTAGCTTCTCCCGAACCGAATCGTTCACAGCTTCCGTGAATTATAAAGCTGTTCTCGCTGTCTCTCCAGGTACGGATGTAGCTGTCGACTCTGTCTGTAAATGTTTCACAGCCCTTCATGCCGAAAATGCTCAGATCGCCGAAATATTCGTTCATATTTTATTACCATGGCTTTCGCGTTGCGAAAGCTTCCTTTCTTACGGAATTGTGGCTGGTTTTGCGGAGCAAAATCACCTACGATTCGAAAAGAATCGGCTTGTTTCGGTGATGAAAGCCACAAAACGCCGTTTGAAAGATTTATCTTTCAAACTTGTTCCTCCAAAATGCTCAAGCAGATTACAAGACAATTTTAGCACAAATTCGCCGAAAATCAACCCATTTGTGCTTTTTTTAAAAGTTTTGTAGTTTATTATGAATTATAGCTTGAAAAAAAATCAATTTTGTGTTAAAATCAACACACTGAAAGGTCGGGTGTGTTATGAGGGAGTTATATATAGGTGTGAATGATGCCGGACAGCGGCTAGATAAGTTTATTATGAAAACATTCCGTACAATGCCGCAGTCGCTTATGTACAGATATATAAGGCAGAAAAAGATCAAGGTAAACGGTGCACGTGCCGATGTGGGACAGATGCTTGCAAAGGGAGATACCGTAAGGCTGTATATTCCAGAGGAATTCTTTTCATCTGAAAAGTCAAGCGAGTATTCATTCATGAAGCTTACACCGCGTGTTGATGTTGTCTATGAGGATGAAAATATACTTCTTGCAGAAAAGCCTGTCGGTATGCTTGTGCATTCGGACGATGAACAGCTATGTGATACACTCATCGATCACATCAAAGCATATCTTTACAAAAAGGGAGAATATGATCCCGGGAACGAAAACAGCTTTGCTCCTGCACTTTGCAATCGAATTGACAGAAACACCGGCGGAATCGTGATAGCCGCAAAAAATGCTGAATCCCTTCGTATTATTAACGAAAAAATAAGGTGCAACGAGCTTACAAAGAGATATTTGTGTTGCACTCACGGATATTTTGATGAAAAGCAGGCAACGCTTCACGGATGGCTGATCAAGGATTCCGATAAAAACACTGTATCTGTTTTCAGAAAAAAACCTGCCTACGGTAATTCAAAGGAGATCATCACAAAATACCGGGTGCTTAAGGAAAGCGGAGGTCTTTCACTTGTCGAGGTAGAGCTTGTTACCGGCAGGACGCATCAGATAAGGGCACATTTTGCATTTGCAGGGCATCCGCTTTTAGGTGACGGAAAGTACGGTGTCAACCGTGATGATAAAAAAATCGGCTACTCATCGCAGGCGCTTTATTCATACAAGCTGACATTCGACCCTTGTGAGAAAAAAGGACTTTTGTCATATCTTGACGGTATGACATTCAAGGTCAAGCCGGAGCATATAGCATTTTTAAAATATTTTGATAAATAATAAGGAATGTGGGGGATAAGATGTTCAATATACTTCTTGCAGAAGACGATGAAGCTACCAGAATGTATATGAAGGCACTGCTTTGTGCGGCAGGCTACAATGTGACCGATGTGTGTGACGGAATTGAGGCACTTGAGGCGATAGAAAGACAGCATATTGATCTTTTTATCATTGATGTAATGATGCCGAGGATGGACGGATACACTCTGACACGTATCCTGCGTGAGGGTTCAGACGAGCGTCCTGTGCTGATGGTCACGGCTAAGCAGACGGGGGAGGATAAAAAAGAGGGATTTCTCTCTGGTACAGATGATTATATTGTAAAGCCATTTGACGAGGACGAGCTCCTTTTACGTATCTCGGCATTGCTGAGGCGTGCAAAAATTGCATATGAAAAAAAGCTCACCGTAGGATCGAGCATTTTTGATTACAGCGGAATGTCGGTGACTACCCACGGTGTAACAAGCGAGCTTCCTCAGAAAGAGTTTCTGTTGATATACAAGCTGCTTTCAAATAACAATAAAATTTTCACCAGGCGTTCGCTTATGGATGAGATCTGGTCAATGGATAGCGAAACCGATGAGAGAACTGTCGATGTTCATATAAATCGCCTGCGTGAATTTTTCCGCAACAACGACGATTTTGACATTATAACCGTTCGGGGGCTTGGATACAAGGCGGTAATAAAGAAGAAGGACCAGTAGAAGAAGGATCAGCATATGAGGAGATTGAAATTCAATTTAATGTCAGTACGCCGTATGGTTATGCGTGGATTCTTTATTATAACCGTTTCCTCGGGAATACTTACAGCGGCAATTCTTGCGGTCGTATATTTCACCGAATTGAGTATGACCTTCGGCAGAGAGTTTTTCTATGTGATGCTGATCTCGGTCATGACGAGTGTAATTGTCGGAATAATACTGTCAATTCCGATATCCAGGCTGATCCTCAATCCTGTAAGGTCGCTCTCAACGGCACTTGAGTGTGTGGCAGACGGTGATTTTACGGTAAGGGTTAACGAGAAAAAAGGACCTGAGGAATTCAGGCAGATGTATGAGGCGTTCAACCGCATGGTGTATGCACTCGGAGAAAATGAGATATTCAGACGGGATTTTATCAACAATTTTTCGCATGAATTCAAGACTCCGATAGCTTCAATACGTGGTTTTGCTCTGAGGCTTGAAAAAGAGCCCGAGCTTGATGAAGAGACGAAAAAAAAATACATATATATGATTGCCAACGAATCCGAGCGTTTGGCAAACATGGCGACAAATGTGCTTTTACTCACAAAGTTTGAGAATCAGCTTTATGTAAACAATGAAAAAGAGGTCGAGCTTGATGAGCAGATCAGGCAGTGCATCCTGGTGCTCGAAAAAGAATGGACCTCAAAAAATATAGAGCTTGACATAGATCTCGAAAATGTTACTTATGAGTGTGACGATGAAATGCTACGTCAGCTTTGGATAAATCTTATATCCAATGCAATTAAATTTACCGGAAACGGCGGTAAAGTCTGTGTATACATGAAAAGACAGTCAGATTATATTACGGTAACAATAAAAGATAACGGTATAGGCATGAGCGAGGAACAGCTTGAGCATGCATTTGACAGGTTTTATCAGGCGGACATCTCCCATGCGACAAAGGGGAACGGACTCGGTCTTACTCTTGTCAAACGGATAATCGAGCTCATGCAGGCAGGGATGACAGTAAAAAGCAACTTGGGAGAGGGTACGGAATTTGAGATCAAGCTTCCCTGTGACGTTTCAATTTACAGTCCGATATAATTTACGGATATTCAAGAATTACTGCATTTCTGCAAAGCCATGATCGATAATATTTTAATCGAATCTGTTTCTGTATCCGCAGCTTTTACATTTTTCTTCAACTGCTATTCTTTTTGAAAAGCCGTCAATTATTCTTTTTGCCCTTTCACCTGATAAGATATCGGGAAGGCTGTTTTCAAAAATATTTCCGAGAGTCATTTCCGAATTGTTGTCAAGGCAACAGGGAACTACATTTCCGTTTGACAGTATGCCTATCTGATCACGCAGACCGAGACAAAAGCCGTGTTCGCTTCCTTTGTCCGCAGGTAACTGCCAATCGAATTTGTCACCGAATTCGACAAAAACATGATCGGCTATGCGATAGCCTTTATCGGTCACGATCCTCTCATTACCGAAGAAGCCTTCGATTTTTTTCAGGATTTCATCATTCAGTTTATCTTCTCCGCCGTTATTCCAGAGACGGAATATACAGAAAATGCCTGTTAATGCACCTTCTTTTGCAAAACTCATGCAGTCATTAAAATATCTGTCGAAGTTTCCATCCGAATTTGCTTCAAATGAATGCAGCGAAATATTTACACGATAGGGAAGCGCCGATAGAATTTCGTCTTTTCTCCTGCCGAGAAGACATCCGTTGGTGGTAAGTATGCTTTTAAGTCCTCTCTTGTTAGTTTCGGCGATGAATTCGGGAAGCAACGGGTGAAGGGTCGGCTCTCCCATAAGGTGAAAAAAGATCGAATTTGTATACTGTGCAGCTCTGTCGAGCACAGTAATAAATTCATTTTCTGACATTGAGTGCAGGGGTCTGTTATGCCCCGGACAAAAACTGCATTGCAGATTGCAGATGTTGGTTATTTCTATATAGATCTTTTTGAATTTTTTTATCTTATTTTCTGACATATCATCACCGCCCTACGGGATTATACATTATACTGGTATCTCCTGTCAAGTGACGGATCTGAAAAAGTACTTGATTTTTTTATTATTCTGATATATAATATTGTCGATATGCTTTGCGGGGTAAACCGTATAATTAAAATATAAGTGAGGGTTATTTGAATGAAAAAAATATCTGTCATTGTATCTGCGATTATAGTTATATATTCTTTGCTTGCCATATCGGTATTTGCTGACACCCCGGATCCTTACCTTGATTTATCGGGACTTACTTTTGACAGTGAAGGAAACATTCTTACTGATGAAAACGGCAAAAGTGTGTTTTTTTCGTCGGGTTATTTTGATCAATACGGAGTGGTAGTACGTTCAGATAAAAGTGCCGCAGTATACGGATATAAATATATATTCTGTACTGAAGAAGTCAGCGGCTTCGATGAGTATATTTGTTCGGTTTATTTCAGCGACGAGTTGGTAGAAATTGAAGCTCGGACTGCTGAATGGTTTCATAATATAACCAAAGTGAGATTCGGAAACCGACTTCAATATATAGGTGAGAATGCTTTTCCGAATTTGAATGCCGAATTGACAGTTGAGGGCGAAAAGACTGATGCATTGCTGATAATTGAAAAAGGCAATGACGGATTGTTAAAAAATGAGCTTTTCTCGGTTTACAGCTATGTCTGCTATTATTCAGAATACGCACAAAACTATATCATGCTTGAAAACGGTGAAGCGTACAGTGGATTTTATACATATGACGGGCTTACATACTATTTTGACGGCGGTGAGTTTTTCACAGAAAGAGTTTTGATCCTTGACGGAAAGAGATATTATTTTGACGAAGAACATCATCTTATAAAGAACGGGCTTGCTTCTTCGCCTGACGGAATAGTCTATATTGTCGATGGAGAGCCTGTAAAAGGTTTCAAAGAGCTTGACGGTGAAACATATTATTTCGGCAGTGACGGATATATATACGAAGGTAAATATCTCGCGCTTGACGGAAAGAGATATTATTTTGACGAAGAACATCATCTTATAAAGAACGGACTTGTTTGTTCACCTGACGGAATCGTTTATCTTGTCGACACAGAGCCTGTAAAAGGTTTCAAAGAGTTTGACGGTGAAACATATTATTTCGGCAATGACGGATATATGTACGAGGGAAAGTATCTCACGCTTGACGGAAAGAGATATTATTTTGACGAAGAACATTATCTTATAAAGAACGGACTTGTTTCTTCGCCTGACGGAGCGGTTTATCTTGTCGATGCAGAACCTGTGAAAGGTTTTGTAGAGATTGGGAGTGAAACATATTATTTCGGCGATGACGGGTATATGTTTGAGGGAGAATGTAAAACGATCGACGGGACAGAACATTACTTTTCTTCCGATCACTCATTGGCGAACGGTATCATTACTGTGAACGGTGGAAAAACAATAGTAAAAGACGGAATTCCGGTCGGAGTCGGATTTGTTGACTATTTTGGAAGGACATATTATATAAGTAAGATAACAGGACTTCTGAACGAAAAAACTGAGCTCACCATAGGCGGTGTTCTCCATTATTTCAACTCAAATTACTCACTTAAAAACGGATTGATCTATGAGAACGGTATTTCACGCATGTATGAAAACGGTGTAATGGTCAAGGGTGCCTTCAGAGATCTTGACGGCGACGGTGAAAATGATTCATATTTTCTGTTTTCTAACGGTGAAAGGGTTCTTTGCGATAAAACTATCGGGGGAAGAGATTACCGTTATGAGTCGGGAAAACTTGTTCTGAAACAGGGACTGTGCTATGAAGGCGGAAAGTACTATTATTACGAGGGCGGCATAAAGGTCGGTGGATATGTGAACATCGGCGAGAAAAAGTATTATTTTCTCAGAACAACATATGAAATGGTGACGTCATCAAGCTATATCATAGGTGGCTATAACAGAGAATTCAATCCGGACCATTCGGTGAAGCCGATATCCGGATGGCAGACCTTCGGAAATGACGTATATTATTTTGATAACGGTGAAAAGGTAACAGGATTCAAGACGATAGACGGTTACACCTACTATTTCATGAGATCAGCAGAGAAATACGGAGCGATGGCTTCGGGCTGGCTGACTGTCGGCGGAAGAGTGTATTATTTCTTCCGTGAAGGAAGTGAAAAGTATGGCAGAATGGCAATCGGCACACAGACTATAGGCGGAATAAAATATGTTTTCAATTCAAACGGAACAATAAACAACGGCTTTATTTCGGATTCTATGGGAAATGTCAGGTATTATTACATGTCGCAGGAGCTTCACGGATGGTACAAGATTGGCGATAAAACATATTATTTTACACTTGTTGACGGATTCATGGCGAGAGGCGATAAGATCATAGGCGGAAAACTTTATTACTTTGACGGGAACGGAGCTTTGATTCTCCCCGAGTACGCCGATGCAAATGAATTGACAAAAACCGATTCTTCATTCGGCGATACGTTTGACGGCTCAAGCGGCGGTTGGGGATCGGTGGTGTTCCACTGATAAACAGTTTGAATGAAACATATAAATATTATAAAATTTTTGGGGGAGCTTTCCGCACGGTAGGCTCCCCCAAAAACATTATATCTGCTATTACATTTTGATCTCAACTTCAGTAATTTTTTGACATACGGCGAAAACCGGTTAAAGGTATCAGGAATTACCGAAGAGGGTAAGTACCAAAAGAAAGATTGCCGCAATGATCAAAAAGTCACTGCACGGTATGTTGAAACCGTTGTCATTGTCAGAGTTATTATGACAGCAATTGCATGATGTTGGCGTATCGGTTACCCCTCCGACCGAACCGCCATTGTCCGAATTGCCGTTGCATCCGCATCCGCAGTTGCAGTTTGAAGCCCCGGCCGTCTGAGAGCATATATAGTTTGCCATAAGTAAAAACCTCTTTTCATTAGTTTCATTCTTTCGGAGCTGATTTTCAGCTCCGTTTTTTGTCTTCACTTACAGTATATACATATGCCTGCTTTTTTGACAGTGATATCAGCCTTTTCTTTCGCTGATATACACACCTTCGGGAGGAATTCCTGCTCCGCGGTATACGATTTCAGTGATCTGTGCAATCTGTGCAGGGTTGAGTGATTCATTGGTTCCGATAATGATACTTGCTTTTCCGTTTTCGATCACTGCAATGCAATCTTCGTACCCTTGTGCACGAAGAAGTGTCTGGATGCTCGTTTCGTTGTTCATATCCTTGGCAATGCTTGATATCGAATTGATTGCGGTTGATTTATCTGAATCGCTTGCGTCGGTAGAGTCCACAACATTCTGCAAAACTCTGATCGCTTCATCTCTTGCACGCTGTCTTTCGATCATTGCAAGTGCAAAATATGTTTCTTTGTCACTTACATTTCCCGATACACCGGTTGCAGGAGGCTCTGTTGTGACGTTACCGGATGCTCCCTGATTGGGGCTTTCCTGTGCCGCAACTCCGAAAAGCTGCCAATTCAGAAAAATTGCCGCCGCAATGAGAATGACAGAGCACCCGACTACGATGGCACGGCGCTTGTTTTCTCCGAGGAATGAGAGTATTTTTATTACTTTATTTTCGTCTTTGGTTTTTTCTTCTTTTTTTTGGACTTTCATGAGAGATTTGCATCCCTCTTTTTCAGTGGATTTAATGAATTTCATAGCAACCTCCGCTTGACTTTTTGTTTTAGTATATTTGAAGTTGACAGATTTTAGAACACTGATTTATAATTTATAATTCTTCGATGATCTGACATTTGCATAAATAGCTGTCCTCAAGCTCATACACTATATTTTTCTCGTAAGCAAGCGCCTTCAGCGTTTTTACGGTAAGTGTGATTTCACCGACATCGACCTTTTCCACGTCGGAAGAAAGTTTTATATCAAGTGAAAAGTCATCTTCATTAAGAGAATATTTTTTTTTAATTCTTTCTGTTTCACGCTTCATCAGCAGTTTTTCACTTTCATCCAATATGATATTGTTTTGTATGCTGCCCTGAATTTCACCGACAGACACATCAGGGAGAAATGATGTAAGATCATCATTCTGGTAGTCATTTATCATTCCGACAAGCGGCGATACAAGATAAAAGAGCAAAACAAGTGAGCATACAAGCGACAGCGATTTGTCAATGCCGCCGCTGAGCGAATCGGACAGCAGACCTATTACAGCACAAGCGGCTGATGCAATTAGCAGATCACGAAGAAATTCGGGCATATTTATGACCATCGCTTTCGCATTGCGAAAGCTTCCTTTTTTGTGGAATTGGTGCTCGTTTCGGTGGCGAAAGCCACAAAACACTGTCTAAAAAAATTTTTTCAAAATTTATTTTTCAGACTTGTTACCTCGATTCAAAACCATATCACTATTATTAAAAAACGGCAATCGGTTAAAGCGAGATCATCATCAAAAGCGAAGTTGATATAATGATCGTAATATCTGAAATTACATAAATGGCTATTCCGTATCCGAGAAGATCGCTTGCCGATTTGAGAAGTCCCGAAAGCTCGCCGCAGGAAAAGGAATCTGCAAGTGCCGAGCATAGGGAAAGCAGTGTTTTAGTCATAATGAATTTTATGAGCGGAGGAAGAAAGATCAGCATGACTATAAGTATTCCGATGCCGCCGCAAACATTTTTTATGACCGAAAGTGAACCGAGCAGTGTACCCGATGCCTGCGATACCGCTGAACCGACAACCGGAATTGCACCCGATGCAAGTCTTGCAGTTCTGAGTGCGAGAGAATCTGCACCCGAGGATATGCTCGTTTGAAAGGTGAATACGGTGGTAATGACAAGCATTATCATTCCGACACCCCATGTAAAGGTCTTGCAAAGATGCGATGAGAGAGACGAAAGTTCTTTTTTACGGCTCAGTGATGATATCACCGTTATAAGCAGACATATACGCAAAAGCGGGGAAAGGATCTCAGCTGAAAGTGTCTGCATGATAGACATTATGAGCGAAAAATGTGACGATGCCACCGCCGCCGTTCCGACATTTCCGGCTATGAGTGCAACCGAGCAGATGATCGGAGTGAATTTCCCGATGAATAAAGATATTTTGTCGATGCTTGATATAATTTCAGAAAAAATACCCGACAGCAGTTTTACAAAGATCACCGCCGAAACAATAGATACGGTATATGAGAATGCAGAATTCAGAGACTTTGACATAGAATCCGAAAAGCATTTGAATATTCCGCAGATTGAGGCGATCGATACAAATACGGCAAGGAATGACAGATTATCCCCTAAAGACGAGGATATCAGTGTAATGATGAATTTAATAAAGAAGCCACCGTCAATACCCGAGATCGTTTCGGATGACAGACCGTCCGAAAAATCAAACAGCTCGGCGTATTCGTCGGGAATCAGCTTTTCAATTTCATTTTGGATATCTCCCTGTATATCATCGGTGTTTTCTGCATAAACGGGTGATCTGTAAATGAATAAAATAATAGTTATCAGTAAAACTATCGAAAAGATTTTTGTTTTTTGCTCTTTTTTCATATCGGTACTCCGCACAAGGACAGTAAAGAGCGTAAAAGAGGCATACAAAGTATTATGATCTCGGTTTTTCCGAAAAATTCGACAACTCCGGAGAGCGAGTTTTCGCCTGCTCTCTTACAAAGCGAGGATGCCGCCGATGATATGATGCCGATTCCGAATGACTTGAGCAAAAGCTTTTCATACTCACCGCCCGATGTTTCAGAGATTTCGGTTATATTTTTCAAAATTGGTATAAGATTGTCAATGGCACTCACGGCTATCAGAATACATAGTACGGTAGTTACGGCAAAGGATATGCTTTTGTTGTTGGTGAAAACGCAATATGCGAAAAAAACGGCTATAATTACAGCACCGCAAATCTTGAAGATCATAGACCGAACAGTGCCTTAACTGATGATACGAGCGATGTCATTTCGCTTACCAGCATTATGATTATGATGATCATTCCCGATATTGAAACGAGCATTGACATTTCATCCCTGCCTGAGCGTTGAAGGATCTGACAGGCAATTGCTACAAGCAATCCGATACCGACGACCTTTAAAAGAAGTGTTGCATCCATGTTATGGTGATTCCTTAAGTTTATATATAAATTATAAATAATGCGGCTGCGAGAAGAAAAGAAAGCCCTATGTAAATATTTCGTTTTTCGGGATATTCATTTTTCATTTTGTTGCACACCGTATCAAGTTCTTCTGAGGCGGAAAGGCATGATGCAATCTGATCCTGTGCGAATGTCTTTCCGAGAGAGCTAGAAAAGCTGTACAGAGTAAGCTTACAATCCTTCGGGATATCAAGCTTTCTTACTGCTTCTTTGAATCCAAGACTTCCGAGTGTTGCCGAAAAGCCTATCTTGTCAAGATGCGGACTGTCAAATGCTATATAGATATCTGTCAGCTCACGTCTTGAATCCTTGATACTGCGAGCCATGTATTTGAGTAAATGCGAAAGCTCGGACAGCGTCTTCTCTCTTGTTTTCAGTCTTGTGACTGATAGAACTCCGGTTGACACCAGCGATAAACAAATCACCGAAAGGAAAAATATTTTCATGATCCGATTTCCTCCGATTTTATAAAATCATATTTTATATCCCTGCCTGTTCTTTTGATACCTACATACCAGCTGAAAAGTCTGTCATTATGAAGTTTGGCAATGTTGGAATTGTACATCAGCTCATTTGCACTACCGGAATGTGCACTTGCAATCACGGGAATTCCTTTCCCGGCAAGCGAATGCAGGGCATCGGTTTCACTTGTCCCGCCAATCTCGTCACAGATTATAATTTCGGGCGACATCGTCCGCACTGCCATTTCGATGGCATCGCCGGGAGGATAACCCGAGTAGACATCAAGAGTAGGGTGGTTGTTGCTCTCATAATACAGCTCTCTGCGTGAATCAATGAGGGATATTCTTTTTCTGTACGGCAGGTCTGAAAGTATCATTGCAATATCACGTAAAACAGTAGTTTTCCCAACACCGGGCAGGGAATATATAAGCAGTCCGCAATTGAACCCCGATCGCTCAAGAGCCGAAATGATCGGCATTGAAATACCCGATATTACATGGGGTACTCTTATGTTTAAAGACGATATCTTGTCAATTGCAATAATATTGTTACCTTCGCAGACCGCACTTCCGCAGACACCGATCCTCACACCGTTTTCAAAAGAGATATATCCGCGTCTTATAGTCTCACTGTGTGCGTACAGCGATCCTCCGATCATCGAAGATAGCAACGTTTCCATTGTCTCGTCCGAGCATGCGGCATCTACAGCCCTCGTTCTGCCTCCAATCCTCAAAAAGACATTTTCTCCCTTTTTGAGATGAATTTCTTCAATAAGCGACAGATCTTTTACTGCCGACTGTATCGCATATGAAATACTGTCGGGCAGCAGATTTATGATTTTTTTTATTGTTTGCCCCGAATTTATGATATTTATCACCTCACTCGCTGCTTAACTAATTTTATTATTGCGAATATGAAAATATGACAAGCTTTATGGACTTGTTGGAGTAAGGTATAAGGGATTTATAAATCGGTCAAATAAAAAGCACAGGAGAAACTTACAGAAAGCGAAAAATTGTTAGTAGGATGGCACTGTTATCATTTGCATACAAGGTTCAGAGGAGTTTACAGTTGCTCATAAGTACGGACAAGTGGAAAACATACTTGGAAAAATATAGTTCATAGTGGAAATTAATTACAGCGATATATAAGCCTCTCAATAATAAATACGGGACTCTCAGAATCATGATTACATATGAAATCTTATTGGTAGGCATGTCCTATTCCAATAACTCATTTGATTGCTGTCGAGACTGCTAATCCGAAACATATCTCACAATATGAACAATAAAACAAACAGCTGTTTCAAATGCTTAAGTTAAGCATTTGAAACAGCTGTTTTCTTTTGATTTTATTTAAGATTATTTACCCTCAAATCGCCTTTCTTTTCTCTTCGATCAGTTCTTCTGACTTCTTTGCGATTTCTTCAAGTGCACCTTCTTTGAAGGGTGATACGAGTCCTGCCATTTCTACGAGTTTATTGAAGGGATATCTTCCGCCTCGTTTGACATGTTCGAAGTATGTGTTCAGTGCTTTATCGTAGTCTTTCAGCGACAGAACGAGGAATTCGAGTGCTACCACCTGGGCGAGGCAATAATCGATATAATAGAACGGTGTTTCGTATATATGCATCTGATACTGCCATCTTGTGCCTTGTTCGAGATATTCAATGCCGTTATAGTTGAGGTAGGGACGGTATTTTTTCTCGAGTTCAAGATATGCTTTCTTACGCTCCGACGGTGTCATATCGGGGTTTTCGTATACTATATGCTGAAATTCATCGACTATCACGCCGTACGGTATGAATGACAGACTGCCGAGCAGGTGTTTATACTTGAACAGCTCGGGCTCATTAAAGAATTTGTCGCTGTATTTCCAGCAGAAGAATTCCATGCTCATTGAATGTGTTTCTGCCGTTTCCATTGAGCCTATTGATGCTTCAAAATCGCCGTATTTATAGCACATTTCCTCTGCGAGTGCATGACCGAATTCATGTGTGACTGTTTCAACATCGTCTGCCGAGCCGTTGAAATTTGCCAGGATGAACGGCTGTTTATACAGCTCGAAGCCTGTGCAATATCCTCCGCCCCATTTTCCGTCTCTTGCTTCGATGTCGAACGCTTCGGCTTCAAGCATACGCTTCATGAAATCACCTGTAACGGTGGAGCTCATATCGCTGTACATTTCGTATGCTGCTTCAAGAATTCCGTTCATATCGGGGGATGGACGGGGTGAGCATCCTGAATCGAGTGCGTTCTCGTCATAATACTTGAAATCGTCGATTCCGAGAGCCTTTGCTATCTTTTGTTTCTGGCGTGTGACGACCGGAACGATATCACGCAGGACATTTTCTCTGAATTTTGCTATCATTTCACGGTTATAGTCAATTCTGCCCATTCGGTAATATCCGAGTTCGACAAAGTCCTTATATCCGAGCTTATTTGCCATTCTTGTTCTGACCTTTACAAGGCGGTCATAAATATCGTCAAGCTTATCGCTGACGCTCGAAAGGGCATTTCCTATGGTGTTTGCTGCAGCTTTTCTGACTTCACGGTCGCTGTCCTCAAGGAATCCTCTTATATGGCTGATAGTCTTTTTCTCTCCCCGCCAGTCGGTCGTCAGCTGTGACATGAGCTGAGAATACTCTGTGACTATCATATTTTCTTCCTTTGCGTCTTCAATTATCGCTTCACTGAACGATTTTTGTGCATTGACATATGAGGGATAGACCGTTTCGGGGAGCTTTTTTTCAAGCTCACTGCGATAGGGGGAATTCAGCATTATTGTCGCATATTCCGACATCATCGAGCTTGCTATCGGTGATACTTCATCATAATATTCATGCTCAGCGAGATAGAATTCGTCTCTTGTATTAAGTGTATATCTGCACTCTGCAAGTGCCGACATTGTATACAGCTTTTTATATTCATTTATGAGAAGCTCTCTTGCTTTCATGATATCATCGGCAGAGCTTGCGTTTTTCGCCGATTCAACGAATATTGCAAATGCCTTTTTTGCATTTTCTATGTCGTATCTTTCATATTTAAGGTCTTTTACCTTTGTTATGCTATTCATTCTTGATTTTACCTTTCGCATTGATCCATACTTATTCTGCGATGAAAATATAGGGATATACCGGCTGTTTTCCTTCGATCGGGTAGAATTCGATATCCGGGTATTCATTTTCGATGATCCCGTTTATTATCTCAATCTCGTCCTCTTTGCTTTCGCTTCCGAAGAATGCTGTGAGCGTGATCGTATCATCGCTCAGCATTTCGGACAAAAGCTCTTTTATGGCTGACTTTCTGTCATTATCCGAAAAAATAATTTTATTTCCGAGTATCGCAATGCTGTCGTCCTTGCTTATTTTACAGCCGAAAAGCTCTGTATCCCTTACAGATGTTGTAATTTCGCCTTCCTTGACATTATGGATGGCTTCGTCTATTCTTGAAATGATGCTGTCGATATTGTCTTCATCCTCATCGATATAGGGCAGTGCGGCGTATCCGTGACCTATATTCAGCGTTTCTATCACAATTATATTTGATTTTGTATATATCGATGCCGCCTGTTTTGCCGCCAAAAGAATATTGCCGTTGTTCGGCATGACGAATATATTCTCGGCGGATATTTCATTGAATGCATCGAGAAAATCCTGCGTTGACGGGTTTTGTGTTGCACCGCCGTTTATTACTTTATCGACTCCAAGCTCGTAAAATACTTCTTCGATCCCTTCGCCGTTGCATACTGATACGCTGCCGTATTTTTTTGTGTATGATTTCACCGAAGAACCGCTTTCTGTATCATCATGCAGTGATCTGACGTCCAATTTGTCCGATGATTTTTCACTGCTGTGCTGGATCTGCATATTTTCGATCTTAAGCGTCAGAAATTCTCCGAACCCGTGACAGAATTCAAGAACCTTTTCGGGGGTGAGTGTATGGACATGAATTTTTATGATGCTGTCGTCACGGAAGATCACTACCGAGTTACCTATGCTCATAAGGAACTGCGTAATGACACTGTGGTCGAATGTAGCCAGATCGACCTTGCTTGTTTGCAAACGCAGAAGAAGCTCTGTGCAATATCCGTATGTTATCTCGCTTTCACTGCTGAATGCATCAATATCGATCTCCGATTTTTTACTGCTTTTTGTCGGTTCCGAAAATGAATATGCCGAAATATCGTCGATATTTTCATCACCGTTTACCGCTTTCAGAAAGCCGTTCATTATATTGAAAAGCCCTGCTCCTCCGCTGTCTATAACGCCTGCCTCCTTGAGAATGGGCAGAAGCTCGGGGGTTTTCATCAGGGAAACATGCATTTCACTTACCAGATCGTCAAAAAATGAATTTATATTGCTGTCCCCGTTAATTCTCGAACAGGCATATTGCGTTGCCTCTCTTGCTACCGTGAGGATCGTGCCCTCTTTCGGTGTGACGACTGCCGAATAGGCTTGAGTGCTTCCTCTTTCAAACGCCTTTCCGAGAAGGTGTACGTCAGCCATCTCACATCCTTCGAGTCCTTTTGCAATTCCCGAAAAAAACTGTGAGAGGATGACTCCCGAATTTCCTCTTGCACCGAGCAACATTCCGTGCGAAAGTGATTTCATGATATCGTCGAGGGCATCAGATGATAACTCGCCGATAGATGAGAGTCCGCCTTCAAGCGTCATTCTCATATTGTCGCCCGTGTCACCGTCGGGAACGGGAAAAACATTCAGGTTATTGATCTGCTCTGCATTCTCCCGAAGCTCGTGTGCGCCGAGTGCAATCATTTTTCGCATAAGAGTGCCGTCGATATATTTTACGGCGTTTATAGTTGAGTTCATATTCATTTCCTTTAACTGAATTTTATGTACAAATTATCAAAGCTTATCTTTTCTTATCTCTGCTTATCTCTCTTTATCGGTTACGAAAAAGAGTGCAAGTGTACCGGGCCCCGAGTGTGAGCCTATGACCGCTCCGACATAGGTTACAAGTGTTACCTTGACACCGTATTTTTCCTCGAGTATACTTTCAAGATATTTTACATCATCGATACAGTCGCCGTGAGATATAAAGACCTCGGGATAATTTTTATCCATAAGCTCGCCGAGCTTGTCTGCAAGTGCTTTGATCGAGGTTTTTCTTCCACGCACCTTGAACATGGGAATGAGCTTGCCCTCATTGTCTACATGAAGGACAGGCTTTATGCCGAGCAGATTTCCGACAGCTGCAGCTGTGGGGCTGACTCTTCCTCCGCGCTTGAGATATACAAGATCGTCGACCGTGAACCAATGGCAGAGCTTGAATCTCATATCTTTTACGAAATTATATACTTCCTCCATCGATTTTCCGCTATCTTTTTGTTTGACTGCGAGGTAAAGCAGAAGTCCGAAGCCTGCCGATGCACCGAAGGTGTCTATCGTCATCAGTTTTCTGTCCGGGTATTCAACTTTCAGTTCCTCAGCTGCAAGCCTTGCACTGTTGCACGTGGTGCTCAGACCGGAGGAGAAGCCGATATACAGAATATCATTGCCTTTTTTCAGTTCATCTTCAAAAAGAGCCTTGAATTTGCCGATATTGACGGCAGAAGTTTTTGCGATCTCTCCTGCTCTCATTTTAGCGTAGAATTCTTTTTTCGGCATTTCGTAATCGGTGTATTCCTGATCCGAGTTTGTAAATTTGAATGTCAGCGGGCAGTATCCTACCCCCCATGATCTCAAATCTTCTTCGCTGATATCGCATGCAGAGTCGGTATAAATTACATACTGATTCATCTTTTCTTTACCTTTCGCAGTTATTCTTATATAATTAATTTTCTGTATCGTCTGTTCAGACCTGAGTTTCTTTCTTGAAGCTTCCGACTACACGGAGAGTTGAGCAATATTCGGCAAGTTCGCTGAGCATCGCTTTGCCTTCTTCGCTTCCTATATTTCCTTCGCCCTCTACATAGAAGTAGTAATTCCAGAGAAGTTCTTTTGTCGGACGGCTTTTGAGCGAGCGCAGATTGAATTTATGCTTTCCGATTATTGATACTGCTTCACCGAGAGCACCTGCCGAGTCCTTGACGGTAAAGAGCATTACAAAGCGTTCATCGCCCGGGTCATCGCTTTTCTTGTATGGCGTCAGAACCGCAAAGCGTGTGGTGTTCACATTGCTTTTGTTGATTTTCGATTCAAGGTTATAAAGACCGAATTGTGCTGCCGCCTCTTCGCTTCCGATCGCGGCAATACTCGGGTCGCCCATTTGTGCAACCTTTTTTGCGGCAAGCGAAGTGCTCAGGGCGTCCTCTGTTTCAAATGAGTGATTTTCGATGTATTCTGCACACTGACCGAGTGCCTGAGGGTGGCTGATGACCTTCTTTATCTGTGAAATGTCACTGCCTTTTACGCCGAGCAGGTTCTGGACTATTTCGGCTTCGTATATTCCGCTGATATAAAGCTTGCCGAAGAATAACATATCCATAACATTTCCGACATCGCCGTTAAAGCTGTTTTCTATAGGAAGAAGTGCACAGGAGCACTCACCGTTCTCGACCGAGCGGTATGCGCTCTTGTGATCTGGATAGTATACGCTGACCGCCGATGGAAATACCCTGTGTGATACTATATCGGCAAACGCACCCGGTTCTCCGCCGATTGCAACCTTCATGCCGTTTGTCAAAAAGGACTGATAATCCTTTGATACTTTGATCGTACTTCTTATAAAGCCCATATAGAAGGGAATGAGCTCTTCATTTTCTATGTAAGAGATGTTCTTTTTGATGAGAATATCTTCTCTTGACGGGTCAAAGATCGGAAGCCCGTTTTTCATTTTGTATTCGGCAACCTTTTTTGCCGCTTCCATTCTTTTGCAGAAAAGCTCTGCCATCTGCTCGTCGATCTGATTTATATCGACTCTCGCTTTTTCGAGATCTGTCATAATTAATTCTACAGCCCTTTTTATATATTTTTTGTCAGATAAGATCCGATCATATCATGTCTGCAATTTCGAGAAGTAACCGTTCTGTCTTTTCCCAACCGATACACGGGTCTGTGATCGATTTGCCGTATATCCCTTCGCCGATCTTCTGGCATCCGTCTTCTATATAGCTCTCGACCATGAATCCCTTGACCATTTTATTTACGGCAGAATCATATTTGCATGATGAAAGTACTTCCTTGATGATCCTCGGCTGTTCAAGCGGCTTTTTGCCTGAGTTTGCGTGGTTTGTATCTATAATGACCGCCGGATTCGTCAGCGATGTTTCGGAATAGAGTCTGCATACACGGAGCAGATCCTCATAGTGATAGTTGGGGAGCGATTCGCCGTGTTTGCTCATATATCCGCGGAGTATTGCGTGAGCGTAAGGGTTTCCCTGAGAATGTGCTTCCCAGCCTCTGTATATAAATGTATGCTTGTGCTGTGCGGCTGTGATGGCATTCATCATTATCGAGAAATCTCCGCATGTCGGGTTTTTCATTCCGACCGGGACATCAAGACCGCTTGCCGTGAGGCGGTGCTGTTGATTTTCAACCGATCTTGCACCGACTGCAACATATCCCAGAATATCGTCAAGGTATTTATTGTTTTCGGGATAGAGCATTTCGTCTGCACATGCAAAGCCCGTTTCGCTGACGGCGTGCATATGCAACTGTCTCATTGCAATGATTCCCTTGAACATATCGGGTTTTTCATTCGGGTCGGGCTGGTGCAGGATCCCCTTGTAGCCGTCACCTGTCGTTCTCGGCTTGTTTGTATATATACGGGGAACGATAAAGATCTTATCTGCTATCTTTTCCTGGATCTCACGCAGACGGAGAATATAATCTATAACACTGTCTTCACGGTCTGCAGAGCATGGACCGATTATCATTATCAGTCTGTTATCCTCGCCCGAAATTATTTTTTTCAGCTGTGTAATTCTTTTATCAATATCATCTGCCATCTTTGCCGATACTGGGTACATTTCCTTGACCTCCATCGGAATTGATAGCTTTCTTTCAAATATCATATTCATAGTATGGTTCTTCCTTTTGCTTAACTTCACCGATCGTTGCAGTGAAAATATTTTTGTGTTTTTTTATTTCTTTTTCGGTTTATCGAAAATCTTTCTTCTTTCTGTAGAAAGCCTCATTTTGTCCCTCAGGGCTTCTACATCGTCTTTCTCTATTAATTCCATGATCGTATTGAATTCATCTGCAAAGGTCTTCATTTCCCTGAGAAGCGGTTCTTTATTGAGAATGAAGAGTTCCGACCACATACGGTCGTTTATTTTTGCAATTCTCGTAAGGTCACGGAATGAGTCGCCTGTATAATCGCTTAGATGTGCATTGTCGTTACATGTCATAAGTGCTACCGAGATGCAGTGTGTAAGCTGTGAAACGAAGGCTATTATGTCGTCATGCTCTTCGGGTGTTATGACCGAAATTCTCGCAAATCCGAGAATTCTGCCGAGGTTCTTGCACCATTCGATTGCAAGCGGCGTATTTTTTTCGGTCGGTGTTACAAGGTAATTCGCTCCGTGAAAGATCGAATCGTCGCTGTTTTCGACGCCGCTTGTCTCACGTCCTGCCATAGGATGGGCGGCAATATACTCGACATCGGGTCTCAATATATCCTGAATTTCATAAACCACTGAGGCTTTTACGCCTGTAACGTCGGTTATGAATGTACCCGGTTTAAACAGATGTTGATTGTTTTTTATCCAGTCGACAAATATTCCGGGATAAAGTGCAAAGATGATCGCATCCGCACTGCCTATCAGTTTTTCGTCAACTTCGGACGATCCGCCGTCAATTATTTCGTTTTTCAATGCGTACTCTATTGTGCTTTCAGATTTATCTATAGCGTATACATCATATCCGAGACGTTTGAGTGCTTTTGCATAGCTTCCGCCGATAATCCCGAGACCGACTATCAGCACATTCGTTTTACATATCCATTCCATCTGTTTCCACCTCTATTCCAAGACCCTTTATCACATCAAAAAAGTCGGGATAACTCTTTCTTACCGCCTGCGCACCCTCAAGCTCTCCTCCTGTGAGGGTCATGAGTACTGTTAGTGCCATGACGATCCTATGGTCATTGTGCCCTGAGAGAATTTCGCTCGGATATTTAAGCTCGCCGCTGTATACCGTTACTTCGTCATCTGCGATCTCACATTTCACATTCATTTTTTCAAGCTCCTGTACCATTGCCGCCACTCTGTCCGATTCCTTGATACGAAGTCTTGCGGTCGATGTGAAATGTGCGCCGCCAATTGCCGCTGAGACCGCAAAAAGTATCGGTCCGAGGTCGGGGCAATCGCCGAGGTCTATATCGCAAAAGCCTTTTTTCATATTTTCAAAATGTTCCGAGCAGACCTTATCGCCCTGACGGCTGTCGCTTGCAAGTCCTTTGACTTCGACATTTCCGCCTATTACATCAAGTGCCTTTAAAAATGCGGCGTTTGAATGGTCGCCCTCGACCGACATTTCGCATGGCTGATAGCTCTGACCGCCTTTGATAAAGAAGCTGTTATCGCCACGGCATTCGACATCAATTCCGAAGCTATGGAGGGCAGAAAGTGTCATTTCTATATACGGACGGCTCTCCACGGGGGGGATCAGCTCAATAATGCTGTCAGTTTCGCAGAGCGGAAGTGCGAAGAGAAGCCCCGAGACAAACTGACTGCTTATATTGCCCGGAAATCTGTACTTTCCTCCGGTCAGTTTTCCTCTTGTCCTGATCGAACTGTTTTCATATTCAAATACGAGCGATTTTTCTTTCGCAATATCGGCATATACTCCGAGAGGTCTTGCCATAAGCCGCTCGCTACCCGTGAGGGTAATATAGTCTGTTGACAGCCAGCATATCGGTATCATAAACCGCAGTGTGCTTCCGCACTCACGGCAATCGAGCGTCTGCGTTACCTTTTGCCTGCCTATGTCTGTGCCGTTTATATACAGTGTATCTTTATCTTTGATTATTTCTGCACCGAGTGCACTCATACAGTCGATCGTTGCAAGTATGTCCTGTGAGTATGCGACGCCCTTTATGATGCTTTTGCCATTTGCCAGCGATGCGCATGTGATAAGTCTGTGCGCCATGCTCTTTGACGGAGGTGCTGTCACACATCCATTGGCAACAGATGGCTTTACTGTAATATTCACGCTTTTCCTCCGCTTACAAGAAAGTCAATTGCCTGTATATACCCTGCAAATCCCTGACCGGCTATCGTTTTTACACACGCCTGTCTTATATAGCTTATATGTCTGAACTCCTCACGTTTGTCGGGATCTGATATATGTACCTCGACTGTCGGGATCCCTACCGCTTTTACTGCGTCAAGCAGTGCTACCGATGTATGCGTATATGCTCCCGGGTTTATGACGATTCCGTCACAGCCTTCATAATACGCCTTCTGTATTATGTCAACGAGGTCTCCCTCATGATTCGACTGATAAAGGACAACCTCAACGTTATTTTTTTCTGCATGTTCCTTTATCATCGAACAAAGATTTTCATAATTTGCCGTTCCGTATATCTTCGGCTCTCGTATCCCGAGCATATTCAGATTCGGTCCGTTCATAACAAGTATTTTCATGATTTTTTCTTATATTCGGGGAAACTTTCTGTAGATGGTTTCCCGTGAAGCTTTCTTCAAAAAGCTTCACATTTGCCCCTTCAAAGACTTTAATAATTGATGGGGGAATGGGCTTTTGCGGTACAGTGGAGCGGAATTTAAATCGCTTGCACTGTAGCCGGCATGTGGGGCCCCTCCCCCATACGGTTTTTTTAAGATTCGGTGAAAAAGATACCTTGCTCTTTCACAGGTTTTCTTCGATGTATTTACAGCGTTCGTCCTCGTCGCTGTCGCTTTTTATGATCATATCTGCCGCCGTTTCATAGATCGGACGGCGTTTTTCGTAAAGTGCTGAAAGCTTTTCGGGAGTGTCCGAGAGCGGACGGTCGGGAGAGGGAATCAGGAGTGAGGGTGAGCGGTCGAGCCAGAATATGATCCCGTTCTTTTTCAGCTCTGTTACATTAGTTTCACGCAGAATGCTTCCGCCTCCGACTGCGATAACACAGCCGTTTTTCGCTGAGATCTCGGCGATCACCTGCGATTCTTTTTCACGGAAACTTTCCTCGCCGTACTGCTTGATATACTCGGACGGCGTTATTGAAAATTTTTCGCTGAAACAGTCGTCTGTATCGTAGAATTGTCTTTCCGTTCTTTCAGCCAGTCTCTTTCCGACTGTTGTTTTTCCGCAGGTCGGCATTCCTATTAGAACGACATTTTTCATCTGTGCCGAAATTATTGAATAGATCTTGTCAATTAAACTGTCAGCATGCTCTTTTCCCATGAAAAGTCCGGATGCAACGACCGCCTGAGCCACGAGCATATAAAGACCGCCTTCGGCTTTTATGCCCCTTTTTTGCGCTTCAATTACAAGGTTTGTGCGGAGCGGATTATATATCACATCGACAAGACCCGAAAGGCTCGGAAAATATGATATATCGATCGGCTTTTCATGTGTTTTGGGATACATTCCGCTCGGTGTGGTGTTTATTATAATATCGCTGTCAGCGTGCTTTGAGTATGCCTGTTCATATGTAAGAGCTCCGCCTTTTCCAGAACGGCTCACTTTATATATTTCACTTGCTCCGAGGTCATGTGCTACCGAATATGCCGTTTTCGATGTTCCGCCAGTGCCGAGTATCAGCACTTTTTTGCCGCATAGATCGAGCTTCATATGACGCAAAAGCGCTTCGATTCCCGAATAATCGGTGTTATATCCGTACAGCTTTCCGTCTTTATTCACTACCGTATTTACTGCACCTATGCGCTCAGCTTTAGGGGATATCACATCAAGAAAGGGAATTACCTTTTCTTTGTATGGAACCGTGACATTTATGGCATTAAAGTCACGCTTTGTCATGAATTTGGTAAGCTCTTCGGGGGTAAGCTCGCAAAGCTCATATTTATAATCCTCGATCATCGGATGTATGATCGCCGAAAAGCTGTGTCCGAGCTTTTCACCTATAAGACCGTATTCCATTTTATCGGTTTTACCTCTTTTTTTGTGTTTTATTACTTTACTGTGCTCCGTAATCTGTTCCGGATCTTCCCTGGAGCATGTCGAGAAGCACGAGTGCTGTTGCGGCGTCAACGACCGCTCTTGCACGGTGTACGATCGCAGGGTCATGTCTGCCTGTCAGCTCAAGCTCTGTATCACTGCCATCAATAAAATTGACCGTTTTCTGTTTTTTAAATATTGAAGGTGTCGGCTTGACTGCAACTCTGAATATTATCGGCATTCCGTTTGTGATACCTCCGTTTATGCCGCCGTTTCTGTTCGTCTGCGTTACGACCTTGCCTTCACTCATAACGAAAGAATCGTTGCTCTCACTTCCGAAAAGATCGGAAATGGCGAATCCGTCGCCGAATTCAACTCCCTTGATTCCGGGAATTGAGAAGAGTGCATGTGAAAGCATGCTTTCAACAGAATCGAAGAAGGGTTCTCCGACACCGGCAGGCATACCTATGACCGCAGTTTCAAGCACTCCTCCGACACTGTCGCCGTCCGCTGAGGCATCAAGGATCTGATCTTGCATTTTCTTTCCGCTCTCATCGTCAAGAACGGCAAATTCTTTTTCAGATAAAAGTGAAATATCTTTTCTGTAATCATCAAATTCTCTGTCGGCAATGCCGTGCAAACGTGAGATGTGTGTACCTATGTATATGCCTTTTCGTTCCAGCACACACTGTGCTATCGCCCCTGCGGCGACCAGTCCGGCTGTTATTCTTCCGCTGAAGTGTCCGCCTCCACGGCGGTCTTCAAAGCCGTGATATTTCATGAATGCGGTGTAATCGGCATGTCCCGGTCTTGCGATTCCGTCAAATTTTGAATAATCCTTGCTTTGTGTGTTTGTGTTGGGGATAAGTATGCAGATTGGTGTTCCGGTGGTCTTATCATTTACAACGCCCGAAACTATCCTGAACTCATCGCCCTCTCGTCTTGCTGTTGACAGCAGTGCACTTGACCTGCGCAGACCAAGCTTTTTTCTTATATACTCACGGTCTATATCGACCCCGGGGGCTATCCCGTCGAGCAGAGCGCCGATCATTTCCCCGTGGCTCTCACCGAATATACTGACGCTCAGATTGTTTCCGAATGTATTTTTCATATATGTGACTATGGCTTTCGCATTGCGAAAGCTTCCTTTCTTGCGGAATTGAGGCTGGTTTTGCGGAGCAAAATCGCCTTTTCGGTGACGAAAGCCGCAAAATGCTGTTTGAAAGACTTATCTTTCAAACTTTTATCTCTTTTCGAGTGCGGAAATACTCTGCACCCCGAAGAATTTGAATTATTCAAAGTAGGCGATCTTTTCACGCAGTGCCGAAATTTCGACATCCTTCATTTCAAAGCTTCCCGGTTCATTGACTGTAATTATCGTTATTTTTTTGCCGTGTGTTTTCTTGTCGTGCGTCAATGCCTCAAAGATCATGTCTCCGTCATCGTGACATTCGGTCGGCAGTGAGAGCTTGCGAAGGACATTGATAAGACGTTCTCTCACGGCATCCGAACACATCGGAAGCATTCCGAGTGCGACGCACTCGCCGTGGTAGAGCTTGTTTGTTTTGCGCATGCTTTCGATTCCGTGTCCTATTGTGTGGCCGAAATTGAGAACCTTACGCAGTCCCGATTCTTTTTCATCCTGTTCAACCACCGATTTTTTTATCATCAGTGATCTGACTGTGATCTCCTCAAGTATGGAAAAGGGATCTTCTCTTTCCATCATTTCAAAGAGCTCGCGATCGCTCGTGAGCGCCATTTTCACAGCTTCGGAAAGACCGTTTGATATCTGGCGGCGTGGAAGGGTGGTTGTGAGGTCTGTGTCAATGATAACCTTGCTCGGCGGATAGAAGCTGCCGATGATATTTTTTATGTTTCCGAGATTTACTGCCGTTTTTCCGCCTATTGACGAATCGATCTGCGAGAGCACCGTAGTCGGGATATTGTAAAAATCTATTCCGCGCATATAGGCCGATGCGGCAAAGCCCGAAAGATCGCCGACAACGCCGCCTCCCACGGCTACCACCGCATCACGGCGTGAAAATGAGTTTTCAAGCATGATCTCAAGCAGGTGTTTCCATGTATTGATGCTCTTGCTCCGCTCGCCGCTTCTGACCACGGTGATGAATGGCTCCCGGCAGCATTTTGCGACCTTTTCGGAATACTCACACGGAACATTGTCGTCTGTGACAATAAGGACCTTTCTGTCAAGATTCAAAAGGGTGGATATTCTGTCTATATTTCCTCGTGCAATATCTATATCGTAACTGCCGACGCTTGTTTTTACCGGAATTATCATACTATCTGCCTGTCCTGTATATATCGTTTATTTAACTTTACTTATTTATCTTCTTTATCTTCTTTATCTTCAGCCCGTCACGATTATACCTGTCAGTATTGAATAATTTCAGGCTTTACGGTTGCATGATCGGACTTATATAATCAAATCAATATCCGATAAAGTATACCACAAAGTGCTGACTTTGTCAACAGACAGGCGAAAAAAAGTATATCAGCCCTTCTTATTAAAAAGCATTATCCGCAGAGCACTTGCGACGATTATTGTGCTCAAGCAAAAATTAACAAAAAATTTAAATAATAAGTGGCTTGCATGATATAATAAAGTATTATAATAAAGTGTGGTATTAGCATAATTCGCAACTGCAAGCAATACCGGAAACAAAAAAGATAAAAAATTGGATATATACGGAGGTTTCGCATAAAAAACATCCGTCAGATATTCTGCCGGGCAGGCAGATAATTCAGCACAGCATAAACGCAGAAAGAATGATATACTACTATGAATACGAAGAAAGATTATTTATTCAATTATCCTGAGGGAATGACTCCGTGTATAGCACTTGAGGATCATGTTGTTTTTCCGACGATCCCGGCTACCGTTGAGATAAATGACGAGGGCGAGATTGAAATATGCGAACAGGTTTATGAAAACGGTGAGGAGATATTTCTTGTGCTCAGACGCCTTCCGCCGAGCGATTTTTTCCTCCATTCCGACAATGAACTGTTTTCTGTCGGATGCATCGGAAAGATCACACATATTGAAAAGACAGACAATGGTATAGCAATTGTTTTTGTCGGGGAAGGAAGAGCAAGAATTCTCGGATCGAAGTTTGCACTGCATGCAGTGCAGATCTGTAGAATGAGAGAAAGAAACAGGGATTTTGAGAGAGAACCGAAGGATGATGTCAGGATCTCGATCTGTAAAAAATATTTTAAAGAGCTGACAAAGCTGATACCCCGTTTTCCCGAAGATCTGAGAAATGAAATTCTGGATGAGCCCTCACTTTCACGGCTTGTTGACAGAATGGCTTTTTCCTCACTTGTAAGTCCGGGGCATAAACAGCAGATTCTTGAGGAGAGCGATGTTAAAAAACGCCTTGAGCTTTTTGAGGATCTGAGTGCCGAAGAGCTCAACCAGGTTTACAATGAGCTTGATCTTCATAAAAAGGTCAAGAGAATGATCGACGGCGATCAGAGAGAATACTTTTTGAGGGAACAGCTCAAGGCTATAAAAGAAGAGCTGGGTGAGAGCAATTCTCAGCAATCTCCGAACAATCTCTTTGACGATGCCGAAGATGATGATGAGCTTGTCGAATACAGAAAAAAGGTAATTGCTCAGCACTTTCCGAGAGATGTTCAGGAAAAACTTCTCAAGGAAGTGGGGAAGCTTGCAAAAACTCCCTATTCTTCTGCCGAGTCCACCGTTATAAGGAACTATATCGACACCTGTCTTGAGATTCCGTTCTCGAAAAAATCTAAGGATGTGACGAGCGTTGAAAAGGCAAGGGCTCAGCTTGAAAAGGATCATTACGGTCTTGAGAAGGTCAAGGAGAGGATTCTTGAATACATAGCTGTAAAACAGCTGAATCCCGACATAAAGAATCAGATAATCTGTCTTGTCGGTGCACCCGGTGTCGGAAAGACTTCGATAGTATCGTCAATTGCAAAGGCAATGGGCAGGGAATATGTCAGGGTGTCTCTCGGCGGAGTCAAGGATGAGGCGGATATAAGAGGTCACAGAAAAACTTATGTCGCATCGATGCCTGGAAGAATAGTTGCAGCACTGATTCAGGCAAAGGTGAAAAATCCGGTTGTATTGCTCGATGAGATCGATAAGCTCTCAAATGATTTCAAGGGTGACCCGGCTTCGGCACTGCTTGAAGTGCTTGATTCAGAGCAGAATAAAGCATTTCGTGATCATTTTGTTGAAATACCTGTTGATCTGTCCGAGTGCGTATTCATCGCAACGGCAAACTCGCTTGAGCATGTCGCAAGACCGCTTATCGACCGTATGGAGATAATCGAACTTCCGATATATAACCGCCGTGAAAAATTCGAGATCGCAAAGGGCTTTCTCTTTCCAAAACAGCTATCCCGCCACGGGATGACAAAAAGGCAGTTGAAAATAGACGACGAGGTCTATTATGAGATCGCTGATAATTATACTCACGAGGCAGGTGTCCGTAATCTTGAGCGTGAAATCTCATCGCTTTGCAGAAAAGCGGCGAAAAAAATAGTGGACGGAGAAAAGAGCATTCATATAACAGTGGAAAATCTGACCGATTTTGCCGGGCAAAGAAAGATTATTCCCGACCGTATATACGATCGTGATGAGATCGGAACGGTAAACGGACTTGCATATACCGAACTCGGCGGAGAAATGCTCCGTGTTGAGGCGATTGCTATGGATGGAAGCGGAAAAACTCAATTCACGGGATCGCTCGGCGATGTAATGAAGGAATCTGCGCAGATTGCCGTATCATATATCAGAATGCACGCAAAAGAGCTCGGAATTGACGGTGAATTTTACAAGAACAAGGATCTGCACATTCATTTTCCCGAGGGGGCTGTGCCTAAAGACGGGCCTTCGGCAGGAGTTGCACTTTGCAGTGCGATACTCTCTGAGCTCGGCTCATATAAGGCGAGACGTGACGTTGCAATGACAGGAGAGATCACCCTGCACGGCAGAGTGCTTCCGATAGGAGGGCTTAAGGAGAAGACCATGGCAGCATACAAGGCAGGAGTTACAACAGTCCTGCTTCCCGAGGACAACCGCAAGGACCTTCCCGAGCTTGATGCATCAGTGCGTGAAAATATCAACTTTGTTTTCTGCAAAACCCTGTCCGATGTTTTCGCAAACGCATTGATAATGCCAGGACAGCTTTCGTAAAAAGTAAAAGTAAAATAAAGATGTTTGTTGACCCGGAGGTGAAAAGTTTGAAAGATGAATCTTTCAAACAGTGTTTTGTGGCTTTCGCCACCAATGTGACGGCGATTTTGTAGTGCAAAACCAGCCACAATTACACAAGAAAGGAAGCTTTCGCAATGCGAAAGCTATGGTCATAAAAATGAATCTCAATCTGAATAATATAACACTGATAACTACAGGTCTGCCTGAGCAGTTTCCTCGTGATACACTGCCTCAGATCGCATTTTCGGGAAGATCAAATGTCGGTAAAAGCTCACTGATAAATGTGCTTCTCGGCAGAAAGTCGCTCGCAAGGGTGTCGTCCGCTCCCGGAAAGACGATAACTGTGAATTTTTACCGCCTTGACAGTAAAATGTACGCTGTCGATCTTCCGGGCTACGGCTTTGCAAAACGCTTTGACGAAGAGCGGAGAAGATGGTCGGGACTTGTTGATACCTACCTTACAAAGAGTGAAAACCTCAAGGGGGTCGTTCAGCTCATAGATATGAAGGTCGGCCCGACAAGCGACGATATTACAATGCTTGATTATCTGAATCAATCTTCTCTGCCGTATATTGTTGTGGCGACAAAGTCGGATAAGCTTAACAAGACGGAATACGAAAAAATGCTGAATGCACTTCGTACACATCCGTACATAGGAAATGATGTTCCGATAATTCCGTTTTCGGCACTCAAGACGGTGAGCAAGGACAAGATCTGGGCTGAGATATTCAGAATTGTCGGATGATCGCCTATCTGTTACCGCCGCTCGGTTGTCTCCGATCTTTCGTGCAGGCTCATGTTGATCGGTTTTTACAAGAAAGGGAGTAAAAAATATGCTCAATTTACTAAGCTATTTAAGAATGGGCGGGAATTTTGCACTTGCCGCAATTCTTCTCATAGTGCTGCGTTTGCCCATAGTATTTTTTTCGCTTTCAATTCATGAGAGCTCGCACGGATATGCGGCGTACAAGCTTGGAGATCCCACAGCAAGAAATCTCGGAAGGATCACGCTCGATCCTCTCAAGCATTTCGATCCGATAGGAACGGTCTGTCTGCTCATTTTCGGAATAGGATGGGCAAAGCCTGTGCCGATAAATTCAAGATATTTTAAAAAGCCGAAAAGAGATATCGCACTCACAGCGGCGGCAGGACCGTTGTCTAATCTTGTTGCCGGATTCGGCGGTATTATAGTGCTTCGTATTCTTGACCTGATTGCATTTTCGGGGCAATACTTTGTATCGGCTTCAAACTCGGTTTTTCAGGGGTATATGTATAACGGATCACTTTCGGATTACGCCTTCAGTTTCATTTTTGAAACCGAAATATCTATGACTGTCCGTCTGTTGTTTGTGCTGATGCTCTTCCTTGAGATGCTTGCAATGATGAATATCGCACTTGCACTTTTCAATCTCATTCCGATTCCGCCGTTTGATGGCTCACGTATTGCTTTTGCGATCCTTCCGAATAAGATCTATTTCGGAGTGATGAAGTACGAGAGATATATAATGATCGCTTTTATCGTTTTATTCTACTTCTTCGGAGGCGGATTGTCGAGTGCGGCATCTGCGGTGTTTGACGGCATATATAAGCTGATCTCACTGATCACTCCGTTTGCCTGATAAAGGATAAGACATGGCGGAACACCGCCTAACATTCAAATGACATTCAATTAAGAGGGGCTGTTTAATGTTAAGAACAGACAAAAAAGAATCACTGAACTTCAAGCTTGAAAAGTTTGAAGGACCGCTCGATCTTCTGCTCTCGCTGATATCAAAAAACGAGGTCGATATCAACGACATTCCGATAGCGATGATATTCGATCAGTATATGGAATATATAGATCGGATGCGTGAGCTTGATATGGATATTGCCGGAGAGTTTCTGACAATGGCGGCTGAGCTCATGCTTATAAAGAGCAGAATGCTCCTTCCGAAAGTCAAGAACGAAGAGAACGGCGAAGACCCCAGAGCTGACCTCACCGCAAGGCTTATTGCATATCAGATACTTAAAGAAGTAAAAGAGCCGATGGCTGAGCTTTATGCACAGTTCAGTGGAAGAAGTGCAAAAGAGAGCGACGAGATCGATATAGACCGTTCATTTGTCGCACCTCATGAGCTCGAAGCACTCACACGTGCTTTAGAACGGATCGAAGTTAGACGAAGGATCATGGAGGACTCGAAAAATGCCGATATGGCGAGTTCGCTCAATACCATTGTCGTAAAGAAGATCACACCTACCGATCAGAAGGTCGTATCTATACTGAGATTGCTGAAAAGAAACGGAGCTGCCGATTTTGAAACGATCTTGCTCAACAACAATACAAGATCGGATATTGTTGCGACATTCCTTGCCACTCTTTCGCTGATTGCAAAGCATATTATATACATCAGCAGTGAAAATGAGTATAATATTCCTGTTTTGGAGATAAACTATGACAGAAGAAAAGAAGACAATTCAAACTTCAATGCCGATTTCGAATAATGATCCCGTAAATGAAGACCATTTTGCCGGGGAACCGTCGGGAGATGGTGCGGCGAATCTCGATGAGATCGAGCTAGGCAGAGCTCTGAATGCGGTTTTGTTTGCGGCAGGGTACCCTGTCGAATACGATAAACTGTCGCAGATCTTTGCTCGTGATAAACGTGACATGAAGAGATTCATCCGTTCGCATTCGCTGAAATTCAATGAGCTTGGACTCGGAATAATGATCCTGACCTTCGATGATAAGGTTCAGATGTGTACGACTGAAGGATATAAGGATTATATAAGACAGGCACTCGGCATAAAAATGAGCGGAAAGCTTTCAAATTCTCTTCTTGAGGTGCTTGCGATAATTGCGTATAATCAGCCCTGTACCAAGCTGTTTATAGAAAATGTAAGAGGTGTTGACTCGTCTTATGCCCTGACATCGCTTGTCGAGAGGGAGCTGATCGAGTCAAAGGATCGCCTTGATGTTCCGGGAAGACCTCTTTTATACAGCACGACCGATACATTTCTTCGCGTGTTCGGGATAAATTCGCTCGATGAGCTTCCAAAGTCTGACAGTGCCGTGAAAGATAAGGAAAGCGAAGAGCTGAGCGATGATGATATTTTGAAAAATTTTCAGCTTAAAGACTGAATTATAAGGGTATAAATATAGAGAAACATAAGGACATAAAGAGACATAAACATAGATAATCGGAATTATAAAATATGTTTAACGAAAGGTGGGAGGAATATCAATGATTGCATTGTATATAATTGTTGTCATTCTTGCACTGATCGTTTTGATGCTTTTAATAAAAGCCGAGCTTGTTATAGAATACAAAAGCGAGTTTATAATGTATGGCAGGGTACTGTTTTTAAAAATTCCGATAGTTCCCGGCAAAAAAAAGAAGATATACAGATCGCTGACGCCGGCTCAGATTAAAAAACTCGAAGAGAAAAAGCTGAAAAAGGCAGAGAAAAAACAGCTGAAAAAAGAAAAAAAACGTGTTGAAGATGATAAAAAAAACAAAACCAAAGCGATTCCCGAAAAAAGAAGCTTTTCCGATACGCTTGAGCTTGTTTTATTTATAAAGGATCTGGCACAGGAGATCATATCACGTTTTTTCGGACGGTTGAAAACAAGGGTTTATTCACTCAGGTTGCTTATAGGCATGGGAGATGCCTCAACAACAGGACTTACCTATGCCGCTGTCATGAGTGCACTTTCCGGGCTACTCGAGTTTCTTGACATGCATTCGGGATTGAAAATAGATGATAAAGACAGCATCGGAGTGTATCAGTACTATACCGATAAAAAGATCGAAGCCGATATAAAGATCTCCTTTTCACTCAGATTATATCAGGCACTTTCGATCGTAATTCCGCCGGGATGGCGTGGACTTGTCTACTATATCAAGAGAGTATTGAAAAGCAACGATGGGACAGGCAGACCGGTAAACAAAAAATTGAAAAAATAATAAACAAATATATAATGGAGGAACTACAAATGGCAGAATCCGAAAAATTAACACAGCTTATTAAAGAATCTCTTCAGGGTATCAAGGAGTTGATAAATTGTGAAACTGTTATGGGCGATCCCATAACGACATCAAGTGAAACTACTATAATCCCTGTTTCCAAGGTGTCGCTCGGATACGGTTCAGGCGGTCTTGACTATTTTTCAAAAAATGTTGTCAAGGAAGAAAAAAATAACGGTAATGGTTCTAATTTTGCCGGTGGCGGCGGAATAGGGCTTTCTGTCGTTCCGCTCGGATTTCTTGTTGTGGACAAAAACGGCAGAGCGGAATTTCTCAGTATTTCTGCGGCAAATAATGTTCCGACAGCGGTGAGTATTATCAATTCGGCAGTGGATGTTATAGAACGTACACCCGAAATTGCCGAGAAGCTCAAGAAACTTTTCGCAAAAAAGGATGACGATAAATCTGATGAAGAAAAAAATACCGATGAAGAAAACGGTGCTGACGTTTCATCAGATGAAAAGTAAATTTGTACTCGTTGAATGACCGCAAAACAATATCGGAGTGTAAAACGAATAAATAACATGTGCCCTCTCATATAATTTGATTTGTGACACCCTTAATGGGTGAGCATATCAAATTCTCGGGGAGGGATGTTGTTTATGTTGAACAGAAGAAAGGCACTTGCCGCCATACTGATTTTTCCGATTCTCTTATCGGCCCTGAATTGCTTTGTAATGTTTAGTGCTAATGCAGATTCATCTGAAGAGAATTATGAGCTGATAAAGGATTTTGAAAAGCTCTCTTCCTGTCCTGTTCCGTCAGCCTCGTCTGCCTATCTTTGTTGCCTTGAAAGCGATGAGGGGCTGTATTCCCTGAACGCAGATATGAGGCTTCCAATGGCGAGCACCACCAAAATAATGACCGGACTTCTTGTCTGCGAGCTTCTTCCGCTCGATAAAGCCGTGACCGTGGATGCGGCGGCGGCAGGAGTTGAGGGGAGCTCGGCATACCTCATTGCCGGAGAGAAGATAACGGTCAGAACACTTTTATATGCGCTCATGCTCCAGAGTGCGAACGATGCTGCAACACAGCTTGCAATATCGCTTTCGGGCAGTGTCGAAGAATTTGCCAGACTGATGAATGTGAGAGCGAAAGAAATGGGACTTGAGAACACCCATTTCACAAATCCGCATGGACTTGACGACTCCGAGCATTACACAAGTGCAAGCGATCTTGCGAAAATCGCCTGCCATGCACTCGAAAATGAGCTGTTTGCAGAGGTTGTTTCGACAAAACAGTACAGTGCGAAGATTGAAGGAGCTGACGGCTGCAGATATTTTACAAATCATAACCGCCTGCTCTTCACGTACAAGGGTGCCATAGGTATGAAGACCGGGTATACCATAAGGACAGGGAGATGTCTTGTAAGTGCGGCAAAAAGGGACGGAATGACTCTTGTATGTGTAACACTGAACGATCGAAGCGATTGGCGTGACCATACGGCAATGCTCGATTGGGGATTTGAAAATTACTGTATAAAAGATGTCGTTTCGCCGGGAGAAATATCTTTTTCTCTGCCCGTTTCGGGAGGAAGCAGTGAAAGTGCTGTAATTGCCAACGAAAAAGGGCTCAGAATATTTACCAACAAGAATAAAGAAACCGAAAGAAAGTCTCAGATAGTCTGTCCGCATTTTATAATCGGGGGAGTCAGACTCAGTGAAACGGTAGGTAAGATTGAATTTACTTACGGGGCAGACGATGATGAAAAGATATATACGCTCCCTCTCGTTTCAAGATCGGATGTACAGACTGCCGCAAAACGCGGAATAATCGAAAGAATAATTGACTACATAAAAGGAATCTTCTCATGAGGGCGACCGCCAATATAACGATTGAGAAAAAATAAAGGTTAAAAGTTTGAAAGATAAATCTTTCAAACGGCATTTTGTGGCTTTCGCCGTTTGATAAACGGCGATTTTGCTCTGCAAAATCAGCCTAATTCCGAAAGAAAGGACGCTTTCGCTCATGCGAAAGCCATAATCAAAAAAATGAAGGATTGCAGATTACAAAAATATGTATCGGATTGCGGACTGATGTCCAGACGTGCGGCTGAGAGCGAAATTCTTGCCGGGCATTTTACGGTAAACGGTAAGGTTGCCGCATTGGGTGATAAGATCGACCGTGAAGCAGATTATGTGGAGTATAAGGGCAAAGAGGTAAAATGTGGGCATGTGAGCGGCTACACATACATAATGCTGAATAAGCCGAGAGGATATGTAACGACAATGTCGGACGACAAGGGCAGACAATGTGTTGCCGATCTTGTTAAGGGAGTGGGAATCCGTGTTTACCCTGTGGGAAGGCTCGATGTGAATACCGAAGGATTGCTTCTCATGACAAATGACGGTGCATTTACCGAGCATCTCACGCACCCGAGGCATGAGATACCGAAGATCTACCGTATGCGTGTCAGGGGCGATCTTAGTGAAAATGACTTGGAACGCCTTTCATATCCGATGATGATCGACGGATACAGAATACAGCCGGTCAAATGTGTTGTTACCGAGCGTACAGGTCAGTCGACCGTTCTTGAGCTTACGCTTTATGAGGGAAGAAACAGACAGATAAGAAAGATGTGTGAAAAGGTCGGTCTTACGATACGTTCACTTAAACGGATAGCGATAGGTGAGCTGACTCTCGGAAATCTTCCTGTCGGGAAATGGGAGTATCTTACCCCTTCACAGGTAAAGTATTTAATGGGAGATCGGAAATGAGCGAAAAAAACAACGAATTGACATTTGACGGTAAGATAGATCTGCTTCAGAAATATATCGATGAGTCCGAAAGGATAGTTTTTTTCGGCGGTGCCGGAGTGTCAACCGAGAGCGGAATACCCGATTTCAGATCAAAGGACGGGCTTTACAATCAAAAATACGATTATCCTCCCGAAAAGATAATCAGTCGCAGTTTTTTTGAGCAAAACCCTGAGGTATTCTACAAGTTTTACAGAGATAAGCTTGTAGTCAGCGGTGTAAAACCGAATATAACGCATGAGTATCTTTCAAAGCTTGAAAGATCGGGCAAACTTTCGGCTGTTGTCACTCAGAATATTGATGGACTGCACCAGGCGGCAGGAAGCAAAAATGTGTACGAGCTCCACGGCTCGCTGCTGCGGAATTACTGCTCAGCTTGCAGGAAGAAGTACAGTATTGAAGAGATACTGTCGCATACCGGAATTCCGAGATGCGGATGCGGCGGTGTGATAAGACCGGATATCGTGCTTTATGAGGAGCCATTGGATGATGATGTAACATCGGCGGCTATCGAAAAGATCATGGATGCCGATATGCTTCTCATTGCCGGGACTTCTCTGACTGTTTATCCTGCGGCTTATTATGTGAGATATTTTTGCGGTGAGCGGTTGGTTATCATCAACAGGGATGAAACACCGTTTGACGATCGTGCGTCTTTGGTCATACATTCTTCTCTCGGAGATGTTATATCAAACCTGAGATTGCCGTAAGCAGATATTTCGATATTTATATATAAGTTATCATAACGATAAAGCGTATATCCGGGGATGTCTGTCCCCGGATATTTCTGTTTCTTTTACATGCTTTTTATGCATTGGAAATTGTTTTTATTGTTTTTAAACAGTTACTTCCATGGGAAAAACAAATTATACATATTACCTGCAATTTACTGATTTGAGTAAAAAATATGTTGACAATAAGAAAATAATATGATACAATTACATACAAAACGAGAGCATATCAAGTGAAAAGAAAGTTCGCCTGATCAGGACGACTTTTGGCTGTCTTTGATATTTTCGCAACAGTCTGATTAAAACCGCTTATTGAATACAGATATAAAATTCGGAGTCTGCACGAAAAGAGATACCCCCCGTTCAGGCAGACGGCATTTTGGAGGATTCATGTATAATAAAGTAATAAAGAGATTGATAGATGTAGTTTTATCAGGTCTTGCAATTATATTGCTTGCCATTCCGATGCTTATTATAGCTATTATAATTAAGGTGGATGACCCAGGTCCCGCACTTTTTACTCAACGGCGTGTCGGTAAAGGCAAGAAATATTTTAAGCTTTATAAGTTCAGATCAATGAAGATCAATACGCCCGACATTCCTACACACCTTCTTGCGAATCCTGATCAGTACATAACGAAGATCGGAAAGTTTATCCGAAAGACAAGTATAGATGAGTTGCCGCAGCTTTTTAATATTTTTACAGGTAAAATGAGTATTGTGGGTCCCCGCCCAGCACTCTGGAATCAGGATGATCTTATTGCTGAGCGTGATAAATACGGGGCCAACGACATTCGTCCCGGGCTTACAGGATGGGCACAGATCAACGGCAGAGATGAACTTGAAATTTCCGAAAAAGCAAAGCTTGACGGAGATTATACCGCAGGCCTGTCGTTTGCATTCGATTTGAAATGCTTTTTCGGAACCATAAAATCGGTGCTCAGACATGACGGCGTTGTCGAAGGTGGAACGGGTGAGATGAAAAAAGAAGCAGAAAAGTCGGAATGATCGTAAGAATCGGCTGTCGGCAAATACGGTGTATATGAGGCGGATCTCAAATGAAGGATATTCTTGTATCGATTGTTGTTCCTGTTTATAATGTCGAAAAATATGTCGGAGAATGTATAGACAGTCTGATATGTCAAAACTACAAAAAGCTTGAAATTATTCTTGTTGATGACGGTTCAAGCGATAAAAGTGGTGAAATCTGCGACTGTTATGCCAAAAAAGATGATCGTATCATTGTAATTCACAAGGATAACGGAGGTCTTTCTTCATCCCGCGAGGCGGGAATAAGCATAGCAACCGGAGACTATATAATGCTTGTCGACGGTGATGATTGGATCGATTCCGTGACCGTTGGGCGATGCGTCGAAAAGGCGGAGGAAAAGGAGAATGTTGACTGTGTGCTCTTTTCATATATAAAGGAGTATCCCGGCAGCTCTGTTCCGATGCACATAATGGACGGTTATACAGAGCTGACGCAAGAGCAGGCTGAGGATAGGGTATACAGGAGGTTGTTCGGTCTGTCGAACGAAGAACTTTGTCACCCCGAGCGTATGGAGAATGTTGTGTCATGCTGTATGAAGCTGTACCGGGCATCTGTTGCCAAAAAAGGCAGATACTTTGATAACCGTGTTGTGGGCTCATCTGAGGATGCACTTTTCAATATGTATGCCTTGCACAATTGTCGAAATGTTACCTATATTGATGAGTGCTATTACCATTACCGCAAAACCGGAAATTCTCTGTCAAGTATATACAGGGCTGACCTTGATAAAAAATGGGGCTTACTGTTTAGAATAATGCAGGATATCATTGATGAGAAAAATCTACCCGAAAAATACAGTATTGCTCTGACAAACCGAATTGCATTAAGCATTACCGCAATCGGATTAAATGGACTTTCTGATTCCGAATCGGGAGATTTTACCAAATACAAGAGGATAAGGGAATACCTGTGTTCGGAAAATTATCAAAATGCCTGCAAGAAAATGCGAATCGGCAGGATGCCGTTTGTTTGGAAGGTGTTTTTTGTCTGCTGTAAATTGAAATTTGCATTGTCTGTATTTATTATGCTGAAATCAATGAAATGGCTGAAAAGGTATCGTTAAAGTCTCATTTTGTTGTTTAACAATTGGATTGTAGAATTGATCCAAACGATTCTTATATTGAAAAAGACCTATTGTCGGCAAAAAAGGATTTATACCGATGAATAAGAAAATGAAAATTTTGGTAATATCTGCCGAAGTATGGCGTGATGATAAAAACGGGGGAAATGTTCTGTCAAACCTGTTCAGAGATTTTGACTGTGAATTTGCACAGATATTCTGTAATCCCGGAAAACCTGTGAATAATATTTGCAACAAATACTATCAAATGACAGATGGTATGGTTTTGAGAAATTTTCTGTCGCATAAGCCGATCGGGCTTTCATTTGAGTTTAGCGGAATAAACGAGGACGCCGGAAATTCTGATCGGAGGAAAGAAAGCGCCGAACTTCCAAACAAAAAGTTTTATAGATTTTTCCACAAACACAGATCCAGGATATTCTATTCGGCAAAGCATATTCTCTGGAATATGAGCAATTGGAAAAATTACAGAATACAGAAATTTATCAGTGATTTTGATCCCGATATCATTTTTGCTCCATGTTACGGCGACCGTTTCATGTTGCGTCTGACTAGATTTGTCGGTGATCTCACGGGGAAAAAAATTATTTCATATATAAGCGATGACAACTATACTCTTAAACAATTCAGCCTGTCTCCACTGTTTTGGCTCAACCGTTTTACGGTCAGGAGGGAAATAAGAAAAACTCTTCCGTATTACTCCCTTATGTATACAATGACCGAGGAGCAAAAAATACAATTTGCACGTGACTTGAATTTTGATTTGAAGGTATTGCGTAAATCCGCTTCATGTACAGATATTCCTGAAAAACAGAGTGTAAATCATCCGATCAGAATTGTATATGCCGGCGGAATATATCTGAACCGCTACAAAACTCTAGCAAAGTTGGTTGATTCAATAAAGGAAGTAAATTCTTCACAGGGGGTAAAAATAGTCCTCGATATTTACACATCAAACGAAATAACGAATAAAATATCAAATGCATTAGACGACAAAATCAACAGTTTCATTCATCCTGCGGTGTCTCTTTCTGAATTGGAGCAGATATATAAAAGGAGTGATATCGCACTGCATACCGAATCATTCGATTTGAAAAACAGATTGCTTGTCAGAACGTCCTTTTCAACTAAGATCGTTGATTGTCTTTCATCAGGTTGTGCGGTCATGGCGATATGTGATAAAAAACAGGCGGGATATTTGTATCTTAAAAACAATGATGCGGCAATATGCATTGATTCACCCGATATGATAAGTGTCGTTTTGAAAAAAATTGTATCTGACAGCGATATTCTGCTTAAATATTCCGAAAAGGCGAGAGAACTCTGTGATAGAAATCATAAAAGAGAGAATAATTCATTGATGTTAAAAGATGATTTCAACAGGATTTATAATGAATGTGAGCAAAGCACGAAACAATGAAGGTAGTTGAAATAAATGCAGTTTACGGAGTCGGAAGCACAGGCATTATCGTTTCCGATATTTGTAATATGCTTGAAAGCTCCGGAAACCTTGCGTTTCCATGCTACATGCACAGTAGTGAAAAAATGAAAAAAGGTATAAAGGTCGGTAACCTGCCTGATTGGAAATGGCATGCCCTTTATACAAGATTGTCCGGCATGCAAGGATATGCAAGCCGGCTTTCTACAAAACAATTATTAAATAAATTGGATACGATAGACCCCGATATTATTCATCTCCACAACTTGCACTCTAATTATATCAATCTTCCGATGCTTCTCAGATACTGTGCAAAAAGAAAAATAAAGACGATCCTGACACTTCATGACTGTTGGTTCTTTACGGGGAAGTGCTTTCATTTTGTCGAGAGCACCTGCGAAAAATGGAAGACTGGCTGTTCTGAGTGCCCCAGAAATAAGATGGATATAAAGAGCTTATTTTTCGATAATACAAAAAGAGCTTTTGACGATCGAAGAAGACTTTTTTCGGATATAGAAGAACTGTATATTGTGGGGTGCAGTGAATGGATGTCCTCACTTGCAGGATGTTCGCCGCTTTTTTCGGGGCGAGAGGTCGTAACTGTGAGAAACGGTGTTGATACATCGGTGTTTTGCCCGACGCGCAGAGACTTCAGGGCGAAAAATCATCTTGAAAATAAAACCGTAGTTCTCGGTATGGCAAACAAATGGCTGAGATCTGAAAACAAAGAAGCTCTCGAAAGGGCTAATTCAATTTGCGGCAATGATATGACACTTGTTATTGTCGGATGCTCTGAGGAAGAGAGAAGAATGCTTTCCGATAGGAAAAATGTAATAGCTCTGGGATTTATAAATGACAGATATGAGCTTGCCGATATCTATTCCTCTTCAGATATGTTTGTCAACCTTACTCATGCCGATACTTTACCTACGGTCAACATGGAAAGTATATGTTGCGGAACGCCTGTTATCACTTACGATGTCGGCGGAAGCGCGGAGCTTGTAGATGAAGGCGTCACGGGACATGTCATTCCTGAAAATGACTTGGATCTGCTCTTAAAGACGATCCTTGATATGAAGGATAATCCCATTGATCGGTGCAGATGTGCGGATAGCGGTAGAAAAAAATTTGATAAAAATGTCAACTATCTTCAGTATCTCAAGCTTTTTGAAAAAATCTGTAACGGAGAAAAAGTCTGATGTTCTTTAATGTTTTATTGTTTGTTGCAATATTCGTCTGCTATACAATAAGCAGACGGTACGAAAACAGCAAGAAAATTTTTTTGATAACTCTCGGCGTTGTTGTTGTGGCGATATTCGGCAGCAGATATTTTATCAACGACTATCCTGATGAAGGTACCTATAATTATTTATATGTTAGCTTTTCGGGGAAAAACTGGGGAGAGTTCTACAACAGTTATAATGATATAAGAGATTTTGGGTTTTATCTGGCATATTGGCTTATGTCCCAAATTATTCCCTGGTCTCAGTTTCCTATATATTTTATTACTGCAATATGTGTTTTTTCATTTTTCAGATTTATATATAATAACTCGGATGATGAATTGCTTTCGGTAGTGCTGTTCTTCTCTTTCGGGATCTTCTCCTTTTATATGGCTGCATATCGACAGACTTTTGCAATGTGTGTCACTCTTTTTGCGTTTGAAAAAGCGAAGAAAAGAAAGCTGTTTGGCTTTGCTGTTTTGTCCGCTATAGCAATAAGTATGCATATTTCATCGATGGCATTCCTACCGATATATTACATCATGGGAATTTCGAGAGATAAATATTCAACCTGGAAGCGAATCGGAATATTGGCCGGAATTGCTCTGCTTTGCGGTCCTGTAATACAGTTTTTCGCCGGTGAATCGGGGAAAGACAGCTATACCGACAGATTGGATTTCTCATTGGTCGGATTTGCTATACAGATCATTATCATGTTGGCACCGTTTGTTCTGAATGTTTTCAAAAAAAACAGTAACAAAGACATAGACCAATTTGTTTTTGCAACAGATACGGTTCTTTTGTCTGGATTGGTGATGTATGTCTTCAAGCTTATGTATTATTCGTTTGAAAGGATAAGCTATTATTATACATTCAGCATAGTTTCGGTTTTTCCTTCATCTGTCGAACGGCTGGATAATAATTCACAATCCAAAAAATTGATTAAATTTGTAGCGATCATTCTTCTTGCAGGACTTTATTTCTGGAGGAGTCAGGGTAGCAGTCTGAAATTTTTCTGGAATGTCTGAAAGACGGCAGGAAACAAAACATAACGATCTTTTGTGTAGGCTAATTGCCATAAAAAAGTTTGTCACGTACAAATGCGGTAAGATATTCCGAGACATAGAAAAAGGAAAAAAGAAATGAAAAAAGAGAAAGTTCTTTTCGTTGTAACTGATTTTGCTGTCGGAGGGATAACATCGTCTCTTTTCAACATTATAGATATTCTTATCAAGCATGGTCATGAGGTTGATGTAATTAATTTCGCAAAGGTCAAGAGACCCGAATTGCTTAACCCGAATGTGGGATTTATAGATCTTTCGGGAAGAGAATTGATTTGGAATCTTTCCGCTGAGGATCTTGTGAAGGCAAATGGATTGAAAAAAATTAAATATCTCATTTTAGGACTTATCAAAAAAATACTGAACAGAACCGATAGATGGAATGCCTTGATATTCAAAAAGACTTTTTTCAGCGGATATGATGTCGCAGTGGCTTTCAGACAGTCGCCGTTTTCGTTCTGGTTTTTGAAAAACAAAACTGATGCAAGAGTGAAAGCCGGATTCTGGCATGTAGAGCTCAGGTTTGCAGGTGATATCTCATCGTGGGATCATACAATACAATATTTGGACAGGCTTGCCTGTGTGTCGGATGCAGTAAAAAAAGAGATGGTAAATCGCTATAAATATCTTGACGGACGTGCGTTTACGGTGTATAATACCTTTGATTCGTTGGATATTAAGAAAAAAAGCGAGGAATACAGTCCGGGATTTGATGAAAAATCCATCAATATCGTTACGGTTGCAAGAATAGACCTGATAACTAAAAGACTTGATATAATACCCGAGATATATAAGATGCTGAAAGACTGCGGTAAAAATATCATGTGGTATATTGTGGGCGATGGTCCTGATAAGAATAAACTTGAAGAAATCATTATACTCAGCGGCCTTCAGGACAAAATAATCCTTTGTGGAAATAAGAGCAATCCTTTTCCGTACGTAAAAAATGCCGATATTTTTGTTTTGACTTCGCTCACCGAGTCATTCGGAATGGTTGTCTCGGAAGCCTTGATATGTGGAACCCCGGTGGTTGCAGGCGAGTATCCTGCACTTTGTGAGGTACTTGATGACGGTGTGAATGGAATTATTGCCGGGAATAGTGCTGAGGGTATATCAATGGGAATAAACGAGCTTATATCCGATGGAGAAAAGTATTCAAAGCTTAAAGAGAATTGCATGAGTTATGAATATGACCGCGATATTGCATACAGACAATTTATGGATATGGTGAGATAAATGCCGAAATACAGTATAATCATTCCGGTTTATAATGCTGAAAAATATATAGATCGATGTATCGACAGCATATTGAATCAAAGTATCAGGGATTTTGAGCTGATTCTTTCAGACGATAGATCGACCGATGCTTCGTTTGCGATATGCAACGCATATGCCGAAAAACATCCGAATGTCAAGGTTATTTCGTCAACAGAAAACGGAGGAGTCTCAAGGGCAAGAAATTCGGGAATCGATATATCGGAAGGCAAATATCTTCTTTTTGTCGATTCGGACGATTTTGTCAGTGAGGATTACCTTGAAGTGATCGACAAAAATGAGTCAGATGATATAGGACTTGTTGCTTTCGGAAATTATGAGTATGTTGTCTCTGATATTTCGCAGGACAGTAATGCAAAAACAAATGCATCATTAATGAATACCGATCTTTCGGGAATCAGACCAAGCGAAGAAGATTGGCGAAATCTTATATCAGAAAGCTTTTTTGCAGCCCCGTGGAATAAGCTTTTCAGGGCTGATATTGTTAAGGATAATCATATAAGATTTGATGAGGACAGTGTGTGCTATGAGGATCTGATGTTTAATCTTGCCTACTGTGAAAAAATCGAATCGTTCAAATGTATAAGCATACCGCTTTATTATTACAGAATCATCGGGAATGTAAACCATATTTCCAAACGACGTTGGGGAGAGATGTTTGCAATAAGCCGCAAGCTTGCTTTTAAAGTCGATTCTTTTATAGCGGTGAAAAAGGGCGGCAAGATTCTCGGTGATATACGCAGGTACACATTTTCGGCATATATAACCGAGCTGAAAGCGGCAAAATTAAGGGGAGATTTATCTGCTCTTCCGGTTGTTATTAAGGAAAAAGCCTTCCGTGAAAGTATAGCTTCGATAGGTTCAAAGGGAAAGTATTTAACCTTACTGTCTTTTTTTCTTTCTGCAAGGGCGGATTTTATTACGAGATATTTGATAAAAAGAAAGTATTTAAGCTGAAATGAATTATAAAAACGGTGTAAAAAATATATTTTGGTCAATAATTGGCCAGGCAATAACACTTGCACTCGGAATAATCATTCCGCGGCTTGTTATTGTATCGTACAGCTCTGAAATAAACGGTCTTCTGAATTCGGCGTCTCAAATAATTACCTATCTTGCACTTCTTGAAGCAGGAGTCGGCACAGTATCTTTGCAAGCACTGTACAAGCCGATAGCAAACGAAGATACAGACAGTATCAATGCCATAATGTCTGCCACAAGCAGGTATTACAAGCGTACAGGATACATATACTCGGCTTTTATTGTCGCAATTTCTTTTATTTATCCGCTTTTAATAAAAAGCTCGCTCAATTATTTTTTTATGGCGGGGATTATTTTTATCAGCGGTCTTCCGAATGTAATAAATTATCTTTTTCAGGGAAAACTCCGGATATTGATCGGGGCATACGGATATAATTATTTTCTTACGAATATTTCGACTGTCACATCATGTTTTGCGAGTATAGCGAAAATATTATTGCTGTTGAACGGAATGAATGTAATGCTGGTTCAGACAGTATATTGTGTTATTTCGCTTATACAAATGTTGTTTATTTACATCTTTATAGGAAAAAAATTTCCATGGCTCGATCTTAAGGCGAATCCCGATTACAAAGCAATAGGACAAAAAAATTCCGCACTTATCCATCAGGTCTGTGCTCTGGTCACGCACTCAACAGATGTTACGGTGCTTTCGATTTTCTGCGGTCTTGATGTTGCGAGTATATATACCGTTTACAGTATGGTATTCAATATAATTTCAGGAGTTGCTTCAAGCGTAAATGACAGCCTTCAATATCTTTTCGGACAGTCATTTTCGAAAAGCAAGGATGAATATATAAAAATTATAGACATATATGAAACCTACTATATGGGAATTGTATCCGCCCTTATGTGTGCGGCCCTTATATTGATTACTCCGTTTATAAAACTGTATACCTCCGGTGCGGATATTAATTATGTTGACAGGTTTTTACCTGTTTTATTCGCATGTGTGAAGATCTTTGAAGCGATGAGAAAGGCATCTTTGAATACAATATCTGTTGCGGGGCACTTTTCGCAGACAAGAAAGTTTGCCGTTACAGAGTCGGTTATCAATTTATCGATTTCACTTATTGCTGTTCAGTTCATGGGAATTTACGGGGTTCTGATCGGCACGGTCGTGGCACTGTTGTACAGGAACGTGGTATCGATTTATTATTCCAACATAAAAATTCTGCATAGAAATTGTAATCACTCGATAGTAACGAGCTTTACTAATTTGGTACTGTTGGTTTTGGCGTTCTTAATAACTCGGATAATATCTTTGAATTGTTCTAATTATCTGGACTTTATCATTTGTGCAATACCCGTAACGCTGATTTCATTGACGGCTTTTTTGACAGCGGATTCGATTGTTTCAAGAAAATCTTTTTTGTTCGTCAAATCATTGATTTCGGGAAAAATAAAGAATTCTGTTAAAAAACGAAGCGAATAAGGCTGATCGGGCGATAGGGGTAATAAGGTAAAATGAATTATCGGAATGTGGCAATTGTTATTGACGAAAAAAGCTGTACCGGTTGCGGAGCTTGCAGATTTATCTGTCCGAGAGATGCTGTTGAACTTAAAGAGAATGAAAAAAATATATTGGTGAGATCAGTCGATGATTCAAAATGTATTTCGTGTGGAAAATGCGTGAATGTATGCCCCGGGTTTTCTGACTGTGTTGCAGATTTGACGGAGGCTTGTTTTGCGGCATACCCATCCCCTGAAATGCGCAATGAAAATTATTCATCAGGCGGAGCGGCTTCGCTCATAGCGGAATCATTTATAAAAAAATACGGCGGTGTTGTGTTTGGATGCGAATGGGACAAATCAAAAAAAATCGCTTCACATATTGCGATTGAGGACCCAAATCAGTTATACAGAATCTGCGGATCCAAATATGTTCAAAGCGATATTCGGGATGCATTCGTATCAGTAAAGCATTTTACGGATAGTGGAAAAAATGTGCTGTTTATAGGTACACCCTGTCAGATCGATGCTGTAAAAAGAGTTTTCGGCTCTGAAAATATATATACTATTGATCTTGTTTGCCACGGCACACCTCCTGCCGCCTATCTTAAAGAACATCTTTCATCGGTGATAAAAAATAAAGCAGATTATGACCTTAGATTCAGAGGTAAAGATGATTTCTGGATCACGGCTACAGATGATTCCGGAAACTATCTGTATAAAAAATTTAAAGAGTATGATATTTATTTTCAGGCATTTCTGAATGGGATCATATACAGAGATAATTGCTATACTTGCAAGTATGCGAATTTACGGCGGGTTGCGGATATCACTCTCGGAGATTTTTGGGGATTAGACAGAAACTGCATAGATTACAGCGGCAGAATCTCATTGGTACTTCAGAATAACGAAAAGGGAAAAAAGTTGCTGGAAAGTACTGACGGACTTATTAAACTGCAAAGAAATATCGAAGAGGCTGTGAAGGAAAACAAGCAACTGTCTTCTCCGATGGAGATTACCGAAGACAGATCGGTTTTTGTATGTAACTTCAAAAAAACAAATAGCTTTATATCTGGAATTAAGAAAACAGAGTTATATAAGATTACCGTTAAAAAGAACAGACGAAGAAAAATTACAGCTGTTAAATCCGCAATAAAAGGCTTTGCCAAAAGAATCGTCGGATGATGGAGAGATAGCGAAGTGAAAAAAGTCGGTATAATGTCTATGCAGAGAGTCGAAAACTACGGTTCTGTTCTGCAGGCATTTGCATTGAAAAAAATAGTGCAGAGTTTGGGTGCAGATGTAGAATTTGTGGATTTCAAGCTTGACAATCCTGGCAATAATGAGAATGCTTTGCCATTAAGGAGAGGAATAAAAGACAAGCTTAAGACGGATTTTGCTGATATTGGCTTTAAAACGGCATTTTTGCGTAACAATAAGCTGAGAAAACTTGCAAATTCGATAAGATGTCAGCATCTGTATGAATATAAATTTGTTGAGGACATTTTCCCAGATTTCGGAATACTTCCCGAACGGAATGAGAGACCTGAGCTTGATTTACTGATAATAGGGAGCGACGAGGTCTTCAATCTGAAACAAAATCTTGCCTCAGGATATTCGTTGGAGCTGTTCGGTGAGAACAACCGGGCAAAAAAAATGATTTCATTTTCGGGATCATTCGGATATACAGATATTGATTATATACACACATCGGGTATTTCTGCACGAATATCAGAACTGCTTTCCGCTTTTGATCAATTATCGGCAAGGGATAAGAATACCTGCGAGATAATAAGGCAATTGACAGGAAGAGAAGCACAGTATCATCTTGATCCCGTTTTTCATTTTGATTACACGCCGTATATGCCGGAAATCAATAAAAAAAAGCAGTATATTGCCGTATATGCTCATTCAAATATTGATGAAAGAATTAAACAGCAGATTCGCAGTATGGCAGTTAAATATAAAATGGACATTCTTTGCTTCATGGGATATCAGGGAGATTTGGGTGAATTTATCGAAGCGGACCCATTTGAAGTACTGAGTTATATAAAACATGCAAAGTTTGTTGTTACAACCACATTTCACGGAAGTGTTTTTTCAATAAAGTATAAAAAGCAATTCGCCGCAGTGATCAAAGATGAAAGCAATAAGGCTTATTCAAACAGATCCAAGCTGGGTGATTTATTGGAAAGATTGAAATTACAGGATAGAGTAATCGGACATGATAAAGCGAATATAGAAGATATTCTTATGGTTCCAATTGATTATAATGCGACCGATGAGATCTTGAACGAAAATATTTCATCCGGACTTGAGTATTTACGAGAAAACATTTCTAATGCCTGAAAACATGAAACAGTATTGAATCGGTGCGTTCTACCGCACAAAGGAGGAGAGTATGAAAAAACTTGCACTCATGCTTCCTGCCATGAGAATGGGAGGTGCTGAAATAGCGGCACTGAACTTTCTTCCCTGTCTTATGAAGCATTTTGAAGTCACTGTTGTTCTGAATAAGCTTGAGGGTGAACTGCTTAACAGATTGCCCGAGGGGATAAGAGTCATTGAGGACAGATTGCTTGATTTTAAGACGGTTGTCAGATACGATGTTACACATTTCAGGATCAAGTGGCTTATAAGGGATATACGCTACTACACAAATGTTAAGAAAAACAGAAAAAAAGATGAGAACTATAGATATCTTATTTCACGCACACCCTATCTTTCCGAACATTTTGATATTGCGATAGGTTATGTTGCGAATGTTTCAACTCAGATATTCAGCCTTGCCGACAGGACAAGTGCAGATATTAAGATCGCCTGGATTCACGGGGAAACGAGCGAGCTTCACGACACAGAGCTGTTTAACAGGATTTATATGGGCTTTGACAGGATATACGCTGTTTCAAAGAAGACACGTGAGCATTTTTTGGATAGATTTCCCGGGTGCAGAGAGAAGACCGATGTATACTATAACCGCATTAATAAGGAGAATATTCTCTGTAAATCAAATGAGCCGATATGTGATATAAAGTTTTCTACAGGATGTCTGAATATCGTATCCGTCGGAAGACTGTCGCCCGAAAAAGGTTTTACGATGGTTCCTGATATTGCACTGAAGCTTAAAGAGCATGGATATAAAATAAAGTGGTACATAATAGGTGACGGACCGTGCAGAAACGATATCGAGGGAAAAATCCGGCTTTTGAATCTGTCCGACAGTGTTTATTTGATCGGGAATCGCAAGAATCCCTATCCGTATGTTAAAGCGTGCGATATATATGTTCAGCCATCATACGAGGAAGGTTTTGTTTTAACGGTCTGCGAGGCGGTGGTTCTTTGTAAGCCTATTGTATGTACGATCCCGGCAGCACTTGACGGAATTCTCAAGGATGGGATATCTGCTGTGGTAACCGGATCGGATGCCGATGAGCTCTGCGGCGGAATAAAAAAATTGATCGATGACAGTTGCCTGATGGGGAAAATGGTTGAAAATGTAAGTGAAATAGATATTGCCAATATGGATGATATCAATATGCTGATTGATTTTGTGAGGAAACAACCGTGAATATTTTTGTGCGGATATATAGGAAATTCTTCCCGAAAAAATATACTCTTGAGGAACTGTCCCAAAGGTATATAAACGAGCTTCGCAGTATGGGTGCGACGGTAGGTGAGAATGTGGATATAATTAATTCAAGCGTGGACGGTATAGGCGGAATTCTGCTTGAGATCGGAAACAATGTTACAATTACAAATGCCAGGATCCTGACTCACGATGCGAGCATGAAGAAGCCGCTTGGATATACAAAGCTTGCAGGCGTAAAGATCGGAAATGATTGCTTTATCGGTGCGAATTCGATCATACTTCCCGGAGTGAATATCGGAAATAAGGTTATAGTAGGAGCGGGTGCGGTCGTTTCACGGGATATTCCCGATAATTCGGTAGTTGTCGGAAATCCCGGCAGGGTGATCTCGTCGTATGATGAGTATATAGACAAGCAAGCGAAAATGATGAGCAGAGCTGTTTGCTGTGATTACAGTCCGTATGAGCTTTTGAATCGGGAGAATTCCGATGATAAAAGCAAAATAATCGCAGACGGCTTCGGATATGTGAGATAATAAATTAAAAGATATAAATAAAACAAGAATTAATTAAGAAAAGAATTGAAAAAATGAGAGGAAAAACAGTATGAGCCTTTTTAAAGATAAAGTGTTGATGATAACCGGAGGTACCGGTTCGTTTGGAAATGCAGTTCTCAACCGTTTTCTCAAAACAGACATCGGTGAGATACGTGTTTTTTCACGTGATGAGAAAAAGCAGGACGATATGCGTCATGAATTTCAGGCTAAAATGCCTGATGTTGCCGACAAGATCAAATTTTTTATAGGCGATGTACGTTCGCTCGAATCATGCCGCAGTGCGATGCACGGAGTTGATTATATTTTCCATGCTGCTGCATTGAAGCAGGTTCCGTCATGTGAATTTTTCCCTATGGAAGCGGTTAAAACCAATATTATGGGAACCGATAATGTTCTCACAGCGGCTATAGAAGAGGGCGTTGAGTGCGTTATCTGCCTTTCGACAGACAAAGCGGCTTACCCCGTGAATGCTATGGGTACATCTAAGGCTATGGAGGAAAAGGTTGCGGTTGCAAAGTCAAGATATTCGGGAAAGACCAAGATCTGCTGTACACGTTACGGCAACGTGATGTGTTCACGCGGTTCGGTTATTCCTCTCTGGATAGATCAGATCAGAAGCGGAAATCCGATCACGCTTACAGACGGGGGCATGACACGCTTTATTATGTCGCTTGACGAAGCGGTCGATCTCGTACTCTTTGCATTTGAGCATGGAGAAAACGGAGACATACTTGTTCAGAAAGCTCCTGCCTGCACAATACAGACGCAGGCTGAGGCTGTATGCGAGCTTTTTGGCGGTGATAAGGAAAACATAAAGGTTATCGGAATCCGTCACGGAGAGAAAATGTACGAAACACTTCTCACCAATGAAGAATGTGCCAATGCCGTTGATATGGGGGATTTCTACCGTGTTCCTGCCGATAAGCGCGGACTTAACTACGATAAATTCTTCAGCGAGGGCGATTCACAGCGTAATCCTCTCAAGGAATTCAATTCAAACAATACAGAACTCCTGACGGTCGATGAGGTCAAAGAAAAGCTTATTTCGCTCGAATATATCAGAGATGAGCTTGATAAATCGGGAATTTCGTATTAATGCTTAAAGGTGGAGGTAATCGAAATGACCGGAAATTTTGAAAATGTAAAGTGGCAGGAAAACGGAAAGCTTAAGCTGCTCATTATAGTCGGCACACGCCCTGAGATCATACGTCTTGCAGAGGTAATAAAAAAGTGCCGCAAATATTTTGACACGATTCTTGCCCACACGGGACAGAATTACGACTACAACCTCAACGGAGTTTTCTTCCGTGATCTTAAGTTAGGCGAGCCTGAAGTATATCTCAATGCAGTCGGCAGTGATCTCGGAGAAACGATGGGCAATATTATTTCATCCTCATATCAGCTGATGGCGCAGATAAAGCCTGACGGAGTGCTTGTTCTCGGCGATACAAACTCCTGCCTTTCTGTAATAGGAGCAAAACGTCTTCATATTCCGATCTTCCATATGGAGGCAGGAAACCGTTGCAAGGATGAGTGTCTGCCTGAGGAAACCAACAGAAGAATTGTTGATATTATAAGCGATGTCAACATGGCATATTCTGAGCACGCAAGGCGTTATCTCGCCGATTGCGGACTTCCGAAGGAACGCACGTATGTCACGGGTTCGCCTATGGCAGAGGTGCTGCACAGTAATCTGAATGAGATTGAAAAGTCTGATATACACGAAAGACTCGGACTTGAAAAAGGAAGATATATCCTCCTTTCGGCACACCGTGAGGAGAATATAGACACCGAAAAGAATTTTCTCTCACTCTTTGGTGCGATAAATAAAATGGCTGAAAAGTACGATATGCCGATCCTTTATTCCTGCCATCCACGCTCACGCAAGAGAATTGAGCAGAGTGGATTTGAGCTTGACCCGAGAGTCATTCGTCATGAGCCGCTCGGATTCCATGATTACAACTGCCTGCAGATGAATGCATTCTGTGTAGTTTCAGACAGCGGAACGCTTCCCGAGGAATCAAGCTTTTTCACAAGCGTCGGGCATCCTTTTCCTGCTGTATGTATAAGGACCTCTACCGAACGCCCCGAAGCGCTTGATAAAGCATGCTTTATACTTTCGGGAATAGACGAAAAAGGACTTCTTCAATCGGTAGAAACGGCGGTCGAGATGAATAAAAATTGCGATTACGGCATACCTGTACCCGATTACATTGAAGAAAATGTTTCGTCAAAGGTTGTAAAGATAATTCAGAGCTATGTCGGTGTTGTCAATAAAATGGTCTGGAGAAAATAAATTAGAACAAAATAAGCCGTACAGAAGGATACTGATCAGTCTGTGCGGCGTTTTTAATATCAGGCTTTTTATTGAAGTTTGTTTTTTCTCAGAAAATAAAAATATTTAACAATGTTCACACTCGGCTACTTGACATTTAAGCAGTTATATAGTATAATACAATAAGTTACTATAGAATATTATACGAAAGAGGGGCAAATGATATATGGCTGTTGTTGAAAAAAGCACAGTTGAGGGTTCTTTTATCACATATAAGGGAAAGCCTTTTGTCAGACAGGGACACATGATGTGCTACGGAAGCTTGCAGGATGATTATATAATGCAGCTTATAACCATGAAAAGCAAGGATGTAACAATAGGCGGTGTGAAGAATGCCGTGCCTGCAATGGTGATAGTTCAGATACTTAAAAAGAATGGTGATAACGGAGCATGGGAGACTGTCAAACAGTTCAATAAAAACGGATTCTATGATGCATTCATGATCGGTTACAACTATATGCAGAGCTTGCAGAAATGACGGAAAGTGAGTGTATAGGTATGAGTTTGGATTTCAAATACGGTAAAGTGTTGCTCAAACTTTCGGGAGAAGCTCTTTCAAAGGGAAGTAACGGGATCTACAATTATGATGTGCTTGATGATATCTGTAATCAGATAAAAGTATGTGTACAGAGTGGAGTAAAAGTTGCCGTGACTGTCGGCGCAGGTAATATATGGCGTGGACTTCGCAACGGAAGAAACTTTGAACGCAACAAGGCGGATCAGATGGGCATGCTTGCCACAGTGATCAATTGTCTTGCTCTGCAGAATACATTTGAAAATCTCGGTGTTCAAAGTGTGGTCATGACACAATGTCCGATGCCCGTATTTGCCGAGAGCTACAATGTGCGTGACGCAAAGAGATATATGGATGAGGGAAAGATCATTATATTCGGGTGCGGAACGGGAAGCCCTTTCTTCTCGACCGATACAGGTGCTGTCCTCAAGGCGGCGGAACTCGGAGTTGATGCAATACTCTTTGCGAAGAATATTGACGGGGTGTATACGGCAGATCCGGCTAAAGACCCTTGCGCGAGAAAATACTCACATCTTTCATACCGCACCATACTCAGGGATAAGCTTGGTGCTATGGATCTCACAGCGGCTGCATTCTGCGAGGATAACTCGCTGACGACCATATGCTTCGGACTCAATGAGGAAAACTCGGTTGTCAGAGCGGCTGCAGGCGAAAAGATAGGAACTGTTCTTTCATGCCATGATGACGATATACTCGATTAGTCAAAAATAAAATATAAAGATAAATTAAGGATAAATTACGGAGGAAAAAATATGAAGCTTGATCTCAAACCTTACGAAGAAAAAATGAAAAAATCAATAGCATCCTATGAGAATGAACTTTCGCTCATCAGAGTCGGCAGAGCAAATCCCGCCGTACTTGCAAATGTCAGAGTTGATTACTATGGATCGCCCACACCTGTAAATCAGGTGGCGGAGATAAAAGCGTCTGACCCGAAAACTCTTGTTATCACACCGTGGGACGCAAGCCTTCTTAAAGCTATCGAAAAGGCGATTGTCGCAGCAGACCTCGGATTCAATCCGCAGAATGACGGAAAGGTTATAAGAATCGCTTTCCCGACGCTTACAGAGGAAAAACGCCGCAGTATCACTAAGGATGTGGCAAAAGCGGGAGAAGATGCAAAGATCGCACTCCGCAACATTCGCCGTGATGCGAACGATAAGATCAAAGAAATGAAGAAAAACTCGGAATTGACCGAGGACGAACAGAAGCAGTCCGAAAAGCAGACACAGGAGCTTACCGATAAGTATATCAAGAAGATTGATGAGCTGACTGCAAAGAAGAATCAGGAAGTTATGTCTATCTGACATTCTGCACTTATTATCGGAATACAGTAATTATTGCCGGACGGCAGGCATATGCCTCCGTCCGGATCTCTTTTTCAGAGTGAAAAAGAATACAGGTGTCAAAACATACGGCAGGGGGCATTTCAATGGCAGATGAAAAAAGTGTGGTTTGTGATGACAGGCTTCGTCACATAGCCTTTATCATGGATGGAAATGGCAGATGGGCAAGAAAACGTCTGTTGCCGAGAGAAAGCGGACATAAGGCAGGGGCAGGAATAATAAAGCAGATAGTAAGACACTGCGGTGATATAGGGATCAAGGTAGTTACGCTTTATGCTTTTTCTACCGAGAATTGGAAGCGTTCAGAGCGTGAGATCTCGGCTCTCATGTCACTTCTCTCATCGTTTATTGACGAAGCCACCGAATCCTTTGAGAAAGAAAAAGTGAAGGTTGTATTTTTGGGCGATCTTGATCGGATTCCGGAGAGAATTGCCAAAAAAGCGAGAAAGCTCGAGGAGCTTACCTCATCGTATGAACGGCGGCTGAATATTGCCCTCAACTACGGAGGGAGAGCCGAAATTGTAAATGCGGTCAATAAATTGCTTGAAGACGGAAAAAAGAATGTGAGCGAGGATGATATCTCGGGTATGCTTTATACCGCAGGATGTCCTGACCCCGATCTGATCGTCAGAACGGCAGGCGAATATCGGTTATCGAATTTTCTGATGTGGCAGAGTGCTTATTCCGAGCTATATTTTACAGATACACTCTGGCCTGACCTTACTAATGAGGATGTGGATAAGGCAGTTATATCCTTTTATTCAAGAAAAAGAAACTTCGGCGGAATTAAGTAAACATATTTGTCTGATGCCGGAAAAACATATTTAACACAGTAGATAATTAAGACAAAAACGGAATATTATATTTTTTCAGAGCGTATTTATAAAAGTCAAACTGCGCTGCGGAACTTTTTCGGTGGAATCTCCGACTTTACGCATGCTGCCTTCTTGAGTACAAAATATTAAACGATTACCGGAAACGGAGAAAAACAAAGATGAAGAAACGAACAATAACTGCAATGATAGCACTTGCTTTTTTTGCACCGTTTATTTTGCTGGCAGGAATAAGTGACGGACTGTCACTTGTAATTGCATGTCAGATCATTGCTATAGTATCGACATTCGAGGTTCTTCGCATGACCTCCTTGCTGAATAAATTATATGTTTCTCTGCCTTGTTTTATTGTTTCGGTCTTTATTCCGATGTTGACGCTGATCGTCAAGAATGAATTTTTCTCCGGAACGGCAATAACTTTTTTTTATCTTGCCTTTTATCTCCTCTCATGTGCGGTTTTTGACAGAAATTCGGATATCAAGGAATATTCGGTTCTGCTTATGCTCATGTTTTATATAGTTGTTTCAATTTCCTGTATTGTCAGGCTGTACAGAGAAGAATACGGACAATATATATACCTGCTCTCATTTTTCGGTGCCTGGGCGACCGACAGCGGTGCATACATTTTCGGAAAGCTTTTCGGCAGACATAAGCTCATTCCTGCGGTAAGCCCTAACAAGACGGTTGAGGGTGCGATTGGCGGGATCATTACGAATGTCGGATTTTTCTATGCATATCTTCTCGTTATTGGCGGAATTCTCGATATTTCGATAAGACCCCTCGAAACTGCACTTGTTGCAGTGCTTGTATCTGTCGTTTCAATGCTCGGCGACCTTATAATGTCACTTATAAAACGCCGTTACGGAATCAAGGATTTCGGAAAAATGTTTCCGGGGCACGGTGGAATGCTCGACAGAGTTGACAGCGTTCTTGCGGTTGCACCATTTATGCTTATTGTTTTCATTTTGGTTGAAAATTTCAACCTCTTCATGTAATAACAATCGGAATCTGTTTTTATTGAATACTTACGGAGGAAACCGGAGAAAGCATGAAAATCACAATACTCGGATCTACGGGATCTATAGGAAAACAATCAATCGATGTCGCAAAGCATATGGGATATTCGGTTCCCGTCATTACCGTAGGCAAAAATATAAAACTTGCCGAAGAGCAGATCAGGGATATAAAGCCGCAAATATGTGCAGTTGCGGATGAAGGTGCGGCGAAACTGCTTAGGATTGCCGTTGCAGACACATCTACCGATGTAATATCGGGAAGTGAGGGAATAATCGAAGCGGCAGGGTATCTGGACAGCGATGTCATAATAAATTCAATTGTCGGTATGGCAGGACTTCTTCCTACACTTTCAGCTTTGAAAACGGGGAGCAGGCTCGCACTTGCAAATAAGGAAACTCTTGTATGCGCCGGCGACATTGTAATGAATGAGGTTAAAAGCCGTAAGGTTGAGCTTATACCTGTGGACAGTGAACACAGTGCAATTTTCAGATGCCTTGTCGGAAATAAAAAATACAAAAAACTTATTCTTACGGCATCGGGCGGCCCGTTTTTCGGAAAAAGCTCCGACGAGCTTGAGAATGTTACTATAGATAAAGTCCTTTCACATCCTACCTGGAGTATGGGGGCAAAAATTACGGTTGACTCGGCGACACTGATGAACAAAGGCTTTGAGGTTATAGAAGCTTGTCACCTATATGACTGTACACCGCAAAGGGTCGATGTCGTTGTTCACCGTGAAAGCATAATCCATTCAATGGTGCAATTTGAGGATAACTCATATTTGGCACAGCTGTCACAGCCCGATATGCGTGAGTGCATACAGTACGCACTGACATATCCCGATATCCTTCGCTCCGAGCTTGATGAGCTTGATTTTTCATCACACGGAAAGCTGACATTCTATAAGCCCGACAATAAGGCATTCCCACTGCTTTCATTTGCCGAGAAAATGTTTGAAAAGGGCGGAATCTATCCGAGTGCAATGAATGGTGCCAATGAGGAGGCAGTTGCGATCTTCCTTGAGGGTAAGATATCCTTCAGTGATATTTCACGTTCGGTTATGTTTGTGACTGAGGGAATGCCCGATATAAAATCTCCGTCGCTTGATGATATCATATCGGCAGGAAATGAAGCGAGAATGAGGGTACGTGAATATTTTGCAGGATAAAACATATTATATATAGTTATACAGTTTATCTTATTACAGTCAGGCCGCAGATGGCGGTCAATTGAATCGAAGGATGGTTGATTTCAATGGGAATAGAAACAATTCTACTTGCAATAGTCATATTCGGAACACTTATACTCGTTCACGAGTTGGGGCATTACACTTTTGCCAGAATATTTGATGTTGAAATAACCGAATTCGCAATAGGTATGGGACCGAAGCTTGTTTCAAAGGTCAGCAAAAAGACGGGAATAAGATATTCGCTCCGTGCAATACCTATAGGCGGTTTTGTATCGATGGTAGGCGAAAATGAAGAATGTGCCGATAATCCGAGGGCGTTTTCAAATAAAAAAGCCTGGCAAAAGCTTGTGATCACCGCGGCAGGTGCCGCTGTGAATATGATCATCGGATTTATTCTGATGATCTGCTATACTTTTACGATTTCGACATTCGGCGGAACACAGATTGCCGGATTTCATGAAGTCATTGTATCCGATGATGTAGTACTGAGTGCCCGTGCCGCATCGGGTGAGGGAAAGCTTTCCTACTGTTTCGAGAATGGCGACAGGATCATATCGGTTGACGGGGCTCAGGTATCAACTACCCAGGAGCTTACACAACTGCTTGAACAAAAATCGCAGACAGGGGAAAGAAGTATTCTAGGCGTACAAAGAGAAGGAAAAACAATTGAAATAACTGCTGTAAAGGGAAGCTATCTCGTTCCTGTGACACATGGAGAAGAGTCGGCAAGGATCGAGAAGAGCGATGACGGTTTGCTTACTGTTGTCAGCGATGCCAAGCTGAAAAAGGGAGATACAATATATTCGGTCGGAGGAAGGCGTGTATATACATCTGCCGATCTTAACTATGAATTGATGATGAAGGGATACAAACCGGTCGATATCAAGGTCATAAGGGATGGTGAAAAGTTGACGCTTAAGGATGTTACTTTTTCCACTGCAATAGAGCAGGAGGTTGATCTCGGCTTGCTTGAGTACTCTATCTATTCGGTAGAAAAAAATTTCAAAAATACTGTTGTGAATGCCTTTTCCGAGTGCAGAATGGCTGTAGTTATGGTGTTTGATTCACTGGGAGGGATTTTCTCGGGACGATTCGGACTGCGTCAGATGTCGGGCGTTGTGGGAACGACCGAGGCTATCGGTCAGGCGGCAAGCAACGGATTGGATACATTGCTCTATTTCTGTGCACTGATTTCGGTCAATCTCGGAATTTTCAATCTTCTTCCGGTTCCTGCACTTGACGGCGGTCACATTGTTTTCCATTTTCTTGAGGTATTGAGGGGAAAACCAATCAATCAAAAATACGAAGCGTTGATCCACGGCATCGGAATGATGCTTTTGCTCCTCCTTGTTGCAATTATTACGATCAGCGATATTTTAAAACTGCTCGGGATCGGATGATGTGAAGGACTTATGAACTATAACGATATAAGAAGAAAAAGTGCGCAAGTGCAGATAGGAGATATAAAGATCGGTGGAGATAACCCTATCGCCGTTCAGTCGATGGTCAATGTCTCATCGTATGAAGATATTCTCTCACAAATGCAGAGCTTGCAGGATGTCGGATGCGATATCGTCAGAATGACGGTTCCTGATGAGGAAAGTGCCGCGATCCTCCAAAGACTTAAAAGATCCGGGATAAAAATGCCTATAGTTGCCGACATTCACTTTGATTGGAGAATGGCTGTGCTTGCCGCAAAGAGCGGTGCTGACAAAATCAGGATAAATCCCGGAAATATAGGTTCACTTGAGAATATTATGGCTGTTGTAAACGCCTGCAAGGAAAGGCATTTGCCTATCCGCGTGGGAGTGAACAGCGGCTCACTACAAAAGGACAAGCTTGATAAATACGGTGCAGTCACGCCCGAGGCACTTGCAGAATCGGCACTTGAAAATGTCCGTATACTGAATGATTGTGATTTCAACGATATAGTGGTTGCGGTCAAATCTTCATCTCCTGCTTATATGGCAAGGGCGAATTCCATAATTGCCGAAAAAACAAATCTGCCGATACATCTGGGAGTTACCGAAGCAGGCAGCGGAAAAATGGGGATCATCAAGGGTGCAAGCGGCATCGGCGGAATGCTTTGTGCAGGAATCGGTGATACATTGCGTGTTTCACTGACAGATGAACCGGTCAATGAGGTTTATGCGGCAATAGATATACTGAAATCGGTTGGCTTTTATTCAAAGCCTTTTGTGAATATCGTGGCGTGCCCGACCTGCGGAAGGACAAAGATCGATCTGATACCAATAGTCAGGGAGCTTGAAGCACGTACCGAGAAGCTTGCGGTGAGGAACAATATCACCGTGGCAGTCATGGGATGCGTTGTCAACGGTCCCGGAGAGGCCAAAGACGCCGATATCGGAATTGCAGGCGGAAAAGGCGAAGGAATGCTTTTCAGAAATGGAAAAACGATCGGCAAGATAAGTGAGGACCGCTTTGTTGACGCACTCATGAGTGAAATTCTCTTGATAGATGAGGAGAAAAGCAATTCTGTATCTGCCGATAACGGCTGATGCGGCAGAAAAAACGATTCAAAACGAATTACAGAAAAAAATACAAAGGGCGTCCCGGTGACGCCCATTTCAGACTGACTATAAAACGATTAAGGGAAAAATATGGGAAAAAGCTTTTTTGAGAGATTCGATAAATATGAACCGGAAAACAGCGAAATACGTGAAATTTTATCGGATGCATATGATATCAGTTCAAAATATATAGGTCCCCGTGAGCGGCATATGGTCGAGCTTACGCTTTCTTTTCCGTATACGGTGAAGAAGAAGATACTGTATACCGTAGAAGCCCAGATGGCAAAGGTTTACGGATTGAATCTTCTGAAAATTCTTGTAAAATACCCTGGGCTTTCGCTGACAAAGGAATATTTTCCCGAAATCATAACAGAGGCAGAAGAAACAGGAAATGTTTCAAAAGGCTTTTTCTCGGAATATACATATGAAATAAACGGCGACTGCATAGATATAGGTGTTCCTTTTGCTGAGGGCGGTGTGCGTCTTATGGAGTCTGCAAAAACAGAACAGCTTATTATGCTGATAATAAAAAGCGAATTCGATGAAAAATACACTGTAAGAATAAAACCGATGAAAACAAAAGAGGATTTTATCTCGGGGTATGAATCAAAAAGAAATTCACAGCTTGAAAAATATGTTCCGCCGCATTCAGAACGTGACGACCATGTCAAAGCGAAAACAGATAGTCTGTCAAATAATGTAAAGAGCAACGTTGAAGCGGAAGATGAGAACAGAACCTTTGTAACTACTCTTTTTTCAGACAACAGCGATATAACATCCGATAAAGTGTCAATTCCGACTGATCGGATCGTGACGCTCGGTTATAAAAAATTTGACCTTTCATCTCCTGAGTTGCTCTGGAGCCGCAAAAAAGATGAAGAAGGAGACGATTTTGACGGCGAAATTCCCGAATTTACTGCACTCAATCCATTATCGAAGCTTGATAAACCAAAATCCGTCACGGTTGCCGGCAGGGTCAATTCATATTCGGAATCACTTGTCTCAAGAGATACAAAGACCCTGTTTGTAATCGGAATAACCGACAATTCCGCTTCTGTAAACCTGAAGTTTACACTAGAAAACGAGAAAGCCGCACCCATTGTAAAGAAAATGAAATCAGTAACACGTGATATCAGGCGCGGAACATCGGTCGCACTTTCGATATACAATATATCTTTTCTTGTTGTCGGAAAGCTCCGTGAGGACTACAGCGAAAAGAAAAAGAACGGTGTCGTGGAGCTTGAAGTATATCCGGATGAAATATACATAATTAAAGAAATCGAAAGAATGGATGATGCACCCGAAAAACGTGTCGAGCTTCATCTGCATACCAATCTTTCCACAATGGACGCACTGCCTTTCCCCGAGCTTGTCGTTGAAAAAGCAAAGCAATGGGGATGGGATGCGATCGGCGTTACCGATCACGGAAATGTTCAGGCATTCCCCATTATGATGGACAGTGCCAAAAAGGCAGGCATCAAGATGCTTTACGGTATGGAGGCATACTTTGTCGATGATACAGCACGTGCTATATACGGAAAAAGCGGAAACTACAGTTTCCAGAATGATGAATTTATCGTTTTTGATATAGAGACCACAGGACTTTCGGCACGGAGCTGTGCAATCACCGAAATCGGTGCGGTCAGGGTAAAGAACGGTGAGGTTATTGAACGTTTCAATACATTTGCAGATCCCGAGTGTCACATACCCGATGCGATCACACAGCTCACAGGTATAACCGATGAGATGGTGAAGGGAGCTCCCTCACAGCTTGAGGCTGTTTCAAAATTCCTGGAGTTTGCAGGCGATCGGATGCTTATTGCCCACAATGCAACATTCGACTGCGGATTCATTTCGGCTGTCTGTGAGAGAAATAAAATTCCTTTCACAAATACATATCTTGATACCGTTCCGCTTTCCAGGTATGCTAACCCCGAACTCAAAAAGCACAAGCTTGATTCGCTTGCGGATTATTTCGGACTTGGAGACTTCAATCATCACCGTGCGAGCGATGATGCCGAAATGCTCTCACTCATTTTTTTCAGAATGACCGAAAAACTGCGTTCCGAAGGCGTCCACACCACAGATGAAATGGTGCATGCAATGGGCGAAAAGGCAAATCCGCTCAAGCTCAGAACCTACCATATGATCATCTATGTAAAGGATCTTGTGGGACTCAAAAATCTTTACAAGATAATATCAAGGAGCTATCTTGATTATTATTACCGCTCTCCCAGAATTCCGAAAACACTGCTCGACAGCCACAGGGACGGCCTTATAATCGGTTCTGCATGTGAAGCCGGACAGCTATACCGGGCGATCCTTGACGGAAAATCAGATGATGAAACAGAGCAGATCGCTTCATACTACGACTATTTTGAAATTCAGCCTGTATGCAACAACCGTTTTCTGGTTGACAACGGGACTGTAGCGTCAGATGACGAACTCAGGGAAATAAACCGGAAAATTGTTGCACTCAGCGAAAAGATGGGAAAGCCGGTTGTTGCCACTTGCGATGTCCACTTTCTGAACAAAGAAGACGATATATACAGAAAAATATTGCAGGCAGGAATGAAGTATTCGGATTATGACCGTGATACTGGGCTGTATCTGCGTACAACAAGCGAAATGCTCGAGGAGTTTTCCTATCTCGGAGAAGAAAAAGCGTATGAGGTCGTTGTAAAAAATACCCGATATATAGCATCACTCATTGAAAATATACGCCCGATACCTGAAGGAACCTTTACACCGAAAATGGACGGTGCAGAGGAAGAGCTTCAGAAACTTTGCTGGGACAGAGCACATTCGATGTACGGTGATATATTGCCGCATCAGGTTGAAAACCGTCTGAAAAAGGAGCTTGAATCGATCATCAAACATGGGTTCGCCGTGCTCTACATTATTGCACAGCGGCTTGTCTGGTATTCCGAATCTCAGGGATATCTTGTCGGATCCCGTGGATCTGTCGGCTCGTCATTTGTCGCAACGATGGCAGGTATATCCGAGGTCAATCCTCTGCCGCCGCACTATCGATGCCCGAAGTGCCGATACAATGAATTCATAGAGGACGGAAGCTACGGAAGCGGATTTGATATGCCGACGAAAAGCTGTCCTGTATGCGGCGAACGTATGCTTCAGGACGGACATGATATTCCTTTTGAAACGTTTCTCGGCTTCTACGGCGATAAATCTCCTGATATAGACCTTAACTTTTCGGGTGATGTACAGGGAAGAGTGCATAAATACACAGAGGATCTTTTCGGCTCGGAAAACGTGTTCCGTGCAGGTACGCTTGGAACGCTTGCATCAAAAACAGCCTACGGGTATGTTATGAAATATCTTGACGAAAAGAAGCTTAAGATGAACAAAGCCGAAGTACAGCGTCTTGTAAACGGATGTGTCGGAGTAAAGCGCACAACAGGTCAGCATCCCGGCGGAATAATCGTTGTTCCGAGAGAGTACGATGTTTACGATTTCACACCTGTACAGCATCCTGCCGACGATACAAGCTCGGATATCATAACCACTCACTTCGCTTTTGTCTATCTTCATGATACGATACTCAAGCTTGATGAGCTTGGACACGATATTCCGACTAAGTACAAGTATCTCGAACAGTATACCGGACTCGATGTAATGACAGTCCCGATGAACGATAAGGATGTATATGAGCTTTTCCTTTCAAAAAAATCGCTGAATATAACGAGAGGTGATATAGATTGTCCGCTCGGAACATACGGACTTCCCGAATTCGGAACAAAATTCGTTATAGGAATGCTTGAGCAGTCAAAGCCGAAGAGCTTTGCCGATCTGCTTCAGATATCCGGGCTTTCTCACGGAACCGATGTATGGCTGGGAAATGCACAGGAGCTTATTCAGAATAATGTATGTACAATATCCGAGGTCGTCGGAACGCGTGACAGCATAATGCTGACACTGATAAGATACGGACTTGATAACGCAATGGCATTTAAAATTATGGAATCCGTGCGTAAGGGCAAGGGACTTACCGATGAGTGGGAAAGTGAGATGAGAAATCATAATGTACCCGATTGGTATATCTCCTCCTGTAAAAAGATCAAATACATGTTCCCGAAAGCACATGCGGCGGCTTATGTCATGTCGGCCATACGATTGGGATGGTATAAGGTTCATAAGCCGCTCGAATTCTATGCCGCATATCTGTCGGTTGCCCCCGGAGGCTTTGATGCTTCGATAGTTTCAAGAGGAATCAACGGAGTAACGGCTGCAATGAAGGATATCGAGGAAAAGGTGAAAAACAAAACCGCTACGGCAAAGGACAATGAATTGTATTCGACTTTACAGCTTGTTGAGGAAAGCCTTGTAAGAGGAATTGATTATCTTCCGATCGATCTGTATCATTCTCATTCCTTCAAGTTTATTCCGGAAAACGGAAAGATCAGAATGCCGTTCAATACTCTTGGAGGACTCGGAGACAGTGCGGCTGAGAAGATAATTGTTGCCAGAGAGCAAGGCGAATTCACTTCAAAGCTCGAATTCAGAGAAAGAACAGGGCTTTCAAAAGCGGTGATGTCAACGCTTGAAAATGCCGGAGTGTTTGAGGGACTTTCTGAAACAAATCAGATATCATTCTTCTGAGATTATAGATTAATTGCCGACTTTTTACTGAAATGACGGTAAAGAAAGACCTGAGCGAAATGCAACTTTTCTACATGCGGGAACGCTTCTGAACTGATTTTCACACAAAAAAATAATTATTTACAAAATTGATATTGACAATTGCAAAAAAATATAGTATACTAACCGTAGCATTAAGCTAATTTGCCTAAATTAATTGGAGGTAATTTATGAAAAAGGCATTAAGAATCGTATCAGTACTCCTTCTGATCGTCATGCTTGGTTCTACTTTGGTTGCTTGTAATACCGATACACCCAAGACAACGGGCGCAAAACCCACAGCAGCTCAGACAGACGATAGTAGCAGTACTCTTCCCGCCAAGTTGAAAGAAGTTATTGATAAAGGCGGATTTGACGGTCAGGAAATCGGAATCGTTGTTTCCGGCGGTTCGGTTTCAACTCGTTCTATTTACGTTGACACAGAATCAGAGGACTTCGACGAAACAGACCCGATCAACATCGCTGTTGATCGCCGTAACAAAAAGGTTGAAGAAGAACTTAAAGTTAAGCTGAGAACATTTAAAACTCTCAGCGGTGGCGAACTTGTTAACCACATCAGAGAATACTTGAACAGCCCTGATAGTTATTATGATATTATCGGCGGTTATCAGTATTATGACCTCGGTCTCGGCTTCGGAGACAACTCCGGAACACTGGTCAACTACTCGAACATCGATGATGAAGACATGATCATCGACCTCAACGCAGATTATTGGGACAAAGACACATTTGAAACACTCGGATATGATGGAGCAAACTTCTGGATTACTGGTGACCTTTCACAGACATGGATTTCTACAATGTTCGTTTCCTACGTAAACTCAAGACTTTGGAAAGAAAACATTTCTGAGATCAAGAAGTACACAGACGGCGAAGAGGATATTTACAAGGTAGTTAAGAGCGGCAAGTGGTCGATCGATCTCTGGCTTGAACTCAACGAGATCCTTTACCGTGACCTGAACCACAACGAAATAGTTGACGATGGCGACCAGGTCGGATTTGTCGGATTTGCAGCTACCTGCGGAATCAACGACGTAGTTGTTGACGGAATGCTCGCAGGAAGCCATGTTACACTTTCAAAGATTTCAAACGGCACCCCTGTTATTTCCTATCCTAATAACGAATTCAAAAACTATGCAACAGCAATGAAGAACCTTTATAACGGTTCTAAGTCGCTTCTTCTCCCCAGCTATGACAGTGATAGAATGACTATGCACATCTTCGCTGAAGGAAACGCTCTTATGACTGTACATACTCTTGAACAGGCAGAGACATACCTCGGTGATATGGAAGACGACTATTATATCCTTCCTCCTCCGAAGTCCAATGTAAATCAGGATAATTATTATACATCTTGCGGAGATACTGTAAACCAGTTCGGAATTCTGGCAAGAACAGAAAACCTTCAGGCAACTACAGCTACACTCGAAGCACTTGGATACTATTCAAAAGAATATGTAACTCCTAAGTACTTTGATGAAGCACTCAAGGGTAAATACACAAGAGGCGATGCAAAAGAAGCAGCTGAAATGATAGATTTCATCCGTAGCCGTATATACAGTGACTTTGTCATTGCATGGGGACGTGAAATCGGTGGCGGAGAATCTCCTTCTTGGTATTTCCGTAACAATATCGGTAAGTCAATTGACGGTAACCTTGTCACAAAGTCTAAGGCAGCTGCATGGTCAAAGCAGCTTGATAATTTGCTTGACAGTCTGTCGTTGAGCGGCGGTGTTGAATTATAATTGTTTCGATCGTTTGCAATTTTAACACGAAATAATTCAAATAACGTTATCTGACGGGAATCACTCCTGAATTTATTTCAGGACATGATTCATGCGGATATATGAAACCGTTCGATTCGTTTCGATTCGAACGGTTTCTTTTTTTTGTTGTAAAAAAGCATTGACTTTTTTATATGTCTCCGGGATAATTGAACTGTATAGTATAATTGATGAATTATTGATATGATCGGGTGAAAGTAAATCAATATTTGTGCAACTAAAATTCACAATATACAATTATCCATGCATTACCGGATGAAAATCAAAAAAATCAGATAAAAATAAAAAAAACTATTGCAATTTTAAAAATAATGTGATATCATACTAAGGTATACGGCATGGGTGTACTGTGTCTATTCAATAAAAGGACAATCCTCTGCAATGCTCTGCATGAATGTCCGGATTATAGAGGAGGGCCTATTTATGGATTTAATTCAGGCTTTTACAAGTGAGCAGCTGAAAAGCGATATGCCGGTTTTCAGCATAGGTGATACCGTTAAGGTTCACAACAGAATCAAAGAAGGTGCCAAGGAAAGAATACAGATATTCGAAGGCACTGTCATCGCTCGCCGCGGTGCGGGTATTTCCGCTACATTTACAGTGAGAAGAATTTCTTACGGTATAGGAACTGAAAAGACATTCCTTATACATTCTCCGAATGTTGCAAAGGTAGAGGTCGTCAGAAGCGGTAAAGTCAGAAGAGCTAAACTTTACTATCTCCGTGAGAGAACCGGTAAGAGTGCTAAGCTCAAAGAAAAGATGTAATCTTAAAGAAAGAGGTGCGTTAAAATGAAACAGGGAATTCATCCTAAGTACGAAACAGCAACTATCAGATGTGCTTGCGGATCTGAGGTTGTTACACGTTCAACAAAGGGCGATATGAGCGTTGAAATCTGCGCAAAGTGCCATCCTTTCTTTACCGGAAAGCAGAAGTTTGTTGATGCAGGCGGACGTGTCGATAAGTTCAACAAGCGTCTTGAGGCTGTAAAGAAATAATTTGCAGTTAAACTGAAGGTGTAACATTAAGGGGCTGTTAAAAGACTCAATCGGGTTTTTTGCAGTCTCTTTTTGCTGTCTTCTTTATTGACTGAAAAGAACGCATTGAAGCAGGCTCGTATTTTTGAGTAGTTTATCGGATACATAGTTAATCGTTGAAAAAGGGGTGATTATTATGGAAAAAATATTTGATACCAACAGCTTTACAGAAAGAAAGCCGCAGGCTGTGCTCGTTTCGCTTTTGATCAAAGGTGAAGATGAAGCTCAGTATATGGCATCGCTTGAGGAGCTTAAGCGTCTTCTTGATACAGCAGGCGGAGAATGCTTTGCTGTTATGACTCAGTCAAAAGATTGCCCGGATAAAGCTACGTATATAGGAAGCGGAAAGCTTGATGAGCTCAGGACATTGTGTATTACAGGCGGATGTGAGCTTGTTGTATTTGACAGCGAACTGACACCATCGCAGATCAGAAATATAGAAAAAGCTCTCGAATGCAGTGAGCTTGAAGAAATAACGGTAATTGACCGTTCGATGCTTATTCTTGATATTTTTGCCCTCCATGCACTTACCGGGGAAGGAAAAGCACAGGTTGAGCTTGCACAGCTCAAGTATACAGCTCCCCGACTTGTCGGCAAAGGCAAGTCTATGTCACGTTTAGGTGGTGGAATAGGAACACGCGGACCGGGAGAGAGCAAGCTGGAGAGTGACAGACGTCATCTTCAGCGCAGGATGGCGGCACTTGAAAACGAGATAGCTCAGATGGCGAAAAACCGTGAAGTACAAAGAAAAAAGCGTGATTCATCATTTGTTGCAAAGGTTGCAATAGCAGGATATACAAATGCAGGAAAATCTACACTTTTAAACTATCTGACCGGTGCAGGGATCCTTGCCGAGGACAAACTTTTTGCAACCCTTGATCCGACTACAAGAAAATTCACTCTACCGTCGGGAAATGAGATGCTTCTGACCGATACTGTCGGTTTCATAAGAAATCTTCCAACGCACCTTATCAAAGCTTTTCATTCCACTCTTGATGAAGTAAAATATTCGGACGCATTGATAGTTCTTATAGATTCATCCGACTCTGAATCCGATTCACAGTTGAGCGTCACGCATGAGTTGCTTGCTCAGCTCGGAGCAGGCGACAAGCCGATAATTTATGCAATGAATAAATGTGACTGCGTTGAAAGTTTCGTTCTTCCCCCGATAAGCGGAGAAGAAATGAAAAATATAGTCATGATTTCGGCTAAAACAGGTGAAGGAATTGATTCGTTGATTGAAAAGCTTGAGGTAATTGCGGCAAGCGGAAGAAAAAGAGTTGATATTTTTTTGCCGAATTCCAGACTCGGATTTCTTGATATGATATATAAAAATGGTTCTGATATAACGGTTGAGTATACTGCAAGCGGAGCAGAAATTTCGGCAGTGCTTGATCTTTGCAGTATCGGAAGGCTTAAAGAATTTATATCAGGCAGTGAGGAGAATGAAGAGAACGACGATTCGTTTGATGAATAAAAGATAAAAAATAAGTAAAGAAAAACAATTCTGTGAAGTGTTGTATTGGAGGGCAAAAATGTCAGAAAAAAGCTATTTTTCTATAAAAAAAGAAGCATTTGGTGAATACTCCGAGAAAAAATCGCTCTTCATTTCAAGCGTTTGTCCCGTGCATTCCCGTGAAGAGGCACTGAATTATATTTCATGCGTCAAGAAGAAGTATTCGGATGCACGTCATAATGCCTTCGCATATGTGACGAGAAATGATAATTCATCAGGCTATTCGGATGACGGAGAGCCTTCTGGTACAGCGGGAATTCCTGTTTTCGATATGATAGGGAAAAGAAAGCTTACCGATATTGTCGTTGTAGTGACGAGATATTTTGGAGGAATCCTGCTCGGGACGGGAGGACTTGTCAGAGCTTATACCCAGTCTGCTCTTAACGGCATTGAAAAGGCCGGCATTGCCGAATTCAGACCTTTTTCGAAATACAGACTTTGCTGTGATTATTCTGACTACGGCAGATTTTGCTTTGAATTCGATAAATGCGAAAAAAAAATATTATCGAGCGATTTCGGTACACAGATCAGCCTGGAGTATCTGATCCTGAGCGAGCAGGCTACAACTTTCAACGCAAGAATTTGCGAGCAGACGGGGGGCAGATTGATTCCCGAGTATATCTGTGAAGTATATGACAGCAATTGAAGGGGAATTTCGGAGGAGACACAAAGCCTGAAATATTGAAAATCGGTTACATTTTACCAAAGTAGGGCGGGGGCTTGCTCCCGCCCTACTGCGATAGTGGTATTGATTTTATGATGCCATGATGAGACATCCCCTTTGACATTGTTTTTTGTTTCACTTACATGAAAACTATTCAAAATATGTTAATGTTGTGAAGTATCAACGTGGGGTTAGGGGCAAAACCCCCGATTTTATCTTACTTTCAGTGACTATATTCTTTAATGATAAAAAATAAAAAAGTATTTTTCATTTTTTTTGCGTATATTATATTGTAGAAGAATAATCGAAATATGACGAACGGAGATTATTATAAATGAATGTAAGGGAATTGGTGTGCCTGAATGAGAAAAACTTTCTCTGTGAGCAGGCAGTAAAATCGGACGAATCAAGGGGAAGAATGTATTCCAGAGAACCCGATCCGATAAGAACTGATTTTCAGCGTGACAGAGACAAGATCCTTCATTCAAAAGCGTTCAGAAGACTGATGCATAAAACACAGGTTTTTCTGTCTCCCGATGATGATCACTACAGGACAAGGCTTACTCATACCCTTGAGGTTTCTCAGATTGCGCGAACGATAGCCCGTGGGCTGAGGCTTAATGAAGACCTGACCGAGGCGATCGCACTCGGACACGATCTTGGACATACACCTTTCGGACATGCCGGTGAAAGGCTTTTACGCCGCGTAATGGATCCTAAATATCATCATTCAAAGCAGAGTCTGCGTGTTGCCGATGTTATAGAAAAGCTCAATCTGACAGAAGAAGTACGTGACGGAATACTCAATCATTCTGCCGATTCTGCCGCCTTCACTCTTGAAGGAATGCTTGTTCGTCAGGCAGACCGCATTGCCTTTATCAGTCATGATATAGAGGATGCCTGCCGTGCAAGAGTTCTTTCTCAGGACGATATACCGTTGCTTATAAGAAATGTTCTTGGATATACACACGGTGAGCGGATCGACTGCATGGTCAATTCGGTAATAAGACGGGGAATAGCGGACGGCAATGTCTTTCCCGAGCCCGAAGTGCTTGATGCAATAGAGGATCTGCACGCCTTTCTTTTCGATGCTGTTTATACAAATCCCGTGGCAAAAAGCGAAGAGGTACGTGCCGAAAGCATGTTAGGCGAGCTCTATGAGTATTTTATCGCACATCCTGATGAGATGCCTGAGCTTTACAGAAATGTGGAAGCAACCGGGAATGAACAAAGAGTTGCCGATTACATAGCCGGTATGACAGACAGATATGCCATAAGTCTTTTCAAAAAATTGTTTATCCCTCAGGTCTGGCAGGGGATAAAAAGCAGTGAATAGTGAAAAGTGAAGGGTGAATATGGTTCGGGGGCACGGTCATATAAAACAAACCTGCCGTACAAGTGAGGAGAGCGATGATAAGCAGAGAAGTAATTGCAGATATCAGATACCGATCGGATATTGAGGATGTAATATCGGGATATGTTTCTCTTCGCAGAGCGGGATCCAATTTAATAGGTCTTTGTCCATTTCATTCTGAGAAGACTCCATCATTTACTGTTTTTACATCGTCGGCGAATTTTTACTGTTTCGGATGCGGAGCAGGCGGAGATGTAATATCCTTTATAATGAAGGCTGAGAATCTTGATTATCCGTCAGCTGTAAAATTTCTCGGAAAAAGGGTCGGCATTGAGGTTAATGACAGCGATGCCGAAAAAAGTGAGATATCGCGCAGTCGTATATTTGAAATGAACAAGCAGGCGGCGAAGTTTTTCCATACAAAGCTTTTTGAGAGCGAGAACAATCCCGGGCTTGAGTATTTCATGAAAAAGCGGAATTTCTCAAAGGCGATGATAAAGCATTTCGGACTCGGTTATACCGGTGACGGTTGGGACGCACTTACTTTGCACCTGAAAAAGCTTGGATATACCGAAGAAGAGATGAAGAGCGGATTTTTGTCATTTAAATCGGCAAAAACGGGAAAATGTCTTGATTATTTCAGAAATAAGGTAATGATACCTATTATTGACCTGACCGGAAATGTTGTTGCATTCGGCGGAAGGGTACTTGACAATTCAAAACCGAAATATATAAATTCATCGGATACACCGGTATTCAAGAAAAGCCGTAATCTTTTCGCACTCAATTTTGCGAAGAATGCATGTGCCGAACGCCTTATACTTTGTGAAGGATATATGGATGTCATGGCGTTGCATTCGGCAGGCTTTACCAATGCTGTTGCAACACTCGGAACTGCCATTACCCCCGATCATGCAAGGCTGATGAAGCGATATACCAAAAGCGTTGTCATCTCATACGACAGCGATGAGGCAGGGCAGAATGCATCACAAAAGGCATTCAAGCTGCTATCCGATGTCGGGCTTGAAGCGAGAATACTGAAGCTCGATGAGAATGATGTAAAAGATCCCGATGAATACATAAAAAAGTACGGAGCAGACAGATTCCGCAAGCTTCTTGACAGAACAAAATCACATTTTGAATTTGCACTTGACAGCATAATAAACAGAAATGATATAAGATCGACCGAAGGCAGAGTGGCTGCGGCAAAAGAAGCCGCGACGCTGATATCGGGGTATTCGTCAAGTGTTGAGCGAACAATATACGCCACACAGGTTTCAGATCTGCTCGGCATTCAGAGTGAAACTCTTTTACGTGATGTCGAAAAAATAATACGTTCAAATATAAAAAAAGATAAAGCACTCATGGGTGAGAAGATTGCAAACTCGTCTGTCGGAATCGGAGACAGGGTCAATCCCGGATATGTCAGGAATCCCAAAGCGGCAGCAGCCGAAGAGGCGATCATCGGGATCATTCTGTGTCATCCTGAGCTTATTTTCAAGGCAAAAAAATATAAGAGTTTTTCGGCGGAGTCATTTTATACTGATTTTAACAGAAGAATTTATGAGACAATTCTTTTAAACAGCAGTGAGGACGAGCTGTTTGACGAAGGCATTTTTGCCGGGAGCTTTTCTCCTGATGAGACGGGAAGAATTGTGAAAATGAAGATAAGACGTATGCAGCTTACTGATAATACCGAAAATACTCTGTATGAGTGTATTGACCGACTTATTGATTCGGGAAACAAAAACGATGTAAACGATATAGAAGAATTAAGAAAATTGATAGACAAAAAGAGGAGAAAAACCGATGAGTGAAGAAAAAAGCGGATTTGCAGACCTTCTTGAAAAAGGAAAAGAAAAGGGTGCCATAACATCCGAAGAAGTTGAGCATGTTATTGAGGAAAACGGATTTGACTCGGATCAGGCCGATAAATTCTATGAAGAGGCTGAAAATCTCGGAATAATGATCATGGCAGGTGATGACGGCGAAAACCGTAATTTTGTATCCGAAATCGAAAACGAAGTAGAACGTTTCGGGTCTGCTGAGGATATGGAAAAGATGCTCGCCAAGGAAGGACTTTCGATCGATGACCCTGTTCGTATGTATCTCAAGGAGATCGGAAAGGTTACACTTCTTGATGCAGACAAAGAGGCTGAGCTTGCAAGAAGAATGAGTGAGGGCGAAGAAGAGGCAAAGAATAAACTTGTCGAGGCAAACCTTCGACTTGTTGTAAGTATTGCAAAGAGATATCTCGGAAAGGGAATGAGTTTTCTCGACCTCATTCAGGAGGGAAATCTAGGACTTATCAAGGCGGTTGAGAAATTCGACTATACAAAAGGATATAAATTCAGCACGTACGCAACATGGTGGATAAGGCAGGCGATAACGAGAGCAATTGCCGATCAGGCAAGAACCATAAGAATCCCTGTCCATATGGTTGAGACCATTCACAAGGTTGCAAGAGTGTCACGTCAGCTCCTCCAGGATCTCGGAAGAGATCCGACACCGGAAGAAATAGCAAAATCAATGAAGATGTCTCCGGATAAAGTCAGGGAGATTATGAAGATAGCTCTGGATCCTGTTTCACTTGAAACCCCGATAGGAGAGGAAGAAGACAGCCATTTGGGGGATTTTCTCGAAGACAGGGATTCACCGGCACCTGAGGATCAGGTATCAAAGACCCTTCTCCGTGAACAGCTTGATAAGGTTCTCCATACCCTCACCCCACGTGAAGAGAGCGTTTTAAAACTTCGTTTCGGACTTGAGGACGGCAGACCGAGAACTCTTGAAGAGGTTGGAAAGGTATTTGATATAACCAGAGAAAGAATAAGACAGATTGAAGCGAAGGCTGTCCGCAAGCTCAGACATCCAAGCCGTTCAAGACACCTTAAGAATTACCTTGAATAATATATTCCAAGTTTTTTGAAGCAATCGGGTATGTTACTGTATATTTTTAAACGGTTTCTTGTAAAAAATTACCGTGCGTGCTGTGCTCTGTAATATCATTTGCGGTCAGTGTAAAAAAAATATTTACAAATATTTGTATTATTATCGCAAAATAAACTTGACAATATCTTGTTTTTGGTGTATTATTGTAGTATGAGTTGTTGTATGCGCTTCAGTGTACGCACGATACCGAAAATAAATCCGGAGGGATTCAGATGAAAATGAGAAATTCATGTTGCAGAATGATATGTCTGCTTATTGTTGCATTGATGATGCTGACAGTACTTGTGTCATGCAATCAGACATTGCTTTCAGAAGATAGTCTTGCATCCAAAGCAATGACACTCACCATTACAATGGTTAAAGAAGAAGGCACTACCGAAGAGGGAATAAAACTCGTTGAAGATGCACTCAATCAGATAACAGAAAGTAAATATAATACCCATGTCGTCCTCCAGATGTTCACTGCAGATGAATATCAGAGAAGAATTTGCGAGATGTCGGAGAAGCTTTATGTATGTGATGCAGGTGATGGAAGCACTACATATTCATCGAGCAAGATAATAATTGACGATCCAAATGCAGAAATTAAAATATCGTCAAACGGGGACTACAATATAATAGACGAAAAAGGCAGATCTCATGCTGTTTACCCCACACTTACCGACACCCAGCTTGATGTTATTTTTATTGACAGTGCGCAGACATATACAAAGTTGTTGAACGGAGCAGAAGGAGCATATGGAAATGTTTCTTATCTTGCAGATCTGGCAAAGCTTGTATCAGAATCGTCAGAGCCTGTTACAAAGTATATAAATTCGACCATTCTCGGAGTTTCAAGAAAATCGGGTGGAATGTTCGGAGCGATCCCCAACAACAACTACTTCGGAGAGTATTCTTATCTTGTAATCAATAAGAAGTATTTTGATGAGCTCAGCTACGATATATCCAATATAACTGACTTTTCTTCGCTTAAGAATTATTTCTCTGATATAATTGAAAAAGAAGAATATAAGGATGTTTTGCCACTTTACAATTATGCCGGATTCAACTGGAAGACATATTTTGATTTTGATACTCCCCTTCTGCTTGCTCCCAAAACATCTTACAGTCTGGACAGCAGAACATCGCTCCCGAACGTAATGACAACTCAATTTTTCATTAATTCGATGGAATCTCTTTTCAATATCAATCAATATGCTTCAGACCGTATGTATGTTGAATCGAATGAAATTGATTTTACAAAGGATTTTGCAGTTGCCATGATAAATTGCGGTCCTGATTATGAAAAAGAAGATCTGGACTTTGATAAAGACGGTGTGAACGACTATTATGTAGTTAATACTGCACGTCCCACGGTTGATAATAAGATGTTCGAATCTATGTTTGCGATCAGTGCATTTTCTGTCAACCAGGAGAGAGCATATCAGATTCTTGCAATGCTCCAGACAAATGAGGAAGTGGTAAATCTCCTTGCATACGGTTTGGAGAATGTTCACTATGAAAAAACACAGGGCGGTATAGTCTCCTTTATCGATGCGAAGACAGAAGACGGAACAGATATTTCGTATAATGTAAGCTATGATAAGGTAGGAAATACATTCCTTTGTTATCCTAATGATAGAATGGATGCAGATACACTTGCCTATGCAAAAAACAGTTGGGAGCTTGCTAAAAAGCACAACGAAAAGCTTATCGTCAGCCCGTATTGCGGATTTACTGTTACAGACAGTCAACTGTCCGATTATGAATATACCGGTGAAGATTTGACATATAAGTTTGTCGAAAAGGCTGACGGTACAGGTGTGGTACTTGTTGACAGTAAGGGTAAAGAAGTTAAAGAGAGCGGAAAGACTAAGGATTACACATACACCTCGCTTATGGTAAAGAGATTTGAGGATTACTGTGCCGATTTCATGCCGAGAATATACGACTTTGAAAAGGCAGCAGAATACGGAACATATGCAGAATATGTCAAGACCATATCATCTGAGTTTGAGAAGAGTGAGATCTATTGCTATATCACCAACAATAATATTGATGCTATAAGTGTGGACTTCTACGGAAATAAGAATTCTCCTCAGGGTCAGTATACTTCTTTCTTCGATAGAACATACGGTGACGCTCAATAAAAAATATCTGTAATAATAAGAGGAATTGTAGGGGAATGTTGCAGTAGTGGCATTCCCTTACTTTTAAAATAGAATAAATTTGAACGGAATGTAAGCTGTATTGGCATTCCGATATTAGAAAACGGGGGTAGAATTAAAATGAAGTTTGAGAAAATCAGCGATATATATAAGGGCGCAGTGCTTGAATGCTATATACATGATGACCACGAAGAACTCAGAATATCCGAAAGAAGGGGAATTATTATCTGTCCGGGAGGTGGGTATAGTTTTCTTTCTGAAAGAGAAGCGGAACCTATCGCTCTTCAATTTTTTGCCGCCGGGCTGAATGCTTTTGTTTTGAGATATTCTGTCGGAGAGGACGCCTCAAATTATACTCCGCTCGTCCAGGCACTTTTATCTGTAAAATATCTGAGGGAAAATTCTGAAAAATACCATCTTATAAAAAATCGGATATTTATATGCGGATTTTCTGCCGGAGGACATCTTGCCGCAAGCGCCGGGACTATGTTTGATATCCCTGAGATCGGAAAATATGTCGGACAGGACAGACAGTCTTGCCGTCCTGACGGAATGGTTCTTTGCTATCCTGTTATAACAGGTGTCGGCAAAACACATGCCGGCTCAATTCAAAAGGTGAGCGGCAGTGAAGAGCCGAGCGAGAGCATGAAAGAAAGATTTTCATGCGAGTTGCATGTGAGCGATGATACGCCGCCGGCATTTCTTTGGCATACGGCAAGCGACCCTGTTGTCCCGGTGACAAATACGCTTTTGTTTGCAAGTGCACTCGCAGAGCAGGGAATACCTTTTGAGGTTCATATATACCCAAAGGGAAATCATGGACTCGCCCTGTGCAATAAAGAAACCTGGTCTCAATATGAAAGTCATATCAACCGATATGCGCAGGAATGGATAGAATATGCTGTGCGTTTTGTTAAAACATTTCCCGAATTTGTAAGCTGACATATTTAACAAAATAAATAAAAAGTGTTGGATTTCGCACAGACAAAGCTGAAGGGCGGTGAATGTCAAAATGAGTAAGAATACATACAGCACGTCATTCATGTTTCTTGATAAACCCGATTTTTCTTGTGTTGGTGTTTCAAGAAGCACACTTGACGATTCAAGGATTACCGAGCTGATTTCACAGAATGTGATGAATTTTCTGTATTATCCATGCAATGCTGATGAGATAAGAGCAAGACAGGCGATCTTCAAAGAGCTTGATAACAAGGGTGAATTTTATAACAGGATAATATCACTCAAATCTGCACTTGTTACACTTGATGCGTGTGACAGATCAATGCATATGGCAATAGCCGGTGCACCGAAGGTTTTCAAGACTGTCAAGCTTCTTGAGGCATTTCTTGTATGCGTCGGCAAGATCACAGAGCTTGAAAGTCAGAGTGAACTTATAAAGCATGCCACGGATTTATGGAAAATTGACAATAAGGAATATATTGACGGCATAAAGGGCGATGTTGCGAGGGCAAGAGAACTTTTGTCGACTATAGGATATATAAATTTCCGTCTTGACAGACGTGGGTATATGTTGTCTGTCGAAGAAAATTGCGATAATTATGTCGATATGCTGAAAAAGATCGGAGACGATTTCGGCGTAAAAATGTCGGATAAAAGCGAGCTGTCCATCAAGATCGACTCTGCAATGTCTGAAGGAATTGAAAAATTCTTTCCTGAGGTCTTCAGATTTTTGCATGAGATCGAGGAAAAATATGCGTCACTTCCTGTGGATGAAATATATGCCGTAAAATCGGAGATAGATTTTTATCTTGAAATTCTCGAGCTTTGCCGCAGGGCGGGCGAGAACGGAATTCCACACTCTTATCCTGAAGTGTTCGGGAAGAGGGGATTTGTCGCCAGAGATGCCTATGATATATCGCTTATGCATAAGAAATCTGAAAAAATAATTCCCAACGATATCAGATTTGAGGACGATAGCCTGTTTTGCTTTCTGACGGGGGCGAACGGCGGCGGAAAAACGACATATCTGCGTGCGGTAGCAATCAATCTTATTCTTTCAATTGCAGGAGCACCTGTTTTCTGCGAGAGTGCAAAGGTATATCCATATAGATCGGTTGTTACACATTTTCCTGCTGACGAACGCTTCGGCGATTCCGGACGTCTTGTCGATGAACAAAAGAGGATAGATTCAATGCTTGATGCGGCAGACGGAGACAGCTTCCTTCTTTTCAACGAGACATTTTCGGGAACGGATGATGTCAAAGGCTGTCGGTTGACATTGGATGCCGTACAAAAGCTGAAGGATAAAAATGCAAGCGGTCTTTTTGTAACGCATTTTCATGAGGTATCAAAAGCCGGACTTCCGATGCTCGGCACAGTTGTAGATGAAAAAAATCTGAATGCGAGAACCTTTAAGATAGTGATAAAAAAAGGTGGAATCAACTCCTCATATGCAAACGACATTTTGCGTAAGTATATGCTTGACAGGGAATCGATAGATAAGAGAATATCTGAGATAGGAGGCAATAATTCAAATGAAGATAAGCTTTCTGTATAAAATTCCCGAGCCGGAATCGACTACTCCTGAGAATACAATTTACAATCTTTCGATCGATAAGACAATGGAATATGTATGTTCTGATGTCAAGGCGGCAAGAGAGTTTCTGAAAATTGCGGCAAAACCGCTCAGATATAAGGAAAACATTATCTACCGCAGGGAAATTCTCGATGATTTTATAAGAAACGCCGGGATGTATTATGAATTATATGATATTCTCGGAAAGTTTTACGATGTTGCACAGACGAGTGAACGAGAGAAAAAGAATCGCTATTCGCTTCGTAAGCATAACGACAACGCAGTGATATTTCAGAGTATCAAGCAGATGCTTCAGATGACTGCATTGTCGATGAGGGATACATTGGCGTTACTTTTTGATTTTCATGAGATCCTCGCTGACAAGAAGCTGGAATCGGAGGGATTCATTAAGCTTAAAGAAAGAATTGACGGAATAGTGCTGAGCGACAGTTATGCTCAGCTCAAGAAAATGTCGGCATATTTCAGGGAAATAACGGAGATCGAATCGATAGAAAGCAGTCTGTCACTTGACGAGGATTGCTGTATTTCGCTTTCACGTCTTGTTTCATGCAATTCCGAGACTGTCTCGAGTTTAAACAGCGAAAAGAAGTTCTCACTTTTTAATTTTAAGAAAGTCAGTCGTGATGAGAAAGTTACAAGTTGCAGACTTACGTCAATTTCGAGATTGCTCGGAAATGAAATACTGTTTGAGGCACTTTACGAACCTGCCAAGATGATGGGACAGATCATATCATCAATATACGATGAGTTTTCCGGTATAAAAGACGAGCTTCTCTTTTATAAAGCCGGAATGAAATTTATTTCATATATGCAAGAAAAGAAGATTCCCTATGTATTTCCCGAAATGACATATGAATCGGAATTTGAGAGTGACGGACTTCTTGATACATTCCTCACGGCATATTTTCCGGTTGCATCATATGTAACCCCGAATGATGCACATATTGGAAACGGAAAGGACGGAATACTCGTTTTCGGCGGAAACAATACAGGTAAAACGGTATATCTCCGCTCTATAGGGTCTGCACAGATCTTTGCTCAGGCAGGCTTTCCGATAACGGCGAAGAGTGCCAGGATCGGCATCAGAAGCGGAATATTCACCCAATTTGCATCAGGCGAAAAAGAGTTTGAAGAGGGGAATGAGGCAGGACGCTTTGAACAGGAGGTTCGTGAGATTGCTTCGCTCGTTGAGAAATCGGACGAACACGCTCTGGTTCTCTTCAACGAGACCTTTCAGACAACGGCATATGCAGAAGGTGCAGAGGGACTGTATCATGTTTTGAGACTACTTTCGGCAAGAAAGACAAATTGGGTGCTTGTATCGCATCTTTCGGGTCTCACCGATAAATTTGGCGACAACATATCACACCTGAGAACATCGGACGGATATAAGATGTTATCTGAGCGGTAATATTGCATGCCCCAATAGAATAATAATACTCATAAAAACGCTGTATGTGCTGTAATTTCTGCTGCATGTACGGCGTTTTTTGACCCGGGATATTGAACTTATTTGTAAAATGCTGTAATAAACGGC
>CAZXAU010000002.1:0-25646 GCA_964638675.1 uncultured Lachnospiraceae bacterium
GAAACGCCTTCGTTTGCGATTTCCCTGTATAAAGAATATCGCGGACTGGGAATCGGGACAGAAATGATGAAGACCATGCTTGCAATTTTGAAAGATCGTGGGTACAGACGAGCCTCTCTCGCTGTGCAAAAAGCAAATTACGCAGTTGAAATGTATCGTAAAGTCGGATTTGAAATTGTTGATGAAAACGACGAGGAATATATAATGGTGAATTGTTTGGTAATATAAATTTTGATTTTACGGAGGAAATGTGCGTGAAAACGGTTATTTTACATGGACAGAGTCATAAGGGTTCTACATATCATATTGCTCACGAGTTAGCTGAAAAAATCGGCGGAGAGATCACTGAGTTTTTCTTGCCGAGAGATTTCGGTGAATTCTGCGTCGGATGTACTGCATGCTTCACCGAATCTGAGACAAAGTGTCCTCACTATGAAAAGCTGTCTCATATCACAAAGGCGATAGATGAAGCCGATGTGCTGATTTTCGCGAGTCCGGTTTATGTCTACCACGCAACCGGGGCGATGAAGGCACTGCTTGACCATTACGGATGGCGTTGGATGGTGCATCGCCCTGATGAAAGGATGTTTTCAAAGCAAGCTGTCTGCATTTCCACTGCAGCAGGTGCGGGAATGAAAAGCACTAATCGGGACATGGCGGACAGTGCTTTCTGGTGGGGTGTGGCAAAAGTTTACAAGTACGGCATAGCTGTTGCGGAAACATCATGGGGGCGTGTCAGTGAAAAGAAAAAGCAGCGTGTAGAAAAACAGCTTTCCGCACTAGCCCGTAAAATCTCAAATAAGCAAGGACATGTCAAGCCATCGCTTAAAACAAAGCTCTTTTTCTCGGTCATGCGTCAGATGCAAAAGCATGGCTGGAATAAGGCGGACGCAGATTATTGGAAAGACAAGGGCTGGATCGGAAAAAAACGCCCGTGGAAATAATGCAAAACGAGGTTTTGTAAATGAACAAAAAAATATTCGAGATGAGTCTTGAAGAGTTGTGGCAGCTCTTTCCGATTTTTCTGACCGGGCATGATGAGCGCTGGGCAAAATGGTATGCCGAAGAAGAAAGGATTTTGAAAGAATGCCTTCCCGCAGAGCTTACAGTACGCATCAGTCATATCGGAAGCACAGCGATAACCGGAATATGGGCAAAGCCAATTATCGATATTCTTGTTGAAGTTATGCCGGATACTGACCTTCACGAGTTTAAGCCCGTTCTTGAGCCTGCAGGATATCTGTGTATGTGTGAGAGCGACCGTAGGATATCATTCAACAAAGGATATACGGAAAACGGATTTGCACAGAAAGTATTTCATGTGCATCTTCGCAAAAGCGGCGATAATGATGAGCTGTATTTTCGTGATTACCTGAACGCTCACCACGATGTGGCAAAGGAATATGAGAAATTGAAGCTCTGTTTATGGAAGCAGTATGAACATGACAGAGACGGTTATACCGAAAGAAAAACAGCCTTTGTTAAATTATATACACAAAAAGCAAAACAAGAATTCAAAGACAGGTATTGAAAAATATTACGGTACCCGATAAAGATCAGACAATCTGGAACAGATTTATACTTTCCAAGCGGGGTGTAAGTCCGAAAAAAATATTTTTTAGACAGTGTTTTGTGGCTTTCGCCATCTGAACGAACCGATTCCCCTCAAATCGGCGGCGATTTTTCAGTGCAAAACCAGCTCCAATTCCACAAAAAAGGAGGCTTTCGCAATGCGAAAGCAATGATCATAAATATGGTTTATAAAATTATCGCATTTATTATCTTAGCGGCATTTTACGGTTGTTACTTTATAAAGATGCTCAGTCAATTCAAAAAAGGAATCAAAACCGACAGACTCGGCAGGGGAAAATCGGGTTCGGTGAAATTGATTGAGATCTCAGTGAAGATCGCTTCCCTGTTATGCCCGACAGCCGAGATCGTCAGCATCATCCTCGGTGTTTCTATGTTTTCAAAGCCGTGGCGAATTACCGGAGCGTGTATCGGAGCGCTCGGAGCTGTCGTTTTTATCATTTCAGTCATAACCATGTCTGACAGCTGGAGAGCAGGCGTTCCGGAGAAAAAGGAAACAAGACTTGTGACGGGCGGTATTTATAAGATAAGCCGTAATCCTGCCTTTCTCGGCTTCGATCTTGTATACATAGGAATTCTTTTGATATTCTTTAATTATTGGCTGTTTGCAATTACTGTTGTTACGGTAATTATGTTTCATTTGCAGATTGTCAATGTTGAGGAAGATTTTTTGACCGCTGAATTCGGTGAAGAATATTTAATTTATAAAAACAAAGTGTGCAGATATATCGGAAGGAAGCTTCACCGATAACAGCAAGCTGACTATTACAGACGAAAGGAGCACCGAGAATGGCATATAATGAACTGATAAAGCACTTTGAGAAGATCAGAACGTACATGAGAGAATTCTATGTATACGGATTCAAAAGCCGAAACGAATACGATTCTAAGAGTGCACGCTCATACGATGACGAACGCCGCAGAATCGAAAGCTGGCTCGGCAACTATATGCGATTCACGCAGACAACCGAGGGTAAAAGCATATTTTTATCGGTTGACAGTAGGGTAACTAATAAAAATCCTTTCTATAAAGCATGGAAAGCAAAAAGCTTCACCGATAAAGATATCACACTGCACTTTGCAATTTTTGATATTCTGTATGCCCCAGAGATCAGGAAAACTTCAGCTGAGCTTGTCAAAGATATCGACAAAATGCTGAATTACTCAATGACATTTGATGAATCGGCCCTGCGTAAGAAGCTCAAGGAATACACAGAAGAGGGCATGATCCGCATAGAAAAAAGCGGCAGAAAGGTTTTATACAGCCGTACTGCCAACTGCGATATATCCGGGCTTGAAGATCTGATCGATTTTTTCAGCGAAGTATCACCCTGCGGAGTGATCGGATCGTTTTTGCAGGATAAACAGCCGAAGCATGACGAGCTTTTTTGCTTCAAGCACCACTATATAACACAGGCGATCGACAGCGATATTCTGGCTGTTTTATTCTCTGCGATGCGGGAAAAGAGATACATAACCCTTGATAATCTCGGTAAATATTCGGATAAACCTAAGACAATACGACTTGTGCCGCTTAAGATTTACATAAGCTCGCAAAATTCACGTCAGAATTTAATTGCCTATCATGTTAATGCGAAACGGTTCAACTCATATCGATTGGATTATGTGTCAAACATAAAGCTTGAAGAAGTCTGCGAGCAATTCGACAGCCTAAGAAACACTCTCGAAAAATCAGAAAAATATATGTGGGGAGTCAATTGTAATTTTAATCTGAAGCGTACCGAGCATGTCGAATTCGGGCTGAAGATAGAGCCTGACGAGGGTTATATAATCAGAAGATTGGAACGAGAAAAAAGATGCGGCAGAGTCGAGAAGATCGATGACACGCACTATCGCTATGTTGCAGAAGTTTTCGATACAAATGAAATGCTCCCTTGGATAAGAACCTTTATATCAAGGATAACGGTCATGAATTTTTCAAACAGGACAGCCGAAAACAGATTCAAGAATGATATACTTGAAATGTACCGTATGTACGGAATTGACGGGGGTGAGAGCGATGATATTCAGTGAATTGTATTCGGCATATTACAACGCCGTTGCAAAAATCATCGAAAAAGCACTTGATTCAGATTCAAGCATAAGTGAAAAAGAGATCAAAGAATGCATTTTCGATCAGGCATTTTCGGAAAGCGTATTGACGATCCTTCCGGCACTCAGATCAGGGAAATGGAAGCTGTTCAATGACGATATGTCGCCGATAATAAAGCATAAGCCCACAATGCCTCTAACAAATGTCGAAAAGCAATGGCTCAAAGCGATATCAGAAGACCCGAGGATCAGACTGTTTGGCGTAGAATTACCGGATCTTGAGGATGTACAGCCGCTTTTCACCAAAGATGACTACAGAATATATGACTGCTATAATGACGGCGACCCTTATGAAGATGAAGCTTATATAAAACATTTCCGGACACTCCTCTCGGCTATAAAAAATAAAATGCCTGTCAGAATAAGAATGACAAACAAACAGGGCAGGACAATAAAAAGCTCTTTTATCCCTACAGGCTTTGAGTATTCAATGAAGGACGACAAAATCAGGGTCATCACCAAGGGCTGTAAATTCAGACGATTTAACCTCGGAAAAATAACATATTGTGAACTATATGACGGTCAGCTTCCCTTAAATCAAAAAAGCCAGACAGAAAATCTAAAGGATCTGACTCTCAAGATATACGATGAACGCAACGCACTCGAAAGAGCAATGCTCCATTTCGCACACTTTGAAAAACGGGTGGAAAAGTGTGATAAAAAAACATATATACTGCACCTCAGCTATTATGAAGATGATGAAACCGAAATCGTAATAAGAGTGCTGTCATTCGGCCCCTGCGTAAAGGTTCTGTCTCCTCAGAGCTTCATAGAATTGATAAAAAAACGGCTGATTTCTCAAAAAAGTTGCGAACTCAAATGAGTTCGCAACTTTTTTTCCGTGAAAATAAGTAAAAATTTTCATATAATATGCACATCAGATGCAGATGAGAGATCTGCATCTATCAAGGATAATATTATTAAGCGATAAAAAAACGTTTTAAAAAGGAGCAGAGTCATGTTAGAGATCAAAGGAAAAATCAACACAGCGATATGTTATGCAAATATAATTGAAGATTCTGCAATCGAACAGATCCGCAGAATGTGTGACCATGAATTCACAGAGAATTCAAATATCAGGATCATGCCGGATGTCCATTCGGGCAAAGGCTGTACTATCGGTACCACAATGACGATCACCGATAAGGCAGTTCCTAATATTGTCGGAGTTGATATCGGATGCGGAATGTATACAGTAGAGCTTGATAAAAAAGAGATCGACTTTGTAAAAACAGATGAAGCCGCCCACTATATACCCAGTGGAATGAATGTCTGGGAGGGCCGTGTTGAGCGATTTGACCTGACGGCACTGCGTTGCCACAGACATCTCAGGAATTCAAAGCGTCTTGAGAGAAGTCTCGGAACGCTCGGCGGCGGAAATCACTTTATTGAGATCGATTCTGCCGATGACGGCAGGAAATATCTTGTCATACATTCGGGAAGCCGCAACCTCGGAAAGCAGGTAGCAGAATACTATCAGAGTTTAGCCGTAGAACTGAACAAGGGAAAACAAACCTACTTTGAAAAAAGAGATGAGCTGATATCAAGCTATAAAGCGCAGGGCAGACGAAGCGAGATCCAGGCAGAATTAAAAAGGCTTGAAAAAGACTGGAAAGCCTTAGAGCTGACAGTTCCCGAGGATCTCTGCCATCTGTACGGTTCATATCTTGAGGATTACCTGCACGATGTCGAGATATGCCAGCAATTCGCAAAGCGAAACCGTGAGAAAATGGCTGAAATAATTCTGGAGCGCACCGGAATGAATGCTATATCGTCATTCCACACGATTCACAACTATATCGATACCGAGGAGATGATCCTGCGTAAGGGTGCAATTTCAGCCCACAAGGATGAGCATGTCCTGATCCCGATAAACATGAGAGACGGAAGCATCCTTGCAAAAGGCAGGGGAAACCCCGATTGGAATTACTCGGCCCCCCACGGCGCAGGACGTATCATGTCAAGGGCTACAGCTAAAGAGTTCCTCAACCTTGAAGAGTATAAAAAGAGCATGGAGGGCATATACAGTACATCGATAAACGAAGATACACTTGACGAAGCACCTATGGCGTATAAGTCCCTCTCAGATATAATCGATGTCATAGGTCAGACGGTCGATATTCTTCAGATATTAAAGCCTGTATATAATTTTAAGGCCTAAGATATGTTGCTATATACAAATATGGAGGTTAATATGTGTAATATGAACGGAAAATTAAAAGAACATGGCATACGCTTCCTCAAAGGAATGACTCAAGAAGATATCTTCAAAATTCAAGAGATCTACGGCATCATACTTCCGAAATCGCTGATCGATTTTTACGGTCAAGGGATTCCTTATATCGATGATGAGCATAATAGTTTTCCGAATTGGACAGATTATTCGCAAAACAATATTTTGAAGATCAAAGAGCGGATTGAAGCTCCGATCAAGTGGCTTTCGCTCGCCGTTAAAGACGGTTTTTGGCTTCCCTGTTGGGGATCTCCCGACAACAAGTCGGAGCATTTCCGCAAAATCGCCGCTAATGCCCCGAAATTGATCCCGATATATTCACACCGATATATCCCGATGATCGCCGATTCGGATGACCCGCCTGTTATTTCGACTGTCGGAAGTGATATTATTTATTATGGAAGTAATCTGCAAGAATATCTGAATAATGAATTTCTGAACGACGGATGCCTGACTCTAAGCAACAAGAAGGTATATATCCCTTTTTGGAGTGAAATAATCGACAGAAACAGCAATCAATAAGTCATTTGACAGCAATAATCAAAGCGCAATCGAATTGCGCACACTGTTTTCGCATAATGCAACGGTTCGTTGCTTATTTTCCAACAACAGTTGGTTGAATAAAATACGCTGACATGCTATAATATCGGCAACAAAAGAAAGGTAGGCGTATAAATGTATGAAAATGAACTTTAACGAAAAATTGCAAAGCCTTCGCAAAACCAAAGGAATAACTCAAGAAGAACTTGCTGAAAAGCTTGATGTAACGAGACAAACGATATCAAAATGGGAGTGCGGAGAGTCAACTCCCGATTTCCGGAATCTTGTAAAGCTCAGCGAAATATTTGAGGTCTCGACAGACCATCTTTTAAAAGATTCAGATGAATTGCAGGACGGTCAATGCGATGGACATATCGAAAACAATAATAACCCGCCATACGAAACACGTAATATAAAGATCGGCTTCGATAAAAAAAGCCTGCTCGGAGCGTGTCTGTTTGTTGTCGGCATGATCGGAATTATGATATTCTTTATTCTGTCGGTAGCATATCCGATGCACGTGCAAAATCAATACGGTTCATTTGACGGTCTGCTCGGCTTTTTGTTCTGGAAAAAAGCTATCTGGGCATTCTGTGTTCTGTGTATAATGTCGCTTATCGGATCGATCCTGCTTATACTTCCGTTTTTCAAATCTAAAAAGGTTAATAATAAAGAAAAAACCGATTCAGAGGTTGAATCGGATCAATAATTTAAAAAGAAAATATCAAAATAATTATTTGACAAGGCAAGGATGTGATCGTATGATCGGTATATCGGCAACACATTTGCATTACATCGGCAATACAGAGTTCGAAAAGCGGCATGATTACTGCGTACACGGAAAGGTCTCGCTCAACGTGAAGGGATGTATTATCTCGGGCAAAGACGAATGGTGTGTAAGTGCTTCGGCTCTCCGATTTATGCGATCGGTACTGAACGATCACATATCGGGCGATGAAGAACATATGATACCCTGCTGTGGGCATTTTATGATCGCTTCAGACGATAAAAAAAGTGTACAGATCGTCGGATGCACGAACGGCATAGACTTTGACGTCATTCACGAGGGCGGGCGTGTTCTTATCAGAATCGCAAACGACGACCTCTTTTCGATATCCTTTTCCGAATATAAGAATGCCGTATTGATCTATGCCGATCAGATCGAAAGTTTTATGCGTAATTCCCCGTCAAGAATTTCTGATGACTTATTTGATAAAGACGGATATAACGCATTTCGGAACGAGTGGCATGATCTCAAAAAAAGAATTGAAGCACTTGACTGAATTTTACATCTTTTCTGTCACGCAATGGAATCAGCTCCGATTTCGACCCATGCCGGTCTGAAACCGCTGTTTATGGCTATGTTCCATGAGTGATAGTTTGAAATGCCCGTACCGTAGAACGGAATATATCCCATCTGCTCTATCTTGTTTTTCAACAAAGTAACAAGATATGTACCGATTCCTTTAGATCTGTATTTCGGCAGAACATCAATTCCGATCTGGATCCATCCCGGGGCATCTTCTGAACCTCCTGCCATGCCCATTATTTCGTCACCGTCATATGCAACAACAACTATTCTGTCGGGACGCTGAGGCAGATATCTCTCACAGATCGCATTTGGAAATCTGCTGTCGCTGTAAAACATGTGAAATTCTTCTCCGTAATACCACCTTACCGTACACTCAATTTTGGGCTCGGTCTTATGAGATGGCAGGAACATGTGGTAGGTCTGTGTAAGAGTGTATGAAAACTTGTTGAGCTCTTTCTCAAGCCCCAATAAATTCGGCACTTCAAATAACCAATGACCGGTTTTATCTTTCATATATTTTCTGAGGAATGGATGCAAACAGGCATCTGCTGTAATAACTGCATTCGACCCCATAGTGACCATATGAAAGAAATACTTTTTATCGCTGTACATTCTCCGTCCGTCACAAAGCTTTGATTCGGTGAGTATATTAACCTTTTTACCGAAATCGTCAGGCGAACAGTTATATTCGATAGATAACAGCTTTAACAATTGCTGTTTACAGTCTGTTGTATTCATACTTGTTATTTCGTCTCCATTCATAAATATTCCTGAACCATTTCACAACCTGCAACTGTTCGCCATTCCCATTTTAAAAGTGAATACCGCAAGTACGGTTTATTCATATAATTTACTCATTTGTTTCGTCTTCGATGTACGACGATCACAGTCGCTGCACAAAGGCAGGATATTGCGGCTGAATAAGCAGATGTGCGTCCGAGAATTGCCGTAACACCAAAAGCGATTCCAACAACATACAAAAAAACACAAACAACGGTACAGATTACTCTGTTTTGTTTTACGCCTCCGGCGTTTTCCCCGTCCGTGTCCGGTCCGCCGTTTTTGCGCATCAATCTTTTCTTGAATGCCTTGATCTTTGCCAGATATCCGCTTGTATACAAAACCCCGACTAAAAGTGTACCGCCTACAATACCCATGGCAGATGACGCGATCCTCTCATACACTCCTTGAGTGTCCAGACCTGTAAAATTCAGCACACTGTATAAGATAAATGCAAGTGTCGCCGCAATAAACAGCAGGCATATTTTCCTTGAAAAACGCTGTTTTTCACTTCCCTCATAGTCTGCCACTTTCAATAGCATTTGTTCTGTTTTCTTGTCTTTCTCTTCAATCATTTCATTTTTCCTTTCTCCATCAAAAATTTCTCCGATACTGATATCATAATATTTGGCGATCTCGATCACCAGATCGAAGTCGGGCATATTTACGCCGTTCTCCCATCTTGAAACACTGCGGTTAGTTACACCGAGTATTTCAGCAAGCTGTTCCTGAGTCAGCTTTTTTTCTTTGCGAAGCTCTTTTAAGAACGCTCCGATCTTCTTTTGATCCACGTATCTTATCCCCCTTTCGGATTTATAATATCATTTCAGATGGAAAAAGTACACGACACAAAGCGAGAATTTCTTTTTTCGGAGACTCACGCTTGTGTCTGACAGTATATTCAAAGCTAATAAACCAAAAATCAGGCGGTGTCTTTATTATTCGGCAATGCAGTATTCTGAATTTGCCGTCCGCAATCATTTATGCTTTACCACTATTCAGGTACAGTATATCAGATTTATTCTGAAAAAACAAGTAGCTGACCGATCAAGAGAGACTGTCCCGTTTCATTTTTTTTATTATACTGAAAAGAGCCGATGAAATGTGAGTGAAATCACAGTGATGCAGATCACAAGTTCATCGGCTCTGCGTATCAGCATTCGTTTTTTATAAAATGGATATTTTACTGTTTTTTCATCTGTCTTACAAAAAGCAGAACAGCGAGTATCAGCGCTGCGGCAGCGTAGCCGGCAACCCACCAAATATGAGGAAATACATCATTATAGCTTCCGTTCAATACGGCTCGTTCTAACTGGACGGCATGAACAAATGGCAGCGCATTTGCAATTTTCTTGAAAACACCTCCTACAAGATCAAGATCGAACCACACACCGGAAAGCCATGCAGTCAGATTGGTAAGCAATGCGCCGCATATGCCGCCCACCTGCTTTGAATTAAAAATGCTTCCGCAGAGCAGGCCCAAAGCAATAAAGAATAGGGCAACCGGAATAATAAACAGCAGAGCAAATACGATCGTCACGGTTATCGGCAGACCGAGAAATATCGCAATTATGTAGCAGATCACGCACTGCGCCAGTGCGATCGGAAGGATGGGCATGGCATACCCGAAAATGAAATCCGCCGCCGTAAGAGGTGTCGTATAGAGTCTCTGCAAGAAGGCACTCTCCCTGTCCCTTGCAATCAGCGTTGCAGAAAACAATGTCATAAAAGAAAGTCCGAATACCATAATACCCGGGGTAAGACCTTCGAGTTCAAACAGGCTGACAGGAATATTCGCCTGTATCGCAGAAAGAAGCAGGATCAGAATGACAGGGAAACCAAGCCCGAACATCAGATTCAAAGGGTCACGCACAATTTCTTTTGCTGTTCTTCGAGAAAATGTAAGTAATTTCATCCTGCAGCCCCCTTTACTATTGTAACAAAAGCGTCCTCAAATTTTTCCGTTCCCGCTTTTTCTTTTAATTCGACTGCTGTTCCGAGTGCAAGAAGTTTGCCATCCTTCATGATTCCGATGCGGTCGGAAAGCGTTTCCGCTTCTTCCATGTAGTGTGTTGTAAGTATAATGGTGATCCTGCCTTTTAACGTACGTATGACATCCCACAGATCGCTTCGGGCAATCACATCCAGCCCCAGAGTCGGTTCGTCCAGAAACAGAATTTCAGGTTCACTTATCAGCGCCATGGCAAGGCTGAGCCGCCGCTGCCATCCACCGGACAGCTTTCCAGCCTTTTTTGAGAGTATCTTTGTTAATTCAAATTGCTTTGCAAGCTCTTCGGTTTTTTGTTTCCGCTTATCACCGGAAAAGCCGTGTAAGCCGCACATCAGCATTAGATTTTCTTTTACTGTCAGATTCGGAGCTACTGCCGTCTCCTGCGGCGACACAGCGATAATCCTTTTGACGTTTGCCGTATCGGACGAAATACTGTTGCCGTTCAGAAAAGCGTCTCCGCTTGTCGGCTTTGTCAAGCCGCAAAGCATTTTAATTGTAGTTGTCTTGCCGGCACCGTTCACACCCAAAAGCGAGAACAGTTCGCCCTGCATGACCGTCAGATTCAACTTGTCAACTGCCGTAACGTCTTTATACCTTTTTGTAAGATCGGTCGTTTTGATCGCATCCATTTTCACTTACCTCTCAGTCTTTGTATAACGTTCTTTCAGTCCCATATAAGCATCGGTCAGTGCATTGCTGATAAAGGCTTCGTCCCATTCGAGATAGCGGGTAGCGATCATCGTAGCAATGCCGTGAACAAACAGCCAGAGTTCAAGGTGAAAAGTATATGCTTCTTCCTCACGAAGTCCGAGATTCTGCCCTATCAGTTCAAGCAGAGGTCTGATCTCTTCTTTATTTTCTGCAATCATCTCTTTGCTGCGATCTCTCATGTAGAGTAGCTTGAAAAGCTCCTTTTCTTCTTTCGCAAAACGGATATATGCCATACCGCTTGCCTTATAAGGCGGATATTGTCCCTTTGCCATATCCTGACTTATATAGCTAAGATACAGATCGTGTGCAGACAACAAAACCTCCGTTTGCACCTCCTCCATATTTTTGAACAGCCCGAATATTGGTTTGACCGAACAATTCAATTCTTCTGCCAATGCTCTTGCCGTAAGCCCGGAAATTCCATTTTTGCGTGTTATATTTAAGGCTGTCTTTGTAATTTCATCCCGTGTAAACTTGAATTTTGGTGGCATTTTATTCCTCCCATCTTGCGCAACTAATGTTGCGCAACTTATGTTATCTATTATATTATATCCTATCCTATACATCTTTTCAAGGGGACAAAACAATAATTCACAGAAAATTCACTTTTGATAGATACATAACTATACGCTCAAATTACGGGGAGATTCTGCTTGGAATGTCGGCGTGTCCGAAAAAAGCTACCAGCATGGTCTTACCTCCGATTTAAATAGTGATTACATTATATTATAACGGTATATACATTACAAGTATGCGGTAAAATAATATTCAGAATAGTGGTAAAATAGCATCAGGGAGGGTAGGAAGTTTGAATGATAAATCATTCAAACAGCGTTTTGTGGCTTTCGCCGCCGAAACAGCGGCGATTTTGCTTCGCAAAACCAGCCCCAATTCCGGAAAAAAGGAAGCTTTCGCAATGCGAAAGCCATGGTCATAACTATGGACACGAACGAAAAATTGAATCAGTTGCTTAAAGAGCACGGTTGGACCTATTATCGGCTTTCAAAGAACAGCGGACTGTCGGAAAGTACGGTTACGAACATTTTCAAAAGGAACACGATACCGTCAATTCCTACTCTTGAACTTATCTGTAAGGGCTTCGGGATAACGCTGTCACAGTTTTTTGCGGATGGGGATATGGTCGAATTAACGCCCGAACTGCGGTGCATATTTGACGGTTGGGTAAACCTCACCGTAAAGCAGAAAGAGGCGGTCTTGCAGATGATCGAAGCAATGAAGAACGATACCGAATAACAAAATAACAAACGGGAATGTTGCATGTACTAATTTGCAACAGCCCGGTTTGATGTCAAATAATAAATAAACGGTTGTTTACATATTGATAAATAAAAAAGACATGAGGCTATTAGATATCTATCGGCTTTATCCTGTTACGGTTCATGACTCCCAATCTGATTTTTTTACATAAGTACTTGAAAATTCATATAATTTATGTTATAGTGTTTCTGTTTTTCGTCGGACATAATTCTAACAACTCAGCACAGATCCTGTGACTGACTTTCTCTGTAAACACAATGAAGCACATACAGAGATTAATCCGAACAAACTGATCGACTAAGGAGATTTCTTGATGAAAAAAGCCTTTAATATTACAAAAAACATTTTTACATGGCTGGTCGTAGTGCTGGCGATTTGTATGCTGATCTTCACGCTCGTGTCGGTCATTATCTTGGACCGCAATGATCGCAATATCTTCGGCTACAAAGCGTTTATCGTCCTGTCAGACTCCATGAGTGAAACGGACTTCAAAGCAGGAGACCTGATAATCGCTAAAGAGGTTGATCCTGCGACCTTGCAGGAGGGCGACATCATCTGCTATCAGTCGACCAATAAAGAAAGCTTCGGTGAGATCATAACCCATAAGATCCGTCAACGAACAAAGGATAAGAATGGTAATCCCGGATTTATCACCTACGGTACGACCACCAATACCAACGATAAAAATTTTGTCGCATACAACTTCGTGATCGGTAAGTATCAGACAAAGTTGACCGGTGCGGGTGAATTCTTTCAATTTCTGAAATCCACACCCGGCTATATAATTTTCATCTTCATTCCGTTCCTGATTTTGTTGGTCATGCAGGGAGTCACCACTGTCCGATTGTTCCGAAAGTACAAGAAAGAGCGGCAGAATGAACTGCAGGCGGATAAGGATGAACTCGAAGCCGCCCGCGCTGAGACGCAGCGATTGAGGGCAGAGCTGCTTGAATTGAAAGCACAGATGGGAATCGGCAGTGAACAGCCTGAAACGCCTCCAGCTCCTGCGGACGATCAGCTGTCCGAAAAAGATTAAGTTGTAAACGGAAAACATCCGATTACATATTGTCATTGATCAAAAAAATATATTAAGGAGGAAAAAACACAATGACAAAAAACAAAAATACTCAAAGCAAAGGCACTAAAAGAGCCTTGCTCATCAGCATGCTGTCCATGTTGCTGTGCCTGGCAATGCTTGTCGGTTCAATCTTTGCGTGGTTCAGCGATTCGGTAACAACCAATAACAAGATCGTTGCCGGAAAACTTGATGTCGCACTGTATCATTCAAACAGCACCGTTGATAACGAAAAAGTCAACGGAGCAACCAAACTGTTTGTGGATGTAGACGGTAATGAGATCCCGTGGTGGGAACCCGGCATGATAGTATACGAAAACTTCACAGTAAAGAATGAAGGTACTCTAGCGCTGAAGTACACACTGAGCGTCAGTGTAGGCGATTACAACACCGTAACCACCGAAGACGGCGAGGTAAAGTCACTCAAGGATGTGCTTAAGATAGCAGTCATCGAAAACGGAACATTCGAAGGCGAAAGCAAATATGATGCATGGCTGCTTGATTTCGATAAAACTATTGATGACGTTGCAATGAGCGGAAACCTTGACGTAGACGACGAAGGCGATACATACGCAATCGTGATCTACTGGGATCCTTCTGAAAATGATAACGACTTCAACCTCAGCAACGGAAAAACATCCTCTGACGGAAAACCGCTTTACATCGACTTCGGCGTAACGCTTGTTGCTACTCAGGATACTGTTGAGAGCGACGGATTCGGTGATGATTATGATGCTGACGCAGAATACAAATACCCCACAAAGACAATAACTAACGGTGACAAACTTCGTGAAGAATCATCTAAAGAAAGCGATTCACCAATCAACATTGAGCTTGGTGCTGACATAACAGATCCTCAGACTGTAATCGCAGTTGCGGAGGATAGCACTGTTAATGTAAGCTTCAACGGCAACACAATTACAGTCAACGGCAATACACCTGCTGTTATCGGGGCTCCCGGTGCAACAGTTACTCTTTCGGGCGGAACAATTAAGCAGAGTTCAACCGCAACCATGCAACTCTTTGCAGGCAGAAGCGGAGAGGTTTCATTCATCAATGCTAATGGCGGAACGATCATTCTTGATAACATGACAATAGAAACCGATGTTGCTACATATGTAGTTTCCACAGGAGAAGACGGATATGTGTCAATCATTGAGTGTGAGATTTCCGCAAACACAACCGAGGATACAGCTATTCTTGTCGAAGACGGCGGAATAGTTGAAGTTGACGGATTCTCTACAGTTTCAGGCAAGCTTTCTGTAAATGAAGCAGGAACACTTATAATTTATACTGGCTACTTCACAGACGATCCCACTGAATACCTCTCTGAAGACGAATCCGGCTACAGCGTTGCCGGAGAACCTTCAGACGATTTCCCTTTCTGGGCAGTAGCTCGTATGGACGAAGGCGACTTTGAAGATCCGTTCGGAGATGAATAAAAGCATATAACCAACAAGAAATAATATGAAAGGCAGAAAAACAATGACAGAAAACAAAAACAATAAAAGAGCTTTGCTTGTCAGCGTACTTTCTTTGATGCTGTGTGCAGCACTGCTCGTCGGCTTCACCTTTGCGTGGTTTACTGATTCCGTAAACAACAACAACAGGATCGTATCCGGAAATCTGGATATCGAATTGCTTGGAAAAATTGATGGCGAATATACGGATCTTCCCGGAGGTTCTCTGTTTAACGAAGATATGAAATGGGAACCCGGACAGGTGTACTATTGGGATCTGAAGATTCAGAATCTCGGAACTCTTGCGGCAAAATTCTCGGTCAATATCAGCGATTGGGATGGCAACCTCGTCCTTGAAGCCAATGAGGACGGCACTTACTCAGCCACTGAGAGGATGCTCTGCGATGTTATCCGTGTTGCCGCTTATGACGGAACCTTCGACGAATTAGTAGCTGCAGTCAACGAAGAAGCAGGAACTTCATATACAACAGAAGACCGCGAAGTCGTTAAGAAAGCAGTGGAGCTGGACTTGATGTATCACGACGTTCTGATAGACACGGATCCGGATAATGGCGCCCTTCTTGACGGTACACTGGAAGCCGGAGAGGAAACAGCATTTACTTTGATCGCATATTGGGCATTCGAAGACGACGACTTCTTTGATGAAGGTTTAAATGATAACAATTACAACATTATAAACGGACTTGCGGCGTCGAACTTCACATATAGCGATGTAGAAGATTTTCTTGATGAAGACTATGACGCATTTATGAGCAAAGAATTCACCGCAGATGATATCGATGAAGACGGCTTGTATATGACCTTCGACATTGTTGTATTTGCTACTCAAACTTCAAGCGAGATGGATGGCTTCGGCAATGACTACGATGAAGATATAGAATTTACTTCTTCCATACTTCCGCCGGAAATCGGTCAATACTAAAGCATAGACTTTTTCTCTGTGTTTTACCAATCTCCTACTCCAATATTGAGAGTAGGAGGCAATCAAAAGGCATAAACCTGATATCGTTTATGCCTTTTGATTGCCGGGAAAATATAAATCGAAAGGAGACGCCGACCATGACCGATGAATATATTTTAATTCTGTTCACCTTTGCAGTTAGTGTTCTTGTTCTGATCGTTGCGAAATTGGCGTCTTTGAGAAAACGATTTGCAGAAGACACCGGCTACATATGTTACAAGACAGGGAAACAAAAATACAGCATCACTCCACTTCTGATACCGTCACTTCTCACAATCTGTATCTGCCTTATCTGCATGTGCGGCATGACATGGGCATGGTACTGTGCAAGCGTTCAATCGTCTGCACAGAAAATAACCGCGGCTTGCTATGATGTGACCGTAGAAACTGTTAAGAAAGCCGGTGTTGAAATTGAGCCGGAAAACGGTGGTTTTGATCTTGATGCAAACACTACATACACGATCATCTTAAAGGCAAAAGGCTCCGTCCAAAAGTGCGGCGGTTACTGCCTGATTGAATGCGGCGATACGAAATACTATACACAGACCTTTGAGCCGGGACAAGCGATTACGATCACACTGAAACCCGAAGCAAGCGGTAGATATACCTTTACAGGCGTTTGGGGCAGAATTCCTTCTGCTGTTGCCGAAGATGATATCATTAGATCAACCACAGAAGATATTTCCTCCGACACAACCGATAATACGAACAGGATCTCTATATACTATCCCGCTGTTGCACCTTCCGATTACGCTGACATCTCTGAATGACGGAAACGAAATGAAAAGTCCAAATAAAATATCATTACCGCCGATAGCGCTATGCATTCTTAAAGCGTCCGATTTGCAGAAAACAAATCGGACGCTCTTTGCTTTTTGTTCCGGACAAAACACATTGATATCGCTGACTGTTTTCAGATATCAGACAGCAAATAATGTTGTATTCTGTCATAGAAAGGCCATTAATAAATTTCGGCGTGGCAGTACCGCCCTGAATAACGCAGTACGATCGAATGGCGGCGATTCCTTAAAGCTGTTTCTTATTCATAACCGGAATACTTGCAGCAATGCATACAATACACATGGCAGCGGCAACAACGATAGCTTTTATATATGCGTCACTCCCATAGGCGCCAGCTAAAAGCGAACCCGTATCCATAAGCATTGCAGGAGAATATGCCTTTGTTTTGGGTATGATGCTGAGTAAATATGCCAGGATCACTGCTGTGCCGGTACAAAGGGTAACGCCTGCATTATTCTGCAAGAGTGACGAGAACAGGACGATAAGGCATATCACCCACACGCCGAAGATCCACCATACGGCAACCGAGAATAACAGATTGTTTGCAATACCGTTGTCCCAGTAATAGGCATTGTAGCCATAAGTAATTGCAAAGCAAAGCCCGTATCCGACCGTCCAAAGCGACAGCAACAGCAGAGTCTTTGCAAGCACGACCTTGTATCTCGACAATCCCTTTGTCAGTACAAGCAGTAATGTACCCGATTTATATTCTTTGGTAAATATATCGCTGAATATCAGTACAAAAGCTATCAGTGCAATTGGAATGTTCTTGAAAAACTGTGTCCATGAAGTGATTGCATCCACCTGAACATCGCTGACAATAAGTCCGCTTTCAGCTATTGCTTCGGACATCATCTCCATCAGCCAGGGTGTGAGTTTTGCAATTGCAGGATTCATGATCCCGAAAAGGACAAAGAGCAGTATAAGTATAATGAGCTTCCCTGTCCTTGCCGATTCAAGATATTCTTTTTTTATAAAAGCAAACAGAGCCTTCATCTTAACCTCCATTCCGCCGCCCTGTGGCAGCACAAACAGTAATGAAATTCTCCTGCGTTTCCGGAGGAAAGTTTTCTTCGGAAACAAAAATGGGGCAGATCCCATTTTTAAGGAGAATTTGCGCGTGAAACAGATGTTTGTCGGCAACGAAAAGCCCATCTTTCACGCTATCACCTCCAGGAAGAGCGATTCAAGTGTCGGTTCTATCCGCTCGATCTTCTGTATCGGTATCCTGTTTTCGGCGGCATATTTCATGATTTCAAAGAAATGATCGTCATTACCCTGAAAAACAAGTGCATTTTGTCCCGTAAATTTCAGATTACCGAATTCTTTCATAAATTCTTTTATAAGCATATCGGCGTCTTCTTTTTTCTGCGTTTCAACCATAAATCCGTCAGATGCTCTTTTACTTCTCAGCTGTGCAATAGTTCCCTGCATGGCAATCTTACCGTCGTGCAAAAAAGCAGCCTCTGTGCAGATACGTTCCACGTCAGAAAGAATGTGGGTGGAAAAAAGCACCGTAGTCTGATCCTTTACTGAAAGAAGTATATCAAGTATTTCCTTGCGGCCTGCCGGATCGAGTGCCGATGTCGGTTCGTCACAGATCAAAAGTTTCGGACGATTCAGAAGTGCCTGCGCAATTCCCAGGCGTTGTTTCATTCCCCTTGAGAAGCCTTTAATACGGTGGCGTTCACTGCCAAGACCTACAAGCTCCAACAGCTCACTGCCCCTCGATATGGCATCCGATCTTTTCATTCCGCTTAACTCGCCGCAAAGAGTCAGATATTCAAGCGGCGTCATATATGAATAGAATTCGGGGACGTCGGGCAGATATCCGATGTAGCGATTGGTAGCAGTCTGCCCGAAATGAACCTTTTCACCCATGACATGAATCTCGCCGCCGTCAGCCCTCAACAATCCGAGGATTGCTTTCATCGTCGTTGTTTTCCCCGCACCGTTCCTGCCGATAAAGCCGAAAATGCTGTGTTTAGGTACAGAAAGTGTAAGCCCACAAAGCACCTCTTTACTGCCAAAGCTCTTTTTCAGATTTTGTATTGTCAGCACATCCATCTTTAATTATCCTCTTTGCCAAGCAGGATGTACAGAATAGGTCCGACAAAATTCATAAATACTATGGTGATTATCAACCAAAGAGTACGGGTTCCCCTTTTATAGTTTTTGTGAGTCAGAATGTGATAAAGCGTGTAACCCAAAAGAGCAAACTCTACGATTATCAGCGGAATTAAAAATGGGAGAAACTCTAAAATTTTATCCATTATTATTTTCATCCTTTCTGTAAATTTCTACACAAAATCCGTTATGCCCGCAATGTGTGCAGGTCAGCTTTCTGAGCGTGGGTGTGTGTCTTGCCCAGAATACCTCTTTGAATTTAGGCTTAAATACCTCGTGGCAGCTCGGACAGATATAGGCAACTTGTTTGAAATAATATCTTGATACCCAAACCGACCACGGAATGGCTATAACAGCCCATATAACAAAGGGCCACCATATTCCGGCAGTGATCCACAAGACGATCGATATCCACTGAATGATGCTCACAGGAATGCCGGTCAGCAGCGTAACAGCGTGCAATCGTTTCATTTCCTTTTTATTTTCCATTACATAAGCTATATCACCGATAGATTCAACAGAGAAATTCTCAATACTCTTCAGTTCCCGTTTTATCCCGTCAAGCATATCAAGCATTGCCTGTCTTTCACTAACTTCTTCACGGAGAAGCAGTTGTTGCTGTTCGATCAAAAGTGAGATAACACTCCCGGGATCGTCTCCCGACAGCAATTCTCCTATACTGTTTATCGAGATACCTGCATCACGAAGAAAGCAGATGATCTTCATTCGTCTCAGATCATCCTCCGAATAAAGCCGCCTTCCGCCCTCTGACATCTCGCTGGGTCTCAGGATACCGCGTGTATCATAATACTGTACCGTTCTGACCGATACACCGCAGAGCTTTGCGATTTCTCCTGTTGTGTATATATTTGAATTTACATTCAGATTTTTCAAATTTGACATAGCTTTTCACCTCCTTATGAGACTATTATATATCATTACGCTGCGTAACAAGCAATACCTTACGCAGGGGGATTTTTTATTTTTTCTGATTTTTTTCGTTTTAATTTCTTCAAAGTTGTTTCGCGTTTGATCTTCCGCCATATGCCGTATATATTATAGCCGTTTGTCCCGATAAAATCAATATGATCTCTCTTATTATTCCGTTTATGCACAATATTTAAAATGCCGCCGTGAGTCACATCGGCTCTCGGCGGCAAACTTTATTTTTTAGTTACAGGAACCCAGATCTCGCTTTTGTAGTCGGGTGAATTCATATCTCCATCGGGATATACTTCAATATCGAACTCAAATGTCGGCTGATATTCAGAAGTGGGAAAGAATTCCGAGCAAATGCGATGCCACAATTCCTGAATTGCGTCAGGCATTGCACCGATACATTCAAAGACAGCCCATGTCCGTGCGGGAATTTCCCGAATGCCGAAGCCATCAGGTGCAGATGTGTCATCATCACATTTAACCGCTATTGAATAGTCAAATTCTTTTGCATCCTTCAGTTCATTGCCGTAACAAATGCCCAGAATCATGTCATCTCCCGTCATGTGTCTGCACAGCTCGGTTATAGTTCCGTCCTGCTTTGACTGTTCCCAAAAATCGGGAATTGTATTTTTGTTTACGCCATCATCAATGCTGACTGCTTTGATCTTTTCCATAACCTTGAAAGCAGACTGTTTTTCAATTCTGTAATTCATAAGATTACCGCCTTTTAAAATAATTTGTACCGAAAGTCTCGAAAATGACCTGAGAGCACCGCTGTTTTTCTTTGCGGCAGACGGTGTTATACCGTGGAAACGTACGAAAGCACGGGTGAAGCTTTCAGGCGAATCGTAGCAATATTTCAAAGCTGCATCTATCACCTTGATATCCGATGAAGACAGCTCGCTGCCGGCAAGCGTAAGCCGTCTTTGTCTGATGTATTCACCGACAGTGCATCCGCACAGTGCATTGAACATTCTCTGAAATTGAAAAGGCGAAAAGCAGGCTCTTTGTGCAATTTCCGCATAATCAAGCTGTGATGTCAGATTGTCTTCAATATAGTTCAAAGCGTTCTGAATTCCCGTGATCCAGTCCATATCGCAACTCCTTTCGATCGAATATAAGTATATCAGAATAATTCGGCAAAATCCTGATTTTTTCTGCCCCATAGAGTCAGTATGTCAAAGCCAAGGTAAATTTTTTTTAAATTCTCTGTCTGTGGGGAGGAATTCTCACTGAAAATGTTGTATTATATTCCCTGAGGTGATAAGTTTGAAAGATAAATCCTTCAAACAGCGTTTGGTTGCTTTAGCCACCGAAACGAGCCCAAATTCCGCAAGAAAGGATGGTCATAAAAATGGATCAGATAAAAATCGGAAAATTCATAGCTTCCCTTCGCAGGGAACAAGGTCTCACACAAGAGCAGCTCGGTGAGAAGCTTGGAGTCACTAACAAAACTGTCTCACGATGGGAAAACGGAAACTATATGCCTGATATTGAAATGTTGCAATTGCTTGCCGAGGAATTTGATGTCAGCATAAATGAATTGCTGACCGGAGAGCGAATTCGTGACGATGAGTTCAGAAAAAAAGCTGATGAAAATATAATCAGAATTTCAAAATCATCTGCATTTACCGAAAAAGAAAGAGGAGATTTTTTCAAAAAGAAATGGCGTAAAGAGCATATACCTCTTCTGATATTTTTAGCCCTTATTTTCAGTGCAGCTATTATTCTTCCCTTTGCAATCGGTAAAACCTGGCTTATTGGTCTTTCACCGCTGATCGCATCAGTTGAATACTGTTATCAGAATAACAAAATGATGTCTTATGTTGAAAGCTGTCTTTACAAGTAAAATAAGATTTTTGCATCCATATATCAAGACTTATTTTTTCGACATTTAAATCGTCATGCGTTGCGATGCTTTGCATTAATCAAAACGTCAGATTATAGAAGAAAAAGCATTTGTAAATTATGATTTCTTAACAATATAATGCGAAAATAATAAAAATATTGACAAAATCCCGGAAACATGTTACAATGCAAATATAACAAGTGATTAAGCGGAAGATAGCCGTCACGGAACAGTTGTTATTTAAAACGTTTTAAAGTTGTTTCAGAAAGAGAGGATCATCGAAATGAAAAAATTACTGATCGTATTATTACTTTTGATTTGCACAGTCGCATTCTCTGCCTGCGTTAAAATGGATGAAAACACACCGTCAGATATTTACAACACGCCATCACATTCGGTTACATCCGAATGTGTACACGACTGGATCGATGCCACCTGCAAAATCTCAAAAACCTGCATAAAGTGCGGTGCAACCGAAGGAACTACAGTTGATCATAAATACAGGCACGGTGTTTGTGTATATTGTCAAAAAATCGATCCGTCCATGTCCCCATGCAATAAGCTTGAAATGGAATTAAATCCCGATGGAAAGAGTTACACCGTCATCGGAATCGGAACATGTAATGACCATTCTGTCCTGATTCCCACCGAATATGAGGGCAAACCCATTACAGGCATCGGCAATTCAGCGTTTAAGGATTGCTCGATCCTTTTCACCTTAATCATTCCGGAGGGGGTTAAAGAAATCGGCGATCATGCGTTTGAGGGTTGCGAAAATCTCGGTGATTTATTGATCCCGGACAGCATAAACAAGGTCGGTCAAGGTATTACATATAAATGCTCATTTCTGAAATATAACATATATGATAGTGTCAAGTATTTGGGGAATGAGATAAATCCTTATGTATTGCTATACCGTGCCGATAACAAAAGTATCTCCTCCTTTGAAGTAAACGAAAAAACAAAAATTATTTATAGCTGTGCGTTTGAAGATTGTACAAATCTGAAAAGCATTGATATTCCCGATAGCGTATCTTCTATCGGTGATAATGCGTTTTTGAATTGCAGGAACCTTGTAAACATTTCCATTCCTGATGGCATATCTTTTATCGGTGATTATGCGTTTTCCGATTGCGAGAGCCTTATAAACATTTCCATTCCCGATAGCGTAACATATATCGGAAAGGGTGTATTTACTTACTGCCAAAACCTGAAATACAACCAATATGATAATTTGATGTATCTGGGAAATGAAAAAAATCCGTACAAAGTATTGGTAAAGGCACAAAATGTGAATATTTCCTCCTGTAATATTTCAGATAAGACAGATCACATTTTAAGTTATGCCTTTTCATCCTGTGAAAATCTTAAAAAAATCACCATTCCCTCAGGTGTAACAACTATTGGAGAGGGTGCGTTCGTTGCATGCAGCAATCTTTCGGAGATTACCATTCCCGAAAGCGTCAGCCATATCGGAGACTTCGCATTCAGAGGTTGCACAAGTCTTATTAATATATCAATTCCCCAAAATATCAAAGTCATTAGTAAATATATGTTTTCAGATTGCTGCAGTCTTGCTTCAATTACACTTCAAGGAATTTCGGAAATAGGAGAGGATGCATTCAAGAATTGCGAAAGCCTCAAAGAAATCTTTATTCCCGACAGCGTTGTCAGCATCAAATCAAATGCGTTCTCCTATTGCGGCGGTCTTGAAAAAATTGAAGTTGCGCCCGGAAACAAGGTGTACAGCAGTGCCGGAAACTGTCTTATCATAACAGAAAGCAAGACTTTAATGGTTGGATGCAAGAACAGTGTAATTCCGGAAGACGGAAGCGTACTTATAATCGGCGGTTATGCATTTTCCAATTGTAAGAGTCTTGTCGAGATAACTATTCCCAACGTCATAACCGACATTAAAAGTTATGCGTTCGAAGGGTGTACAAATCTCAAAGCTATCGTCATTCCGCAAAGCGTAACCAAAATCGAAACGCAAGCTTTCGGAAGATGTCCCGGCGTTGAGACAATTGAAGTGTCGCCGCAAAATACGATTTACCACAGTGACGGAAATTGCCTTATACAAACAAACGAAAAAATCTTGATTACGGGATGTAAAAACAGCATAATTCCCGAAGACGGAAGCGTATCCGCAATCGGTGCGTACGCCTTCTCAGGGTGCGAGAGCCTTACCCAAATTTCTCTCCCGGCGATATTTCAATTTGGCGCAATCAAACCTTATGCATTTGCAGATTGTATCAATCTTACCTCTATCAGATTCGATGGAACAATTCAGCTGTGGGCATTGGCGAACAAGAATAAAGAATGGGATTACAATACCGGTGACTATAAAGTTATCTGTAATGATGGAACTATCGGAAAAGAGGACATCTTCAGATAACTCAAATTGATAATAGATAGCTTCTGTATTTTTTATCAGGCGGACAGTTGCTTTACAATTGTTTATCATAGATCGGATATTATGAGTGACTATGATTTGTCAAATGAAGATGAAGTTCTGAATTTACTCAGACGAACAAAATGAACATAATTTCCCATATGACATCTTTGCGGATACAATCCAAAAGTGTTATAGTAGGTTACATCTTTCGGGAAACGATATGTCGCAAAAATCGAGACGGAATCAACGAATTCCGCCTCGATTTTTTATCCTTCGTTACAGCACCTCATCATTTTGTCAGCACCTTAATTTTGTATGGTTCGTATTCTTTATTATGTGCGTCAAATCACATAAAACGAATTAATCCTCCATCGGGTGCTTGCCGTATCCTACCCAACCGACCTGACCGTCTGCCCATATGGTTTCGCCGTCAATTGTCAGTCTGACCCACTGATGAGTCCATTGATTCTCGTTTACGTGTGTCCATTCATATCCCATGAGTGAAAGCACCAATCCAAGCGCACGGGTGCATCCTGCACAAGAGGATTCACGCTTGATGAATACACCGTAAGCAGAATTGTAGTAACTGCCGCTTTCCTTATGTACTCCTTTATAGTATTCATTCGATACCAGAGCCGCCGCCATACCGATACGATCGATATCCGGTCCTTCAGGGTACTGTTCGTTGATCATCTCAACCATTTTTCGTGCCACAGCCAGAGCCTGTGCATTCTCCTCATCGGAAAGCTTATTCTTAAAAAGAAGTGCTTCACTCGGCGACAGCGGACCGTTAGTGTCATTGCAACGCTTGCACTTTCCCCCCGAATAGCTGTGCCCGAGCGGAGAGCCATCGGTAATCCCGCACCGTTTGCATGTACTTGCGGCAGTACATGTTGCTGCAGCATAATCGTGACCAAGCGCTTTGTTCTTGGCACCGCATCGCTTGCAAGAACCAGCTTCGGTGCAGGTTGCTTCAGTATAATCGTGTCCAAGCGCTTTGGTTTTTGCACCGCAACGCTTGCATGAGCCAGCTTCGGTACAGGTCGCTTCGGTATAGTCGTGTCCGAGCGGTTGATTCTTTGCACCGCAACGCTTGCACGAACCTGCAACCGTACATGTCGCTTCTGTATAATCGTGTCCGAGTGCCTGAGTTTTTATTCCACACCGTTTACATGAACCCTCAGTGGTACATGTCGCTTCGATGAAATCATGTCCGAGTGCCTGAGTTTTAGCACCGCAACGTTTGCATGAACCTGCTTCGGTGCAGCTCGCTTCGGTATAGTCATGTCCGAGGACCGGAGTTTTTATTCCACACCGTTTACATGAACCCTCAGTGGTACATGTCGCTTCGATGAAATCATGTCCGAGTGCCTGAGTTTTAGCACCGCATCGTTTGCATGAACCCGATTCGGTGCAGCTCGCTTCGGTGAAATCATGCCCGAGGGCTTCAG
>CAZXAU010000002.1:25746-219301 GCA_964638675.1 uncultured Lachnospiraceae bacterium
GTGAAATCATGCCCGAGGGCTTCAGTCGTTGCACCGCAACGTTTACATGAACCCGCTTCGGTGCAGCTTGCTTCGGTGAAATCATGCCCGAGAGCTTCGGTCATAGCACCACATCGTTTGCAAGAACCTGCTTCGGTACAGGTCGCTTCGGTATAATCGTGTCCGAGGGCTTCAGTCGTTGCACCGCAACGTTTACATGAACCCGCTTCGGTGCAGCTTGCTTCGGTGAAATCATGCCCGAGAGCTTCGGTCATAGCACCACATCGTTTGCAAGAACCTGCTTCGGTACAGGTCGCTTCGGTATAATCGTGTCCGAGGGCTTCAGTCGTTGCACCGCAACGTTTGCAAGAACCCGCTTCGGTGCAGCTTGCTTCGGTATAATCGTGTCCGAGCGCTTCGGTTTTCGCACCGCACCTCTTGCACGAACCAGCTTCGGTGCAGCTCGCTTCGGTATAGTCATGTCCGAGGGCTTCGATTTCAGCACCGCAAGAACATTGTCCTGTAACAGTACAACTCAAACCGACAAATTCATGCACGTGTATACCGGAATCTGTAGGAAGAACAGTTGCCGGACTGTATGTAGACGCTGTATTGTTTGAATCGGTCAGTAGAGTTGTTTGACCGGGTTCGATATTATTACATGAAGATAAAATACAAATGATTGTTATAAGCAATGACAAAATAATGAATCTAAAATACTTCATAAATTTCTCTTCCCTCTCTATGAATATTCAGATGCGACAATCATCCAAAATATCAACCTTGTTTTTTTATTTCAAATTTCATTGTTTCGGTATTCAGCACATGAATACCGAAATTTGAAGCCGCAAACGGTCGGCGTTTGTTGCTCCATTCAAAACCATCGATAATATAGTAAATAATATTTATAACTCCACTATTCGTATACATTATACCACATAATTTCTGTAAAATCAATACACTCCTATGGTTTTTATATCGGGTAAAATTATGCCTTTCTTATTATTTTCAGATCCTCATCATTATCCGAATTTATGTAGATACAACTCTTTAAAGTTTTTAATATCTGTGCAAACTTATCGCTTGTATACTATACAAAAATGCCGCCGGGGACATCAAGTCACCGGCGGTAACATTTTTTCTTATTTCTATTTATCGGTCGTTTCCATTCTATTTTTCGCTTAAAAACCGCTTGAGCATAAAAGTAAGGAAGTACGGAACAGTATAGAATTTTCCGTTGAAACCGATATTTCTGTTTGCGAGTTTGATACCGTACCGAATATCTCCATAGGCATCTTTTTCTATCAATGCATTCAAAGAAACCGTGGATGAGTCATTCGCCTTTACTTCAACAGGAATAAGCGATTCACTGTCACGAACAAAAAAGTCCATTTCAAGTGTTCCCTTTTCATTGCGGTAGAAGTATAGATTATAACCTTGCTTAACAAGCATATCCGCCACTATGTTTTCGTAGATAGCACCTTTATAGGTATTAAAATTTTTATTGCCTCGAAGATCTTGCTGAACCTCTTCATCGAGTGAACCTATAAGCAGTCCCGTGTCCATAAAATAGATTTTATAGTTATCGGGATTGTAATTGCCTTTTAGAGGCAGTTCGGGCAAAGACATACAATAACAAACATTAATAATCCCGGCATTTTTCAGCCATTCTACTGTGCCGACATAATCTCTGTTTCTTGCTCCTGACCTCACTTTTGATATCTGGAACTTCTTATTATCATTGCCGAGAAAAACGGGAATCTTTCTGTATATATCCAGTATCTTGCCTTTGTCAAGCCCGTGTGCGTACTTCGTGATATCCTCTTCATAGTCAAGAAGGAGTTGCCTTTGCTTTTTCAGCGTGCCACTGTAATTCTTTTGTGTAACAAATGTAAATACAACTGCGGGCATGCCTCCGAGAACCATATACTCCCGGAAGTTTTCAAGCATGACATCATATTCAATAGTTGAAAGCGGAGTAGAATTCAGAAGCTTTTGATACAGCTCTTCTATCTGCTCTGCCTTATACCCCTTCGCCCAAAGGTATTCCTCAAAATCAAGAGAATACATTTCATAATCTTCTTTATAGCCAACGCTATTAGACTCGATTTCGTTATAGTTAATGCCCATCAGCGAACCAGAGCATATCACATCAAACCGCCCGTCAATCTTAAAGGACTTAAGGCTCGTGGCACAGTTGATGCAGTCCTGAATTTCGTCAAAGAAGATGAGTGTATTGCCTTCTATGAACTCAAAGTCCGGATTTATCAGAGAAATATTTTTGAGAATAGTGTCAACTTCAAAACCGTCATCAAAAATACCCTTGTACTGCTTTTGAAGAACAAAGTTTATCTCAACGACAGATTTATAATTGTTTTCCGCAAAATGCTTGATTGCTTCGGTTTTGCCTATCTGACGGGCGCCCTTTACAATCAGCGGAGATCTATCATCTGAGTTTTTCCAATTGGTGAGATATGCATCGATTTTACGGTTAAGTCTTTCCATGCGAATACCTTCCTTCCATTTACTGCAAACATAGTATATCACAAAATTCTGACCATTTCAATAGGATGTTATCACATTTTTCCGACAAATTCCGGCGTCAATTTCACATTTTTCCGTATGTCTTTTTGCTGTAATGTCTATACCGCCTGTCTGCTGCTTTCGCGGTCTCACGACAAACCTCCTGCACCAACGCAAATATTTTTTATTTCAAGAACGAAAATGGAACGCCAAAGGACTCATTATGGAACAGTGCATCAGTATAATAAGATCAACAAGCAGATACAGATCGCTTGAAAATTCATTTTGGAGGCATATTGCTATGTACTTTGACACTATCGCTAAAATTGTTTCGGAACGCACAGGTTGTGACATTTCCGCCGTAAAACCGGAGAGCAAATTCTCAGAACTCGGCATCGACTCTCTTGATACTGTAGAACTTCTCATGAATCTTGAAGATGAAATAGGCATCGAGATCGAGTTGGATCAGAAAATAGAAACGATTGACGATCTGGATAAGTTTATTCAGAGTAAACAGGGTTAATTTTATGATTAAGTCAGCAATTTGTGAGATGCTGGGAATCAAATACCCGGTATTTCAGGGTGGTATGGCTTGGATCGCTGACGGTAAACTGGCAGCCGCCGTGTCCGACGGCGGCGGTCTCGGCATAATTGCTGCAGGAAATGCTCCCGGCGATTATGTAAGAGGGCAGATTCGGGTCGCAAAGAGTATCACCGATAAACCCATCGGCGTAAATATAATGCTGCTGAGTCCTTTTGCGGATGAGGTGGCTAAAGTTGTTATAGAAGAAAAAGTTGAGGTCGTAACTACAGGGGCGGGCAATCCGTCAAAATACATTAAAGATTGGCTTACCTCCGGCATTAAGGTAATTCCTGTTGTTGCTTCGGTTGGTATGGCTAAGCTTATGACACGTCTCGGTGCTTCCGCATTGATTGCGGAAGGCGGCGAAAGCGGCGGTCATGTGGGTGAGCTTACTACGATGGTGTTGGTTCCGCAGATCTGTGATGCCACTACCTTACCGGTCATCGCCGCAGGCGGTATTGCAGACGGCAGAGGTGTTGCGGCAGCCTTTATGCTAGGTGCATGCGGTGTTCAGATGGGCACCCGCTTTTTAAGTGCAGAAGAATGTACAATCCATCCTGCCTATAAGGAGAAGATATTGAACGCTACCGATCTTTGCACAATGGTAACGGGTAAACGCTTAGGTCATCCGGTAAGAAGCCTTCGCACACAGTTTGCACGGGATTATTCAAAAGCAGAATATGGCGGTATGCCGGACGAAGAACTGGAAGCAATGGGTACAGGAGCGTTGCGTCGTGCGGTGCAAGAAGGCGACAGCGAAAAGGGCTGTTTCCTTTCAGGGCAGATCGCCGCTATGGTAAAGAAAGAACAACCCGCCGCTGAAATCGTTAAGGAAGTTATAGAGGATGCAGAGCCCATCCTTCTGAGGGCATCACAATGGATAAAATAGCATTTGTTTTTTCAGGTCAGGGCGACCAATATCCCGGTATGGGAAAAGATCTTGCCGAAAAGTATCCTGTTGCATCACAGGTCTATGAGCTATGCGACAGACTGCGTCCCGGCACATCTGCTCAATGCTTTGAGGGCACAGAAGATGAACTGAAGAAAACAAAAAATACACAGCCTTGCCTGTTTGCAACCGAGCTGGCGGCGGCTTCAGTTTTAATGGAAAAAGGAATCATACCGAATGCAGTTGCGGGTTTTTCTCTCGGCGAAGTTGTTGCCGCCACAGTCAGCGGAGTATTCGATAATGAAACCGGATTTCGTCTTGTCTGTAAGCGCGGAGAGCTTATGCAGCGTGAAGCTGAAAAGTTCGACACTTCTATGGCGGCTGTTGTAAAGCTGACAGCTGAGCAGGTAAACGAAATTTGCAATAGGTATTCAGATGTTTACCCTGTAAACTTCAACTGCCCCGGTCAGATCACCGTTTCGGGTCTTTCCTCTCAGATGAAAAGCTTTTTTGCCGATGTAAAAAACGCAGGAGGCAAAGCTATTCCTCTTAAAGTAACCGGGGCGTTTCATTCGCCGTTTATGAAGGAAGCAGCAGAGGCTTTCGCTGAAGAGTTGGAAAGGTCGGAAGTCAGGGAAAGAAGTGTTACGATCTATTCCAATATGACTGCACTGCCTTATAGCGAAGATGTGGCAGGTCTGCTGTCAAAGCAGATATGCAATCCCGTACAGTGGGAGAGAATTATCCGCAATATGATCTCTGACGGTATCGATACTTTCATTGAAATCGGACCGGGAAAAACACTCACCAATATGATAAAGAAAATTAATGCTGATGTGAAAGCAGTAAGCGTTACCGAATATCTTGCGGAGGCGGAAACATGTTAAAAGGAAAAACAGCCGTTGTAACGGGAGGCTCACGCGGAATCGGCAAAGCGATCGCATATAAGCTGGCATCGCTCGGCTGTAATATCGCTGTTATTTACGCCGGAAATGCAGTATCCGCTGAGAATGTTTGCGACGAGTGCAAGCGCGAATACGGCGTGAATGCAAAGTCATATCAATGCGATGTTGCAGATTTTTCCGCAGTCAAAGAAATCACCGCAAAAATAAAGGCTGATTTCGGAACAGCACATATTCTCATCAACAACGCAGGTATCACCCGTGACGGTTTGCTCGCTATGATGAAGGAAGAAGATTTTGATTCTGTAATTAATACCAACCTCAAAGGTGCATTCAATATGATCCGTCATATGACGGGATTGTTCATCCGTAACCGTGACGGATGTATTATCAATATCACCTCTGTCTCGGGAATAATGGGTAATGCGGGACAGTGTAACTACTCTGCATCCAAGGCGGGGCTTATCGGTCTTACCAAGTCGGTTGCCAAGGAATTGGCACCTAAAGGAATCCGATGTAACGCTGTCGCTCCCGGCTTTATCGCAACCGATATGACAGGCCAACAGACAGACAACCCACTGCTTAAAATGATTCCTCTCGGAACGATGGGTGAAACGCAAGATGTGGCAGATGCAGTTGCATACCTTGCGACTGCAAAATATGTAACCGGCGAAGTCCTCCGTGTTGACGGCGGCATCGCTATGTAAATCGCTAGTCGCTATATAAATCGCTAATCGCTATGTAAATCGCTATGTAAGGAGAAAATTATGAGTGAAAACAGAAGAGTCGTTGTTACCGGTATCGGTGCAATTACCCCTTTGGGAAATAATGTGACCGATACCTGGGTAGCTATGAAAAATGGCAAAAACGGAATTGATCGCATTACACTTTTTGATACAGAAAAATTCAAGGCAAAGCTGGCTGCCCAAGTCAAGGATTTCGATCCAAAAGAGTATTTGGAAGTGAACGAGATCCTTCGTACCGATCGTTATGCACAGTTTGCCGTTGCCGCCGCACAGCAGGCAGTTGACGAAAGCGGTGTTAAGGGTACCGTTGAACCGGAACGCTTTGCTGTTATTTTCGGTACGGGCATCGGCGGAATCGGTACATTTGAAAACGAGCATACAAAGCTTATGGAGAAAGGCCCTCGCCGTATTTCTCCGCTGTTTGTACCTATGATGATCGGAAATATGGCGGCAGGTATGATCGCCATTCGTCACGACTGCCGTGGCTCTGCTATGCCTGCGGTAACCGCTTGTGCCTCCGGCTCAAATGCCATTGGTGAAGCCATGCGCCTTATACGTCACGGATATGCCGACGCTGTTATCACAGGCGGTGCAGAAGCCGCGATTTGTCCGTCTGCCATTGCGGGTTTTGTCAATATGCAGGCACTGTCTACCTCTGAAGATCCAAATGAAGCATCCCTTCCTTTTGACAGACGCAGGGGAGGCTTTGTCATCGGTGAAGGTGCAACAGCACTTGTTCTGGAGGAATATGAACACGCAAAGGCACGAAAAGCCAAGATCTACGGCGAGGTATGCGGCTACGGTTCTACCTGTGATGCTCACCACATCACAGCTCCCCATCCCGAAGCAAGGGGCGGTGCTCAGGCAATGATTGATGCTATGCGTGAAGCCGGATATACCGAGGGTGATATTGTTTATGTAAATGCGCATGGCACAGGCACCCCAATGAACGACGTGATAGAAACTGCGGCCATTAAGAAAGCATTCGGTGAAGAAAATGCGAGAAAAGTCTATATCAGCTCCACAAAGTCTATGACCGGTCATATGCTGGGTGCCGCAGGTGCAATTGAAGCATTGGCTTGTCTTTTCGCACTGAATGAGGGCGTAATTCCGCCTACCATCAATTTGAACGAGCAGGATGAAGCCTGTGACCTGAACTGCGTACCGAACACCGCAGTAAACGCCGACATTACATTGGCTTTGTCAAATTCACTTGGATTTGGCGGTCACAACGCTTGTCTCGCTTTCAGAAAGGTGTAATTTTATGAAAGAAACAGATATCCGAAAATATGCCGAATTGATGAAAGAACTCGGTCTTACCGGTCTTGAAATTACTGAGGATAACAGCAAGGTCCGTCTTGAGCGTTCTGTAACGGTTCAGGCAAAAGAAACTGTATATTCCGTTCCTGAGTCGGTTTCTGCTCCGCAGACTGCTATCGTTGAAAATAAGGACTATATCAGCGTAAAATCCCCCATCGTGGGTGTGTTTTATGCAGCTCCTGCCGGGAATGCAGATCCTTATGTTGCAGTGGGAGACAGCGTAAAAAAAGGTCAGACACTTTGTATAGTAGAAGCCATGAAGCTGATGAACGAAATAACCTCAGAAGAAGACGGTGTGATTTCGAAGGTGTGTGTTACCAACGGTCAGGTCGTGGACTACGGAACGGAGCTGTTCCGTATCAGGAGATAGAAGTTTGAAAAATAAATTTTTCAGACGGTGTTTTGTGGCTTTTGCCTTGCGGTTTTCGCAATCTATACGGCGGCGATTTTGCAGTGCAAAACCAGCCCCAATTCCACATGAAAGGAAGCTTTCGCAATGCGAAAGCCGTGGTCAAAAATATGAATAGAGAAGAAATTATGAAGATAATGCCTCACAGAGACAATATGTTGCTTCTTGATGATGTTGAAAGCAATGAAGGTACTGCTATCGGGCATTATACCGTTCGCGGGGATGAATTTTTCTTAAAAGGCCACTTTCCCGGTAACCCCATCGTTCCCGGCGTGATTCTCTGTGAGATACTGGCTCAGTCCGCTTGTGTGCTGATGCAGGATGTAATCAGAGAAGGAGAGCTGACTGTTTACACAGGTCTTAATAATGTCAAATTCCGCTCTCCTGTAAAACCGGGCGATACGGTTGAGACACAATGCCATATAAAAAGATCGAAGCATCCCTTTTATTTTGCTGAAGGCACTATCACTGTTGACGGAAAACTTTGTGTATCCGCTGAATTTTCCTTTGCAATTACAGGAGAGTAAAGTCTGAAAAATAAATTTTCAGACAGTGTTTTGTGGCTTTCGCCGCTGACGCGGCGATTTTGCAGTGCAAAACCAGCCCCAATTCCACATGAAAGGAAGCTTTCGCATTGCGAAAGCCATGGTCATAACTATGTTTTCAAAAATACTGATTGCCAACCGAGGCGAGATCGCCGTCCGCATTATCCGGGCTTGCAAGGAAATGGGCGTGGCTACGGTGGCTGTATATTCTGAGGCGGATAAGAATGCCTTGCACGTGGCACTTGCTGATCAAAGCTATTGCATCGGCAGCCCCGAAGCATCGGAAAGCTATCTGAATGAAAATCAAATTATCAGCACCGCCATTCTGGCGGGTGCTCAGGCGATCCATCCAGGTTACGGATTTCTTTCTGAAAATGCACATTTTGCACGGCTTTGCAGAAAGAACGGATTGGTATTTATCGGTCCTGACCCTGAAAATATGGAACGTTTGAGCGATAAGGCAATACTCAAAGAGCTGATACGCGGTACGGGACTTTCGGTCATTCCCGGTACAAAGGCTGTAACATCTGTTGAAGAAGCAAAAAGAGCCGCCGAAAAGATCGGTTATCCTGTTATGCTCAAAGCTTGTGCAGGCGGCGGCGGTCGGGGAATCAGACTGACTCGCTCTGCGGATGAATTGGAAAATGCTTATCTACAGGCGACAAGTGAAGCCGTCAGCGCTTTTGGCGACGGAAGTATATATATTGAAAAATACATTTTTCCTGCAAGGCACGTAGAGCTGCAGATCCTTGCCGATGAGCATGGAAATGTTGTATGTCTTGGTGACCGTGATTGTTCCTTGCAGAGAAGAAACCAAAAACTACTCGAAGAAACACCTTCTCCTGCCGTAAAAACCGAACAAAGGCAAAAGATCATAGAGCTTGCCCTGGATGCTGTTAAAAAGATCGGCTATGTAGGTGCGGGAACCTTGGAATTTCTGCTCGATAAAGAGGGCAATTTCTGGTTTATGGAAATGAATGTCCGCTTGCAGGTGGAACATTGCGTTACCGAAATGCTGACAGGAATTGATCTTGTAAAGTGGCAGATAAGAATCGCCGCAGGCATCGCCCTGAACTTTACTCAGGAGGATATACGGATGAACGGCTCTGCCATTGAGTGCCGTATAAATGCAACCAGTTGCGGAACGTTGAAAATGCTTCATGTTCCCGGCGGTCCCTCGGTGCGTTTTGATACCTGCCTGATTTCAGGAACATCCGTATCTCCGTATTACGATTCACTACTCGGAAAGCTTATCGTGTTTGCGAAAACCCGTGAGGAAACTCTTCGCAAGATGCGTGCGGCACTCTGTGAATTGGTGATTGAAGGTATACCGACAAATATCGAGGAACAACTGCAGATCGTGGAGGATGATCGCTTCACATCGGGCAATTATGATTTAACATTTATGGGAAATAGGTGAAGGTTTGAAAGATAAATCTTTCAAACGGCGTTTTGTGACTTTCGCCGTTTCAACAACGGCGATTTTGCTCCGCACCCTCCCCCAATTCCGCAAGAAAGGACGCTTTCGCTCATGCGAAAGCCATGGTCATAAAAATGGCATTGATGAATTTTTTAAAACCGAAAAACCAGTTAGAGGCAGGCGGTCGTACTTCTGCTCCGGTACATCAGGATGACGGTGAACCTGAAAAGAATTGCCCGAATTGCCATAAAGATATTCCCCTCAGCCGACTTTGGGCAAATGCTCTTGTTTGTCCCTGCGGTTACCACTTTCGTATGAAAGCACGCCAACGCATTCAGATGATCGTTGATAAAGACAGCTTTCATGAGCTGTATCGGGGAATGAGAACGGATAATCCGCTGGATTTTCCGGGATACAGGGACAAAGTGGAAACTGTACGTGTGGCAAGCGGTGAAGAAGAAGCTGTTATCTGCGGCACGGCTACGATCGGTACACAAAAATGCTGCCTGTTCGTGATGGAATCCTATTTTATGATGGGCAGTATGGGAAGTGCTGTCGGTGAAAAAATTACATTACTGTTTGAGTATGCCATACAGTACCACTTGCCTGTTGTCGGATTTACGGTCTCAGGCGGCGCCCGTATGCAGGAAGGTCTTTTATCATTAATGCAGATGGCAAAAACAAGTGCGGCGGTCAAACGTCATAGCGATGCAGGTCTTTTATATATTGTGATGCTTACCGATCCGACCACAGGCGGCGTAACTGCCAGCTTTGCGATGGAGGCTGACATTATATTAGCAGAGCCGGGAGCAACCGTTGGTTTTGCGGGTGCAAGAGTCATCGAACAGACCACAAAGAAATCGCTGCCCAAAGGATTTCAAAAGTCAGAATTTGTTCTGGAGCATGGCTTTGTTGACAGTATTGTTCCCCGTGCCAACCAAAAGAAATATCTGTGTGAGCTACTGAAAATGCATGACAGGAGAGCAATTATATGAACGAAGCGGCATATGAGAGAGTGAGGCTTGCCCGTGATAACAACAGACCGACCGGGCTTGATTATATTAAGAACATATTCAAAGGATTTATTGAATTTCACGGAGACCGCCGCTATGCGGATGATCCGGCAATCGTCGGCGGAATCGCAAAGCTGAATGGCGATCCCGTTACGGTTATAGCCATAGAAAAGGGACATACTGCAAAGGAACGCACCTACCGCAATTTCGGTGCACCGCACCCTGAGGGCTATCGCAAGGCACTTCGATTGATGAAACAGGCGGAAAAGTTCGGCAGACCGATCATCTGCTTTATAGATACCTCCGGAGCTTACTGCGGTATCGGTGCAGAGGAGCGCGGACAGGGTGAAGCGATCGCAGAGAATCTGATGGAAATGTCCACACTTTGTGTTCCTGTTATTTCTATCCTTATCGGCGAAGGCGGCAGCGGAGGTGCACTTGCTCTTGCAGTTGCAGACCGGGTATGGATGCTGCAAAACGCCGTTTATTCGGTTATCTCTCCTGAAGGATGTGCAAGTATTCTTTGGAAAGACTCATCAAAAGCTGAAACAGCTGCAGCGAACCTGAAGCTTACTGCGGAGGATGCAAAAAGTCTTGGCGTGATCGAACGCATCCTCTCTGAAAAAGAAATCGGCAAAAAAGAATTCTATGACCGAATCTCTGCTCTATTAGTTGAAGAAATCAAGGAACTGACAGGTGATCTTGACCTTATCGGAAGCCGTTATGACAGATTCCGTAATATCGGTGTCAGTGCAATTGTAAAGGAGTAATTATGAGCTTATATCAAAAATATTGCCACGAGATCACCGATGAACACGGTGATCTGAAAAAGCTGACGCTCGACTATCCCGATAATTTTAACTTCGGTTATGATGTTGTAGATCGAATAGCAGATGAATCACCTGATAAAAAGGCACTTGTATGGTGCAATGTCGAAGGTAAAGAACGCATTTTTACATTCTCAGACATTAAGAAATACAGTAATCAAATGGCTAATGTATTCCGTTCTTCCGGTATCGGTCATGGTGACCGTGTAATGCTGATCCTGAAGCGTCATTATGAATACTGGTTTGCGGCGGTAGCTCTGCATAAGTTGGGGGCTGTTATGATTCCTGCAACACATATGCTGACTGTAAGTGATTTTGTATATCGTATCAAAGCCTCCAATGTAAAAGCGATCGTATGTACTTCTCAAAATGAGGTTACGGATAAAATTTCGGCAGCCTTGAAACAGTCGGAAATGTCGGCAAAGCTTTGGTGTGTGCAGGCAGATGCAGACGGTTTTGAAAACATCACCTCAGCAACCGAAAAAGCAAGCAGTGAATTTGATCGCATTTCTACCTCGGCAACAGATCCTATGATCCTGTATTTCACCTCAGGCACCACAGGTTATCCCAAAGGCGTGATCCATGATTACACATATCCTCTTGCTCACATTGTAACAGCAAAATATTGGCAACATGCCGAAGATAACGGACTTCACTTTACGGTTGCCGAAACAGGTTGGGCGAAATCATCTTGGGGAAAGATCTACGGTCAATGGCTTGTCGGCAGTGCGGTAATGGTTTATGACTTTGATAATTTTGACCCCAAGCAGCTCACCAATGTAATTAACCGTTACGGTGTAACTTCTTTCTGTGCTCCTCCCACAGTCTATCGCTATCTTGTCCGCAAGGGTATTCCCGATATGCCGACACTCAAGCATGCTTCAACTGCAGGAGAAATGCTGGCACCTGAAGTATTCCGCAAATTTACCGAACGCACCCGAATTCCTCTTTGTGAGGGATACGGTCAGACCGAAACGGCACTTCTTATGGCGAACTTCAACGGTAATGATGCGGTTGAAGGATCAATGGGAACCCCCTCTCCATTCTATAATATTGAACTTCACGGAAAGGACGGCAGACCGGTTAATGTCGGAGAGATTGGCGAGGTAGTTATTATACCGGAAAAACCCGGAAAACAACCGGGGGTTTTTACTGCCTATCTTGATAATGAAGAACAGTATAAATATGTATGGCGAAACGGTGTATATCACACGGGGGATGCGGCATATATGGACGGAAACGGACGATATTGGTTCCACGGTCGGTTTGATGATATTATAAAAACCGGCGGTTTCCGTGTAGGTCCTTATGAGGTGGAAAATGTTCTGATGGAGCACCCTGCTGTTGTGGAGTGCAGTGTGATCGGTGTGCCTGATCCTCTCAGAGGCCAATCGATAAAAGCAGTTATCGTGCTTGGTCAGGGTTATGCTCAGACAAAAGAACTTGAATTTGAGATCAAAGAGTTCTGTAACCGAAAACTTGCGGAATATAAGTGGATCCGCACGATTGAATTTGTGGACGAAATGCCGAAAACCATCAGCGGTAAAATACAAAAGACTGTTTTACGCAGTAAGAATTAGAAAAGTATAGAATATAGAAATATGTATCATCGGAAACACTCTTGTCAGTGTGGGTAGATCCGATGTAACCTCGGCAGTACTTACCGTTAAAACATTCCCCATACAGAAATAATATCAAAATCGTAAAAAAGTCAAAATTTCGTTATAATCACATGGTATACTGATTTTAACTTTTATACTTATCCCGTAGGCAGAGAACACGCTCTCTGCAAAAAGGAGTTTTTATGAACAATATTCTAACCAACATTGAGGATATGCTTGATCGGCAGATCAGCGGCTTTCATCAGTACATATTAAGCGATCCGATTCATTTGAGTTATGTGAGCCAGAATTTTTGTGATATGGTAAACTTTCAGAAAGATGAATTACTTCACGAAAGCAAAGATCTCTATATGCTGATGGTTCACCCTGCCGACCGTGAAAGATATTCCGAATTTATACACAGCCTGACAAATAATGAGCAAACGCTTAGTGCAGAGTACAGACTCATAAAAAAGGATGGCAGTGTGATAAACGTAAGAGATAACGTCACATCAAAAAGATTGAGTGACGGTACTCTCGTCGGTTCTTCTGTTCTGACAGATATAACCGATTTTAAAAGTGCAAACAATGATCTGCAGTTTCTGAACGAAACCATACCCTGCGGATTTTTGAAATATACCTGTGAGATGCAGCCAAAGATCACCTATATCAATCAGACAATGATCGATATGTTTCGTTTTCCGACATCGGTAGACGGAGAGTTGGATTATCTTGAGATGTATAAAAACAATATTTTCCTGATGATACCGATGGAAGAACGTCGTAGATTTTCCAAATATCTGAACCGTGTTTATTCCGCTGATGCCCCCATTGCAGGAGAAATGACATTGCTCCGTTGTGACGGAACCCGTGCATATGTGTTTGGATGGGTAACAAAATGTGTAAACGAGCAGGGAGTGGAGGAGTTCCAAAGCGTTTGTATGGATATCACCGAACGACATCACACCCGAAAGACAACTGAGACCAAACGTTATATGAAAGCTCTCGCTGATGTTTACGATAAGATATTCGAGTTTGATCTTGATGCCAATACCGTAAAATGTCTGCATTGCGAGGATACATCATCATTCAAAAGATTTGAAGGCATAGCTATGCAGATTGATGAAGCTTTGGATAAATGGATCATAGGCGCTGTTCATCCTGAGCATCGTAACCGAGTACACACTTTTTTTAAGAATTTCTGTCAAAAAAAGCTTTACGATCTTGATGCACCGCCACAAATAGACTATATAGCCAAGGCATCTGACGGTGAGAACAAGAAATATAACGGTATATTTATTAAGATAGATGAGTCTGTCAGCTTTTTCTGTTGCCGAACTGTTCAGGAAACAGAGGAAACCGAAATGCTGCGTACAGAGAATGTCCAGTTAAAAGAAAATATGAAAGAGCTTGTTATGCGTTTTTCTGACGGTATAGCAGCTTTTGAAGTAACGGCAAAAGGAACGGTGAAGCCTCTGTATGCAAGTGAAAACGTATATGAGTTTTTCGGGTATACGAAAGAAGAATGGCTTCTTTTGACCGAAAAATATACTCCGATCGAAAACTTTGTTGCGTACAGCGAAGCGGCATACGAAGATTTTGCAGAGCTTCTCAGAACCGGCGAAGCTGAATTTACATACTTTGATTATAAGACTGAAACAGAGCATCGAATCAAGGCAATATGCTCTCAAAGAGAAGCTACCGGCACTTCTCCGAGATATGTTATGCTATATTCTGTTGAAGACACCCAAACGAGTGAAAAAAAGAATCTGTCCGAGAATCGTACCGTTTCTATCCGTACCTTTGGATACTTTGATGTGTTTGTCGGAGATAAGCCGATTGCTTTCAGAAATAAGAAATCAAAAGAATTGTTTGCTCTTCTCGTTGACCGAAAAGGCGGATATGTTACCTCAGAAGAAGCAATCAGTTTTCTTTGGGAAGATGAACCTGCCAACACCGTAACATTGTCAAGATATCGAAAAGTGGCACTTCGCTTGAAGAACACGTTGGAAGAATACGGTATTTCCGATATACTTGAAACTGTTGACGGCAAAAGACGTATTGTAACCGGAAAAGTTCAATGTGATCTGTATAACTATCTGTCCGGCAAGGAAGAATATTCGCAGCTCTTTAAGGGTAGTTATCTGTCAAATTACAGCTGGGGTGAAATGACCCTGGGTGAACTGACAAATAATCAGGAATAGAGGGATATATGAGCAGATACATACACAAGGTCAATTACTATGAAACCGATAAAATGGGCATTACACACCATTCAAATTATATTCGTTTTATGGAAGAAGCAAGGATGGACTTCCTTGAAAAAATCGGTTACCCAATGACCCGATTGGAGGCACAAGGTACTGCTTCTCCTGTTGTGTCAGTTAACTGTGAGTACAAACACCCTACCACCTACGGCGATGAAATCGAAATTGAGGTAAACCTGAAACAATATACCGGAGTAAAGTTGACCCTTACGTATACTATGAGAAATATTAACTCAGGTGACATTGTGGCGGTTGCATCTTCTTCCCATTGTTTTATTGACAAAGAAGGCAGACCGATCGTTGTCAAAAAACACTTCCCTGAATTTGATTTGATATTAAGAGAAGGGTTTTAATGCCACATTGATCCGGCTGATTTCCTTATGTAAAATGAACAAGGTATCGCTGCTAATGCAAAGCATTAAAGCGGCAATTCTTCCGGTATCTTAGCAGTTTACGGCTATTCTAATTCTAAAATCTCGCTGTAGCAGGTCGTTAAGTCCAAACAATACCAAAGTTTCTTAAGGCGTTTCAGTAAAACAAGATTTCTATACGAAAACAACCCATGTGTAGCAAAGAAATTGCTATATATGGGTTGTTTGTTATTTGCAATAAACAAATAAACACCTTGAAAGATGTTACTCTCCCAAGATCATAAACTTGATATATTAATTTATTTTCTTAACCGGTCTGACATACTTCCAAAAGCGTTTGCAATCGTGGTAGAAGTAAAATACTCTGCCCTGAGTAATATCTAATTCGTAACCGTTTTTTTCGTAATCAAACTCTTTCATTGCCTTTTCTATCTCAGCTTCAACCGCCTGATTTTCGGTTTCAAAATCAAATGCTCCGTGTTCAAAAACAATATACTCGCCTGCGGGTACATCCATCACCTGCATTTGTTGCGGTACTTCGCCGTCATAATCTGACGGCAAACGAACGCCGTAGGCTTCCGCAAGAGGAATTCCCCAACTGCATATTCTACCTTTCGGTTCGTTAATAAATGCCATAAGCTGACCGCTTCCTGCATTTGCTTCATTGCCGCCCACATCGTCCAATTTGCCTTTAATGCTATCAAGCAAACCGCAAATCGTTGCGCAATCCTGTCCGGAGATAGCACCTTGCTTTTGCCAAAAATCAAAGTAACCTATACTTTCATAGTTTCTGATGTGTAAAAACTTGTGTGCCGGAATGGTTACAAAATATATTTTGATGTTTCCCGTTGATTTAGCCATACCTGTTCCTCCTACTCCTAATAAGTAGCAGTCAAAAGGCTTGATCGCTGTGCGAAGCACGACCGGAGTGGGATTATTTCGATATTCGCTCGGCGTAGTTCCGTACGCTTCCTTAAAGGCACGGGTAAATGCTTCGTGTGATGAGAACCCGTATCTTACGGCAATATCTAAGATTCCTTCTTTGGTATCCCGAATATCTTTAAGTGCAAAAGCAAGTTTTCTGTAACGCAGATAATCTCTCAGTTGCATTCCGGATATTTCTCTGAACTTTCTTGAAACGTAATACTCCGAATATCCGAGAAATCCTGCAAGGTTTAAAAGCGTTAAGGCCTCATTATTTTGTTCCTTTATGTTTTTATCAATTTCAAGAACAATACTTTGAATACTCCTTTGCCATTCAAACATCCTTTAGCACCTCCTTTTGACTGACATATTCATTATACTTATCAGAATATATTTTTACTTGATTTGACTTGCGTATTTTTTTGATAGAATGGGCAATCCCGTTATAGGACTGCCCATTCATTCTGTAAATTATGAGTTTTTTTCATCTCCGCACAACTTCATGCACCATTTGATGTAAGTTTAATGTAAAGATGTATTTTTCGGAATCCATCCAAATCCTGAACCCGCATAAATACCGGTGTTATGACACTTTCCCCCAATCAAAAGGTTTCATTGTCGGGATTTTTGGACTTTGCATGATATGACTACCTATATTTTTCCGCAAGTTACCATCGAAATCATTTTAAAACAGTTCAATCAATATATACGCCAATATATTACTGTTTCCATCGTATGTGCTGACGTAAGGAACGATGCAAACAAAATTCCAATACATGATTATAAGTTTTTAAGATTGTCGATTCTCTCGGGGTTTTCCGAAGAAGCCCACTCTTTCAGTTTGTCGCAGGGAAACTGCTTACATTTTCCGCAATGCTCCTGCTTTTTTTCGGAATTGCAGCTGTATAATTCACACTCGCCCCAAAAGACCTTGCCTTTAATTGTTTTACAACCTTTACAATTCTGTTCGGTTTTGAATTTGCATGCGTCGCAGTCGATCCCGCATATACCGTAATTCGCCATGTTTTCTCCTCCATATAAAAGATAAATAAACTCTATGGATAACAACCAATCAAAAAGTTTTCTTCGATTTTTCCTCAGTACAATGACTTCATCGTCAGAACTTCTCGTGAATACTTTTGATAAGTTTCGCTCATGCCCGATAACTTCCGATTTCTCGCATTTCTCGCACCCACTGACTTTAAGCGATTTCGATAAGTTCCGCTAAGTTCAGATAGCGGAAATATTTGCGGCTTAACTTGTATCTTAAATCGGTTTAAAAGTTATTTTCAAAAAGATGCCTGTTCCTGTTGAAAAAATCAAAATATATTTTTGTGTTTTCAAGCTCCCACCAATTTTTTATTTCTACCGGGCGTGAATCGAGATCATATATTCTTGCCCCCTCCAACGCCAAAAGGAAAGGGGAATGAGTCGCAATGATAAATTGGCATCCGCAATAGCGAGCCATTTTCTCCAGCATTTTCGTTAGTTCCAGCTGCATAGCAGGCGACATACTGTTTTCGGGCTCGTCCAGGCAATATAGAGTATCATTTTTTAATTTTTTATCAAAATAATACAAAGCCGTTTCTCCATTGCTGTTCAGTTTTACTTCCTCTCCTGCTGTTCTTCGGATAAACTGTCTGCGTGTAACGGATTTCTGACGGGCAAGCAGCTGCAACCTTAATGCCTCATAATCTTCAAATCCCCCGAATTTTACCGTTTCGCCGTATTTTAAGTTTGTATACTCCTTCTTTGCTTCTTCCTTGCTTTCGCTTATTTCATTATTGTTTGTTCGCACGGTAAGCATGTAATCAAAAATATCATCACTGGTTATGATTCGACTGCCGTTAGGGATCCGATGCTGAAACCCTTCATCATCATAGCCGAGAGAATATTCACAATTTTCTACATAAGAGGCAAACATCTCACCCGAATTATAGGGTGCGATACGATTAAGCTTTAATTTCTCGGCAATCAGATTCAGCAATGTACTTTTTCCCGAACCGTTGCCCCCATAGAAAATTGTAATCTTCTTAAACCCGACCTCGTACAGTTCCTTTTTTGAAAACAAACCGCATGGATAGGGGTTGTCTACATATCCATAAGAGCCGCCGTTTTGTGCGGCTTTTTCAGCCAGCAATCTATCTTCAATATTAATCGGCAATCTGAATGTTTCTAAATACATAGTATCCCCCTTTTCTTTTTTTACTGCTATAATAGCATAGGAGATGCACCGAAAAATGGTCTTGTGCATGAATTGTGTAAACTTTAGTTTAAGTTTGCAAAATAACTCTGCATATCGGGCGATATACAGAGTTATAAAGGCTTTATTTAGTCAATCGGTTTCATTGTGGGGATTGCCTGTGGATATTTTCTATATAAGTCTATATGTGCCTATATATCTATATATCCGAGAGCATCCAAATTGCTTACGCACTGTATTTGACTGCCAACGCCTGCCACCATTAGAGGAATTGGCGTAAGGTTTGGCGTAAATGGCGTAGAATTTCATTGCTTAATATTCCGACTATAAAACCACAATAAGATTTACATACAATTATTATAGCATCTTAGAAGCAAATTTTCAATATATTACAGACTCTCTTTTGCGCCACTCAAAGAAATTGTTATACACAACACACTATTCCATTCAAACTTTACTAATATTATCTATGTGAACGACAAGTCATTTTATGTACACCACATTACTATGAATGGAATCATGACTGGTGCGTATGCTTTTAAATATAATCTGCAAAATCTTTTACCATATGTAAAAAAATTATATATATATTGAGGTTAAAAATAATCTATGCTATAATACTAATAAGAATCACAATTACGCAGGAGATAGTAATATGGCTAAAATTACATCCATTAAAGAACGAATCAATCAATTGGATGCTGGAAGTTTTCAAATTCTTTGCGATGCTTATTTGTCTAAAGAAGGTTACCCTAATTTAGTTGCTCTCGGCACTATGTCAGGAACTACAAAAACGACCAAAGGAACCCCGGATACATACTTTTGTATCAGCAACGGAAACTATATTTTTGCAGAATATACAACTCAAAAAAATAATCTCGTTAAAAAAATATATGCCGATCTAGAAAAATGCTTAGATTCCGAATATACGGGTATATCTACCGACAAAATCATAGAAATTGTCTATTGTCACACCTCATCAAATATTACTCCGAAGGATGATGCTGACCTTAAACAAATATGTAAAGATTTAAATGTAAAGCTAACGCTTATCGGAATTGATAAATTGGCTAATGATCTTTTTGTAAAATATCCATCAATTATTAGAGATTATTTGAATTTAAGCGTGGACACACAACAAATCCAATCATTTGATGACTTTATTCATCAGTATGACGCAAACACTTTAGTCGCTCCCTTGCAAACAAAGTTTATGTTTAGAAAACAGGAATTGCAAAGTATTGATATTGCCTTTCAAACTCATAATATCGTTCTACTATCCGGTCCTGCAGGTATTGGCAAGACTCGTTTGGCTTTGGAATATGCCAACAATAGAACATTGCAAACAAAAGAAACTTTCTACTGCATCCATAATCGATCAATGCCGTTATATCAAGATTTAATTATATTTTTCGAGAAACCCGGTGATTATTTTATTTTTATTGACGATGCTAACCAACTTTCCGAATTACAACACATTGTAGAATATGTTAACAAAAGCAGTGACGGATACAATGTAAAAATCCTCATCTCCGTGCGAGATTATGCCATTCAAAAAGTAAAATCAGAAATTTGCGAAATTTCCACATATGAAACCATTGCGATCAAATTGTTGTCAGATGAAGAGATATGTTCTATTGTAAATGAATATTTTGGCATAACCAATAATAAATATTTAGATCGAATTGCAAGAATATCTGAAGGAAACTGTCGTATTGCTATGTTGGCAGGTAAAGTTGCAAGCGAAACTAATCGTCTAGATTCGTTAGATGATGTAACCACATTGTATACCAATTATTATGGCAAAGCCCTAAACGATGCTGAATTAGTAACAAATAAATCTTTACTTATAGTTGCTGGGATTATGTCTTTCCTGAATACAGTACGTTTTGATCACATTGAACAGTTGCTTCCGTTATTAGAAGAACTAAATATCAATCAAGAAGCATTTATGGAAGCTATATATCAATTGCATATTAAAGAAATTGTTAATATCTATCATGATATGGTCGTTGTCTTTTCAGAGCAGTGTTTTGCTAACTATATCCTCAAATATATCTTTATAGACACTAAGCTTATAAGTTTATCAAAGACGATCAAATTCGGATTTTTAATTTCCAGGCAAAGAACTATACACGCTGTTAGTACTCTTTTAAATGTTTTTCGAAATGATTCACTATATGCTTTTGTTAAAAGTGAAATTCTTACTGTTTGGAATCAATTATGTGATGAAAAATCTCCTGACTTTTATGAATATATGAAAGCATTCTATGCCGTAAACCAATCAGAAACATTGCTGATACTTAAAAGCATTATTGACGATATGGAAGCCATAGATATTAAACCAGAGAAAATAGACAGAAAAACCGGCAGAAACTATCAAAATGTCGATAATGATATTTTAACAATATTGGGTGGTTTTGCCGACACTGAGCTTTTAGACTCAGCTTTAGATTTGTTCTTTATATTCTATCAAAAGCACCCTGATTTATATATAAAGTTTTATCATGCAATAATTACATACTATTCCGTTCAAAATCAATCCAGAGATTGCAACTTTTATACGCAAATTACTCTTCTGAATAAGTTTATTGAATATTCAAATAATTGGGAGAACAAATATGTCACGTTGCTTTATATTGATATTACAAGCAAATTTTCTAAACTAACTTTTTCTTATACGGAAGCATCTCGCAATAATAAAAGTTTTATTATGAATCAATTATCTCTAAATTATTCAGAGTCGGCGTGTCAATACAGAAAAATTATGTGGACAAACCTATCTAAAATTGCGACGTTCTCTTGCTATAAGGCTGAGATCCTCGATATTTTCAAGAATTATGGACATGGCATCAATGAATCAAACAATAAAATTATTGAATTTGACAAAAAATTTATATGCGATATCATGCTCGCATCATTCAAAACTGACGAACTGAAACCATGCCTTATAGCATCTCATATAAGAGATATTTTTGATAATGCAGGCTGTTCAACTGAATCGCTGGACACTTTTGTTGATTCTCCTAAAATGCAACTATACAACCTTTTAATAGGCCCCAAATGGAATTTGGAAATATCATACGAAGAACGTGAACGCATAACAGAACATAACATAAAAGAATATGTTGAGAACTCAATGGATTTAAAAAATACATTTGATTTACTGTTTAACATCTATTTAGAGTACATTAATATAGATCATTCAGATTCATATAATATCGCAAGAGGAATACATACCGTTTTACAAATGCTGAAAAACGACAAAGAATCGTATATTTATTCGGTATATAGAATTATTGCTTCAGAGAACATTGAGGGAATCACACCAGCAAGTATTATTTGTGATTTGTTTGAATTGTTTGATGCAGAACAGATTTTTCGTCTTATTGCATCTGCTCCTCTTCCAACAAATAATTATTGGATGTATTCCTATTTTTCCGAATTGCCACAGAAATATGTCAATGAGAAACAGCTTGAAAAACTATATGAATTTTTAAGATCTGATTCAGACAAATTCATAACAAATTCTCCGTATCGAAACATTCTTTCTTTTAAAAAGTTTTTATGTATCGATAGAGATGTCATAGTTACTTCCTCAAAAATCATTTTGGAAAAGAAACACTATTCTCCGTTTATAGTCGGCATATATTTTCATTTATTATTCAACAAACATATTGAAGAACCCAAAAATGTTATTGCACTCTTTGCTGATGACATTAAATTGTTGGAAACAATTTATTTGTGTCTTAATCATGCTCACATTGACTATGATGGAGAATATCTTTATGAGATTTGTTTATTTGATAGTGAATTTTTAACGGATTTTGCTGATTGGCTCGTGGAAGACAACAACTACAACAAATTGAGCGAAATAGAACCCAAATGCAGCGTGTTCTATAAGCATAATAATTATATTGAAAATATTGATGTAATTATAAATGAAGCTTTTTCAAAATGCAAGATATCTAATTTATATATGCCTAAAATTTTGCAAAGTTTTCTTCCTTTGAAAGAAAGCCCTCAATATCGTAATAAGGTTGATGCATGGATTAAGCATTTCATAGAGCTCAATTGTTTTGACTCAGTAAAAATAAGATGTTTGTTTGACGCATTATCTCAAATTGATCTCAATTTGCTAACCACGCATCTCAGATTGTTCATTAATTTGAATAGTGATTTTGAATTATTTAAGCAATTACCATTAACCCCCACTTCATACTCTTGGAGTGGCAGTGCTGTGCCCTTATATTCATCATGGATTGATCATTTGGAGGGGGTACTTTCACTTTGTCATGGTATAAAATTCATTGAGCATAGAAAGCTAATTGAAGATAATATCGCAAGTCTTCGTGAGCAAATAAAACATGAGGAAATAAGAGACATATTGATTAATTAATGCAAAGATAACTACGAGTACATGTCAAATTGAAGGCAATCAGGTTTATTCCTGACTGCCTTCAATTTATTATAGATACTTCAACATCTTCATTTGCGGCAAGTAATATTTCATCATTGCACTCCCTGATAATTCGCCTGAGTGCTTTATTGAGTGTACCATGGTGTTGCACATAACCTTCACGATTGACAAATACAAAATTACTATAGCCGTCAATGTTAGCAATACTTTCAAGTCCTGCTTTTAATTGATGCTCTTTTTCTTCTTCAAAAGCCTTTCTAACGCCTTTTGTCATTAGAATCTCTCTAATTCCGGCTTTTGTCTTCGGCGTATTTATGCTAAAATAACAGCCTCTGTCATTCTGATGATTATAATAAACCAGTGTGTGGTTCACACTAATAAATTCACGCTGTAAGTCTACATCACACCAACGAAGTCCAGTAATCTCGCCGACTCTCATACCAGTATTCAACATAATATAGAAAATGGGATACCAATGCCGGTATTGCTCACTATTTTCAAGAAAATGCAAAAACAACTTTTGCTGTTCAACTGTCAATGCTTTTCGCCTTTCTCCATCATAATCATGAGATCGTTTTAATTCCTTCAACATCCGGTCCGCCGGATTTGATCGGAGCAGTTCGTCATCAACCGCTATCTGAAAAACCTGATGCAGGACATTGTGGATATTCTCTATTGTATTGATTTTTAAAATCCGTTCATCAGCAAGGGTGTTATAAAACCTTTTCACGTCAGAGCGTTTAATCATAGCCACCTTTAATTGTCCGAAAGTAGATCTTACAAAGGTATCATACATATAGATGTAATTTTTAAGTGTGTTATCTTTAATGCCACGTTTCAGAAGTTTCCATTGTTCAAACAACTGATTCACTGTTAAATTGCGAAAATTGTTATGAATCCCGATATGCAAATCAATAAACAACAATTTTTCTTTTTCCCGAAGTAAATCCAGCGTTGGTGCATACATCGAATGTCGCTTGCCGCCGAGTGATGTCCAGCGATAAACATAGCTTCCGTTCGGTCGTTGATATTCTCCTACACGAAGTCGTATATGGTGACTATCATATCTGTTTGTCGGTTTCATTTTTGTATGTGTCATTTCTGCCAACCTCCTTATATAGAAAACGCCTGTTCAAGGTATTCATCTAACTTACGCCGCTTAATCAGCCGCTTTCTTCCAACCCACAGCACAAAATCACAGCCGTCCTCATCACTGAGCTGTCGCAATTTGCAAACACCTATGCCGGAATATGCCGCAGCTTCATCCAAGGTCAAATTACTTTTCTCCCAAATCGGGATCTCGTAGTTCCTCTTCTTGTTCATTTTGATTCCTCCAAATTATGATTGTATCGACAGTCTGACGACCATTATAATTATAAAGGATTCCGATTGGTTTGGAGCAGGATATCCTTCTATGCGGTAAAATGATGTACTTTCTATCAGACAGGCTCGCATGGTCATTGACAGTCGCTGATAGAAAGAGGTATACGCCAATTTACGCCAAACATACGCCAAAAGCGCACCTGCTTTTTTACAAGCAGATGCGCTTTTAAATAATAAGTCTATATAAATCTACATAAACATCATGAAAAATGGCGTAAATTTTGTATTATGACCATTGCCTATTTGCTATATATCCCTATATTCTTCTATATAAGCCTATATATCAGTCCAAAGGCTTCATCGTCGGGAAAAGCAATACATCACGAATCGATGCCGAATCTGTAAGGAGCATTACAAGTCTGTCGATTCCGAAGCCAAGTCCGCCTGTGGGGGCAAGACCGTATTCAAGTGCATTGATATAGTCATAGTCTACCTGTGCTGTTGTATCCGGCTCTTCTTTTCTCTTCTGTGCGACCTGTTTTTCAAATCTTTCCTTCTGATCGATCGGATCGTTAAGCTCTGAGAATGCATTTCCGTATTCTGTTGCATTGATAAAGTACTCAAATCTTTCGGTAAACATCGGATTTGAAGGCTTTTTCTTTGCGAGGGGACTATTCTCTATCGGATAATCATATATGATCGTAGGCTGTATAAGCTGCTCTTCTACATATGCGTCAAAGAACTCAAGAAGTACTCTTCCCTTTGTTGCGTCGGGGGCGACCTCTACATGCTTTTCCTTTGCACATGCTCTTGCCTGCTCGTCGGTCTCCCACGAGTCATAGTCTACTCCTGCATATTTTCTGACCGATTCTACCATTGTAAGTCTGTCCCATTTTCCAAGGTCGATAGTCTTTCCCTGATAGGTAATTACACTCGATCCGCAGACCTTTTTAGCAAGATATGGGTACAGCTCTGTTACAAGATCCATCATTCCCTTATAATCGGTATATGCCTGATAAAGCTCTATGGTTGTAAATTCGGGGTTATGCTTTGTATCCATTCCCTCATTTCTGAATATTCTTCCGACCTCGTACACTCTGTCGAATCCGCCGACTATAAGGCGTTTGAGGTAAAGCTCGGTTTCGATACGAAGATACATATCCATATCGAGTGCATTATGGTGTGTTTTGAAAGATCTTGCCGAAGCACCAATCTCGATCGGAAGAAGTATAGGCGTATCTACCTCAAGAAATCCTTTACTGTCAAGAAAAGCTCTCGTTTCCTTGAGGATCATGCTTCTTTTATAGAATGTATCCTTTACTTCGGGATTGACTATAAGATCGACATATCTCTGACGGTAACGCATGTCGGTATTTGTCAGTCCGTGATATTTCTCAGGAAGCGGACGGAGCGACTTTGCAAGGAGTGTCAGCTTTGTAGCATGCACCGACACTTCGCCCGTCTGGGTTTTGAATACAAATCCTTCAACTCCTATGATGTCGCCTATATCCCACTTCTTAAAATCAAGATTGTAGAGGTCTTCTCCGACATCGTCCCTCTTGACATATATCTGAATGAGTCCGCTTCGATCGCTTATATGGGCAAAGGATGCCTTACCCATTATACGGCGGCTCATCATTCTTCCGGCAATTGCAACGCTCTTTCCCTCAAGCTCTTCAAAATTTTCTTTTATTTCTCCCGAAAGAGCGGTAAAATCAAATTTTGTAAGTGTAAAGGGGTCTCTTCCCTGCTCGACAAGAGCACTCAGCTTTTCTTTTCTTATCCTTACAAATTCATTTATTTCTTCTATTTCCTCTTCGGAAAACTCTTCCTTGATGATCTCATCTGCCATTTTAAATTATACCTTTCACTATTACAAAGTTAGTGTTCTTATTCTACAGATAATCAATAATTAATCCTTATCTTTTTCGATAGAAAGGATCTTGAGCTCCATAATTCCCACAGGAACTTCAACAGTAATGATATCTCCTACTCTTGTATGCTTTATTGCTTTTCCTATCGGAGACTGATCGGATATTTTTCCCTTTATCGGATCTGTTTCACCGAATCCGACAAGAGAATACGTCACTTCGATATTTTTGGTTATATTGAGAACCTTTACTCTCGTTCCGATGCTGACAACATCGGTCTTTACATTATCCAGATTGATAACCTGAACAGTTTTCAGAAGCTCTTCAAGCTCTGCAATTCTTGATTCAACTTTACCCTGTTCGGCTTTGGCTTCATCGTATTCGCTGTTCTCGGAAAGGTCTCCAAGTTCACGTGCTTTTTCTATCGCTTCTATAACCTCTTGACGTTTCTTCATTTTTAAATAATGAAGTTCTTCCGACATTTTATTATAGCCTTCTTGTGTTACTGTCTTGATGTTTTCCATAATGCTCTCCTTTATATCTGTATCTTGTATACCTTCGTAGTTTTATAACTATTTCAAAAGCTCTGTTATAGCTGTTTTAATAACAGATTCTTCTTTATTCACCGAATAATAATCTATTTTTTCGCCGCTTTCAAGCTTCACTTCAATGTTCGGGGTGATTCCCACACCGTCATAATTTATGCCGCACGGCGGATCATAATATGAAGTTGTCAGCTTAAGTGCACTTCCGTCTCCGAGCGGAACAACACTCTGCATTACGCCCTTGCCATATGTCGTTTCGCCTATAATAACTGCATTTTTATGGTCTCGCATTACCGCAGTAAAAAGCTCTGCCGCACTTGCAGTCGATGAGTTGACCAGAACGGCACAGGGATAGTTGAATTCTCTTCCCTTTGACGTTTTGTATTCCCTCTTGCTTCCGTTTGAAGCTCTCGCCGTTACAACAAGTGAATCCTTAGGTAAAAGACTCTCACTCACTCCGATGATAGCCGAAAGCAATCCGCCCGGATTATCACGCAGGTCGAATATGAATTTCTCAGCGCCTTTTTTCTCAAGAGATTCTATCGCATCGGCAAACTGTTTTTCTGTCGTTTCATCGAATGATATTATTCTTACAAACCCGATTTTTTCACTTTCCAAATATTCATATATTACCGACTCGGCTTCTACTATTTCACGCTTTACGGTAACACTCAGAGTCTCACCGTTTCTGCTGATCGTGATCAAAGCCTGCGTTCCCTCATCACCTCTTATAAATGATGCGGCTTCTGTATAATCCATTCCGATGATGCTTCTGCCATCAATCGAAACAATTCTGTCGCCGACCTTGACCCCTGATTTTTCGGCAGGCGATGTAGGAATAACACGCTCTACTTCGAGCCCCTCGTCGGATATGCTTTCAGCTGTTACTACAATAACACCGATTCCGCAGAGTTTACCGCTCTCTGTCTGCATCAACTGTTTATATTCTTCTTCGGTATAATAATATCCGTATCTGTCGCCCATTCCAAGGACATAGCCCTTCAAAGCGTATTCCTGCGCCAGTTCGTTATCAAATTCGCCGACATAATTCTGATCATAATAACCGTATATACTCAGCATTTTCTGCATGAAATTGCTCTGCTGAATATAATCGAGCTGATTGAGCTCAGACATATACGCTTCTCTTGTTACAGACCATGCCGTCATAAAAGAGACAAGTGCCACAAGAATGCAAATTACAATTACTGCCGAGACAGATATCTTTTTTCCCATTAGTTACAGCATTCCTTTCATATTAAATCATATAAAAGCACGAGAAAAATTAATTCTCACTATATTACACTCATTTCGGTCAAAAGATACCGAAATGATCAAAATTCCATATGTATTAAAATTTCTTCAGTGTTTTGGCACACTTACATATGACAGTGGGTTGTATGTGCTTTTGTCAAGACGCACCTCGAGATGGCAGTGCGGTCCGGTAGCCTTTCCAGTGTCACCTGAAAGTGCTATTACATCCCCCTGCTTTACTGTATCTCCGGCTTTTACAAGAAGCTTACTGTTATGTCCGTATAGCGTATACATATGTTTTCCTGTTTCGCCGTATATTCCGTGGTCTATCATTACATAGTATCCGTATCCGGAAGGCATATAATCAGCCGTAACAACAACTCCCGAAAGCGCAGCATATACGTTGCTGCCCTTTGAAACAGGAATGTCGATACCGTAATGAAAGGTTCCTTTGACTCCTGTAACGGGGTCTGTCCTCGTGCCGTAATAACTTGATATATACCAATTGCTTTCATCAACAGGCCATCTGATCTTTTCTTCTCTTGCATAAGACGCCTCATGCAAAAGCTGATTGCGGTAGGCTTCAACCATCTTTGTAAGCTCTTTTTCGGCAAGCTCAGCCTGTTCCTTGAAAAGCTGTGCCTTTTTTGACTCGTCTTCCTTCAGTTTGTCAAGGCTTATAAGATAGTCTTCAAGCTCATCGATCCTCACCAGAAGCCCGTCTTTGACATTTTCATACGAATCTATTTCATTTTGCCTCGAATCACGCAGATCGGTCAGCTCTTTGAGCTCTTCGGCAAGCTCATTCTTTTTTGTTTCAAGCTTTGTCATGATTCTTTCATCGTAATTGAGAGCGTCAAGTATTCTCTCTGCTGATGAAACAAACTCTGTAAAGCTGTCAGAATTGAAGAGCAACTCGATAACTGAATACTCTCCGTCTTCACGTGATGAACGCAGTCTTGAAAGATATATCTGATATGTATCGTTGTACTCAGATTGGGTCTGGGCGATCTTTTTATCGGTCTGCCTTACAAGCTCATTGTAATCTGCTATAATTTCCGAAACGATACGGATCTCATCAGTATATCCATCAATCAGGGTTTCAGCATAACTAATTGCACTTTCGGTATAACGCTCATCATTTTTGTATTCTGAAAGTGCTTTTTCTGCCTGCACCCGCTCATTTTTTATATTTGCGAGCTTTTCTCTAAGCTCATCTATATCCGTTTGTTTTATTATTTCACTGTCTGCCACACTGATCTGCGGATAAGCCGACAGTGTGCAGATCATAAAAGAAATACAGAGTAAGAATGAAATTACAACCTTTATCTTTCTTTTTTTCAACATAAGTATTGCCTCTTTTTGTATGCCTTACATACAGACTGCAAATTTAAATATACCGAATGTCCGGTATTCACCGTGAACGCTCCATGTAACGACCGAGCGACACCGTGCTTCCGATTATTCCGGTTACAGTTCCTATCAGAACAAATCCTATCGCAAGTACCGGATATACCTCAGAAAATTCTAATGTTTTGATAAGGTCGGCATATCTGACGGCAAGATCTCTTATTGTTCCGTAGATCCACCATTGCAGGAAGAAAGCGGAAACTGATGCCGTTATGCCTATAATAAAGCCTTCAAGGATAAAAGGAAGCGTAACAAAGCTCTTTGTTGCTCCTATCGTATACATGAGTGCGATCTCATCTTTTCTCGCATACAGCGAAACCTTAACCGTTGTTATGATTATAAACACGGTTACCGCAATAAGTGCTGCAAAAAATGCGACCGTTATAAATGTCAGTGCCTTTTTAAGCGAAGACACTGTATTTGCCAATGTCGCACGGCTTTTTACTATATCAACTCCCTTAATATCAGACAGCTTTTGTTCAAGCAATGCAACATCATAATTATTATTATATGTTATAACAATGCTGTCCCTATAGGGATTGTCTCCCTCTTCAAGACCTGTAAAATATGACGGATGCTTTTCCATTTCCTCAGCAAGTGCCTTCTCTTTTGAGATAAACTCAGCATTTCTGACCTCGTCCATTCCCGAAATATCAGAATATATCTTGTTGATTTCATCTTCTGCAGCGGAATCGCTTATATACACTACGATCTTGTTCAGGTATTCAAGATCTCCTATATTAAAATTGATATTTTCGATGATCAGATAAAAGCTTCCCGTTACAAGAAGACAAACAACGAGCACTGCCACAGACGCAGTACTCAGAACTCCGTTTTTAAAAAGTCCGGAAAATGCTCTTGAAACAAGATAGAAAAAAGTGTCCAACTTTTTAAATATGCGTGACATTTTAATTTCCTCCTGCCGGAATATCCGAAACAAGCTTGCCCGAATTGATTCTTATGACCCTCTCTCCGAAATAGTCAACCAACCCCGATTCGTGAGTCACAACAACAACCGTTTTCCCCATCTTGTGTATTTTGATAAGAACCGACATTATTTCCTTTGACAACTCTGGGTCTATATTTCCCGTCGGCTCATCGGCAATTATATAGGAGGGATTTCCCGAAAGTGCCCTGCCCAGGGCAACCCTCTGCTGCTCGCCTCCCGAAAGCTCGTTTGGATAACGGTCCTGCTTTTCATCAAGTGCCACAATATGGAGAATAAGAGGAATTTTTTCCTCTATTTCTCTTCTTGTAAAGCCCATTACACGCATTGCAAAAGCGATATTCTCGTATACCGTCATCTTCGGAAAAAGACGGAAGTCCTGGTATACTACTCCCAATTGCCTTCTGTATTTCGGAATATTCTTTTTTTTCAGTTTGATAAGCTCTTGCCCATCAACTTCAAGGATCCCGTCGCTTACCGTTTCTTCACGCATCAGGAGCTTCATGACAGTCGATTTTCCGGCACCCGATGCACCGACAATGAACACGAATTCACCGTCGGCAATTTCAAGGCTGATATTATCGAGAGCAACCGTGCCGTTGGGATATATTTTTTTTACATTTTCGAATCTGATCATAGTTCTCCTGTTGAATATCTGTTTTTACAAATTTTTTGTTTATGACTCTTTTGGAGGATTTTTCTGTGCAAGATATTTCTTTACCATAAGCGCAACCTTAAAGGTTATAGCGTGATCAAATTCACTCAGATCAAGCCCTGTGATCTTACGGATCTTTTCAAGACGATATACAAGAGTATTACGGTGCACAAACAGTTTTCTTGATGTTTCCGAAACATTGAGATTGTTCTCAAAGAAGCACTGTATTGTGGCAAGAGTTTCACGGTCAAGATTATCAAGAAAATTGAGCTTGAAAACCTCCTGCAGGAACATTTCGCAAAGTGTCGTGGGGAGTTGATAGATCAATCTTCCGATTCCCAGATTTCCGTAACTGTTTACATTCTTTTCGCTTTCAAAGATCTTTCCGACATCAAGAGCTACCTGTGCTTCTTTATATGACTTTGCAAGATCCTTTATTCCGGCTACCGGATTTCCGATTCCTACGCAGACATCCACAAGCATCTCGCTCTGACAATTGGTATATATCATATGACCGATTTCCTCAAGCTCCTGGGTTTCGATAGACTGAGGTACCTCTTTGATAAGTACAACATCATACTCACCGATACTCACAACATTTTCCTTGTTTTTGTCGGGGAACATTCCTGAGATCAGATCGTAGGGAACAATATCAGATTTCTGCGGAAATTTGATAATAAAAACCACTCTTGAAACTTCGGAATCAAAATGAAGTTCCTTTGATTTTGCATATATATCCGCCGGGAGAATATTATCCAGAAGTATATTCTTCAAAAGAGCATTCTTGTCGTATCTTTCATCGTACATGCTCTTTATATTTCCGAGTGCTATTGCAATCAGCTCGCAATATTTCGACGCATCATAGTCTCCGCCCGAAACAAAAGCCAAATACTCAGCTCTTGACTGACTTGCAAGGGGTTTATAGGTATATCCCTCAGATACATACTTTTCGTTGCCTATTGTTGCATCAGGACGGCAAAACGGGCGCACTTCACCCATTTTTGTAAGCTCGGAGCAAGCAACTACAACTCCGTTCTCATCAACTACACCTATAACTCTGTTAATGGTGTCTTTCATTTGAAAAATTACGCTTTGGAAGAGTCTGTTTGACATATTTTTATCCTCAATTCATTTTTATTCCTGGCCCCGAAAATTCTTAAAACAGCATGGAATCATCCGAATACTTCGGTCAGTTTTTTCACTAATACTAATATACATCAGTTTTTATTTTTTTTCAATAGGCGAATCGTAAATTTTTATAATTTTTTTGCATTTTTTCGTGCAGAATATCCAAATATCACTTTTCCAGAAGAGCACTCATCACTGACAAGACGTAGATCGGTGCAGTTTCACAGCGCAGAATGCGTCTGCCGAGAGATATCCGTTCAATGCCAAACGAATCGGTTAAGGCGACTTCAGACGGCGAAAATCCACCCTCAGCCCCTACCATGAAGGCAATACCTGTATTTGCATTTTTTTCGATACGTGAAAGAAAGCTTGTCAGCGAATTGTCCCTCTCGCATTCATAGCATATAAAGCTTGCATCATATTTATTCTTGTCGCACATCATTCCGACTGCCGCCGAAAAATCGACCGGACGAACGATTTCGGGAATTCTCACTCTGCCGCACTGTTCTGATGCCGATCTCGCAATTTTTCTCCACCGCTCAAGCTTGGATCCGATAGCCTTTTCATCAGGTTTTGAAATGCATCTTGATGAAATGAAAGGGACTACACACGAAACACCGGTTTCGACCGATTTCTGTATGATCTGCTCCATCTTATCCGATTTCGGAAGTGCCATGAATAAAGTTGCCTTATAATCGGGTTCGTTTATTCCCATGTTTTTGCTGTCGACACGGAGAGATACCGTATCCGATGTAAAGCCCTCAATGGTACAGTTGTATTCTGTATTGACCCCGTCGCACACTATTATCTTTTCGCCTGCACGCATACGCAATGAACGGGATATGTGATTGGCATTATCCCCGGTCAGAACTATCATCCCGTCTTTTTCTGGATTGCTATTCTCTGTAAAAATTCTTGTCATATCTTGTCTTTATATCTTTGTTATGAAGATAGTGTTCTTTGTCGCAGGAGCTTTTACAAAGAAAGCTCCCACGACATATTCGAGTTATACATACCTTAAAGCCTGAACAGAAATTTATTTTTTTGCCGGAAAGCTGTCTTTAAGAGTGACCGAACGGATAAAGGTATCGGGATTCTTTGAATCAAGCGTGAAATATCCGTTTCTGACAAATTGGAATTTTTCTCCAGGTTTTGCATTTGCAAGCTCGGGCTCTGCCTTGCAGTTCTTGAGCTCGATTATCGAGTCTTTGTTTATAAACTGCTCGATCTCGTCAACCGTATGGTCGCCCATCGTAAAGTTTGCAACATCCGGAATGGTGAACAGGCGGTCATAAAGAGTGACCTTAACATCCTTTGCATATTTTGCACTGACCCAGTGAATTGTTCCTTTGATCTTTCTGCCGTCTGTGGGATTTCCGTTTCCGCTTTCAAGGTCTGCCGTGCAGTGTATTTCCTTTACACTGCCATCTTCGTTTGTAATGACTTCGTTGCATTTTACGATATATCCGCCCATAAGTCTGACCTCTCCGTCCGGCTTCATTCTGAAGAATTTCGGAGGGGGAACAAGGGCAAAGTCTTCGCTGTCAATATAAAGCTCCCTTGTAAAAGGCACTTCTCTCGTACCTGCATTTTCGTCATTCGGATTATTCGGCAGTGAGAAATATTCGGTCTTATCCTCGGGATAGTTTGTTATGACCACCTTGATCGGATTCATGACACAAATTCTTCTGCTTGCTCTTGCGTTCAGATCTTCACGCAGACAATGCTCAAGCATTTCTACATCGACAGTCGTGTCCTGCTTTGCCACTCCTGCACGTGCAACAAAATCAAATATCGCCTCAGGAGTATACCCTCTTCTGCGAAGGCCGCAAAGAGTAGGCATACGGGGGTCGTCCCAGCCGTCAACAAGTCCTTTTTCAACAAGATAACGCAGAAAACGCTTGCTCATTACTGTATAGGTAACATTCATTCTTCCGAATTCCCTCTGCTTCGGAGGATATACCGTAAATCCACAGTTATCAATGACCCACTCATAGAGCGGACGGTGGTTTTTAAACTCGGACGAGCAGAGCGAATATGTGATCCCTTCAAGTGCATCCTGAAGCGGATGTGCAAAATCATACATCGGATATATACACCACTTGTCTCCCTGGCGATGGTGATGCACATGTCTTATTCTGAATATGACCGGGTCACGCATATACGGATTGTCCGAATCGGGATCGATTTTCGCACGCAGTGTTCTTGCTCCGTCCTCAAATTCTCCGTTCTTCATTCTCTCGAACAGATCGAGATTTTCTTCGACCGATCTGTCACGGTATGGCGAACGCTTGCCTGTATCGGTACGGTCGCCGCTTCCTCTGTACTGTGCAAGATCCTCACGGCTGAGGTCACAGACATACGCCTTACCGTCTTTAATAAGTTTGACTGCAAACTCATAGCATTTTTCAAAATAATCAGATCCGAAGAATATTCCGCCATCCGGGACAGCACCCATCCACATCAGATCTTCCTCGATCGATTTGACAAACTCATCACTTTCTTTCATCGGGTTTGTATCATCGAATCTCAGATTGAATTTTCCGCCGTATTTTTTAGCGGTGAAATAGTTGATATATATCGCCTTTGCCGAACCTATATGCAGATATCCGTTCGGCTCGGGAGGAAATCTCGTGTGAACCTCCTCGTTGATTTTTGCCGCAAGCTCGGCATCTATTATATCGTGTATAAAATTGCCTGTTATTTCTTCCATTTTATGTTGTTCCTTTCATGTTTTCCGATTCATGGGCATTTCAGGTTAAATAATCTTTTATTGATATATTTTCACTTGCCCTCTCAAAGAGTCTTTATGAATTCCTTGATTCTGCCGATCGTTCTGTCATATCCTATGATCTGCATAATGGTATACAGGTCGGGCGAATTCATCTTGCCTGTCACCGCAATTCTTATAAACATACTGACATCTCCGACATGGCCTTTATACTTTTCCGGTTCAGCCTTATACGCTTTGACATCGCTTGCATATCCTATCGATTCTGCGATCGACTTTATATTTTCAAACCATGCGTTGTTATCAAGTGCCGGGGCATATGATGCCGCGAATTTTTCAAGTGCCGATTTAATATCCTCCCTGTCGAATCCCTCGGGAATCGAGTCCTCTATAGAAAAATATTCATCGTAGAAAGGCGAGACATAGGGCTTTACATCCTGCCATGTTGCAAAATCTTTTCTCGGTTTTTTTCCGCCTCTGCCTATCGAAAGTATTTTCAGAGCATATTCTCTGTCTCTTGAAAGAACTCCGTAGAATTCGGCGTCAAAATCCTTAGCCCATTCAGTAAGGCGGTCATACACTTTTTCGGCTGTCATTTTTGATATTACATTTTTCGAGACGTCATTCAGCTTATCAAAGTTAAACAGGCAGCCCGATGTTGACATTTTTTTGATATTGAAGGGAAATTCGATATAATCGGCGGTCGGATTCGCAGAGTGCCACTCCTCATAATTGGAGTTGAGCAGAGTCATGATATATTCAATGACGCACTCAGGTGCATATCCCATTCTTGTATAGTCGTCCATATTGGCACCCATATCACGTTTTGAGAGCTTTTTCTTGTTTCCGTTCTCGTCAAGTCTCATGATCTGCGCTATATGCATATACTTCGGTGCTTTGAATCCGAGGTAGTTAAAGAGCATTATATGCCTCGGAAGCGATGGAAGCCACTCTTCTCCTCTTATGACATGGGTCGTTCCCATGAAGTGGTCGTCAATTGCGTGTGCGAAGTGATATGTCGGGATACCGTTGCTCTTGAGCAGTACCTCGTCTTTATCATTCTCGGGAAGCTCAAGGTTGCCCTTTATAAGGTCGGTCACACGGATTTTTCTATCAGGTTCAGAGTTTGCAAGCATACGCAAAACAAATTTATCACCCTTTTTAAGATGCTCTTCAACCTCTTCTATCGTAAACTCACGCATTTTTTGCTGTTCAAGTGCCTGCTGTTCGTTTGCCTCCTGCGTCCATTCCTTGCTTTTGATCTCAGCTTTCTTGTCTGTAGCATTTAGCTCCTCCAGCTCTTCCTCTGTGGTAAAGCAGGGATAAGCTTTTCCCTCTTCAACAAGCTTTTTTGCAAATACATGATATATTTCTTTTCTCTCACTCTGCTTGTACGGTCCGTATATTCCCTTAGAGCCTATCGTTCCGTCCGGATTTATTATAGCTCCCTCGTCAAATTCAATTCCGTATCTGCCGAGCGTCTTTATAAGCCCCTCAGCCGCTCCCGGAATCTCACGCTTGCCGTCGGTGTCCTCTATTCTGAGATAAAATACTCCTCCCGACTGATGTGCAAGACGTTCTCCGACCATCGACGGAAAAAGTCCTCCGAAATGAACAAATCCCGTCGGACTCGGTGCAAACCTCGTAACCTTCGCCCCCTCAGGAAGCTGTCGCGGCGGATACCTCTTCTCAACATCTTCAACAGTAAGCCTTACATCAGGAAAAAGCAGCTCGGCAAGTCTCTTGTAATCCATGTTATATCTCCTTGGTTTTATAATAGTTAGTTTGCATTAATTTCTCGTGGGAACTTCGGTTACAGTGCGGCAATAACTAAATCGATTGATTTGTAGCCGGCATGTGGGGCCCGGGCCCCTCCCCCCACACGGTGAATACAGAAGGCGAAGAAGAAATATCTCGATTATAACTCTTCACTCTTTTCTGTTCTTTCTTCACCTGTAATCCTTAAGCATAAAGCTGTTTCCGTGTCCGGGGCAGGCTATTGTTTCGCGGGGATAATTCAGAATTTTCTTTATTGAAGAATAAAGTGAATGAAGGCTACCGCCGTAAATGTCGGTTCTTCCGTAACCTGCTCCCTCAAAGATTATATCCCCGCTGAACAGATAATTATCGATTTTATAGCATACGCCACCTTTTGAATGTCCGGGGACAAATATAGGTTCTACCGTAATTTCGCCTATTTTTATTGGCTGTTCGCTTTCTATTGCCGTTACATCTGAATGCAGAACAACTTCATTATTGACAAGGCTTACAGAACCGTTTTTGTGAGGGTCTCGGATCATCTCAACATCACCGCACCCTATATATACGGGTACATCAGGATATTTCGATTTTATTTCGTCAACTGCGCCGATATGGTCAAAATGTCCGTGTGTCAGAAAAATACCAGCAGGACATGCGTTACAAAGTGAAAGAATTCTATCACATTCATCCGCAGGATCTATTATTATTAAAGTATCTCCATTAGACACAATATAGCAATTAGTGGAAATTTTTCCAATTTGTACTTTATTGACGGTCATTTGCAAACATACCTCCCACTATACTTTTTTATATTGTATCACAAGAAAAGTCTTTTGTCAATATTTTCAAAAAAACTTGACTTGTATTAAAAGCTGTGATATAATAGATCAGATTGTTTCTTACAATTAAGAAGAAGCGGAAATAATAGCGATCAAAAGGCGGTGTAAAAATGGCATACGAAATAAACAATGACAACACCGATAAATCAGGCAGAGAAGAAGAAAGTGATCTTGACACACTTTACGGCAAAACAGATCTGACAAAAAAACAGAAGATTTCAAACTTCCTGTACTATTACAAAACGGCAATCATCATTTCGATCATTGTCCTGGCTGTGGTCGTCTTTCTTGTCATTCAGACAGTAACCAGAACCGACCCTGATCTTTATTTTCTTTATTCAGGCAGATATTATATTGACGCCGATTCATACCGAAACATTCAGGTAGCATTTCAGGATCTGATAAATAAAGATTACAATTCGGACGGTAAAGTATATTTTGAAATAATCACGAAAACAATCAAATTCCCCGAACCGGCAAATACAGAAGGGCAGGATAGCAGCACATATCTGAACGGTTCAGATGTGCTTGACGGTATGTCATCATTCCGCACCGAAATAATGGCAGGCTCTTCGGTAATCTGTCTTGTGGACGAACAGCTTTATGAATCTCTGGCAAGCGAAGGACGTCTTGAAACTCTCTCGACAGTTCTCGGTAAAGCACCGGAGAATGCAATTGATGATTACGGTATATTGCTCAAAGATACCCCGTTTGCACAAGCATGCCCCGAGCTCAAAAAGCTTTCAGATAAAACGGTCGTCTGCATAAAGAAGAAAACAGTAGCAATGAGCGAAAAAACCTATGAATACCACCTTGACGCATTCAGAATTCTTTTTGAATGCAACAATGCAGAACAATAAATAACTACAAAATTCGGTACTCCGACATATAAATTCACCGTATGGGCAGGGATCCCGCTCCACATGTCGACTACAGTGCAAGCGAAGCATTCCAAGCCATATTTCGGAGAAGCCCTATGCTTCCTCTCTTTAATAAAGTCTTTGAGGGGGCAAATATGAAGCTTTCAAAATAAAGCTTCACAGGGAACTTTTTACAGAAAGTTCCCCCGAAAACTAAACGCAAACTAACTTCAATCAACATAAAGAGGAGATTCTTATGAAAAGAATAACAATTAAAGAGCTGTACGGGTCGCCCGATGAGTATGCGGGCAAAAAGATAACAGTGGCCGGCTGGTGCAAAAATCTACGCACATCGTCGGCGGCGTTCGGATTTTTAGTACTCAATGACGGTTCATGCTTCAAAAATCTTCAGGTAGTCATTGAATCAGATAAAATTGATAATTATCAGGATGTTGCAAAGCAGAATATAGGTGCTTCGTTCACAGTTGAAGGAATACTTGTACTTACACCGGAAGCAAAACAGCCGTTTGAGCTGAAAGCTGAGAGTGTCACGATTGAGGGTAGCTCAACACCCGACTATCCGCTCCAGAACAAACGTCACTCATACGAATTTCTACGCTCGATAGCACATCTCCGTCCGAGAGCGAATACATTCAATGCAGTGTTCCGTGTCCGTTCGGAAGCGGCATATGCACTTCACAAGTTTTTTAACGAGCGTGGATTCGTGTATGTCCACACTCCGTTGATCACGACATCGGACTGTGAAGGTGCAGGAGAAATGTTCCGGGTTACGACCCTGGATATGGAAAATGTTCCGAAAAACGAGGACGGAAGTGTAGATTATACAAAAGATTTCTTCGGAAAGAGTACGAACCTGACAGTTTCGGGTCAGCTCAATGTTGAAACATATGCAATGGCATACTCAAAGGTATATACATTTGGTCCGACATTCCGTGCAGAAAACTCCAACACACCACGCCATGCGGCCGAATTCTGGATGATAGAACCTGAAATCGCATTTGCAGACCTTGAAGACGATATGGAGCTTGCAGAAGCAATGCTGAAAAGCGTAATATCAGACCTGATGGCAAAATGCCCGGACGAGCTTGAATTTTTCAACAGCTTCGTCGATAAGGAGCTTATACAGAGACTTACCAACATCGTAAATTCGGAATTTGCGAAGATCACGTATACGGAAGCCATAAAGATATTGAACGAGTCGGGCGTAAAGTTTGAAAACTCAATTAAATGGGGCGACGACCTCATGACCGAGCATGAAAGATATATCACAGAAAAGGTGTTCGGAAGACCGGTGTTTGTAACCGATTGGCCGAGAGATATCAAAGCCTTTTATATGCGAGTCAACGACGATAACAAAACGGTAGCCGCGGTTGACCTTCTTGTCCCGGGAGTCGGTGAGCTTATCGGCGGATCTCAGAGAGAAGAGAGAATGAATATACTGCTTGAGAGCATTGAAAAATTCGGACTTGACCCTGATAACTACTCATGGTATCTTGATACACGCCGTTACGGCTCGGCAAAACATGCTGGATACGGGCTGGGATTTGAAAGACTGATAATGTATGTCACAGGAATGACAAATATACGTGATGTCGAATCGTTCCCACGTACCGCAGGAGCGGCAGAGTATTGATCTTATGCCGGTTCGGTTTGGCAGAGCAACAATAACATCGGCAATTAAACAATATATTTAATAATTCAAAAAATCTCATGGAGAGCAAATAAAGCTTCTCCATGATTTTTTTGTTCGGCAAATTTAATTATAAGGCAGTAATCTTTAGTTATATACAGGACAAATTTATCATATATTTATTCCAAAGACGAGCGGTGTGACGGTTTATTCAATACCTGTAACCGCCCCTATGTCAAATTTCAAACCAAAAGGAGAATAATAATGAAAAAAAATTTAAAAGCTTTACCCATTACAGCAATGTTAATAACCGTGATCACGCTTCTTACATTGCTCACATCCTGCAACCTCGTTACACCTATTGATCCGCTTGAATATCAAAAATATCCTTTATCGGCTAAGGGAAACCTGTGTGCAAATAACAGCGAATATGTTTTTGAAATCACAATGAAAGACAAAGACAACGCCGAACTCAAATTCACGGCTCCTGAAACTCTGCGCGGATATATTTTCAGAATAACAGGAGATAAAACCACACTGTCATACGGAGATATGACGATCGATTTTAACGGCGGAAACGATAAAACAAACGTAGTTAAACTCCTGCCGTATGTATTTTCTCTCGACAGCACCATGCAAAAAAGCGTAGAAAATGGAATTCAACAGAATTCTGTCAGCGTAACAAAAGCGGTTTATAACAAAGATTCCAATGAAATCACAGTATACATAGATGAAGAAAGCAAGAAACCGATGAGAATTGAACATAACGGTATCGTTATAAACATAAGTGAATTTTCATCATCCGAAGCCGCAACTCCATCAACTCCCGTTCCGACGCCGAACAAAACTCCGAGCGAAACACCAAATGAAACACCGAGCGAAACATCAGGCAACAATTAGTATTCGTTATATATCCGAGGGGAACTTTCTGAAAAAGGTTCCCCTATTTTCAAAAGATTTGATAACGGAAAGTGTTATGAACAAAGGCAGGGAGCAAAAACGGGCTGTATTATCATAAAAACGTAAAAAATAGTATTTTTTCATATTTTTTTAAAAAGCTCTTGACAAAATGCATTTTTTCGTGTATCATTAATTAGTTGAAAAGCGTGATGCTTTTCTCCTTACTGCGTAAATTTTAAACTCGCAGTCATTAGTCCATAAGGAGGTATAGAAAATGGCAAAAGTTAATTCATCTTATGAAACGATCTTTGTTGTCGATCTTCAGCTTGGTGAAGAGCAGATTTCCGCTCTCGTTGAGAAGTTCAAGGGAATCATCTCAGCTAACGGAGAACTCACCTCGGTAAACGAGTGGGGAAAACACAGATTTGCTTATCCGATTAACGACCAGAACGAAGGCTATTATGTTCTTGCTGAATTCACCTGTGCTCCCGAATTCCCGGCTGAGCTCAAGAGAATTTTCAACATTACAGAAGGCATTATGAGATCTGTAATCGTTAAGAAGAACGCCTGAACCGGCGGCAGGAGGTAAAAATGGCTAACTTTAATTTCAATAAAGTTATTTTGGGCGGCAGACTTACAGCTGAACCTGAATTAAAGCAGACAAGCAGCGGAACCCCCGTTACAACCTTCTCAATTGCGGTCAATCGCCGCTATGCCAAGCAAGGCGAACAGCGTCAGACAGATTTTATCAACTGCACTGCATGGAGAAACACGGCTGAATTCATTTCGAGATATTTCCACAAAGGAAGCTCGATCTTCGTTGTCGGAACACTCAATCAGAACAGTTGGACAGACGCACAATCAGGTCAGAAAAGATCTACTTATGAAGTGACTGTTGAAGAAGCAAATTTTGTTGACAGTGCTTCGGAGAACAGAGGTTCAAGCGATGCTCCCTCATACAACCCGTATGACAGCTCAAGCTCCGCACCTGAATTCTCATCAAACAAGGACGAAGCTCCTAAATTTGAACAGATGGTCGATGATGACGACCTTCCGTTCTGAAAATCTACAAGGAGGATTATATTAAGATGTTTATTGAAAGTGTTGAAACACCCGAAGTAGCTCTTGAAGCTACAGAAACCATTGAGGCTACAGAAGCAACAGAAACTACCGAAACAACAGAAACTGCACCGGCAGTTGAAGCACCTGCTACTGAGGAAACTGTAAAGAAGCCTTACCGTCAGGGCAACAATATGAACCGCAGAAAAAAGAAGGTTTGTATTTTCTGTGTAGACAAGACCGCTACAATCGACTATAAGGAATACAGAAGACTTCAGAAATTCACATCGGAACGTGGAAAGATTCTTCCCAGAAGAGTTACCGGCACATGTGCATTCCACCAGAGAGAAGTCACAAGAGCAATCAAGCTTGCAAGAGTTGTCGCTCTTCTTCCCTACACAACCGACTGATAATTCGGATAGAATTCCGCATTGCGGATAATTGATGATTGCCGATTGCTCTTGATTCTGAGCAATCGGCTTTTAAATATTTCAAAATTATGCTAGCGGTTATTGAATATAGGGTTAGATGATGACAAATGGACGAAAAGTTTGTTCAGGACAGAATTTCTGTTCTTCATACCAAGAAAGGCGTTTCAGAATACAAAATGAGCCTTGATCTGGGACATAGTAAAGGTTACATTCAGAGCATTTCTTCCGGCAGGTCCTTGCCTTCCTTACCGGAGTTTCTTTATATCTGTGAGTATCTCGGTGATACACCGATTGAATTTTTTGACACCGGAATCACTGAACCGCTTATCTCATACGAATTGACAGACCTGAGAAAAGATATGTGCAAAGAAGATTTAGAGGCATTGATTGCCACAGCGAAACGGCTTAAAGCAAAATAAAACAGCGAGTGCAGTTCGCAATTTCCTGCACTCGCTTCTTTTATATTTCAAAATATGGATCGTATGCAGATCATAAAATAAGATATAGTAAAGCAGACATAAAAGGCTTATAATATAGATAATCACACCGATTCAAAAAATCCGGATGAGTCCGACGAATAAAATCAGCTCATTTTCAATCAAATGTCACAAGTTCGCATTTGCTTCAAAATAAAAAATGCTGATAAATTGAAAAAAGATGTTGACTTTTATGATGTTTTGGTGTATTATATCAGTAAATCTAATCGTGTATATTTATGCACTTAAAAATAAAAGGAGAATAAAATGAAATTCTGCAAAATTCTTTCACTCGTGATGGTTTTTGCTATGCTTGCCGCAGTATGCTCTTGCACAACAACACCGTCAACTACTTCAACAAAAACACCGTCAACTACTTCAACAAATGACCCGGCTGATTCCAACCGTAAATACACAGTCGGAATATGCCAGCTGGCTCAGCATCCTGCTCTTGACGCCGCAACAGAGGGCTTCAAGAAGGCTCTCAAAGATAAGCTCGGAGACAACGTTGTTTTTGATGAACAGAACGCTTCAAATGATTCCAACACATGCGCAACTATCGTAAACGCTTTTGTTACCAAAAAGGTTGACCTTATCATGGCAAATGCTACACCTGCTCTTCAGGCAGCCGCAAATGCTACAACAACTATTCCGATCCTCGGCACATCTGTTACGGAATACGGCGTCGCTCTCGGAATTAAAGACTTCAGCGGAACAGTCGGCACAAATGTATCGGGAACATCCGACCTTGCTCCTCTTGACAAGCAGGCAGATATGATACTTGAGCTTGTGCCCAATGCAAAGAAGGTTTCCATTATCTATTGCTCGGCAGAAGATAACTCACTCTATCAGGTCAATGTTATCAAAGAAGCACTTGAAGCAAAAGGAGTTACAGCAACTGCTTACTCTTTCTCTGACACAAATGATATGGCAGCAGTTTGCGAATCGGCTTGCACTTCCGACACAGATGCGATCTATGTTCCTACAGATAACTCTGTAGCTTCTTCCACCGGAATTCTCCACGCAATTGCAAAAGAAAAGAATATTCCGGTAATCGCAGGAGAAGAAGGAATCATGCAGGGATGCGGAATTGCTTCACTCACCATCAGCTATTACGACATCGGTTATCAGACAGGTATTATGGCATATCAGGTTCTCACGGGCGAAGCTGATATATCAACACTTGCTATCGCATACGCTCCGCAGTTCACAAAGAAATACAATCCGACGATCTGCGAAGAACTCGGAATCACAGTTCCTTCGGATTATGTTGCATCCGAAGCTTCAAACTGATTTCCGATAAATTATTACAGATTAAAAATCAAACATGATCGACATCCGGATGAATTCGTTCATCCGGAATGTCGTTATTAAAGAGGTATTCTATGCTCGAACAAATCATTCAGACACTCGGTAGCTATTTCTCAAGTTTGTTCGGTTCGCTCCCCGGCGTGGCATCTCAGGGTCTGATCTGGGGATTGATGTCTATCGGTGTCTACATTACATATAAAATACTTGATATCGCAGACCTTTCGGTTGACGGCTCTATCTGTACAGGCGGTGCTGTTTGTGCAATGATGATGGTTTCGGGACACAATGTCTGGGTATCAATGTTAGTTGCAACAATTGCCGGAATGCTTGCCGGACTTGCAACCGGTATTTTCCATGTATTCATGGGGATTCCTGCGATCCTTGCAGGAATCCTTACACAACTTTCGCTTTACTCGGTGAACCTTCTTATTATGGGTAAAGCAAATGTTTCACTCCCTACACGACTTTATGATGTACTTATCTCAATGCAAAATCTGAGAGATGTTCCATTTTATAAAAACACAGTACTTATCATTGCAATTATTAATATCGTAATGATAGCCATTTTATATTGGTTCTTCGGCACAGCGCTCGGCTGCGGTCTGCGTGCTACCGGATGCAATATAAAAATGTCAAGAGCACAGGGCATCAATACCGATATGAATAAGATCATCGGTCTTGTGATGTCTAACGGAATCGTTGCTCTCTCAGGTGCACTCCTTACTCAGTATCAGGGATTCGCCGATGTGAGTATGGGACGCGGTGCAATCGTTGTCGGTCTTGCCGCAATTATAGTCGGTGAAGCACTTTTCGGAAAACTGCTCAAAGGAAACTTTGCGCTCAAACTCCTTCAGGTCGCACTCGGAGGAATTGTATATTGGTTCGTATATCAGGCAGTCATTCTTGCAGGACTCAAGGCAGACCTTCTCAAAATGCTCTCAGCGATCGTCGTTGCAATATTCCTCGCAATTCCTCATCTTAAAGAAAAATACTTCACAAAATCAAAGTATAAGGGAGGAAAATAAATGCTTGAGATCAAAAATGTCACAAAAGTATTCAACCCTAACACTGTAAATGAGAAGGTTGCTCTGAACAACCTTTCTCTTACGCTTAACGATGGAGATTTTGTTACCGTTATAGGCGGAAACGGAGCAGGAAAAAGTACACTGCTGAATGCAATATCAGGTGTTTGGAAGCTTGATGACGGAGAGATAATTATCGACGGCAAAAATGTCACAAAGCTCTCCGAGCACAAAAGGGCAAAATATCTCGGCAGAGTATTTCAGGACCCGATGATGGGAACGGCAGCAAGCATGCAGATCGATGAAAATCTTGCTCTCGCCTCAAGAAGAGGAAAGATCAGAGGTCTCGGATGGGGCATCACCAAAAAGGAACGTGAGCACTATAAAGAGCTGCTCGCTGAGCTCGGTTTGGGACTTGAGAATCGCATTACAACAAGGATCGGTCTTCTTTCGGGAGGTCAGCGTCAGGCTGTCACCCTTCTCATGGCTGTAATACAGCGTCCGAGTCTTCTTCTCCTTGATGAGCACACAGCTGCACTCGACCCGAAAACCGCAGCAAAGGTTCTTGAGATCACTGACAAAATAGTAAAAGAAAACAATCTTACCACATTAATGATAACTCACAATATGAACAACGCCATAGAGTACGGAAACCGCCTTATCATGATGCATAACGGAGAAATAATCCTTGATATTTCGGGCGAAGAAAAGAAGAATCTGTCTGTTGAAGATCTTCTGAAAAAATTCAGCGTCGTTTCAGGTGAGAAGTTTGCAAACGACAGGACACTCCTCGCTCAATAACCCTTTCAACTGCAATTGAAAAAGAAATCTATGTAACTCGCAGGCCTTTAAAAAAGCTGTCAGGTATATAAAAACCTGACAGCTTTTTATTTCTCTGAAATTAGACGAAACACATCGTCTCGTTACAGTTTCCTGCTTAAGAATACATTTTGTTGCCAATGTATGTACCTTAGAAGTTTTAATATGGCGTTCTGAGAAATATGCCATTTCATAATTGCTGTCAAAGTTATCTCCAGAATCTGTAAAGGTATCAAATATGTTCAATACGGTACTGGTACTAAACGAAAATTTATCCTCTGTAATCATCAGGCATGTATCACTGTCCTCAAGCATTATAAAAAGAATTGCCTTAAGCAGGTCTCTTGCAAAATCTTCCCAGTATGTATCCTTCATGTTAATAGACGGAATAAAAGTCTGACATATCATTCCCAGCTATTGCTCGAGCTGTCCAGGATATCTGTCTTGACATACTCGATTATCTCGGAAAGCTTATCTTCATCAGTGTATTCTGCATCGTCGAAGACATAGACATCCCCCTTAGGCATTTTCTTTACAGTTAGTTACATCATTCTCAATATTAAGATACCTCTGATATATCCTGAACGGCTTTGTAAGCGAGTTTCAACAATCGATGCGATAATAATCGATAAAGTCAAGAAACAATACACGATAACCGTTTTCAATAACTTTAGATCTGATCGACGTATATAATTTCTGTTTTTTATAAAATATTTTTTTGAAAGCATTTTTCGCTGTTGCAATACCTAAGCACTTCACTTCTGCCGTTTCTGCTATATATTAACTTATTACACAATCTTTTTCGCAACTTATAAATATTTTACAAGCATGGTCATCTGAAAACATCCTTGAGGAAAGTAAAAAATCCTGCGGTATCCGATTTAAAATCGTATCCGCAGGATTTTTCAGCAAAATGCCATTTTGTTTTTTTATCGCTTAACCGACAATTCCTGAACGTTCGATACCCTGAACGAGATATCTCTGACAGAAGAGGTAGACTACAAGGAGCGGTACGATAATCAGCAATGCACATGTATTGTATATTGCAGATTCATACATCTGAGTTCCTGCGTAGCTGGTTTTAAGCGACCTCGGTACCTTTACGATATCAGGAAGGAGAATCTTCTGACTTGTTGCCGTGTAAAAGACATCGGTGTAGAAGTTATCTGTCCACTGCCATGAGAATGCAAACAGGAATACTGTTATAAGCATCGGAATTGAGAGCGGAATGATAATTGTGAAGAATGTTCTGAACACACCTGAGCCGTCAATATAGGCAGATTCTTCAAGCTCATCCGGAACTCCTTTATAGAACTGTCTGAGCATAAAGATGTAAAGACCGTTTCTGAATCCGAGACCTGTCAACGAGAGTATGATGAGAGGCCAGTCGGTGTTGAGGAGGTTTCCGTTCCATGATGTTATATTAAGGAAAGGTAATATCTTGCCCGAAAGAAGCTCTCTTAACCACAATATGTCAAAACTCGAAAAGTGAGTAAAGTATGCGAAACGTAAAACTCCATTCGGAACAATAAGGGTGAATATAGCTGCCAAAAAGATCAAATTGTTAAACTTGAATTTGAATTTTGCAAGTCCATATCCTACAAGGGCACAAACAACCATCTGAATCAGGGCACATGCAAGCGAAAGAATCGTCGTATTTAAAAGTGCCTCAAAGTATTTGTTCTCCAGAATGATATATTTGAACTGGTCAAGTGTAGGAGATCTTGAGATAAGCTTCACCGTTACATTTACAAAGTCGTCCTGCGACATTACCGACGCAGCAATCTTTGCAAAGAATGGATACAATATGACAAATGACACACCGACCATCAATACAAATCTGAAGATCTTGACAACTGTTGTAACCAAGAAATTAAGCGAGAGATATTTCAGCTTGAAACGAGTCCAGGCTGATGTTCTTTCAAATTCAACCCTTATCTTATTCTTCGTTTCTTTCTTAATAACTGTTTTGTTTTCGTTCATTTACATTTTCCCTCCTTAATCTCTTCTCTGATAGAAAATGTAAGCGGAGAGCACTGCGGCTATCAATGCAACAGCAAGTATTACAATAATGAAGTAGAACCATGCCATTGCCGAGCTCAGCGTCATTTCTCCTTTATCATACGTACTCAGAACCAGGCTCATTACGCTGTTCGAGCTTGAAGTGAACGAGTCGATAACCGTATAGACAGTGTTTACAAGTATCATCGGGCTTATCATCGGGAAAGTGATCTTCCAGAATGTCTCCCAAGAGCTTGCTCCGTCTATAGAGCAGGACTCATATATCGCAGGCGATATGGACTGAAGTCCCGCAAGAAAGACGAGCATCTGAACTCCCGACTTGTTAATTATATCATAAATATTATTAACAAGATTGGTTACAGTTTCGACCAGCTCACTACCGATCTTCATCTGTTCGAATAGTAGTGCCACATCGGCTTTTGATATCAGATCCGACGCCGATGCGGAGTTGGATCCGGTATCAATTCCCTGTTGTTGAGAAGCATTCTCAAGGAATGTATTACCCTTTGAGTCTATCTGGTCTATAAGACCGGTTGACAGAATAACAGGAATGAAGAATATGGCACGGAATGCCGCTCTTCCAAGCATCTTCTGATTAAGAATCACGGCGATGAAAAGCGAGAATATGACTATCGCAGGAATATTTATAATAAGCTCCTCAAATCCCGATTTAAGTGTCGGAACAAAACTGAGGTCCTTCGTAAGTGCATACTGATACTTTTCAAGACCAATGAATTTAAATTCACCCCTTGCCGGATAGAAGTCATTAAAACTGTAATAGATAGATTTTGCTATAATCGGCATGTATATTGCAATAAATCCAAGAAGGAAAGGCAACACAAAGAGCCAACCTGCACGAGACTTCTTGCTGTCGAGCGAAGCCGTTGATCTCTTACGCTTTTTATTTGTTAAAGCTTGTGAGTTATTCATCTCTTATCCTTCCTTTCATTTATCCAATTTAACGTAATCCATTGCATTAACGGTGATCTGTTCTCCGTCTATATCAACCATTACATCAAAGTTATTGTAGTTGAGAATGTAAACATTTCCGCCGCTGTACTCAACATATGCAATCGATTTATCATCTACTGTGAAGTCTGTGTAGTTATAATCACCGTCTTCACCGTATCCGGATTTTGCTTCCAATTTTGCTTTTGCATCTTCGTAAGCTTTTCTCGCATCATCTCTTAAGCTTCTCTTTGCACCGATATTGTCGTAATATGTCTCGGCAATATCTATCTTACCTTCTTTATAGAATCTTATATAAAGCTTCTGAGCAGCATCGAATGCTTCCTGAGCCGCAACCATCTTGTTTTCAAGCTCTTCAAGCTCTTTGAGGTTTTTAGCCTCGTTTTCGGCACGCTCCTGCTCTCCTATAACACGTTCACCAAGGATATACTTGAATCCTTCATATGTCTCATACTGAACATCCTTAAGAGCCTTGTTGATTCTGTTGTAGATATCAACAATGTTGGTCTCGCTGACCGTATTCTCATTCTTCATCCAGATATCATAAGAGATTGAGAAATAATCGCTGAGATCTGAATTTTCCTTAAGAACCTCGGTGTTCTGTGCACAAAGAATGAAATATGGATTTGCTCCGTTTTCGATCATCTTAAGAATTTCATAATTAACATTGCTTGCTTCATTTGTAGGTGTTCCTGCATAACTGATATATCCGTGTAATGTCATTCCCAGGAACGGTACTGAAGCACTTGAACTGAAGAAGTTACTCGAGCTGAGCGAAACATTGAGAATATGACTGACATAAGGATAGACATAAGCGTTACCGCCGTCGACCATTACATTGTTTCCCGAATCTTCCTTCATCTGCTGAAGAATAGCTTCAATGAATTTCTTGCTGTCTTCTCTGTTGTACGGATCATCCTCATCAAAGTCAGAGTTAAGATCTGTTCCGAGTGTTGACGCCGAAATGCCGGTATATCCGAGCTTATTCAGATCGGCAGAAAGCTTCGTATAGTATTTTTCAAATACAGAAGGGCTTATTCCGAGCAGACCGGTGAAAACAAATCTCTGCAGCGCAGGGTCATATTCTTTCTTGATTATATATCGATCGTCAATAGTCTTAAGTGCATCTTTGGATGTCGAGAATCCGTCAAACAGTTTGCTTGTAGTATTATACGCAAAATCAAATTCGGTAAACACGCCGATTCCCTTATCCTGTGCATATTTTGCAAACTCGGTATATCCGCTGTTTCCGCCGACGACACTTTCATACTTGACCTTATTAGGTACGGTAGGTGACATGCCGTTGTTTGCGAATCCTGTCAAGCGGTAGTTGATATTTGTTATTCCTGCCGCTTCAAGCTCCTGTGTCATTCTTGTAAGGTCTTCAAATGTTGTAAGTGCTGTCTTCTTGTAAACAGGGAAGCTGAGTATTGTGGTCTGAATATCTGTCGCACCAAACGCCTCAATGTAAAGAGGAATATTCTCTGATGCAGATTCGATCTTGGTGAGAGCTCCGGACTTTACAAGATAATCTCTGTAAGCCGCTGCCATGCCTGCAATGTCTGCCTTGTAGTCTGATCCTTCCGAATCGGAAAGCATGTATATCTGCATTGCATAGTTTCCGGTATAACGACGGTCTGAAGTGACGATCCATTTCGCATCTGTTGCTCCCACACTGAGTGAATCGGCAAGATTGTATTCATCGCTCGGACGAGGATTAAGTGTGAGGTATGATGTGCTGTAAGGATGCTGCGCTCCGCCATGGTCAGAGGTTATGGTTACGAAGGATTCACCCTGTGTAATTACAGCCACAAATCCGTACGGATTTATAGTTGTAACTTCCTGATAATCAAGACCTCCTGTTCCGAACGCCGGAATTTTTTCTTTGGTTTCTTCAAAACAGGTCTTACAGAACTTAAATCTTTCACCGTCCTTGGTCTCTGTAGCAACCTCCAGGACTATCGCTTTGCTCCAATCGTGTTCCCACTCGATTGTTTCTTCCTTTTTGGTGTGACAAACCGAGCATTCAAGATATAATGTTCCGTTCAGATGTTCGCCACACGAAGGTTCAACTCTTCCGATTTCTTCAAATCTGTGTGCAGCCTCTGTATGGTTTCCTATATAGGTATCTCCGCATGCTTTACATACAAATGTAGAATATCCGGGAGTTGTACATGTATAATCGGTGACGATCTCTTCATAATCGTGCATCGGTTCGATGTAGTCCTTTACCTGTTCAAGTCCGCATACTGTACATACGCTTATCGTATATCCGCGTTCTGTACATGTAGGCGGAACAACGGTCAGTTCTTCAGTATGCGAATAGTATTGATTTGTAAATACACGTATCTTCTTGCAGAGTTTACACATCTGTCTTACCTGCTTCAGATGTGTACAGTCGCCGGCATTGACAACTTCAATATCTTCCCAGAGATGAACCTCTTCTCCCTTCAGATCCTTAGGACATGACTCAATCTTTTCTATTGTTTCCTCACAGTTCTTGCACTTGTATACAAAGATGTCGTACTTTCCTAAGAAATCGCTTGCATCGACAACTCTTCCGGTCGTGGTCATCTTCTTATTGGTTCTGGCCGTGTAGTTATCCTGCCATTCATGCTGATAGGGAGTAACTATTCTTCTCTCTTCGCCGCAATCCTGACATACCTGGATGGTAAGTGCGTCTGTTCCTGTTGAACAATTTGCTTTAACAGTTTTTGTTGAATCTGTCTTGAAATTGTGTGTACTGTATGCATAGTCTCTCTTTTCAAAATATCCGCATTCAGCACAGTAGTAAAGAGTATATCCCTGAACCACTGTTTTTTCAAGTGAATATCTGATTATAGTGCTTGTCGCCGATTCGGTAACAGCTGAGATATCGGGAATATTGATCTCGATCTCGACTCTGAATCTGTGGGTCTCATTGCCCTGAATTCCGTATACACCCTGTGATGCCGCCAAAATCTCGGCTTCGATCAGCGCCTTTTGAATCCTTATGTAACCTACACGTTTTACCTTACCCTGCAGCTGCTCCCCTGCTTTAAGCTTAACTGTATTACCTACAGAATATTTGAGAACATCGGCAGCAGTAACGAAAACTGTAAGCACACCGTTTTCATAAATATATGTGTCACCGCGTATGCCGTCTCCGGTTCCATCGTACCAACCATTGACACAGCTTGATTCTATACTTGCAACATTTTTAAGATTGTGGTCGTTGTGTCCTGCCTCGTAGCTGTCATTACATACAGAACATGTGAATCTGGTTATTCCGGGATTGCCTTCAACAGGTGCTCCTACATAATTATGTTCGTCATATTCTGTATCGTCATGTCTTTGAACATCTCCGCATACAACACATGTCTTCACGGTATATCCGAGATGCACACATGTGGTAGGATCTGTGACGATTGAGCCTTCTTTTTCAGGATCATATGTGTGAGCAGGATCCGTGTAATCCTTTACCACGGTGTGACCGGGTGTGCCTTCTTTACAAAGTGTGCAGGTATATGTCGTATATCCGCCCTCTGTGCATGTGGGAGCAGTCACTACAGTATCATATTTATGAGTGCAGTATACATAATCGGTCAGATTCCCATCATCGTCAAGGAAATACTTTGTTGTGACAACCTTTTCATCAACGATTCCGAATACAGGGAATCTCATCTGTTCATTTCTACCGGTAAAGCTTGAGGGAAGCGTATGATAAGCGTAATCCGCACCGTAAAGCGTTCCCGAAAGAATAACCGATGAACTCGAGACATCCTTGAATTCAATGATAGTTCCGCTTCCGTCAGGAATAAATGCAAATCCGTCATGCTCTCTTCCGTTTCCTGCTCCGAAATAAGGAAGAAGGGTTATGTTTTTAAGTGTATAGTAATCTTCGTTGAATGTAATACTGTTTGCAGGAAGTATTATTTCAAGTCCACCTTCGCTGAAACGGTAAATAAGAGTCATTCTGAAGCAGGGGAGAATCGAAGATTTTGCTTCATACTCTGTAAGTGCGTGCTGTTCCTCAATCGTTTCATATGTGATTTCAGGACACCATGCCTTGAGTATCGATTCTACTCTGTTCTTGAAAAAGTCTGTAACTCCCTCATTGAGTGCGTAAATAGCCATCTTTTTGGTAACGGGGTAAAGCTTCTGGACATTTTCGATATAACTCTGAGGATATTGCTGACTTTCATCAAAAAGGTCATACTTTTGATAAAGCTGAGGATAAAGTCTTGCATAATCGTTTTCATCCTCGATCTTTGCAAGAATCGACTGTTCAAAGAAGTCTGTTGTCACAGTCATGGGGCAAAGACGTCTTGAATCTACACGTCCTATAGCATAGGATACGCTGATACCGTTCTTGACATATGAAATCGAGATCTGACCTGCCTCTGCTGCCGACTTATAGCTGCAAAGTTTTTTTGATGAACCCTTTTGGTCAGTGTAATCGACAATGATCTGAGACGATAAGGTTTCAAAGATCGAAGGCGTGGACGAAGATGTAGCGTCCGAGGCAACGTACTGATTCACATCATAAGGATTTGAGAACAATACCTCGCCGGTTTTTGAATTTCTAAGTGCAACCTCGCCGGTTTCTTCCAGTGCATACAGCTCATAACCATTTGTTGAGGTGATGTACAGTTTCATCGTTGCGAGTTTTTCTTCTGCACTTTTATATTTTGCTTTTCTTATTGATGAAGCAGTGAATTCGCCTTCCGGTTCTTCCGTTTCGGTCGGAGTTGCGGTAGGTGTCACGTCCTCATCATCCGCGTGAACATGAATTCCGTTTTCGACAAAAAGCATTGCCACTGCCGAAAAGACCATGCAGAGAGTCAGAAGAGCAGATAAAAGTCTGTTAAATTTTTTCATATTATCAAATCTCCTTTCTCTATGACATATAAGTTATCTCGGTTATGATGTTAGAAACAAACGAGAGCATCTTTATTATAAGTCCTGAGAAAAGTACCATAATGAACATAATTACTGCCATAACAACAATTGTTGCGAGCGTCATAATAATGTTCTTGCCTATTGTGAAATCGTGTGTAACCATTATTCCGAAGAATACAAGTATACCTACCCACACCCATGCAATTCCGCTTATCAGGTTGATGAATGTGACCTCGGATGATGTAACAAAGTTTGAAAGTATCGTCGAAAGAACTATCATGAATGAGAGCGGAGCAGTAGCATATCCCACTGCCACGAAGATGTCCTTAAGACTTCCTTCTCCTTCAAACAGTGTTGTAAGGCACCAGTTTGCAATGACAAAAAGCAAAACCGGAACTATTATTGAAACGATCTGTCCGAGAATACTTGAATACGAGAGTTTTCCCGAAGTGAAGATATAAGACTGACCTGCCGACTGATATGTAAATGCGAAAATTACAAGTGCAAGCCAGAAAAGTGCACCTCTCAGCGAGCCTCTCTTTTCATGTTTAAGATCCCAGAATCCGTCAAAAGGATGGAACATGAGATGGAAAGCATACAGAACTTCTTCGCCAAACGATTTCTTTCCGATCTTCAGTGACGTAGCTCTGTTTTTCTTGTTTGCCCATTTAAAGAAGAGTGAAACTGCCACTATAAAGGCAACGATCACTATTACTATAAGCAGGAGCGTTTTTGATACGATCTCTTTTCTGTACTGCTTGAAAGCGTTTGAGTAATTTTCTACGTCGTACGCCGCCTTATAATACTTCATTGCACCTTGCCAGTCGTTTGCAAGATAGAGGTTATCTCCGATTCCGACATATGCCGCATCGTAGTTGTTGTTACTCCTCAGAATTGAACGCCAGTCATTTGCAGCCTCGTCATATTTTCTTTCATTTGTGTGACGGAGTGCGGTCAGAATAATCTCACCGTATTCTGTACGTTCGTATATAATGACCGAATTACTGTCTGCATCAAGAACGAGAAGATAATGGAGATCGTCTTCTTCAAGGTCCTGATAGCAAAGTCCTACGCCACGCTTGAAGTTTCCGAGCTGTGTTCCCTGATCTCCGAATACAGCAAGGAGGTTACCGTTTTTATCATACGTGAAGATATGACTTCTCTTCTGGTCGAGTATCGACCATGTTTCCTGTTGACCGAGTGCTACATCAATGATCGTCGAGGGTCCTGTCGGAACTCCGTTGTATGTCGATGTCAATGAATTGCTTACCGTTACTTCTCCGGACGGTCCGAAGAAGCCGTTACGTCTCATGATATCCTTACCCGAAGCATTCAGCTTTTTGACAGTTGCGTAGTCGCCGGAGCCGCTCTTTGTTGATGCCTGCTGCTGCGATGCATAATCATCCGGGAATTCAATTGTGACATAAATGAAACCTTTTTCATCTATATCAATGTTGTTGTATGGTGTCGGGACAGCGGAATCTTGCTGTTCACGCTGTTCTGCTGTCATGAATTTTCTCCAGAAAAGCTCGAAAGCGTCAACAACGACCTTCTGTGCACCGATAAATGCCGCAAAACTTCCGTCTGCATTCAGCGAAATAATACCTTCGTTTGCCGTTGAAGAAACAACATAAATACGCTTTGAATCGTCAACCGCCAATGCGATAGGGGTATAGGAGGATCCTTCCTCGAAGACATCCGATTCGGGGGCTTTGTAGGAACGCAAGAAGTTATATTCCTTATCGAACACAACAACTCTCGAGTTGCCTGTATCGGCTACATATATCTCGCCGTCCTTACAGATATACAGACCGTTAGGTGAAGTAAGTGCATCTGCATTTCCGTATTCGTTTCTGAATGATGTGATTATCTTTATAACCTTCCAGTATTTTGAAAGAACGACTATTCTGTTGTTTTCAGGGTCTGCTATATAGACCTTTCCGTCCCGGTCAACCGTAATATCTGTCGGTTTCTTGAGTGGAGTTTTTTCGTCAAGTCCCATAAATGAGCTGTCAATCTGCTTATACGGTCTGTAATACTCCGGCGATTTGAGCGGTAATCCTGCTATATCATATGTATATGTATAGAAGTATGAGGCATTTGATGAAATTCCGCCCACAATAAGCACGAGCATAAGGACGAGGGCTGTTATTCTTAATGTTTTCTTCATTTTACCTTCCTCCTTAATCCTTCATACCTGATGTAGACATCGTTTCTATAATATTACTCTGTGTAATAAGGAAAACGATGACAGGCACAAGCATCATTACAACACCGGATGCGGCACCGGCACCCGAACGAACAATACCTCCTGCAATGATCTGGTTAATTGCATAGTTGAATGTTTTGAGCTGTTCACTGTAGACATATATCGTGGTTCCATAATTCCAGAGTGACTGGAAGGAGTAAACGATAAGTGTGAGCCAAGCCGGTTTAACCATCGGCATTGCGATAGTCAGGAAAATTCTGAATTCCTTTGCACCGTCAAGACGGGCACTTTCAAGGACAGAATCCGAAACGCTTGAATCCATAAACTGCTTCATGAGGTAAAGACCGAGGGTTGAACCCCATGCCGGAACAAGCATTGCCCAATATGTATCAACGAAATGTATCTTCGACATGATAATAAATGATGTTATCGATCCGACTGTCGAATGGAACATAAGCGAATATACAACAAGCTGGAACATGACCTGTCTGCCCGGGAATCTCATCTTCGAGAAGACATATGCCGCAAGTGAACCGAATATAAGGTTTCCGCCTGTGCCGGCTACTGTGATAAGTACTGTATTGAATATATATCTTGAGAAAGGAACCCAGGATGTATTCATAAGACGGAACAGGTCAGCGTAGTTTTTAGTCGTCGGGCTGATTGGGAGAAACCTCGGCGGGAAGCGAAGAAGCTCGTCAAGCGGTTTGAACGACTGAGCTATCGCATAAAACATAGGTAAAAACATAAATACGCCGAGAATAACAAGGAATATTGTGATTCCCGCATCGCCGCCCGCCGAACGGTTGAGGACGACCGAATGCTTTCTTACTCTTAATTTCCTGCTCATGATTGACCTACCTTTGAAATAAGTTTTCTTACGACAAAGTTTGATCCTATCATTATTATAAAGAGGACCGTGGCTATTGCCGATGCGTATCCGATCTCATACCTTGCTCCGCCGTAGTCATCAAGGTGGTGAGTTATCGTGTGACACGCATAGTCTGTTGAGGGGAATCCACAGAGTGCTGTAACAACTCCGCCGAATCCGAATGAATTTGTGATAGTAAGGATAGCCGAGAAAAGAAGCTGCGGCTTCATGACCGGCAATGTGACATACCAAAGCTCCTGCCAACGGTTTCTGATTCCGTCAACAGCTCCTGCTTCATACAGGCTTCGGTCAACTATCTGAAGTCCGGCTATGAATGAAAGGAATCCGGCACCGAGTGATGTCCAGAGTGCAACAATACAGCACAACGGCATCATGTAGGTGGTGTTTTTAAACCATTCTATCGGTGAGGAGATAATTCCGAGATCAAGCAGGAATCCGTTTACATATCCGTAAGAGTCTCCCGAGAAGAATATACCCCAAATTGTGTATATCGATCCGGAAATTGACGGTGCATAGAATATCAGCGTAACAACCGCTCTGATCTTCGGCGGAAGCTCATTGATGAACCACGCAACGAGGAAGGACAGCAGATATGAACCCGGTCCTGTAATCACCGCAAATACCAATGTGTTCTGAACTGCGATAATAAATATATCGTCATTCAGGAAGAGTCGTATATAGTTTTCAGCTCCGAGCCAGATAGGTGCCTCGAGCATATTGAAAGATGTAAAACTGTAGTATACCGAAAGTACGACGGGTACTACCGTGAACGTAAGGAAGACAATATAGAATGGAGCGACCATTATGTACGCTATCCAATTCCGCCTCATTTCCTTGAACATCCAGGCGACCTTCGACATTTCTTTTCTTGACACCGCTTTTTTCTTCGGTGCCTTTATCGCCATAGAATCTGACACTTGTTTCTTCTCCTTATTATTATTTTTGTTGTCATGGGTCGTAAATGCAGGGCTTATCTGAACTCTTATGTCATTCTCTGTAAAACAGCCGTTGACAAACATCGCCGTTAAAAGCCGATGCGATTTCAGTATTTATCGGTGTCCTGCACGAAGCGTTTTGTTGCTTCGTGCAGTTTCAGCGACCTCACAAAGATCTGACCTTTACAACCATGAAGTATCTCTTGTGATCGTGCTTGCCTTTCCGTAATTAATTATAATTCCGTTTTCCAGTTTTCCGGGTGTCCTGTTTTGTCAGGACGTTTCGATTACTGCAAGGTGGAATTCTTTGCGTTTACGGGTAAGCTCGCTGTTGATGTCGATCACGTACTCAAGGAGTGATTCAACCGGATCGGCATTGTTATTGTAAACATTGAGGAATGAGAAGTTGACATAACGGTCTATAATATATCCGCCGGGATACTCTCTGACCGCAGACAGATGCTTGAACTGCTCATTGAGGTTGTTCATTTCACTTGTGGTCCATGGCAGTGAACGAAGTGCAGCGATGTTTGCTGTCGGGTGCTTTGAAACAGTACCGAGGACAGCTGTAAGCTCGCTTGCATAAGAAGTTTGCGTTGTTTCTGAAACAAACCACTTCATGAACTGCCAAGCATGCTCTGTCTTGTCGTTTGCTGTTTTATTTCCGTCTTTATCAAGATCTCTTGCTCCGTTGAGCATAATAAGTGCAGATGTTCCAGAAAGTGCTGTGTTGTTTATCGAAACAACATTTCCGTCGTCGTCATACTCTGCAACTCCGGGAATCGGAATGAATTCCCAAAGTCCCTTGATCTCGGTCGCATAAACCGAAAGCTCGGTGTATGTTGTATATGCTACAATTCCTATAGGCATTTCACCTGTACGGAAACGTGATGAGAATGCATATGAAATGGGGAATCTGTATTGCTGGAAATATGTACACAGAGATTCAAATGCGGAAAGTGCCACATTGGAATTAAGATTGATCTGCTGACCGCCATTGGCATACAGATCTCCTCCCATCTGATAAAGGAAGAGTTCAAGACCTGCAAGCGATGTCGGCATTGCAACTTCCATGTTGTTGGTCATAAGCACGCCGATTACAGCATCAAGGTCTTCCCATGTCTTCGGAGGCTCGATTCCGAGCTGTGCAAATACATCGGCACGGTAGAACAGCATGTTGAAGGTCTGCTCTGCCGGAACACCCCAATAGGAATATTTACGCATGTAATTCTTATCCATTACGCCTTTATCGTCAATAACATAGTTTCCGTTTGTATTGGCGTCGTATTTTGCCTTGTCGTCCGAATCGCTGGCAAGTGCATCGTATTCGGCACGTGAGATAACGTAATAGTCCTGATATTTAGCCTGCTCTTCTTTGCTGAGCTTTTCATAATCTTCAATTGTTATTACTTCATCAAGCTCAAGCGGCAGCCATGCAGCATCCGAGAACCATGATTTGATATTATCTTCATCATTCTCTATGAAATCGGTAAGTTCAACAAGCGCATTACGAATTGCCCAGTTGATTACATCTCCGCTTCCGTGTCCTACAGATACATCAGGTCCGACGCCTGCAAGAACCGAAGGAAGAAGCGAACCGCCTGCAACAAGCTTAAGGTTGACTCCTATATACGAACCGTCATCTGTAAGTTTATTTGAATTAGGTGTGAACTCGTTGTTTACAAGGTTTCTGATGATCTGTGTCTGGTCACGTGCTGTCGAAACCCAAACCTCGATTGAATCAGAATCTACCTTGGAAAGCTGTCCGAGTGTGTCATAGTTGTGCGAGAAGCTTGCAATAAACATACGAAGTTCGAATACAAATCCCTGCCAGAAACTGGGCAGAGGATTGGGAAGGTCATCTTCTCCTGCATCTCCGGATGTGATCTCGAAATAATCAAGCTCGAGAGGTGTTTTGCGTGCATCGTTGATCCATGTTCCGAGTGTTCCGAGGTAACCTTTCAGGTTGCTGAGGTTGCCTGCGATCTCGTCCTCGTTTCTACCCATTTTCTCAATGAGCTTTGCAACCGTTTCAAGCGTCGTGATCTGAGAACCGACATCCTTTGTAAGTGCTTTCAGCTCATCGATGATACCGTAAAGTACAACAGACTGATTGTACAGCTCATCGATTGCTTCGGGTATTCTGCGGTAGAATCCGTAGTTTGTATTCGGGTCGGGAGTATTTCCCGCAATCATCAATATTTTTATATATGAAGAGTTTATTGCCTCAATCGATTCGTTTACACGTCGGATGATGTCCGAAACATCTCCGAGGTTAGCCTCGAATTCAATATAATTGACACCCTTCTCAAAATAAATCATGAATTCGGTATCGCCGTCATTCAGATATCCTACCTGCCAGTCATCGGCATAGTTGTAACGGAGGTATGCTGCCTCATAGAAAGGAGTCGTGGCATATTCTTCGCCCGGAAGCTGAACACGAAGTCTTCTTGAAACGAATGAACCCTTGAGTGTGTTCTGGATAAATCTCATGGAGATCTTGTAGAAGCCCGATTCCGGAACTTCAACCTTGTATCTTATCCATTGTCCTACCATGTTCCATCTCTTGTCATCAACGCCGCCTCCGAGAGTATTGAGTATCTGGAGTGCAGGGTCCTGAGGAGATGTAATTGAGGATGTTCTGTCGTTTGTGGCATATATTGTATTCTCGGATGTAGAATCGGTGAATTCCGCTTCATATCTTATAGGAGTATCAAGTGAAACAACCGTGGCGCCCTTGTTTGTGTAGCTCTGTATGTAATCCTTGTAGCTGATCTCCTGTTCATACGGAACAAGCTCCAACTTCGCCACAGCCATTGCTTCACGCTGAGCGTAAAGCTGAATTGTATGTCTTCCTTCAGTGAAACAGAATTCAAGCGGCTGAACATAATATCCGGTGGAGTCGCTGAAACACGTCTCTCTCCATGACGCAACCATGGACGCTCCGGGACGGATCTCATTGCCGTTGATATCAGGCTGGAATGAATACATTCCCGAAGGGTCGGTGTGTGTCGGCGAACTTATTGAAAGTTTATTTTCCGAGATCCATTTGTTGATCGAATCAACAGTAAGATAATCGCAGACATAGGTCTTTGTAAAGCCGATGTATGCCGCCTCGTAGAAAGGAATCTCTCCGTCAATATAAAGCGAACGCTCTATGGATGTCTGCTTACTCGAGTCGGTAGTCTCGGAATAATACAGTATCCTGATCGTATAGAAGCCTGCCGCTCCTTCCGGAATATCGACCGTCCATCCTACACTTCCTTCGCTCGGAAGGTATATGGCGTCTTTATCGCCCTTATAATTCGCATCCGTCTGTCCGTTAAGATAAACACGGTATCCTTCAGCGGTTGTCAGCTCACTGTCCGGATTAAAGATGTCAATGGAAATGATTTGTTTGCCTTTCTCCATTCTCGAATACTTTGTCAAGTATTTCTCATAGGAGTCGGTGTTGATAATGCTTGAAAGATTTCCAAGTCCACCCGTTGTCGCATTATTATTTTCTTCTTTTTTTTCTGATTCTTCAGCGTGAATCGTCACGCAGAAAGATCCTAAAAGTGTCGTAAGTGCAAGCAATACAGCAATTATTCTTTTACACTTGCTTCTGCTCATTGAAATAACCTCCTGAATCATTTTGGGTTTTGCGAAAAGGATTTTCAAAGCATTGCATAAACAAAGATGGTTCCGATTGCTCGGCTTCTCCCTTATTATCAGAGCCTTTGTCTATCCGAAAGGCATGATTCGCCTTCCCGGAATCCCCTCAAACGGAGATTTCCGTATCGTATTACCCCGATATCATACCATATATATATAAAAAAGTCAAGGGATTAAATCAGACTTTTTTTATCCAATTTTGCCTGAGAAGCGAAAAAAACGATTTTTAAAAGATTTTTTTCGCCCATAATTTTCCACAGTTTGTACACTCAACCTCGTGTTTCCTAAAATGGCGTTTCAATGTCATTTCAGACAAAGTATATAAAATTTACTTTTTAATGCGTAGAACTCGAATCAATAAATCATATAGTTTAGATAAGTAAATTTAAATTACTCATTTACATTGTGACAAAAACATATATTGTAAAATTCGCATTTTTCTGCATTGTTCAATATGCACAAAAAAATTGCATTTTTTTTTACATCAACAAGCTTGACCGATTTGCGAAACTGACAATCAGCCGCTGTGCTTTGTAACAAATCACAGCGGCTGATCTTTTACTGAATTCCCTCTGCCATCCCCCACTCTTTTCAACAGCCATTTCTTTTATATCAACAGTGACCAAAATAATATATCTTTTCTGCAATACATTTTATAAACAAATTCATCATGAAAATTGATTATAATAATATAAATATATTTAATAAAAAGGAAGAAAAAATATTTACAAATCAAAAAATATGTGTTATAATAGGAATACATGATCATTTATTCTGATACTGAAAGGAGCTGATCAGATATGGAAAACAACCTGTCAGCCAAAGCAAACTCTGTGAAAAGTCGATCGACTTTAAAGGCTGTTCTTTTTTCGGTTATTGCCGGAGCATTGCTTTTTGCCATACATCTGCCGTTTTATTTCTTTCCTGTCCCTGCCATATGTTATGTTGCGGCATGTATCTTTATGAGCGTTGCTATATCATATAAAGGCAACTTTAAATTACTCATAGCGGCACTTCCCTGCATTGTCTGCTCAGCTTTATTCGGGAATATCATTCTTATCGTATACCCGATATTCGCATGTCTGATAGCAATATCCGCAACTTATTCGGTCAGGTACTTTAAGGAAAAGAAATACACAGTCATCGCTGTGGCGGCAGTCTTCTTTATTATTCTTATCACCGTTGCATCGCTTTCAATGATCGACGCATATGGCTCGCTATCGTCTTCAGCGTTCAAATCACTGAATGATAACACCAAAAAGATATGGCTTGACTTTGTAAACGAAAACTCGGCCATAATCTCAGCTGCATTCGGCGATAATTTTGTCAGCATGGGAGAAGAAATATACAACGCTTATCTGACACTCCTCCTTTATTTTTCGGTGGGACTTGTCATCGGTACCTGCGTCGCCATCGGCTATGTCTTCACTTTCGTCTATTATATTTTTATAAAAGAAAAAAACGGGTGTCTGTATTCAGTAAAGCTGGAAAATTCAGGTCTGAATATATCGGCCTTTGGTGCGTCGCTCTACCTCATTTCGGTATTCATATCGACATTCACAATATGGGGAATAATCTCACTGAAAATCCTGCTTGTATTCGCCAATCTGTCGCTCATATATTTTCCATTGTTTTTTGTATGCGGTCTGAAATATATAATTGCACGTTTACACACACGCAATCTGCCGACATTCTTCATTATTTTCCTATGTGTGACATTTTTCGTTACTCCGCTCTATCCCATCATCATTCTTTCGCTTTTCGGTGCAAGTAACACAATTACGCTCTCATTACAAAGAAAAATAATTGAAAACAGCAAAAGCAACAACAATGACAGCGATCGAAAAAACGATTGATCAATGAAGGAGGGCATATGTCAAAAAACATTTTAGATATATTAAAAAAAGTTATTGGGATCTTCGGTCTGATTTCATTCCTTCTCGGCTTTATTTCAATAGTACTCCCTGCTCTTTTAGGGGACGGTTATGATCTCACTGTAAAAACGATCTTCACCGCAACGACATACACGGTGGCTTGTTTTATCGCCGCGATCATAATAATACTTGTAACATTGCAAAAAAAAGAAAACAGTATTTCTAATGAACAGGATAAGCAAAATCTTACCGATATATTGGGTGAATTGGATATCCCGATCGCTGTTTGTAAAAGCGATGAAAGTGTTTTCTGGACAAACAAAGCTTTCAGAGAAGTCTCGGGAATTACATTTGAAGAAGCAAAAAAGATGAATCTGAAATCTTTTACACAGCTTGTGTCTGACGCTCTGGTCAACAGAACCGAAGGAATTCCCCATAAACTCGGCGGCAAAGAGCATATAATGAAGGGTTTTTATGTAAACTCGGGAAAGCGCAATTTGTCAACGCCGGGCGATGATAAGAAAAAACTTGTGCTTGTATGGCAGGATATTTCCGGAATACTGTCTTTGCAGAATAAACTCAGTTCGGAAAAGACACTGATTGCAAACATACTGATAGATAATATCGATGAGCTTGTCCAATTCACGGGAACCAGTGCACAAAGCATTACAAACTCGGTTGAAAAAAAGCTTTCCGTATGGGCGTCATCGGTAGGCGGAGTCCTCAAAGAGTATCAGCGTTCAAGATACATCTTTATGTTTGAAAAAAAACATCTCGATACATTTGCCGAAAACAAATTTGAAATTCTCGAAGAGATCAGAAAGATCAAATTTGGTCAAAGCCGCATACCGGTTACGGTTTCTATGGGAATATCCGATCCGGATGAAGAAACCCTTGACAAAAAGATGAAAAGTGCCTCTGAGTATCTTGAAGCCGCACTTCAACGCGGTGGAGACCAAGTTGCGGTAAAGATAAACAATGCCGTAAAATTCTACGGCGGAGTTACAAAATCGGTACAAAGCGTAAACAAAACAAGAGCAAAAATAATGGCATCAAGGGTAATGGCACATATACGAGAGGCCTCCAATATTCTTGTCATGGGTCACAAAAACGCCGATTACGATTCATTTGGTGCATGTATAGCGGCGGCGAAGATCGCACGCTGTGTCAACCCGAACACAAGAATTATAATCAACGAAAAAGACCCGAATATCCGGAAATGTCTCGCCAAGGCGAAAACGATGCCCGAATATTCCAATATTTTTATTAACAAAGAAGATGCTCACAACAGAATCAATTCTGAAACTTTGCTTTTGATAGTCGATGTAAATAACGTCTTCTGCTTTGAATCAAAGGAAGTTTACGAAGATACTAAAAAGGTCATTTTCATCGACCATCACCGACTTGACAGAAAATTCGAGCCGGGATTTGAACCGCTTCTGTCATTTATAGATACCTCCGTATCATCTACCTGCGAGATCTTTTCGGAATTTCTTGAAGAGCTTCTCCCCGAAGACGAGCTCACCGACGAAGAAGCCGATATTATATATGCCGGTATCGCACTCGATTCAAAGAAATTCACAGTAAGTGCAGGACCTAAAACTTTTGCGGCGGCAATGTATCTGCGAAAATGCGGAGCAGATCCTATGAGAGTCAACAAAGATCTCTTTGCAACAGAGGTCAATGAGCTTGTAATGCTGTCGGGATTCCAGACCGAAATACAGACATATTGTGACATTGTCGTTATATCGCTGAACAGAAGAACTGATCTCACTATTGAAGACGACAAATACGCCGCAATGGCGGCTGACAGACTTCTGACACTTGAGGGAGTTCACGCATCATTCACGGTATGTATGATAGATGGAAGAGTCAGAATCAAAGCACGTTCGGACGGAAAACTGAATGTTCAATTAATTCTCGAAAAATTAAAAGGCGGAGGACATTTCGATCAGGCAGCAACAGTTCTTTCGGATACAACGCTCGAAAATGCCTGCATAGCACTTAAAGCAGCGATAGACAGCGAGATAAATCACTTTGATACGGGTTCATCAGGCACCGATACATCCGGCATCACCGATTGAACGGTATACCTATCAACTATAAATAATTCAGGATATCATTATACTTATTATAAATCGGGCGGCAAGCCGGGAAAGCATAAATGAAAATCTTTCCCCATGCCGATTCCGGTTAAATTCACAAAGTACATCCAGAACAAAAAGGAGAAAACACAATGAAAGTTATTTTAATTAAAGATGTAAAATCACAGGGCAAAAAGGGCGATCTTATAAACGTCAGCGACGGATACGGCAGAAACTATCTTATTCCGCAAAAGCTCGCCATAGAAGCTGACAATTCAGCAATAAATGATCTGAAAAACAAACAGGCAGCAAAGCAATTCAAAATTGATGAACAGAAAAAGGAAGCTCTTGCACTTGCCGAAAAAATTTCCGCAGCTAAAGTGGTAATCTATGCAAGCTCAGGCAGTGAAGGAAGAATGTACGGTTCTGTTACAAGTGCAGACATAGCCGAGGCTCTTAAAAGTCAGTGCGGAATAGAAATTGACAAAAAGAAGATCGAGCTTTCTGAAGTTATCAAAACATTCGGAACATACACTGTTAATATCAAGCTCTTCACTGATATCAGTGCAAAAATAAATATTGTCATTGCGCAAAAGCAATAATCCGGACAAGCAGGCAGACAGGTATATATATAATGAAGGAAATTATACTTTGCAAATACGGCGAGATCGTCCTCAAGGGACTGAATCGCGGACAGTTTGAAAGAATTCTGATAAACGATCTTAAAAATAAAATGTCTGAAATTGGGAATTTTGATATCTCGTATGCTCAGAGTACGGCATATATTGCCCCGCTTGACGACGATACCGACATTGAAGAAGCACTTGAATGTGCAAAAAAAGTGTTTGGGTTCGTAAGCGTCACAAGGGCGGCAATTGCAAAAAAAGAGCTTGGAGACATATTGAATGTTGCTAAAGAGTATATCCCACCCCTTTTGTCAGGTGCAAGTTCTTTCCGTGCACAGGCAAAGCGGGCGGATAAAACATTTCCCGTCAAGAGTCCCGAGCTTGCCGCAGAGCTTGGCGGAGCTATTCTCTCGGTGATGCCGAAAATAAAGGTTGATCTGAATAATCCTGATATTACCGTACAGGTGGAGATCCGTGAAGACAGTGCATACATACATGCAGGCAGTGAAAAAGGTGCAGGCGGTGTTCCTGCCGGCAGTTCCGGAAAGGCGCTTCTGCTTCTATCGGGAGGAATTGACAGTCCTGTTGCCGGATATATGATGGCAAAACGAGGGGCGCATATAGAAGCACTCCATTTTGAATCATTTCCTTATACGAGCGAAAGAGCTGAAGAAAAGGTTCTCTCGCTCGCCAGAGAAATGACAGATTACTGCGGCAAAATCAAGGTGAATATCGTATCGCTTACAAAGATTCAGGAAAAGCTTGTGAAAAGCTGTGATGAGGATTATTTCACACTGCTTCTGCGTCGTTTCATGATGCGCATCGCCGAAAAAATTGCCAAAGAGAATTCGGCATATGCCCTAATCACAGGCGAAAGTCTCGGACAGGTTGCCAGTCAGACAATGCAGGCACTCAGCGTTACAGATGCGGCAGTTTCTCTGCCTGTTTTCCGTCCGTGCATCGGCATGGACAAAGAGGAGATAATAACAATTGCACGAAAGATCGGGACTTTTGAAACCTCCATTCTCCCATATGAGGATTGCTGTACCGTTTTCACTCCTAAGCATCCCAAAACAAGACCCGAGCTTTTAAAGGTTCTCGAACAGGAGAGCAAGCTTGATATCGAATCGCTCGAGAATGAAGCAATGGAAACGCTCCGGATAGTTACAGTCGGCTGATCGACAACATGATCTCCATGCGTTACGTCTATATCAGGCAGTTACGCACTGTATATTTTATTGAATTATAAAACATTTTACCTATGTTATGTTGACAAGCTGTAAAAAAAGTGCTACAATGTCGTACTGATGTTGTCGGATCCTATCCGACGTCAAAAACAGCTTTCAAATTGCTTATAACAATAATATATAGATTCGAAAAATCGGATGCGCCCAAAAAGTGACAATCGAAATATGATCATATCAGAAAATCCGATTTTTCGACCGGAGGAGAAATATAATGACCGAAAAAAATGAACTTTCAAAAGACGGTTCAAGCTCGGATACACTTACGAAAAAGCGCTCTTTTAAAGATCTTTTAAAAGACAAAAGAAGCTATCAAAAACGGCTTAAAATCGCATTATTTCCGATACTTGCATTTGTTTTCACACTCTTCTTTTACGGACCGCTCGATATCGCTATATCAAATGCAAGCGAGCTGATATTCGGAATAGGAGATGTACTGCTGAACGTAGGTATTTTCAGTTTGTTGCTTGCGGCAGTGCTGATATTTCTGATTCCGCTTGCAAGACGCAGACTTTTCAATTACATTTTGCTCCTGATATCGGGAACGACGATCGCCATGTATATTCAGTGCTATCTTCTGAATTTCGGCACAATAAAAGAAATCACGGGAGACAAAAACGAAATACCGCCTCATATACTTATCATCAATTCACTACTTTGGCTTGCTTTGCTCGTGCTTCCCTTCATACTCTGCAAACTGTCGAAGAGGTGTATTCGACCGATAATAAGATATATACCTGTTCTGCTGATAGTGTTACAGCTTGCAGGATTGACTGTGACGGTTTTTGACAAGCTGCAATCGGAAGGCTTCAACCGTTTTGTATCGATCGATAAACAAAAATACTATCTCTCAAATAAAGACATCTATAATTATTCAAAAAAAGACAATGTCGTAGTTTTCCTGCTCGACAGATTCGACTATGATTATATTGAAGCCGTTAAAGAAAAAGATCCTGATTTCTTTGACAAACTTGACGGATTTACATGTTATACAAATGTAACATCCGAGTTTTCAAGAACTCTTCCCGGGGCAAATCATCTGCTTACCGGAAATGAGGACGGTGCATTTTCCATGCCTGTCAACGAATATCTTGATAAAACATGGACAGCAAACTGCGGAAAGAGTATCATCGAGGAACTCAGCAAAAACGGATATAAAGTGGATATGTATGCAAACATAAAAGACTTTATGTCTCAGGAAAATCCGCTGATACAAAATATATCCAATGCTGATGACAAAGAACTTAAGATCAACCGTTTTCTGCTTATAAACAGAATGGTTTCGTTGTCGGCACACAGATATGCCCCTGCAGCAATAAAAGACCTTTTTCTGGTTTATTCGGTAAACGATATCATGCTTGACAACGAAAAGTATTCCGAAAACGACAGCGAATTCCGTAAAGGACTGCTTTCCGAACATCTGTCTCTGTCTATCGATACTGATGAGAAAAACTTTAAATTCTATCACCTCACAGGTCCTCACGCACCGTACAAGCTTAATCCTGACGGAAGCGAATCGATGATCGCAACCAACGTCACCGATCAGACAATGGGCGTTTTCAGTATACTTTATACTATATTCGATGAGATGAAAGCTCTTGGCATATACGACAGCTCAACAATAATCATCACTGCAGATCACGGAGATGATGTAAGTGCGGAAAAGGAGCTTACAAAAGCAACATGCATCGCATTATTCTGCAAGCCATCCGGTTCATCCGGTGAGAAACTCAACTACGATAACAGAGCAGTTTCACAAAAAAACATTCCTCCGATGATTCTGAAAGTGGCAGGCGTTGCTGATTATTCGGATTTCGGAACTCCGTTTGATGAGCTGACAGATGACAGTAATGCCGTCAGATATCATTACAAAGCCATCGTTGTCGGAACAAGTGAAAAATATGTATGCAAATACGAAATTACAGATGATGCAAAGGATATTAAAAATTGGAAGTTGGTCGAAAGATTTGATGTCTCCGACAGTTGGAAAAACTGATTATACCAAACAGCTCTTGCAAAAAAAATTTTGTATGTTAAAGTAAGGAGAGAAATATGGACAACAATATCTCAGACAATATTTCGAATAAAGTTGCCGAAAACAGGCCAATGGCGATTCAAAGAAGGACTGTCGGCGAGTATTTATTCAAGGACAAGAGAAAATACAAAAAGCGGTTACAGCTTGCGGTTTTCCCTTGCACGGCATTTTTCTTCACCTTCTTATTTTTTGGACCGCTTGAAATTTATCTTACAAATTCAAGTGATCTGAGCTATAATCTCGGCTCTGTTATCCCGGTCTTTATACTTCCTTTCATTTTGTTTTCTGCAGCATCATCACTCCTTCTTTCACTGATTAGAGGAAGAACCTTTAATTTTGTCCTCGGGCTTGTCCTGTCTTTTACGGTTGCGGGATATATTCAGTGCAATCTGATGAATGGCAGTTTTTCGGACAAAATGACAGGAGATATCCCCGTTTGGAATGAGTTTATTCCAGAAAACATCCTGACACTTGCCATATGGATAGCAATCATTGCCCTGATCTCATATCTGCTCATAAGATTCAAACGGTATTATTACAGATACATCACTATGTACCTCTCCCTATTTCTGATAGCTATACAGCTCATCGGCGGAGCGTCCATGCTTTTTGAGTATCAGCCAAACAAGCAGAAAATAGATCTTCTCAAAACAGGAGAATTTGAGTATTCGGCGAAGAAGAACACTATCGTTTTCCTGCTTGACCGCTTTGATTATGACTATGTTGAAGCTGTGCTTAAAGACGATCCTGATTTTTTTGATGATCTTGACGGTTTCACCTCATATACAAATTGCATTTCAATATATGCAAGAACAAAACCGGGTGCCAACGGACTTCTTACAGCGGCATCAAACGACATTTATTTAAAGCCCGTCAACAAGTTTTACGACGATTCATGGACCGAAAAAACCGGAAAAAGCATACTGACCGCCATGAAAGAACAGGGCTACAGTGAGGCAATTTACGGTGAATATTCAGATTATTTTTCAGATAATGCAAACGCCGTCGCTCTTGACAATACAGCTATAAGATTAAGTGAAAGCATAAGCTCTTCTTTACTTTTCAGCAGATTTGCCAATGCGTCTGCATACAGATATATGCCCGGATTTTTAAAACCGTTTTTTTGGTATTCCACCGACGATCTTATAAACGTTGTTGCACTTGGGGATACATACCGTCTGGATGACCCCGAATTCTTTTATGATCTGAAGAACGGCTTTTTGGTCGAAAACAAGGAACCTACATTCAAGTTTTACCACCTCAACGGTCCCCACGCCCCGTATATTCTTGATGAAAACGGGGAAGAGGCGGGCAGCAGAACAAATGTTGTAAAGCAGACAAAGGGTGTATTCGCAATCCTGCGCACACTTTTTGATAAGATGAAGGATGCCGGAATATATGACAGCACCGAAATTATAATCACTGCCGATCACGGTAACGCAGTTGACGATCGCAAACCGCTGACAAAAGCGACATGCATTGCACTCTTCCACAAACCGGCAGGATCAAGCGGTGCTCTTAAGTATTCGAACGCCCCCGTATCACACGAAAACATTCCGGCAACTATTTTAAAGGGAACCGGATATACAAAATATAAGGATTTCGGAACCCCGCTTGACGAAACAAGCGAAAGTGATAATACCATAAGGTATTACTACAAAACCGCCTATAAACCCGGCACAAACATCGAAGGCACAGTTTATAAATACAAGGTAATCGGTGATGCGAAAAGCTTTGATAATTGGAAAATAATCGATGAATATGAGATCACAGCTCCTTTCTATAAATAAAAAATCGGAGATAAATAACATGAAAAAAAACAATACATTTTTCTGCTTTCTTATCTTTTTTGCCCTCGGCATGTTACTGTTTTCAACGGTATCACTTGCATATATAGACCCTTCTACCACATCAATATTGATACAGATAGGTGCAGGTGTTGCCATAGCACTGGGTGGATATATCAAGATATACTCAAAGCAAATCAAAAAATTGTTTACCGGGAAAGGCAGACAGACAGACAAAGTCGCATCGCTTGACAGCGGTGAGGACGGATTCGACGATTCGGAATTTGACATTCCCGAAGGAGTAAGCTATATAGCCGAAATACCTGATGAAGAAAAAGAAAGCCGCAAAAGACGGGATGAACCAGATGATTTCGACTATGAATGAAGTTTAAGAAGATAAGATACAATGAATGATCTTAAACAAAAAAAGGAAAGAAGCTCAAAGCTTAAGAGTGTCGCTCTCATTCTCTCTGCATTGTTTCTGGCATTTGCGGTCTCTATGTTTATAGCACGTGTTTCGTATATACAGGGAGATTCAATGGCTCCGACTGTCAAGGATAAAAGTCTTGTGCTTGTTTCAAAAAGAGACTGCTACAATACAGGTGATATAATTGTATTCAAAAAAAGCGAAACAGACAGCTTCACAATAGTTAAACGTATAGTCGCAGTTGAAAATGATACCGTGGAGATAAAAAACGGCTCGCTTATAATTAACGGGCAAGAAAATGTCTACCTCGGTGATGTCAGAGATTATGAGATTACAACAGTCCCGGGGGAATGCTATTTTGTGTTGGGAGATAACTACCTCAACTCAACCGATTCAAGAAGCGACGAGATCGGCTTTGTCAGCAAAAGCAGTGTTATGGGAAAGGTGATCTTCCGCTTTTTTCCCTCACCTTCTGCAGATTTTTAAAAAGGCCGTTTGTAATCAAAGCTTTCGATACCCACAATATTTTTTTAAGCACTACCTGATTTTTTCATGTGGACAGGGATTCCGCATGTGAACCGCAGTTCCGGCGATTACAGTCTCGCCTAATTGCTTCGAAAATACAAAGCCACCTCTTTTAAAAAGTCTTTGAGGGGGCAAATGTGAAGCTTTCTGAAGAAAGCTTCACATGGAACTTTCTACAGAGAGTTTCCACCAAAAAACAACTTTTCAAGGAGTCATTATATGTCGGCAATTTGGAATGCCTTTTGCTCTTTACTCGGATATATCATGAAATTCTGTTATGATATAATAGGAGTATACGGTCTGGCAATAATAGTTTTCACATTTTTAACCAAGATAATAATGTTACCAATATCAATATTCGTACAGAAAAATTCGGTCAAAATGATAAAAATGAAGCCCGAGCTTGATGCACTGAAATATCAGTATATCGATGACAAGGACGGACTTCTTGAGGCGCAGAACGCACTGTATAAAAAAGAAAAGTACAGTCCGTTCGCCAGCATGATACCGCTTGCTCTGCAAATTCCGCTCATTTTCGGACTTCTTGATGTCATATACAATCCCCTTACGCATATATTGCATATATCATCTGACGTAATTTCAAAGTTCGAAGAATTTATCTGCAACATCGAAAACATCTCGCTTGATGCACTCTCCCAGCCCGAGCTTGCAGTACTGAGATACGCTCAAAATCCGACATATGCCCCACAGATGGAAGCAATCAGCAAGAGCGACTTTGCAACACTCCAGACGCTTAACACAAGCTTTCTCGGAATCGACCTTTCGGCAATACCTACACTTACGGTAAATCTGCTCATACTCATTCCGTTGATTGCAGGACTGTCGGCATTTATAATGTGCTATTTTCAGAATAAAGTCAATGTTCTTCAGCTTGAACAGGGCTTTGTCGGAAGATGGGGAACAACCATTGTTATGGTAGCAATTTCGACATTTTTCGCAGTTACCGTTCCTGCAGGCGTGGGTATATACTGGACATTCGGAAACCTTTTTGCGATTCCTGTAATGTACCTTATGAACGTCATTTACGACCCTAAGAAATATATCGACTATAAAACGCTTGGAATGCTAAAAGAAAAGGCTAAGCAGGATCATGAAACAGAAAAGCAGAATGCTAAGCTCTCAAAAAAATACTATAAAGAAATCACAAAGGATGAAATCATCCAAAAAATGGAGCTTGTATTCTACTCCGAACAGAGCGGCTTCTATAAATATTTTGAGAATATAATAAACGGAATCCTTGAAAATTCGGATATAACCATATACTATATTACAAGTGACCCAAATGATAAGATCTTCCAAAAAAATAATCCGAGAATAATACCGTATTATATTTCGGGAAATCAGCTTATTTCGCTGATGATGCGACTTGACTGCAAAATGGTGGTCATGACAACTCCAGACCTTGAAAAATATCACATCAAACGCTCAAGAGTAAATAAAAAAATAGAGTACGTCTATACCGAACACGGCTGTTCGTCCATGAATCTGACATACAGAACAGGCGCACTTGATTACTTCGATACGATTTTTGCAGTCAGCCGTACGCAGGCACTCGAGATCAGAGCAATGGAAGAACTGAGAAAGACCCACAAGAAGAGGATCGTCAAGGTAGGATACGGTCTTATTGACAATATGATAGAAAATTATCAAAAGAGCGATATTGCAAAAAATGATGTCAAAAATGAAAGACCGACCGTTCTGATTGCCCCATCATGGCAGTATGATAATATTATGGATTCGTGTCTTGATGATATTCTTTCATCACTTGTATGCGATAAATATAAGGTAATTGTCAGACCTCACCCCCAGTATATCAAGCGTTTCCCTGTAAAAATGGATGAAATAATAGAAAAATACAAAGATAAATTCTCGGAGTATTTTGAGATTCAGACCGATTTTTCTTCAAACTCAACGGTTTATTCATCTGATATCCTGATAACAGACTGGTCGGGCATAGCCTTTGAATTCAGCTTTACAACAAACAAACCGTCACTGTTTATAAATACGCAGATGAAGGTCGTCAATAAAGACTATAACAGAATAACGATCACTCCCTTCGATATAGAGGGTAGGGATCAGGTCGGAATATCGATAAATAAAGAAGACTGCATAAATATCTCGTCTACAGTTGATGATCTTCTTGAGCATTACGAAGACTATACCGCACAGATAGATGCTCTTAAGAACTCGTATTTCTATAATCTCGGACACAGCGGTGAAGTCGGAGCGGATTATATCATAAAGCGTATCAAAGGTATACCCTTCAACAGCACCGGAACAACGCAAAACAACTGCTCGGATATGCCAAAGAATAACTGAGCTCAATAATTGGAAAAAGGAATTACACTATCCTTTCGGTCTGTAATTCCTTTTTATTTTACGGTGATACAAAGCATTACTGAAACACCGAAAAAATCGCAGAGCATGTTTGTAACAAAATTCCTGATTATTCATAGAATAATATCGAAAGGGCAAAACCTTTTAGTATAAAGGAAGGGAGACAAATAAATGAACTGCTTCTGCAATCTCTTTGAAGACAACACACTGTGGGTAATCATAATCGCCCTCGTACTTCTTCACTGCTGCTGCAATCGTGGATCCGTTTCTCCGCACGGCTGCTGCTGAATAAAACAAACAATTCCCGAGAAAAGATATTGATTGATAAATATTGATCAGATCCGGATCTCCGGATGTCATATGAAATCGGGATAAGATGTAAAACGCCACATGCAAAGATAACTTTGCATGTGGCGTATTTTCTCTAACGTGAATTAAACTATAGAAATGAATCATTTCTTTTCGACAAATTCAAACCAATTTAGATTCATGGCAGTTCCGAATTTGAATTCAAGTGTATGCTCTCCTTCGGTAAGCTCAATGATTGATGCAAGCTTTTGAGTTTCCCAATTCTGCCATTCTCCGCTTCCTTTGACCCACAGGAAAACTCCGCTTCTCTCTCCGTATATCAGAAGCTCGAGATAGGCGGATTTATTTTCTGACGCAACTCTTACGTTCACCTGATATTTTCCCGGATTTGTAACATTGATCTTATATGTAAGTTTTCTTCCATCCTGAGTGTGACTCGGAATAAGTCCTCCGACCTCGTCAAGACATTCATTCAAAAGAATTCCCTCTGATTTTTCGGAATACTCTATCGCCTTTATTCTCATAGTCCCGTCAACAACGTGATTGCATTCTATAACGACCAGATGAATGAGTCGCTCCATTGACATCTCTCGATACGGTTCCGCCTTTGATAAAATCGATCTGTGCCTTTCCGAAAAGTGCAACTTTTTCGCCCTTTGCAACAGGAAGTGCTCCGCCCTCATTCTTGAGCAGAACCATTCCCTACGCACCGGCATAGCGTGACAGCTAAATGTAGCTCATTGACGAAAGATCCTCGAGCGTATTCGGCTCAGTGTAGAGGTTGACCGTCACAGAATTTCCGGGAAAATTTCTGAATAAAGTCTTGTATCGGCTGCAGATTAATTCAAAGATCTTCTTACCGACCTCCTTTGTTAACTATACCATATAATCCTGCCTTTTTAAAGTGAAATTTACACTTTTTTACAGTTTATTTTTTCTGATTATTCTTTCCGCCGTTTTAGATACAGCGAATCGGTAATGTACGGGTATTAATGAAAAAGCGGAAGCTTTCATCAAAAAGCTTCCGCCGAAAAATTATAAAAATAAGTCATTCATCTGCACAACAGCATAATTTTAATAAATGCATTTTCCGAGAATGGATCGGCCAACCCTGCATTAATTACTGTATTTTTGAAATCAGCTCCCGTATCGACTCTCGAAAGCTTAAGATATTGTTCTGCGGCAACATCGTAGTTATAGAGCGATTCGTAATAGAGATTAAGCGACGGGATAAGAGAAACGGCGTATGAAATGTAATATCCCGGGTTATCTACCGTCACATAGTGCCAATATTCAGTCGGACTGCCTTCAAAATTTGATTTGAAAATATCGTATGCACCCATCTCCTTTAAAATATCAGCCATTATGCGATCAAGATCTTTGGCGGTATAATCATCATGAGTGTAGACATATTTTTCAAATTCATTTACACTGAGTGCACGCAGGATGATGCAAAGATTGTCAAGAAGGTTATACAAAGAGATGTACTCATACTGTTTTGTCGGAATCTTACTTTTCAGAAAGGAAGTAAAGAGCCATTCGTTGCCCTGAGATTGAACCTCGTGTAGATCAAGTGAATAATTCATTGATTCTGAATAGGTGATTGCATGATAATGCCCGTATTCATGAATGAATGTGTAGAGATTATGATATCCAGGACCGAAATAGCAAATTGCAGAATTACCGGTATGCGTGGTAAATGCTCCGCTGTCACTGATATCTTGATCCTGTGCAATAACATAATTTCCGTCAGACAACATTTTGTCATAACAGGAGTTGACCTCATCGTCGAGAGATGCGAAGTATTCACAGATATAGCCCGAAATCAAATCCTCTTTGTCTGCATCACTAAGCATAAAATCCGAAACCTGACTGTTAATTATTCTGTTTGCCGATTTCAGATCAGCATTTGTTATAGAACCCAGAGTGTTTCTGTATGCCTCCAAAATTCTGTTTACTGACGGAACAATATATTTTTTTACATATAACTTAAAATAATCGGTGTCAACTGGGGAATATTCCCTGCCGTAAAGATAATCATAGGCATAATCCATATAATTATCATATCCCATAGCTTTCGCTATTTTTTTATTATTTTCGACAACCTCAATATAAAGTTCCGAGCTTTTTTTGATAAAATCCTTTTTACCCATCAAGGCATAATATTCTTCTTTGAGAAGATCTCCCTTTTTTTCAAGCTCGATTACTTCATCGGTAAAATGCTCAGACATCTTGAGCATATAGTCGATATCGTCCTGCTGCCAATCCGAAAAGAAAACTTCCCTGTATTTTTCATCATCGTACAGCATTTTATATAGGGAGTAAATTCTTTTAGTGACAGTGTTGTATTTTTCGTTTACCGATATTGATTGCTTTGAATATCTCTCATAGCACGAATACACACCCATAAGAATATTGGCAATTGAACATTGATTTGAAAGACGGCTAATCTCGACATCCTCAAGAGAATTAAAATCCTCGAGAAGCTCTTCGGCATCGTCTGAATTTTTGATTCTGCTCTCGAGCGAATCGATTTTCATCATCAGAGATGAATATTCTTCTTCGGTATAATCAAACTTAAGTGACGAATTTCCAAAGATAATACTGCTATCGTCAATTTGCTCCAATGTATATGGCGACAATGCAGGAACGTCCGATTGACCGCCGTGAAAATTGCACGAAACCAGCGATAGGCATATCAGAGGTATAAGTATCAGCGATATGATTCTTTTCATAATTTTGCTTCCTTATTTTTTTGATAAATAATTTCATCTTGTTAGGATAAAACGGTATCAAGATCTTCTGACTGAATACAAAATATGATCGGTATTTTCCGACCAATTCAGAAAGCCTTCAAAAGTCTCACGGAATGTGTCAGCTCCCGATGATATTTCATTTATCTTATATATTTATATTATATCAAATTCCTTAAGAAAAACAAGCACTTTTTTAAAATAATTCTTCCTTAATATATAAAATCAAGAGAAAATCAGAGTTTTTATATGATCGGACGCATACAGAAATAAAACAATAATCAGTGAAGGCATTACCGCAAATACGGCAATGCCTTGATCAGAACTGAATATTTTATTGTGCAAGAATCATCTCACGTAGAAGTGCGTAATCAATTACATTGATCTTTCCGTCTGAATTAATATCGTATACAATATTTGACAACCTGTCAAGTTGTTTTTTCTCACCTGAGAGGTATTCTTTCATTATAAGCAGATCTGTCAGTGAAATTTTTCCGTCACGGTTAAGATCTGATTTTATAATAACCTCATATTCGGCACTGATGCCTGAAACATCGTTGATAACGATACGGTCTCCGGTCGTCAGTACTGTAGCACCTCCGAGCCGCCTGCCCGATTCATTGTATACTGAGGCATATTTTCCTTCCTCGAACGCCAAAAGAAATTCAGCAACTCTCGTTCCTATACCGACATTGGTTATAAGCTTGTTTTCCTCGTCTATATCATAAATTTCGGATGTGACATAATCGGGAACGATCTCTACAACAAGCTCTTTGCTGTCGCTGCTTGAATACGATACCGAATTCTCGGCATACCGACAGACAAATACATATGTTACGCCTGGGATCAAACCGGTGAAATGGGTATTTGTTGTGTATTCCCTTCCGTTCATGGAATACTCACAGTTTTCTTCGTAAACAAGCGTTACAGAACTGCTGTTTTTTGTCTGAACGACAGGCTTTGCAGGAACGTCTTTGCGGAAGTATTTATCGGTCTTGCAAAGGATAGGATCACTCGGTGCGGATTCAAATGTATATTCACTTTCATCTACCCGACAATAAATATAATATTCGGTAGCAGGTAAGAGGTTTTTAAATACACCGTTGAATGAGTTGTTGTCCTGCCATTCAATAGGATCCTCCGATCTCGCCCTGCGTATACCGTAAGCGAAGCCGTCATAATATACGAGCGACACCGAATTATCGGAGAAGGTCAGAATTTCTGGGGGCTGTGGCTTTGAAATTGTGGATTTCATAGTCCGTTGCAGGAATCCTGCGCTTGATACTTTGGCATATTTATCACGCTTGAAGAACATATAATTCGTTGCCGGCGTAAGGCCCTTGAATTCTGGTGAGCTCTGCCAGTGTACAGCATCACAGCTGTATTCATATTCCGCACCCTCATTCTCAAGAATGATCCACGTGTCACCTACACTCGGCTCGTTTGACTGCCGCAATGTCGGCGCAGAGGGAGGTGTCTTGTCATAATCTGTGATGACAACGAGCGGCGGGCTTGCGGGACTTGCCTTTGCGACCTGAGTTTCAGCATACCTTCTGTAAAAGGTATATTCTGTATTCGGATTAAGGTCGGTGAAAATGCTTCCCGACTGCCAGACGATTCCGTTTATCGAATACTCAAACTCAAATTCCATATCGTCCTCAAGCACGACAAAAGTATCCGCGACCTCTACGGCTGTCGGCTTGCTCGGGGCATCAACATCGGTTTTAATATAGGGTTCTTCCTTCGTTGAAATGGTAAAGGAAGATTTAAAATAACTGCATTTTCCGCTCGAATCCTGCGCCGTCACAAGGAAAGTGTAATTTCCGAGGACAAGTTTTGCAAATTGAAGCGAATAATTTATATCGCTCGTCTGAATGTCGAGAGATGATGAATTCATTTTGAGTGTTTTACTCTGTGAGATAATACCTGATGAATTAATGATATATCCGGTTACCGAATCGAGATTTGTACCGTTGCTCGACCTTACAGTTCCCTTGAGGATAAATGAGTTATACAGCTTCTTTGTTCCTATTGGATAAGCTTTCATTCTGATCGTCACATTTTCATCATTTGTTTTTTCCTTGAGAGCACTTGCCGGAATGTATTTCCCGTCAGCTGTCTTATACCATTTCACCCCGACCGAGTTGATCTCTTGTGAAATGATCGTCACAGTTTTCGGAGCATTCCCTGAGGTTGATGATGAATAATATGGCATTGAATGCATCGAAACGGTTGATACCGGAGTATATATTCCTGCACAATCAGCTGATACCGTTCTCTGGAATTTGGTTTTACAATCTACACAGTAGTCTCCGCCTTCATCGGTATAGGTATGCTTTTCACATATATTTCCGCCTTTTGACCATGCTTCATTATAAAGATTCTCTTCAGCACGGTATACTGTAACTATTGAGCCCCATGTATTCATCAATGACTCATATGCCATGAAAGAGATAAGAACACGGTTGTATCCGTATTGATTTCCGTCCGCATCAGTACGTGTGCGGTAGCTGTTGTTATGTATGACGTATACTCCGTCTGCATCGCAAGAGAGGAAGAGCATAGTATGATTGCCGACCGTGCTTCCGCTTCTTGACCTCACCTGCAGAATATCTCCCGGTGTGGCATTTGAGAGGAGCGCTTTAAGAGACCCAAGAGTATAATCCGAGTATTCACCCGATATTCCCGATATATCTGCCGTCTGGGATGCAATTCTCCCCACACGGCGGAGTCCTCCGTTAGTATTACCGTAGTAGTTCAGGCCGTATGCTTTTGTACCGTAGATATATGAGCATGCATATCTTGCGAACGCAAAACAGCTCCAGCTGTCATAATCATCGGTAACACCGGCATCCTTGAGCATAGGGTGCATACGTGAAACATTTTTTCCGTTACAAGATGTACATGAACTGTTTCCGCAACTTGAGTTGCCCATTATGGTGAAATAGGGGTAATCACTGTACGGCAAAAGAGCAAACAGCTCATCGAGTTTTTGTGCTATATAGCTATTGTCAGTGAAGTCCGCACCCTTTTTGTCAAGAAGCTCCGGAATACTCGGCTTTACGGCGCTTGAGGACATCACAAGAAGTACTGCCAGGATAGCCGAAAGCATTATAAGTGATGCAATATAAACAGAAACACGCTTTTTCATTTGTTGAATAATTCCTTTCCGGATCGTTATACCGTTTTTTCTGAATTACCGATTTTGATTAAAGCAAATAAATCTGACAGTCTGCAAAAACAAATACAATTATTATTATGTTGAAATGTCATCTTCAGCTTCTGAAATATCTATCCAACTCACTATGAGCTCAATAGCATATTCGTTTGCAACATAATTGTCGATATATCCCTCTCCGGCTTCTTTTATAAGCTCATCGACAGATTCAAAGCCTCCTGATGTTGCATAATCGCTGAGGATTCTGTCCCTGTCCTGGGGCGAAACAGAAAAATCTTCTCCGCCTATAACCGAATATACAACATAAAGCTGTTCGATATATGCCTTAGAATTGTTTGTTGCGGTTTCATAAAGTTCGTCTTCGGTATATCCGTAATACTTGCATGCAAATTCAACAGCAGTCATTCCGTAATACTGTGCATACATGCCAAATTTGTTGTTTATCCACACTTCGTTATAATAATTGACAAGCTCGTCCGGATATGATGTTATTTCACAAGCGGATATTACTTCTTCGAGTGAGAGATATTCTCTGAGCTGTTTTGAAAGATATTCGGTGTATTCTGCAATCGTTTTATACTGACCGTTTGTTGCCTTTGCAACAAGGTCATCTGTAATTTCCGCCGGGATCATCAAGTAGACTTTGCTTATCTGAACTGTAAAGACAACCTTTTTTCCGTTGAATTTTTCAGCTCTTTCAGGGTCTTTGGATGGATCCACATAATTTTCCGGGAAGGTAAGGTTGAGTATTACCGTTTCGCCTGCCTTGTGACCGATGAGTCCGTCTTCAAATCCGCCAATAAAGCTTCCTGAACCGATTCCAAGGTCATATACACCTGTTCCACCTTCAAAAGGCTCTGTTTCGCCTTCGAGAACTCCGGAGAAGGAAATTGACGCAATATCGTTCTTCTCTATAAGTCTGCCCTCCTCTGCTGCTTTCCTTTCAGCGAAGTATTCAGACATATATTCATATTCTTTCTCTATCTCTTTATCTATTTGTTCCTGCTTCAGAGTAATAGATTTAATATCGGAAAGCTTGACATAATCGGATGGATCATATACCGTAACTTTGCACTGTATAGCCTCGCCGTCAGCGTTCTCGGCAGTGATTACAGCACTTCCTTTTTTGAGTGCATAAACATTTCCCTTTTCATCGATCTTTACAACATCGCTGTTGTCAGATCTCCATTTTGTGTTTTTCTCATCGTTTGATTGAAGCACTGTTGACTCTTTGACAAAAAGCATCAGCTTCTCTGAACTTATTTTAAATGAATCGGGAGTTGCGGATGATGTAGGAGTCGAAGATGAAGTTCCTGCTGCATCTGTTGTTTTTGCAGGTTCTGTTCCTGTGGTATCAGCGGTTCTATCACATGCAACCGTTGAAAGGATCAGGACAGTACAGATCACTAATGCAAAAATTGATAGTATTGTTCTCTTCATATTATTTATTGTTTCTACCTTTCATAATAATTCGTGAGCCATTTATTTTCGTGTTTATTACTCTTAGATTCTGATGATCTTTAAGATCAGAGTTTATTAGTCAACCGAAAAAGAAATATCTCTTATTACCACAAATCCTGCGAAAGTATTCGCAGGATTTGTAATGTCTGTCCTTGACTGAATATCAGCTATGATCAATCTCACGAATTCTTCCCGGCCTCAGATGTTTCGGATGATTCCGTGTCAACTGTAGGATTTGAAGTGGGTGTCTTTGTCGGTGTAGTTGTGGGATCGGGAGTAGGTGTAGCTGTCGGTTTAACGTCATCGTTGATCTGTGCAATCTCAGCAAAATACTCACTGACGAGACGCTCAATAACTATATCATTGAGCTGTTCCTGGCTGGAGTATTCTTTTTCAAATGTTGTGCTAAGCTCGTTGTGCTCAACGTATTCGTCAAACTGGTGCTTGTACTCAGCAATAATACGGTCGTATTCGGTCTCAAATTTCTTGTCAAATGCTTCTTTGTTTGAAAGATAAACATAACGGAGCAGATACTGATCTTTGATAGTGCTTGCCGCCTGGGATCTGACGCCGTCTACGAGCTTATCGAGAGTGCTGTACATCGAACCCATATAATAATATGCGTAGAACGAAGAAGCAAACTCTTCAAGAGTCATTCCGAAGTTCGATGCAACGCTCGCCCAATTCTTCATTATCGAGTCATACTCATCCTGGAGTATGTCCGTCGGATATTTTGTCATCTTAACGAGCTTCTTGTATTCTGTGAAGGCAAGTGATGCATAAATATCTTTTTTAACGCCTGCTTCGTATTCTGAAACCGTCTGATAGTTATCGTATTCGTGCTCGTTATCAAAATAAGCCTTTTTAATAAGCGCATCATTGTATTCCGGATTACGTGTTCCGGACAAAACTGTTACTGTGAATTTAACCTTCTTACCGTTGAACTTAGCGGCCGCCTCGGGGTCTTTTTTCTCGTCCTTATAATCTTTCGGGAATGTCAAATCGAGAACAATATCCTTTTCTCCGATTTTTTTGCCGATAAGACCGTCTTCAAATCCGTCAATAAAGCTTCCCGAACCGATTTCAAGGCTGCTGTTATCTGCACTTCCGCCTTCAAAAGGTTCTGTTTCGCCATCAAGGATTCCGACATAGTTTATCTTGAGAGTGTCACCCTTTACAACGGCAACGCCCTCTTCAATAGCTTCAGCATAGCTTTTTATAAGTGATTCCTTGTAAGATTCAAACTGCTTGTTTACCTCGGTCAGGCTGATCGTCAGATTCTTATAAGCATCTGCGTTTTCAAGGGAGTCCTTGATCGTTTCGAGTGAAATAGAAGAATAAGGATTTTTATAACCTTCTGTATTGGTACATCCTGCGAGGGTAGCCATCATCATGATTCCAACGAGGACAAGTGCAATAATTTTCTTCATTGATTTTTGTCTCCTTTAATACAAATGAGTTATTCTGAGAATTAACGCTTAGATTGTATCACATTTTTGTGTTCATGTAAAGTCTTTTTCCTGAATATTTTCAGATTATTTAATTTTTTTAGTTAAAATACGTTTTTTCCTTTTTAAAAAATCATTCAGCCGACCTGGTTTTCAAGCCATTCCTGTATATGCGGAGTAAGCAGATCATATCCGGCAGTGTTCGGATGAATATTGTCATTGTTGTTCGTCGGAATGCTTTCAAGTCCGGGGATTTCATGAAGATTAATAAATGGAATCTGCCACTTTTTACATACCTTTTCGGCTGTGCTCCAGTATTCATCCATTTGCGAAAGTCTTCCCCAAGGCGATGGTGTTTTAGCATTGATGATAAAGCATATACACGATTTCGGGAAGAGCCTTTTTGCAAGTGAGATTGTTTTTTCCATTCCTCCGGCAAAAGTGCTGAGATCAAAGTCATCTTCACTGAAAGAATCACTTACAGTTCCGACAACTGCACCGTCCCATCCGTCGTTCACACCGCCGTGAAGAACAACAAAATCAAAATCGTTTGAAAAATATGCCTGCTTTTCAAGCTGAGCGATAACCGTATTGGTTTTGCGAATATCCGAAAGAGATGCTCCGCCGATCGCAACATTGATCACCATGGCTCCCGTGTTTTCGCAAATTCTCCCTGCCCATCCCGAAATGCGGGCAGTCTCGGGTGTGTGGGCTTCAACATATGCTTCGCAGATCGAATCACCTGCAAAAAGTATTTTTTTACCGCAGAGCGGTGAAGAGTTTTTATTCATTGATATATCACCTTTTATATACTTTCAAATATTTATGTGCTCTACTGTTTTTTCTGTTTTTTCCTGGATGCAAACAGACCGACAGATATTCCTGCTATTGTCAGGACAGCCACAACGACTACGATTATTGCTATCGTCCGGCCCAAGGAGCCACCGTCCGCTCCGGTCGTTTCGGTCGGTGTGACAGTGGACTCCTCCCCGGGAGTCATCGGCGATGAAGTCGGTGTTGAAACGTTCGTCTCACCAGGCTCCGGAGTAGTCACCTCTGTCGGCTCGGGTGTAGTGAGGCTCACCGTATCAAAAAGACTTTCGGCAAACTTCTCTATATAAGGGTACAGAATATCGTATCCCTCATGTGTTGGATGAATATTATCGTTGTCGCATGTCGGAATCTTTGTGTTTTTCAGTGTTTCGTCATTATACAGATCGAGATAAGGAATCTCCCATTTATCGCATATCTGCTTTGCAAGATCGTAGTATTTTGACATGTTGCTGAGAGAGCCGTATCCCGAAGGTGTTCTTGCGTTTATAATATATCCGATCTTCGCCTTTTTGAATTTTGTTTTTGTATACCAGATGGTATATTCAAGACCGCCGGCAAATGTGGACAGGTCGAAATCCTCAGAATTGAAGCTGTCTGTCATTTTTCCGACAGGCGCATTATCCCAACCGTCGTTAACTCCGCCGTGAAGAAGAACGACTTCGTATTCCGAAGCGAGCATGACCTGACTCTTGAGCTGTGCGATAACCGTATTTGTTCCGCGTATATTTGAAATACTTGCTCCGGACGTACCCTTATTGAGCCAATCCATATCGTTGTATGTTCCGATCCTTCCTGCCCAGCCTGCAATTGAACTGTACCTGGAATCGGATTTTTCAACGTATGCATCACAAATAGAATCTCCGCAGAAGAGGATCTTTTTTCCGTAAAGCGGACTGTCAAAACGGATATACGGCTTTTCAGCACCCGTAAGTGTATAATACATTTCAATGCTAAGCTCTTCATTGCAACTGACAAAGAATTTGTCGAGATTCACTGTCAGCAAATTGACCCGCATGAATTTTGCATTTTGGGGAACGGTTGCACTTGCTATCGCTGTCTTCTTTGAATATTTATCAAACGAAACATTTTTTGAATTGAGATTGCTGATAAACCTTTTTGAAGAATCATAAAACTCAAACACCGGAATACCGCGTGGCATATCTGTGTCAATAATTCCTGCATACACCTTATCATCTGCTTTTACGGGTATGAAATCCGACACCGAATAGGATGTATTTGTCACACTGTTTCCCTGAGACACATATACTCCGCCCGACACCCCCTCCTTGTAAAACAGATTCGCAGGAAGATCGTCCGCTGACACAAAACAAACGAACATTGGAAGGATCATGCAGATGCAAAGAGCAAATGCCGGGAATTTATTCTTTAATAACATGGTCATGTTTACCTTTCAAAAGTAACAGTCGATAATAACTCGGTTTACAAAGTACTCAGTTTATGATATTTTCTTTTTTGCAAATATTGCTACACATACACCCGCAACTATTGCAACTGCCGCTCCTGCAATTATAAACGGAAGTGCTGAGCCGTTACTGCTGCCACCGGGTGTCGTTGTGCTTGTCGGTGCTGCTGTAGAGGGAGTGTCGGAAGGTGTCTGCGTCGGATCAACGCTCGGCGTTTCGGTGGTATCTGCCGGAGTGGGTGTTGTGTCGTCCGGTGTAGGTGTGGGTTGTGCAGGCTCTGAAAGGCTTATAAGAAAATCGTTTATGGCATTATACAGTCTGTCATAGCCAACACCGTTCGGATGACATCCGTCAACTGTTATTTTGTTAATTGCACTATTGCATTTTGCTACTTCAAAAGGATCGCCGTCTTCTTTGCAATAAGGAATTTCGTATTTGTTGCAGGTTTCTTTATCAAAGTAAAGGTCAAGAACCGGAATATCCCATTTCTCACAGATCTTAATTGCCTCGTCCCAAATAGGCTTCATCTTTTTAAGGTTTCCTGCAGGGTGATTAAGACGGAAATAAAGAAGGAATCCGAGCTTTGATTCGGGGAAAAGCTCTTTTGCCGTTGCAATGGTGTATTCAAAACCGCCTGCAAAGGTTGTCTGATCAAAATCATTCTTGTCGAAGCTCTCACTCATTTGTCCGACAGGTGCCATAAACCATCCGTCATTCACTCCGCCCTCAAGAAGAATGTAGTCGAATTTTTTGCCTTTATTATTAATAAGCTGTGTGACGATCTGTCCCGCAGAGCCGCAGTCCTTCGTTGCCATCGAATAACCGTCAACTCCTGTTTTTGTGACTTTCATTTCATCATAATATGCAAATCTGCCTGCCCAGCCCCATGTCGGATATTTATCCTTGTCTGTATCTGTAGAGCCGTTGCAAAGCGAATCTCCGATGAAGAGAATTGATTTTTCATAAAGAACACTGTCAAAGTGCTTGATCGGCTTTTCCTCGCCGATTATTTCATAAATTTTATCCGAATTCATTTTTTCTCCTGACGTTACAACAAATGTATCTGAAAATCTGCTGTCAAAATTGACGCGTATGTATGCCGTATTTTCGGGTGTAGTGAAATTTGCAACCGCAATAAGTGATGTTACCCTCTCAATTTCGGCATCTGTATATTCTATATCCTTAATTAAATTTTTATCAGCATCATAGCATGCCGCAAGCGGAACCTGATTATATGTCTGATAAATCTTGCCGACATTGACTATGGCGTTTGCAGACACCTTAATATATCCGCTAACCGCATATGATGTCGATTTTGTCAATTCGTTATTCTTTATGTATGTCTGTTTTACCGTATCGTCTTTGCTGTACAGATTTATATCATCCGCAACAGCAGAAATGGCGAGAAAAGCCGACAAAATAAAGACAATGATACAGATAGTAATGATGATTTTGTTCTTTGGTTTTTTCATAATTTCTTCCTTTACATATTATTTTATATTTATTATATAATTTTTACTTGAATCTATTTCAGCCTTCGGATTTTTCACCGTCGGTCAATGAAAGCTCAAACTGCTTATACAATGAATCGGAAAGTTCACGCATCTTTTCGATGTCGATCTTAACGACCGCCCTGTCATATGTAATAAGTCCGTTCAATTCATCCTCAACATCGGAAAGCTGGGTATATACAGCACCCGACAGCCCCTTTTTGATTTCGGGAATCAGTTTTTCAGAATACAATTGACTGATTTTTTTAAACAGCTCGTCAGGCGATGAAGATTTTTTATATCCGTATTCCTTTTTACTGAATGTATGACCGCCGATCTTCAGGGTTATTCCGCCGAATTCCGAAATTATATTTGGTTTTTCCTTTGAGTGTGCAATTGAATCAAATTTTCCGAAATATATATGGTCGGATATCACGTCGGTCTTTTTCACTCTGAACCACCCCGATGCCGTGTCAATGATCTTACCATCATCGATAGCCTTTATTTTTTCGTAAATATCGCACCTTTTCTCAGAAAACTGTCCCCAGCCCTCATTGAATACGGTGTAATATATAACACAGGGCGACTGTGCAAGTAGCTCTGCCGTAAGCTCACAGCTCTGCACAAAGTTTGCGATCGTTTCTTTGTCGGTGTTCCGTGGAGGTAATTTTTTCAACCCCAGTGTCGGCAGGAGCGTATCACGTATAAATGAATACTCTCCGCTTTGCACAAAGTCCTGCATCACCAAAATACCGAGCTTATCACAAAGATAATAAAAGTAAAGCGGTTCGATCTTCAGGTGCTTACGCAGGGCATTGAACCCCATTTGCTTTGCAAGTTTTATATCGTTTTCATACTCTTCGGGAGTTGCAGGAAGATAGATCCCGTCCGAATAATATCCCTGATCAAGAATGGCATTCAGAAATATAGGCTTTCCGTTAAGACATATTTTTCCGTCTGATATCTCAACATCACGGAGTGCGAAATATCCGCTGATCTTATCATCACCGCAAACTATCGAATAATCGTAAAGATATGGATCAGCGGGCGACCAGAATCTTGCCCCCGGAATTTTGACAGTATGCCTATCGCCTTCAAATGAAAAGTTCGACATTCCAAACGGCGTTGTAATATAAACATCCTTGTGAGCTTCTCCACCTATGATCTCAAAAGTCAAATTATCATTATGTGTCCTTATCCTGACCTTTTTTATATAATTTTTCGGCACAAGCTCTATCCATACGGTCTGCCAGATACCTGATACCGGTGTGTACCACATGCCTGAATGCCGGTCTTTCTGTTTTCCGTAAGGAAAAGTCCGGTCAATGTCGTCAGTAACTTCAAGCATGAGTTCATTTTCACCGTTCTGTACATAGCCCGTGATATCGATGTCAAACGGGAGATATCCTCCCTTATGCTCTATTGCGAAGTAACTGTTAATATATACACGGCATATCTGATCAACCGCTCCGAAATGAAGAATGACAGATCGGTTTTCGGGAATTGTAATATCAAATCTGCGTGAATAAATTATACCTTCACCACGCTTTAAATTTTTCATGACCCCTGAGATCTTTGACTGGACAGGAAACGGAACCGTTATTCTGAATTTATCAAGCGACCCACGTCTTGCACCCGGAATAAACAGATCCCACTTGCCGTTCAATGAAATAAAGCTCTCTCTTTTAAGCTGTGGGCGTGGATAGACATTCCACGGTGTATCGGTTATGTCGTTTTCGTAACTGCTTATCAGCTCTGCATAGCTCATTAATTTTTTCTCCGTTTTGAAAATACCGATATGATCTCACTATTTTATAATCTGAATATCGGTACACTTCCTATGTTATCTATTATAACACCTATTGAAGAAAAAATCAATAACAAAATTCAGGTGATTCAATGAAAAAAATTAAAACTCGCATCTCTTTTTTTCAGAAAGGTATTGACAAACGAATAATGATGTGATATAATCATTAATGCCGATTGAGAAATCGGGCCATTAGCTCAGTTGGTTAGAGCTACCGGCTCATAACCGGTCGGTCCGGGGTTCGAGTCCCTGATGGCCCACCATTCAAGTATAATCCGAACACGATGTTCTTTTGCGGTATTGTTTTCGGTCATACGACAAATCACCGACAAGGTTAAACGCCCTGCCGGTGATTTGTTGTACAAGATAAAAAAGTTATAATTGTCCGTATGAACTCTAATATTATATTTCGATGTGGTATTACAGTTTATTTCGTTAACCCTTATATGTCAAATAACAACTTAATAAAACAGACTTATGTTACATCTTGGAAAAGAAAAACAATGCTAATCCTACAGCGATTAAATTTCCAACGATATAAATTAACCACGGAAATTTTTTTGAGAATGTGTGACCAGATAACTTTGTAACAAACGAGAGCAAAAAAGCAATCACATTCATAAATACCGCACCCAAAACTGATATTACGAACCCAAGGTATACCGCATCGCTTTTTGCCATATTCGCAACAGTTTCCCCAACAACAGTGGTTGCAAATGAGAACGTTACAATAATACCTGCGAAAATTCCAAGAATTGAAATCAACTGCTGAGACAGACCTTTTGCTTGTTCCTGTGTTTTGGTAGCTGTGTCTTTAGCTTCCTTCAACAGTTCAAGCATTTTTTCTTCTTGTTTGATGTGTGTTTTAGCAATTAACTGCATCTTTTTAGTGTTTGAATATCTTGTCGCCTCAAGTTCTATGTGATCGTACAGCTTATTGATTTTTTTATAGCATTCCTGATTTTCGGGATTTTCAGTATCATTATTGTACTCATTGGCTTCTGCACATAAAATGATTCCTTTTACGCCATCACGAAGAGAGTCAACATTATCTTGAATCAATGAGTCTATATATTTTGTCACATCAGAATATCTGTGTCTGCCTATACGGGAATATATTTCTTTGAATCGCATAAAGTAAGCGTCCGCTTCTTTACGCATCACATCCTCGTCGTTTTCAATTATGGAACAATGAAATTCAAGATTTGTGGCGATATCTTTTAAAAGAGCGATCAGTTCTGTCATGATTCAATTTCCAGTGGATCGTTATGCTTGAAATATTGAGCTATGCTGTTTGGGTAAATGATATTGCCCGGAACCGAATCTCTCCATGGAGTTTCCGAATGGGTCATACATACCAATCTCGATGTAGGAATTGAAGCACACTTTTCAACGATAGTAGTGATTAATTTTTTCTCACGATCGACAATTGTAAAATCATCAGAAAGCATTCGGGACTTCAATGTGGCAGAGCCGTTAATGTTATATTCATAGTAAACTACCGGAACAACAGGACCATATTGCCAGCTATAAATATCATCAGAAAAAGCCGCTTTACCGAAATTTTTGTAGAAATACCCTTGAATGTAATAAAGTACTTTTTGCAACTTTAAATTTGTAACAGGAGCATTTCGTTTTTCGAACAATGAAATTACATAATTTGATAAATCAATGACATTCAAGTCTAATCCTCCTTTCGTATTTCGTATCATTTTGAGTGTATTATTATAACATAGGCTCTTAAAAAAATCAAGTATTTTCAAAAAAAACACCTCTTAAAAATTTTTTATACTGTTATATATTGTTTTTAACAATATAATATACATTATATCCATTTGCATTTTGTTTTCGTTTAGTAATATTTTCAATGCAAAGGGAATAAAAAAGAGTCAGAGCATAAAACTCTGACCCATAGAACATAGTCGATCGTGAAATTTATTAAAATCGCTGTTAAATATCAAATCATAACCACCCGTCATACGGGTGGTTTGCACAAGGGCTAAAAACCCAATACTACCGGCCAGCGACTCAAGTCGCTGGCTTTCGCATGCTCAAGCCTATTGCCCTTGCCATCTTTGCCGTCCTTCAAAGGGCGTTCGTATTACTTGCTACCCTTAAAAGGGTCTTCGTACTCCTTGACGCTCAACTTGTCAAGGGCGATATCATGTTTCTCTTGGTCTTCTGTGTATTTCCTTATGGTACTCTCATTTATCCATACCGTTGATGCATAGTATACTTCTGTCCGGAAGTGTCGATTTCCGAATTTGTATTTCAAATTTGCATGTTTGTCGAACATCATCAGTGCACTTTTTCCTTTTAAAATCCCATAAAGCTTGACACGCTCATTTCCGGTAGTATACTTATCAGTAGGTGCACATGGTCGGACATCATATGTCCCTCAAGTATTTCTACGCCTTTATATTTGCACAGAGTCCAGATTATCTCTTGCGAATCTGCGCGGTACTGATTGTATATGATTTTCCTTCTGTACTTCGGTACAAACACTATGTGGTACTTACAAACCCACTTGGTATGGGATAAACTATTTGTTTGGTTTGTCATTCTTTCTCCTTTCGCTGTGCAATAAGCTTCAGCTTCTTATTGTACCACGCTTGGAGATTTTTTGGTTTAACCTTTTGTTTCCCATCCACGCAGTGGGTGCTTAGCACAGCGGGTGGTTCTCTGCTTCGCACTTTGTGCTCAACTGCCTAAAAAAACCATCGTTTTCGCTATTGAAAACGATATTTTTTTGACAGGTTGAACCCCATCTTGCAGAAGATGAGTTAAAAATCAGTTTTGATTGCTTTGTTTTTTCTTTTCGATGATTTTTTCAATGCCAACTCCGTAAATGTCTGCAAATGTTTCTACAAATGCAATCATTCCCTCTCTACTTATATCGGAATACTTAAAATCATATAATATGTCTACTATTCTTTCATTCGATGGTTCGATAAAATTACGATTGGGATAATATTCATCATGCAAACCTCTTACTAAAGAAAGAATAAGATAGTATGCAAATAGCTCGTTGGGTGAATTATAAATATTACTTGCATCGTTAACTACCAAAAAAGGTTTTAGAGTTATAATCCAAAAAGCCGTAATTGCAACTTTTTTATGCTCGCAAATCTTATCAGTCTTATGATAAAACTCATAATAAGCTTTTCTTTTATCGACTCTTCGAATTACTTCTACTAAATTTCTTTTATGAATAAAATAATCTTTCCCCTCAACAAGATCAGGTGCATTTTCTTGGAGAAAATTTCCCCATGCAATTGTAATCTCATTGATTCTCTTGTTTATTTTAAATAGCGATAATTCTTTATATCCACCATTATATTTATCTTCTTGCATATCTACTTTCTCATCAGTACCCATTATAGAACATCATATCCTTTCTCATCTGGCAAAGAATCAACTAAACAAACATTTTTCTGCATTCTAGAAATAGATCCATTCTTTATAACCGTATGGAAACCGTGGTTTGATAGAGGTTCATTTCCAAAGTTCTCGGCTACCATTATATCACGTGAGATAAGCTTATGATCTGCAGGCGACACAAAAACACTTCTATCTTCTTTAGTCTTTTTCTTTACACATGTTTCGTATATCAAAATAGATATACCAGCACCAAGCAACAACACCAAATAGATTATTAAATAAAACGTAGCCGTATTGCTGTTTATTAATTCAGATAAATTCTCCATATAATAATCCCTTCTAACGATTCCATTAACACATTCTATATTTCTATATAAGTTTCATAACTATTATTACAATTCTTTAATATTTTATGCTTTATACACATCCCGCGCTATCAGGTAAAGCTCCTATTGGCTTAGTCTTTGCAGGTGGTTGGGAATCATCTTCTTTTTTTTCTTTTTTGGTCCTTTTCTTAAAGTCAACTAGCATTGCTACAACAACTTCTATTCCCTCTACGATTATTGGTACAAACATAAGTGTTGGCAACATAAGTTCCAACTTCGAATATTCTGTAACGCTTTTTATAGAATCCCGATAGGATAACATATAGTAGTAAAGAGATCCGAATGACAAAACAAAAACAGAAACAATCGCCATGTATGTTTCTATAGTCACTCGCATTCCCATTTTTTCGTGTTCTCGTAAAAAATCGAAATACCCATACAACAAAACTACCGATTGGATTAACAGAAGTTCGTGTAAAGTTCCTGTGGGGTTATGTAGTTCCATTAATATGGTTATTATGGGGACACATAACATTAGAAAAAAGTGCAGAATAGCCGAAGGAAAAGAGTTAAACATATTACGTCTCATCTGTATACAACTTGTCCCTTCTAAAAATCCTAAACTATCAAATTACATTAATACTTCACCTAAAAATATAATCTGATATGTTTATTGAAAGAATATGTGGTAGAATTAAGTCTAGAACAAGAAGGTTTAAAGTCAACCAAAACATGACGCTCGATGGCCAAAAGGGAGCACAGATCAAATAATCCTCATGCGTATCAATCATCAGACATGTAATAGATGCACTTATCCCCATATAAACATGCTTGTCCACATATGCGTACATAATACCACACTTATTAATTTTTGTCAAGACCTTTTAAGAGGCATGACAAAGAACAGTATTCTGAAATAAAAAAACACCGACAGGGCGTTTTGCACAATTGTTGGCATAACATTCGACCTTGTCGGTGCTCTTATTTAACTTTCTATTTATTTGATATTTAACAGCCAGCTTATCAATTTAACGATGTATTTTATAAAGGAAGAAATGATTCCTGTTTTTTCTGACTCTTTGCCGACGTTGTCTGTAGTGGCATCACCTGTCGGTTCAGGAACATGATTATTCAAATCTATGTTTTCGATTTCTTCTGTATTTCCAGTTACATCCTTAGCATCTATATCGTCAACATCTTCGATGTCTTTTTCCTCGTCCGAATTGTCAATAATATCTGATGTATTGTCTTCGAAATCATCCGTTTTTTCCTCATCCGGCTTTGGAGTGACATCTGCTGTGTAGTCTACAAAAGGCAACTTTCCATGTTTGCACCATGTCCTCGTATTGTATCCGACCTTTGTGCCAATGTTGCCTACAGCGGTGATCTGCACGCCGTTCGCCCATATCGGGGTACACTCGATTGCAAGACCGTCACCGATATATACGCCGCAATGACCTTGCATCCACAGATACTCACCGGGGATAATGTCATGAAAATTGTCCGTCAGATCTGTGCAAATATCTCTCATTCCTTCAGTACCGAGATCCTTGACGACATTGTCATCAATTATGCAACCGCCGTAGTTATGATTCTTATCCGCACACCACCCCCACGCAACGGCTTTAACAAGGCAGACGCAATCGAATCCAAAGACATTACCGTCTTTCACGGCGTCGTCTATCATTTTGGCTCTGTCTGATTTTGCGTTGTAGCTGTACCATGATTTATACCGTTTTGCTGTTGACTCATTGAGTGGAGCGCCGACTGCTCCAAGCACATACAGCGTTTTATAGTTATTTGCAATATCAGTCAGTTTGCTTATAAATTCACTTGCTTTCAACATTACTATCATCATCCTTTCTTTCTCCTGCTTTTTCAAGCAGTTTTTTTATTTCGTCCTCAGTAATTTTCCCGTCCTCAAGTGCATCAAGCACTGCTGTTCCGATCTGGGCAAAATGGGTCCAGTCATTATTTTCCCATGCCGCAAGACAGGATGTCAAGGCCAAAGCAATGAGCGAGAGTATCTGATACCATGATGCAGAAGCGAAGGAAGATGATCCGATTACTGCTACAGCCTGATTGATTATTGCGACAACAAGAGATACTGTGCGCCACACAGTCCCTCTGTCGGTTGATTTGATTTTATTTATGATTCTTTTCATCGATTATGTACCTCCATCAATTCTTATGTCGATTTTCAAGCTCGGATATACGACGGTTAGCGGCTTCGATCTTTTCTTCGATAACGGGTATGCGTGTAGCAAAATCATTGTGCATACGTACTTCCCGTGTAAGCTCGCTTATTTTTTCATTTGCAATTCCTTGTGTGGTCTTCATATCATTTTGCATTTTATCATTCGATCGATTATTTGTGATTATAACTCCAACCAAAGAGAAAATGCCTACAACAATTGACGTTCCTGCCGCAATTAATGCTTCTATCATTTATTTCACCCCCTCCCATGTACCCATAGATTGTAAGATGCCAATTAAAATATCGGAACAGTATTCCGCGGGGATCTTCATGCCATAAAATACAGAACCAACCTCTGTAATACTATTCATTGAAAGCACCCAATTTTTAAGGCTGTTAAAATAAGTCGTATGATATGTTTTGAACGCAGTAGCTGAATTTGCAATAGCCACAATATCCTCTGCGCTGTAGTATTCGCAAAGTTTATTAGAAGCGTGATAAGGAATTTGTGTTTCTCCGCTTGTAACCATTGTTGACAATGTGATCAGATTCAGCTGGTCTTCAATTTTCAGAGTAAAGTGTTGCGTCGAACCGTCAGACAGCGTTACATCGACACCGCCATAAATTGTGTTCCGACAATCAGCGCTTAATTTTTCAAGACATCGCTTCTTTACTTCCTGTAATGTAGCATCTTCCGGTGATTCTTCTTTGGTAGGTTCTTCTTCCCATTTCGGGGTGCCCCCATCGTCCGGAACTGTTGCATTAAGACCAAGCAGAATTTTCAGCTCTTCATATTCATCTTCTGTAATATCTGCAACAGCAACTTCATCATAAGTGCCTTCTGAAAAATTCTTTGCACCTGCAATATGCAAAATAGTTGACATATCGGACGAAACAATGCCCATTGCTTCCGCAATATCACAAAGTGCAATTCTGCCGCGAATATCTTGATTGACCCATGCAGGATTTGAAATTACATCGACAATATTATCGCCGGATATTAATTTGTAATAGTTGTTCATTCAGTCACCTCATTTATTGTTTAGATACAGAATCCGAAGCACACACCAAGCTTATCATAGACATGATTTGTCCCGATGGAGCCCGTATTGTTGACGCAGTGGAAGTTTCTATCAAGGTTTGTAACCGGAGAACGCAAGTGCCAGCCGCTTGCAGCTCCTACACCATCATCCAATTTTTTCACTCTCGAAGCATCGGTTGTGAAATACGTAATCGTGCCTTCGCTTTCTAAACCAAGTCCATTACTTGCAGCATATGATGTGCTGACCTCTCTGGCAGAAGGAATGAAGATGTAATCTTCGGCAGGAGGTTCAGTCAATGCATGTGAGTACTTGCCATCCGTAGATTTTACTTCGATTTTCTGTGCAAGAGCTTTCCATTGTAACGGCAAGCCGTTATAAACTCTTGTATTTAACCACTGACGTATGTCCGTAGCTTTCCAACCACCTGTATTGTAAACACTGTCAATGCTGATTGAACGAGTGATGAACAACAAATCCTTCGCTAAGAAGCAACAGTTGACCCACTTTCCTTCAGGAGTCTTGAATAAACGGAATGTGCTACCAAGCGGAGCCGAAGAACTCTGAATGCCGGAAGCTTTCATTGTAACTACTTCTCTCGTCCAAGAGGCAATATCCTTACAAATTGCATCACCCAAATCGTCCATCCACAGTTTTGCCCAATAGATCGTTCCCTTGCCGTAGCTGTCAGTATAACCGTCACTCCAGATGTTTGCACCAAATGTCAACGGAGCATCACAAATTGAAGAAAGTGTGTTTTTAAGAGTAGAGGAAGTCTGTGTCAATCCCGCTGTGTTAGATGCGTAAATATATAAATTGCTGTCTCCTTTGTGCTTACGGATAACAACAAGCTCACGCTTATTAACGTCTGAAACTACAACATTTGAAGAGGCACCGTATTTTATATTTCCGCCATTGTTATTCCGAAGCAGGAACCCCTTGTTGTTTTCACCGCAAGCCACAAGCGAAGAATTTGCATCGCTGTCAGTGAGCTTGAAGTCAACTGCAAGAACAAATGACTTGTCCTCGTCGAACAACTTGATATTTTCACCGTTGATCTGCGGAGTAATATATCTCGTTCCTTCAAATTCTTTGGGAGAATCAATACTTACAAGTTCATACGATTCCACATTGTTAAATGTGTAATCCTTCCCCATTATCAGGTCAAATTCATCGCCACTTGCAATCACATTGTTGTTAAGCCCTGTTCCGGACAGAACTCCTGTTTTTATAAGTGCCTTAAGCTGTACGGGTCTCATACTGCTCAGCGGTGTTCCTGCAGAAGGTGCTACAGATGAATCGTACTGCGCATATACATTTATATCAGATGATACAAATCCTGTAGATTTATCCCAACCGCTAAACAAGTAGTATGTAGCATATTGTTCATCAAGCGGATGTATCGGCACTTCACCTTGATACACAGCCGACTCGCCGTACTCAACATCAACAGCCTCACCAAGCGGCTGATCTCCGTTATACCACCTGACTTTATACGTTCTCGCTTCTTCAGCATAGTGTGCATAAAGCACTGTGTCTTCTATTATGAGTATTTTACTTAAGTCCTCGATTGCTGCACCGTCGTTCGTCCACGACCATCCGTCGTGAGTGTATTGTTTGGCAATTGTCATAGGCTTCGTAGGAGCTGAAATCGGTGATACGGGAAGTTGTGTCGGGTCAACCGGAGCTGATCCTTGATCGACTCTCTGCGTGTTTAATACAGTGCCGTCATAATTTTTAAATGTAACCGTATATTTAGGCAAAATCGATCCATAGGTCAATTCAAGCTCCGGGAATTTCGCGGTGAGATTTACGAGATCATCAGTCGATATCACTGTCACATGAGCTGTTCCTGTCAAAACGAATGTGTCGGTATTGCCTCCGGTAGCGTCAATTCCCGATAGTTTCGCAAGCCTATTAAGCAATGCAGCGCTACTCATTGATTTGTCGCCCGTCCAATCAACACCTATGATTCTTCCCCTTGTAAGATTTGTTGCTTCCATGACAAGAGCTTTAGTATCTATCAGAGGACAGTTATCTATCCATACCGTCTGCAATTCTGTGTATGACATGTCGAATGTTTCAAGCTCGGTAAGGTCTCGTGCAATCAACTGTCGCAATGGATTGAGACAAGCTGTTTTTACAGGAGCCCTTCGTGCAAATGTAACACCCGTAATGCCTGATCCTGTAGTGTAGATTTCCTTCAACGCTTTAAGCGAAGAAAGGTCAAGACCTTGATTTAACTGCGGTAATCCACGCAGGTCAATTTTCTCCATCATAATGTTGCTTCCGAATGATACACCACCGTTTTCGGAATTCATCGAAGTATTCGCATATTCTTCGGTGCCATCACCGAGAATAAGTTGCTGTAATCTTTTTGCCGATGATATGTCAGCAAATTTAGAATACAATGCCGCAAACGAGCCTATGGACGAGATGTTTGAAGCTGAATAAATATATGTTTCAAGGTCGTTCAGCGAAGCACCTTCTGGCATTGCAATATCATACGACTGTCCTCGCATTGCTCGCACCTTTACAGTGCCGGCATTACCATATTTAACAGTAACGTAAGTGGAGGCATACGGTACGATTCCGTTTATGTTTCCATATGGAGGCACTGCTTGTTCTCCGGCGGGAGCATTAGCACGGAGCGAAATACGGTCTGCCGTAGACACAGAACCTCCATACTTTGCAGACATGTACTGCTCTTGATATGTCTGAAACTGACGGAACTGATCTTCCTTTGTACCAAGCATCATTTTGATGTATCGGGACTCGCCCTTCTTGATATAGGGTGTAAAATATTTCCCCCACATATCTTCGATTACGAGTGCTTCAGGTCTTGCACTCTGATATGTTTTCCATTTTGAAATAATCCGCTCGGCGTTCCATGCACCCGCTGCTTCACGGTCGAGGTACATTGCTTTAAGTTCATCGGCGAAACAGTCTTTCAGATTTGTCCAAAGAACAGAATCGTATGCATTGAAAACATATGCCGCACCAACCATATCTGTATCTTCCAAACCGTAAGTGAATGTTAATCCACCGCTGTTATCGTTTCCTGCCATTGTATCATTGTCGTAGTCCTTGCAGAAATTCCAGCGATACCCTTCGGCTTCCGTATCGTATTCGTAGGATACGAAGCAGTTCTTTGCACGGTTATCGACCATGCAGTGCCGTTCTGTGAACAGATAGTGATACAGCATAGATCTCAAGGAGAAATAATTTTCAAACTCGTATCTGAACTTCGCTTTTCTGTATTCAGCAGTATCGGTAGTGTATGTGTTACTGCCGTATGTTTTAGCTTCAAGAAGAGCTGCACCTGTAGCTTGCTCGGGGTCAGTGGATACTACCCACGACAGAACCTCAGCCCACTTATCCTTATTCGCCTGTGTAGGCTTTTTCGGAAAACGAAATTCAAAGTTCATATCACCGTCCCATGTTTCTGAGGATAAGTCATCGCTCTTAAAGCGGCATTGCAGGTTATTGTTATTTCCTATTTCAACGCATGACATTTCGGGATATGCGGACAAGTCCTGACCGAAGACCTCAAAGTTTTTCTTACTGTTGCATATGTCTCCGCAACCGTACATGATAGTTTCGCCCGGTTCTATGCTTCTTGCACCAACTTCGATTTTTGCACCGGAGCTGTTCGTAAAGAACACCGCACAAGGATGACCCTCAATGACGTCACGGACTCTCGGATCGGCAGCCCTTTGAGGATTGATGTGTGGCTGGAATGTGTTGTAGTCGTCAGTGCAACAAACATTGTTAGCGTTTTCAGAGGATGCAACATTAAGTTTGATGTTGATGTAATTAACCGGGATAGAGTTAGGGGTCATTGAGTATCCCGTAATCGGTTCGTTGTTTCCGTTGAGCCAAGATGTTGCTGACGAGAAATCAAGGTCAAGATTCAATGCTGCCAGAATATATTCAAGTGACGATGTACCTTGTGCTTTCATGCTAACATTTTCGGCTGAAAATTCATATTCCGCACCGCCGTTTTTGTATGTAAGCGATACCTTTGCCGGTACTACGTCGCTCTTAGATGTAGTCATTCTGTCTGCTGTGATGTGGATTACTCTGAGTTCCGGTCTTGCATTGGCGAGCTTGGATTCGTTGATAGTGCCACCTGTATTATAGATGTCATTACGTTCATAACGATCTATCATTTCAGAAACATTTCCACAGTCCGCTATATAGTTGTCAAGTACTTCCGAACGAGTGAGCGATGTTGAGTACATCTTTATACGGTAGATCCACACATCGCAGTCAGGAGATCCGATTCTCAGAATTGATGGATTCGCCTGTTGCCAGTTATCTGCATTTTCGTATGCAATACCTCTTGATGGAATTCCTTCAAGCCAAACAACAGCTATTTTGTCTTCTGCAGAAGACTCAATATTGATATCCATTTCAATCTTCTTGTCTTCGCAATATTGAACGGTTGCAGATTGCAAGGCCGATGAAAGCGTAGCTTGCTGAGCCTGAAGCTTGATGCCTATATTAGAATCAAGACAGCTTGCAATAGTAGCGTCATAGTTTCTGCATTCCGTGGACTTGAAAACGATCTTGATTTCCTTACCGGAAGTCTTAGCATCGTCATTGAAGAACGAGCGGTCAAACTCAACGTAGCTACTACGCTTGATGACGAGAGCGGTTACGCCCTCGCTGTCCTGTTGAAAGCCCCCGGATACCCAATCGAAATTCGGACTGAATGTCAGATGGTGATTTACGCCATTCCAGTCAGTGTATCCGAACAAGTCATGTCCCGCCTCTTCATTTACATGCCCGGATGGGTCAAGGTCTACAATGAGACCACGGGTGACAGGTTGGATATCATAAAGGCTCGCCGTTACTGTTACCGTAGCGACTGCCGATGTGTTTCCGCAGGTGATCGACAATGTTTTCGTGCCTGAGGTAGTAGGCTTATACGCCCATGTCTGTGTGTCTCTACCGACGGTAACCGATTTCGTTGTATCTCCCGTTGCACTCAGTATAATATCAGTAGATTCGGAAACAGGATTAAATACACGATACTTGAGAATAGCCGTGCTATATTGCGATACAGTGATAGATGATTCAAGGAAGGCTACTATAGGCGTATCATTTCCTTCGCTAAACCAGATTCCCACATGTCGGAGCGGTGTTGTTGAAATAGAAGTTCCGTCAATAGTTGTTTCCATCCATGCGAGGATCGTATGAGCGCCATGAGTCTGAACCGGAATGGTTACCGCCACAGCTCTGCCGGATGTCGCTACCACCTGCTCATATACTTCATTTCCGTCAACGCTCACCTTTACAGTTTTATTTCCCTGCCCATTCGGAACAAGTCGGAGATTAAGTGACTGTGAACCGTGATTTGCAAAATTCTCAATATTCCAAGTCAGCGTATATGACGTCACTGTAACCGTCCATGTCATGCTCTTACTACCGCCGTAAGCGTCTTCGACAGTGAGTTTAACGGTATTTGTTGCTCCGGCAGTGAGATAATTTTTCACATTAAATGATCCGTCACCCTGAGTGATGCTTACTATCTGGACACGATTGCCGTTGACATACCAGCTTGCAGTAAGATCGCCCGTCGGCTCGGATGTATCCGTGTCTACGCTTGTTACAGAATACAAAATATTGACATTTTCAGCAGAATCCATTACCGAGAAAGTTCTTGACGGATTTTTGTTTACAAGTGTAATTTTAGATCCTGAATAACCGCCACCACCGCCCCCTGTACCGATATACACAGGGTCAACAACATCCTCACCGTCGGCTTGAATGTGTAAATATCCGCTCTCGTCAAAGACGATTGAATCGAAGCCTGTTCCGTTCTCGGGAAGAGTAATGCCCTCTCCAAGAATAATGCCATTAGAAGTAAGATATAGTTTACCGTCTTCGGGATCAACAGTAAAACCGTCAGCACCGCTGTTATCACCTTTAGAATAATGCGAGGTCTCTACATATTTTTGCAGTTGATCGTCCCAAAGCATCCAATATCCGTCGGATGATATTATAGGCAAGTGTTTTGTAGCATTGCTCACCGCAAGAGCGGCACTTCTGGTGTCATCCGCCGCAGAATTAGCATTGTCTGCGGCTGAATTAGCATTGTCTGCAGCGTCTTGCGCTTCCGCTTTTTTTTTAGCAACGTCTGAGAGCAGTGTGACCCAAGCGTCATATTCTTCATCATCCTCAATGCCTTCCCCTTTATATGATGCCGATTCAACATCCAATTCAAATGATCCGGATGTTAATTTACTGCCGTCGGTATCAACAACCGTAATGTCGCAAATAACTCTGTCATCCAGCTCCAACATCCAGGCGGTCAGCGGTACAGTAACTGTACCGTCATCGTTTACCTTACCTACAAAAGCTTTTGATGTGCTATCGGCACGCATAGCATTGATCGTAACTATACAGGTTGTATCAAGAGCAATGACTGTATCCCCCGATGTTAATCTGATTTTCAAAAATCTCGAATTCTTATCGTACTGTTTACCGAAAATCGCTTGTATTCTGTTTTTTGCGGCTACATCAAGCGATAAAGGCTGAATTATTTTAATCATCTTCAACGTTCTCCCCACTGTATAACGCCGCTTCAACATCCAATTCAAATGATCCGGATGTCAATTTATTTTCATCGGCATCAATAATCGTAATATCACAAATAACCCTGCCGTCCAGCTCCAACATCCACGGAGTCAGCGGTACGGTAACAGTGCCGTCGTCATTTACTCTGCCGGCAAAAGCCTTTGATGTGTGATTGGCACGCATAGCGTTGATCATTACCGTCGAGGTCGTATCGATTACAATAGCATCACCTTCGGATGTCAAGGTTATTTTCAGAAATCTTGAGTTTTTATCGTGCTGTTTTGCAAAGATCGCCTGTGTTCTGTTTTTCACAGCTACGTCAAGCGATAAGTGCTGAATTATTTCAATCATCACCCTCACCTCCGCTTATTGTCTTATTATAATCTGACATTTGCTTTTCATAGGATTTAACAGCTGCTTGCAATTCCATATCAGCACCTTTTTCGAGCTGATGCAATATATCGGCTACAATATCACGAGCGAGATAAAGGGGAATGGTGTGTTTAACTATGATGTTGTTTATCGCCGATACAACTTCATTTTTTGCTTCCGAATAGTCGATGCAAAACGGACGAATCGGCTTATTATCTGATAATTTTGTACTCATTTCTTTCCTCCATTAGCCTTCATATTTATATCCTAACCTTGTTTCAAGCGTGGTTATCCTATCTAATAACTCATTTACAGATGTACTTCCGATTTGCCAATCGTCGCCGATAAGCTTCCCTCCGTTTCGGGTAATATTGATACCTACGCCGCCTGTAACAAATTGCATATACATATAATTTTCGTTACTTTCTTCTCTGCTTACACTGAACCATGCGTTATTACGCCATAGAGCAATAGCATCCGGAGTGATGCATGATGCTTCATCGACGCCGAGATTATTACATATTAGTCCTCCGCTACCTATGCTCCAATACGGTGTAGCATCGTTTTCAGGATCTTTCCCGATGGTCCCACTCTTTGCGTTGATCTCACCGCTTAGATATACATCTGTGCCGTAAATTTGTCCGAGTTTGTTTATACCAAACTTATCACCTGCTTTAAAAACCCATCCACTGCCCTTATGTCCGGCAATAGTCTTTGTACTTGTAGATCCGGTGCAAAGAAATATATCAGCCTCGGCGAAACTATTGCCGTGATAAATTGAGTTTTCATCTATGCACCAATCAGATAATTTCACACCACCATCTGCAACCGTCAGCAGATTTTTCCCGCTACCATCATTCAGTCGAACATTAAGCTTATCGGCCGTAATCGAACGTGCGGCAAGAAGATCGGTAGTGATTTTATAGGCAGACAGAACATTCAACACTGCATTACCGTCACGACTTATTCCATATTGCCATACCGGATTGCCGTTGTTCCAATCGTTTGTCCAAGCGAATCCGCCCTCACGGAATGTATAGATTACGGAACTATCTTCTAAAGCAGCCGAATTATGATAATAGTAAACTTCTGAACCGTTGCTATCCTTTTTTACGCTTCCGAATAGTCCAAGAGAATTAGCTACTGTTTCGTTAAGAGCCAATACGGCTTGTATACGACTGTTTAGTGTTATATTTTGCTCTTTTTTCAAGTTATTGATAATCGTCGTTTCTCTTTTGGTAAGCGGATTTGCAGAAGCATAGCCACTCCTTGTCGCCGTTTCACCCTTACCTTCAAGAGCCGTACTCATGTTAAGCGTAAAGGTATAGTCGGTGATTATCGTGGAATGATTTATCCCATTCTTATCAACAAAGGTGATGACGTCAAGCGGATATAGGTGTGGCATGGGCTTTACCGTAGCTGAAAACGGAGTATATGAGAAACCTCCGAGTATCGAGTAAAGAGCTTGTGACACTTCACGATGGTCATGTTGGATTAACTCGTTAGACTCAATATTAAAGGCATACCCATCATTTCCTTCAAGGAAAACCGCTTTCTCGGCAACAACTTGCACACCTGTAATAACAATGGTATTTTCCTCTATATCAGAGTCAAAGCGTTCCCGCACCGTGAGCGTGGCGTCAGTCTGCTCATACCATTTCAAGATCAATTGACCGTTCCAATCAATGAAACCGCAAGTACCTGTCAACTCGGCAATCCAAGAAAGCAACTGCCGATATGTCAAGTCATCACTTGTTGGGGCTTCCTGTATTACATAAGAGTGATTCGGGAGGGTGTGTATGTCCGTCCCTAAAGTTACATTGCATATATCGCAAACTCGATCGAGCAGGTCACCCACCGTCATAGGGAAGGATAATAGACTCATATCCACAGTTTTATCGAACAAAACCATTCGATCGAGAGCTGTAAGCGTTATGATTTCAAGCTTACGAGGTGCTTTATCAACTGTGAAATAACCAAACGGAATATAGTGATATTCGGCATTTTCCCAACAGTGGGCATCCCACTTTTTTGTTCCGACTCGAACATACATCTCTGCACCTTCAAACTGTATGCTGTTAAATCGACCGTCTGCGTTGTTGAGTTTCAGCTCAATCTCAGCAGCTACAACAGAACCGATCTCAATTTTGCTTCCCGAAACGCTATAACGATTTACAGAGAAACCGCCGAGAATAATATCCTCATCGGTGATTTGCAACTCGTTATTTAGCCCATAGAAACTTATATCAACGACTTGTCTGTAAGGTTTGGTAAACAGATTGAGTGCTTCTTGTGAAATAGGATATGCCATATCAAACCCCCGACCTTTCTATAATATTGAAGGAAAGGTTAGACCAAAGTCCTTTCACAGCGTTATACATAGGAGCGGAACGGTTGCCGACATAGAACTCCGAGGTTATGTATTTTCCCTGCATTGCATCCAAGTAGCACACAGTTATGTACTCCGGGTTAAAGGCTTGCAGTAGTTCCGAAACATCGGCGGTCGAGATGTTCTGCCATGAGAGTTCGAGTCCCACGAGCTGACCGACACGCTTTTTGTGCATTACAGTATCTTCCGTGCGCCCTGCATCTGCGGCAGAAACATCTTCCAACTTCCAAAGATAGGAGGAGGGACACTTGACAGCCTTGCCGTTTACTGAACGTACGGGGTTAGTTTCTACATATTGAGCCATTCAAATATACCTCCTTACACTCCTGTAGGAATGACGGTCTTACCGTCCCGTCTGTTCTTTCGTTCAATATCGCTTATGATGCTTCTCGCACCGCCGTAGGACGAGTACGGAACATCCTTGTCGAGAATTTTCCGAAGAATATTGATCTCTTCTCGTAAGAGAGCGTTCTGCTCGGCATTGGCGTCAGCAACACCTTGAGATACCGATTCGACAATTTGATCGTTGTTCATTACAGCAGTTTGTCTACCTACATTTCCGACAAGCTCAGGTGCAACCTCGTTGGCGATAAACAGTTGTCCTGCCGGTACGATACCACCGTCTGCGAGTAGCGGGATTTCGGGAACGCTGATCGTTTTCAGACTACTGAAAGGTTTCAGTCCCAATATCTCGATATTCTTAATCCAATTAAGAGCGGAGTTGATACCGTTGAACGGAACAGCGATCACCTTGTTAAGCCCGGTAATGAGACCATTCACGACCGCTTTGAACGCTGAAACTATGCCGTTCTTAATATCGACAAAAATCTGACCGGCGACCGAGAACACCTTAACGATGCCCTGCCACGCTTTCTCGAATGTATCTTTGAAAAACGATGCGACTGTCGAAAAGACGGACTTCACGCCCTCCCAAGCAGCCTTTGCCTTGTCTAAGAATCCGCTCCACAAATTTGAAAAGAATATACTCACAGGCTGGATAATATTTGTGTTTATCCAACTGCCGATAGTCGAGAACACGGACTTAATCGAGTTCCACGCTTCAACCGCCCAATTCGTTACTCCCTCCCACAAGCTGGAGAAGAAGTTGGTGACAGGCTGAATAACATAAATATCAAACCATTCGGCTGCGACCGACCAAACCTCGCATATGCCGTCCCACAAATTCACAAAAAACTGACCGATGTCGGAAAGTGCTTGTGAACACCAAGCGACAATGGAGTCCCAACTCTGAATAATCAAAATTGTCAGATCAGTAAGTGCGCCCACCGCCAAACCGATTAAAGCGCCGATTCCTGCACCGATAGGACCACCGCACATACCGATGATTGCGCCGATTCCTGCGCCGGTGAGAGTTGCACCCGCACCAATAAGTGCAGCACTTAACCAATTCAGACCTTCCTTTATGGCATCCCATATTCCAGTGATATACATAGGAATACCCGCAACGATAGCACCGATGGCAGCACCTAAAACACTACTTCCGAACGTTTTTCCGATAAGTGCGCCACCCGCTACGACCGCTCCACCTCCACCGAGTGTTTCGAGAAGGTTCTGCCAATCAATTCCGTCTGAGATAATACTGACTAAGCCTTTAACTTCAATCACAAGTCCTGTGACAGTAAGCATAAGTCCTGTCGCTAAGGCGATTGCGGAACTCCCTACGCCTATCTTCGATAAGGCTTTGCCTAAGTCCCACCCCATCATACCGAGCTTAATTGCCCCTACATACCACAGAATATCTTTGAGCTTGTCGATGATGCCGTCTACATAAGCATTATCCAACGGAACTTCTGTGAAGACATATCCCGAATTATCACTTGCAGAACTACTAGCACTACCGTTGCTCGAATTGTCCGTTAAGGTATTGATTTCATCCATCCCTAAAAGAGATTTTTTGAGTTTCTTGTTGGCCGCAGTAGCATCATCGGCGGCTGCCGCATATTCAGTCGCAACTTTTGTCGCTTTCGTCCAAGTGCTTGCGCCGGATAATCTTGCAAAAACTTGATTGATAATATTCAGAAAATCGACAAATTTGTCAATTACCCATTCGATCGCCGGAGTAAGTGTAACAATAAGCGGAGCAACCATAGCACCTAACGAGGCTTTTAAGTATTTGAAACTCGTAGCAAGAGTGTCGAGTGATTTTGCAAGAAATCCATTCATTGACTTGCTGTACTGATAAATGGCATTTACACCGTCTCGCATGGATGTTGTAATTGCACTTATCACAGCGTTCATTGCACGATAGGCAACACGACTCGTGAACATTTTGACAAGATTACGCAACTTTGTAGAGATTCCGCCAAACACTGATTTTATTACGCCGCCCATCTTAATCGCCGCAGAACGAATGCCCGAAAATGCTTTTGTAGCAATCGCATTTAAATGTTCAAACTTCATACCCGTTTCAGAGAGAGCGTTACCCAACCCCTCAACTTCGACTGTAGTATCTGCCACGGTAGAAGGATCAATCTGTACTTTTCCGTCAGGGGTAGAAGTGGAGGAGGAAACTGGAGAAGCATCACCAACGGTTCCCAATGTTGAGACTTTTTCGACATCCCGTATTGCCGCAAGACCATTAGTCATCTCGTTCAACTTGGACATATCGACATCTTTCAGACAATCAATTGCCGTACCAAGATCAAGAATACGGTCGGCGATTTTGCTTAAATTCTTCATATAGCCAAAGGCACCGAGTTCTTTTAATCCGTTTGCTATTTCGGATAATTTTGATACGCCGCCTGAATTAATCTTGTTGGTAGCATTTGATATTTTTTCGAGATGCTTTTCGATACTGTTGAGTCCTTTATTGCTACCGCTTGTTATTTTTTTTATACGATCCAAAGTGTCGATAAGTTTTTCAAGACCACCTACTGCGCTTGAACTGTCACCTGTGACTTCAATACGCAGGGTTTCAATGATGTTATCACTCAACTTCTCCCCCCTCCTTTCTCGGCGTTTTATCAAATTTCATGTTTACTTGTTTGACCCAAGATAAGATTTTGGAGACCTTTTTGTCGTACTGAGACTTTTCTTCCCGGTCAGCCTGTTCTCTGATCTCTTTTCGTGAAAGAGGATATGGCTCACTTGCATACGGGAGAGGCTTTGTACCCTTTTTCGCAAATGCTCTCATAATGGGAGAGACTTTACAGAGTGCTTCGTAGATGTACATTCCTTGTACCCACAATTCTTGATTTCTCTCTCTCCGTTTTAGTTCATGAGCTTCTCGATAGTACTTAACAAGACAACAATCTTCGTTCCAAAACTGATCGTAGGTCATTCCTATTGCCAAATAGTATGGTAAGTGATTATAAAAGCATTCATAATAGGGGATGGGAGCAGAGTCGTTATTTGACTTGCCCCCATAAATGGGTGACGAGTCACTTACCAACTCGCTCCCCAATTCAAGTTTCCCTCGGACTCCTCCGGATCACTCATCAGAGATTCGAGCGGCTCGTTGTACATTTCAGCCAATTTCTCAACCAACTCGTCTTTGTTGGTCAGTTTTGAAAAGATGGTGTCAATGATTTCCTTCTTGACAAATCTGTGGTGAGCCAAAAACGCACCAGCAAAAAGTGTGGGAAGAGTAGACATAGGACGTACTGCCATGTCTCGTGCGACAAAGCCCTGTCGCTCCATTGTTTCGATTGATTTTCGTGTAAACTCCAATGTGTACTCTGTACCATCGAAGTTTATAGTGATTTTCTTTGACATAATTAAGTCCTCCTATATGCTTTATTAAGTTGTTGCGACTGTGACACTCGTAGACGGAGCGATAGATATAGTCATAGTGACAACCTCGTTTACGCCACCTCCGACAATGAATACGGAGAGCCGACCTTTGAACACGAACTTTCCGTCAGAACCGGTCGGAGTAACTACACCAGCTGCAACCGTACCACCAAACCACACGGCGAAATCTGCTTCTGTATCTTCAAGAGCTTTGAGAGTCTCAAAGTCCGTTTTAGTGTAGTTTGCGGTAAATTCGAGTGCTTCCTGCGACTGAATGCCGTGAATGTAGGTCTGAGCCCCATCCGAGAGGGTAGTCGTTTCAAGCATTTCCGGCGAACCGCCGAGATCGGGAAAGTCCTTAATATCAACAAGCTTCGAGTAGGTATCGTCTGTTTTCTTCATAAGAAATACTTTATAAGTAGAAATAGCCATTTTTATTACCTCCTGTAAATTGTTTTATTTGCGGACACAACCGCCATGTATCTTGTAAAAATACGATACTTGGTGGCATCGTCCATGTTGATTGGGTTTTTAGTAAGACGGGTAAACCCTAAACCGTTCATTACTTCATCTACTGCTGCTATAATAGCCTTGCACTCGCTTTTCTTGCTGTTTGCCTTGTTAGAGTAGGCATTTACCTCATACACCACCGTTGCGTGGTTTTCGTTACTTGCAGTGTCCTGCGATGAGAGATATGAGTAATTGTCTGTTTCCTCAATACATACAAGCGGAAATTTTGATGGGCTATATGTCGTTACGCTTTCAACTGTGATCTCCAGAAACTTTTCACGAAGAGCAGTAGCGACTTCTGTGAAAACCGCATTTTCGATATCAATCACTTCCGAACACCTCCCTTGCAATGTTCACGATTTGATTACGCATTTCCTTCGCCGAGTCATACATAGCACGAGTAGGGGGATTTCCGTGTGTCAGAACAACCGAACCTTTGTCTGTTTCCTTGATAATCCGACCATTCGTACCCGGAGAGCCGTAGTAACCCCAACTATCACGAGAGCCTTTTCCCTGACCGTAGGCACCTCGGGCAAAGCCGAGAGAGACAGCGTTCGGGTGTTGCTCTGTATAATGTACTCCGGTACCAAACTCAATGAATGTGACCGAGTGACCTGTTGCCGTTATAAACAATCGGTTATCGCCGACCCATTCGGGGGATTTATTCACAACAACATCATTCTCACCGTCATACTGTGCCGTCTCAAAACGGACACTTGCGACATCTATTCCTATCTTGGCAAGCTCCTCCAATAAGCGATGCTGTTTATTTTGAAGAGTCTTTTGATAGGATTTCAATTTATTGATAAGACTGTCTATGCCTGTTACTCTGATCTCCATTACGACACCTCCACCTTGGCGATAGCAATCGAAACGCTATTAAGGGATCGGGCGACCTTCTTGACTATGTAATCAAAGAGAGGAGTACCATCGGTATCAAACGCCGGTGACTTGTCGATAAAGATAACGGAGTGTTCGTCAATAGGGCAGGACACATCATCGAGAACGATTACCTTGTCATATTGCAACGAGTTACCAAACTGTTCGACTGAGGTATTGCCTGTCGCCGGTGAAATGTTCGCCCGGATAAGCACAGGATCAGCGTATACCACTTTCTTTTCGCCGGTCTCATAGCCCTCCTCATCTTTGGCTCGTTCTTCCCCTCTGTAAAGGCAGTAATAGAAGGGAGATTTGTTCCTCTCCATACACTTCATTAGACTACCTCAACTTTCATTCAAAGGAAACACCGAAGCGAAAGGGACAATTCCTTTCAACATTGAGTCAGGGATGCTTGCACTCTCGTATGAACGGTTGATACCGTTTTCGTTATGAGAGGTTTCGCCTTCCGCCCCTCGCTTGTTCATCAGATAAACTGCAATTTCCAACTGCGTACTGTGATACCGAGTGGGAACATCCCGCTTGTCATGTCGGTATGGGTAGCATTTCTCCAAGACTTTTTCAGCTGCAATGTCGAGGAAAGTGAGCAGAATGTTATCGTCAGTCTCACCCGTCAATACCGATAGCCTTGACTTCATAACTTCCTTTGTCATTACCGCTCACCTCCAATTCGATTAATCTGTCGAAACAGCCGTAGTGGTGATAGTACCACCCGCAACATAAACGCTGCGGCTGTATTCGGGTTTGGTGAACGTGGTAGTAATACCTGTGAACTTACCGTGATACCACTCCGGTCCGTAATCGAGACCGAGCTGACCGAAGATCTGATACTTCTCACCGGCACCCACTTTGGAAAGCGGTTCAAGGAAGAAGTTACCCTTGCCCGGAACAGGTTGATTTACAGGCGCAATGACATCGAGATTGAGCAGAAGTGCAGTACCCGCAGGGAGACATTCGCCGAGGTAGAGATAAACCACTCCAAGAGGAGTGACAACGCTTGACAAAGCGATACCGTTGATCTCACGAGAAGTGGGAACAACCGAGAGACCGTTCTGGACCGCATCTGCGTTGATCTGGAACATCGTAGTCGCATCACACCACAGACAGAGACCTGTGGTAGGAGCGTTACTTTCATAGATTTTCTTCACCATATCGGCTATATCCCATAACCCGAGAGGTTTATTAGCCATAGCCTTAGTGTTACTTGTTATAGCGGGGACAAGTCCACGAGTCTTGTTGATGGTAGCATCGGTTGTAGCCTTGTTGTACACTCCGTTAATGAAGGTGTATTCAATATCACGGGCGATCTTCTGCATCTTTGCTGCTACCTGAAAATCAAGTTCGTTGATCGGGTTTGCAGACTGATTTGCGACATTTACACCCGACAAAGTACCCATGTTGGACTGTTTCGCATATGAAATGCCAACGGTTTCCTGGAAGATCTGCGTTACATTAGTCTCCTGAGTGCGACCCACTACGCTCGCATCAGGAGCGGAAAGTGAAGCAGTCTCGCTAATAGCAGGCTGAGAACCGCCGCCCGTCTGATAACTCTGACCAACCACGAATTCTACATGATTGGTATTCTTTGCTCTGCCACCGATAATAGTGGAGAGCGGGGTACGAGTATTACCCTTGTTAAAAAGCATTCCGGAGTAATTCAGAACTCCGAAGCTTGTAGCAAAAACATCAGCCATAATTATTTTTCTCCTTTACAAATTGCTTTGTTTTTCCTGTTCGGCGAGACGGGTATAATATGCAACTGCACTGATATCCCCTCTCGTATGTGCTTCCTCAATCATTTTTGCGTAGTTCATGCCACCATTGGAGGAACTTCCCGCAGGGGGAGTCGAGGTCTGACCCATCAGTTGTGCCTTATAAGCCTTGTCATGGCTTTCGAGAAATTTCTTATGATTGGCAAAAACCGTAGCGGTATCGCCGTTCGCCATAGCTTTTGCGGTTTCATCGGCGAGAGTTTCGTCATAGCCGAGAGCAAGGAACTGAGTTTTATGTCCGGAGACGAGTTTTTCCTTTTCCATCTCCTCCACCTTTTTGCGAAGGGTGTTTAACTCTTCCTCGTTTGCCTGTTTATTTCGCTCCTCTTCAGAGAGAAGAGCATTGTGCTTTTTCTTCCACTCGGCAGCTTCGCCATTCGCCTTACTTGCCGCATTTTTATAGCGTTCGAGTTCCGAAGTGTTATCCTCGTACTCGACTGCTTCGAGAGCGGCGATCTTCTGTTCGGGGGTCATATCTGCATAACCCTCAATTTTGCTTGTATCAATCCTTGCCATATTAAATACCTCCTGCGTTTAACAAGGCTGTTCACTCAGCACTATTTTCTGTTTTTATTAGGGTTGTCTCCCTATTGCGTTTATGGAGTTCACTCTCCTATACAAAGCCTTGCGGCTTATACACAAATAAAAATAGGGCTACAAGCGTTCTCTAACGCTCATAGCCCCTGTTGGCTGTTTCCCTCTACCCAATTATAGAGGTCTTTTCTTTTACTTGTCTTTGTATCTCGACAATGACAAGTTTGTTATTCTCTTTTTTTATCTCTACTGTATTGCCCCGCTTAAGAATTCGCATTATGAGGTCAATAACTTCGTCACTAAATGATATTTTTCGTTTTTCCATATCTACAACACTCTTTCCCGCCGACATCGGCAATTTGGATGAGGATCTGACGGAACATTATCTATTTCGTATATCTTTCCGTCCCTCATTTGGCATTCAGAGCAGGTCTTTTCATCCTTTTCGGTAACCCACCGTATATAATCCTCACCGTCGTCATTGTATGCTTGCATTACTGCTTCATCAGTCATTCGGTCTGCGTATATCCGGCACATGAATGACATTGACCGCATAGCAGTATCTATCTCTTTTGCTTTGGTATCGCTTGCGATAATGGCTTCTATCAAGCGGGCACACTTCCTGTCCTCCTCATGAGAAAACACATACTTACTAACGGCATCGTAAGAATTGAGAAGATTATTGACCCATTGTTCATCAAGACTTCGGTATGCTTGTTTGTGGAGATTATCGGCATATACTTGATTCGCAAGTTTCAGAAACGCCCTACGGATAATTACGCCGATTTCTTGATAAAGCGTGTTGACCTCATTCAGCACATTCAGCTCATCGAAATAAACCAAACTTTTCAGTCGGGAATACCGTTCAATCAACTGCTTATCAATATAGGCAATTATTTTGTCTGTGTACTCATATGTCATTGTTCTCGCCTACATTATCAAACTTACCGTTGATATCGTTTTTCCGAACATTGGTAGCATGTTCGGAGTATGCAATAAGTTCAGCCATTGTTTCCTGTTTGTGTTGCTCGTAATACTCCCGGCTGATAGTGTATGCAAGGTTGGAATCACAGAACAGACCGCAGTGTTCAAATGCCAAACGAGGATGGATTTTATCGTTCGCAAGAAGAGTTGTGAGTACCTGAGATTTAGCTTGAATGTTCTCATAATTTCGGCGAGTGAAACGGATTTCGATAGAGGAAAATTTTAAGTTCATATCACGCAGAGTATTCGCAATGCCGATAGCCAAGCGAAGAAACTTATTTTCGGACATTTTGAACATTAACTCCGTGTCCTTTGCTCTCGCTTCCGCATCCGACCAACCGTCACGCATAATTACCGCCGAGCCTGTATCACTCGTAGAACTACCACCGTTTCTGTTCGGCATACCACAAATGACAAGAATTGTCTGATACATATAATCAACAAGCGTCTGTGTCTGCGTTTGATTGAGTTCCTGAGTAAGATAGAACGCATCACCTTCGGTAGGTATTTTCAAACCGCCGTTTTCTTTAAGAGCCTTATACTCTTCAGAGTCAATATCTATACCCTTTAATATCAGAAGAGACTGAATGAATTGCTCCACTCCGTCAAGCCTATTGGACGATACATTGTTGAGAGCATCTAACAGAGGTAATACTATCTCAAAAGCACCAAGTCGGGCAGAGTTGGCAGGGTATTCGATAATCGGAATACCACCGAGAATATGCCCCTCATTTTTGGTGATAGACTTCGGTGAATAGTTATTCTGATTGAGCGTTCCCGGCTGAACAACCTCGAAATACCACTTGTCGGTATAAATTGAGAAGATAACTGAGCCATCCTCATGAGTTACATATTTTACGCCCATCATTGGCTTATTACCGAGACCACTGTGATACACTACAAAAGCGTTACGGGGATCAAGTGTGTAAATCTCAAAAGGCGATTCGTCATTTTGACCTTTCGAGTCGGGGAGGATCATACGGAAGGCTGTGCCGCAGATAGTGAACCAGTCAGCGAGTTCCTTATCCTTTGCTGCCTTATCCTCTGCAAACATAAAGTCGTTAAGAAGGTTGATAGCATCGGTAGATCCGCTGTTGTCACTCGCACGGCTGACATACTGTACAGGTTCGCCCATAAGATAACCGACTTTGAAAGAGACTATCTCGTTCGCCCTGTTTTCCACAATTCGATTGCAGATCTCCTGACGAAATTCTTTCGTGCGGTTGAGAATAGGCTGTTTGCCTTTGTAGTAGTCATAGAGATACTGAATATCAGAACGGTTGCGAACGTGAACTATCATAGCTCGTTCGAGGACTTGTAACACATTTTCGCAAGTGATTTCCTCGAAATCAGTATAAATAACTTCTCGACCGTACAATGTACGCTTATCCATTTTCAGCACCTCCTCATAGTTACTCTTACTCCATATCTATTATACATCATTCTTCAATGGTTGTCAAGAGGTTTTGCATAAATAAAGCATTGGAGAGTTTGTTTTTTTAAAAAGTTCGTTTGAACACTTCAGCACGAGCAGTAGAACTTCGCACCATAGATATCGCCATGGCGAGACTGTCGGGAGCATCATCGTTCTTATTTTTGGCAAACATTTTGTAAGAAAAAACATTTTGCATAAAGAGACTGTACGCCTTGCTCCTCTTGCAGGATTCCCGAAATATCATCATTTCACGAATGTCGGGAGCTTTATCAAAAATTCTTTGATACTTCGCCTTGTCTGAAGGGGCGGCTTTTGTCGTGAGATTGATTCTTCGGCCCTGCTTCATCAACTCTTCCTGCACTCCGTCCTTAAAGGCTTCGGTAGATTTATTGGCTTCTATCTGCATTGCCGCTACATTATGCGTTATAACTGCCTGTGCAAGAAGTGGCTGTGTAGTTTTCTTATCCCTGTTGTCGTAAACAACATCGTGAACATAAATATCGTCTCCGTATTGGTAGCAGACAGGAGATGCCACAAAGTCACCGCCACCAAACGCAGGGTCAACTGCCATAAATATTCTATCTGGCTCTCCTTCGGGAAGAACTCCGTTGTAATAACGGAACTCGCCGGGAGAAAACAATGCTCCGTCACGCTCAATAGGCTCACCCATATATTGTGCCTGCCAGGACGCCATATCGTTATTAAATTCAAAGCTCGCTCTGCGTTGCTGATAATATTCGGTACTGAAACCGACTCCGTATGCATAATCGAAGTTGCTTTCATCGTTTTCATTCAGTGCCGGAATATTGATAGACTTATATCGTCTCCCTCTGAACTTTTCATCATTTTCAAGCATGCCGAGCCGAATTCCTACAGGGTCGGAAAGGCTCCACCTCGTACCGCACCAGAGGATCTTTGCCCCTTCTTTAGCTCTCGGAATAAGGTTATTATCCACCGTATTCCATTTTGTCATAAGACGGTTTTTATTCATAGCCTCCTCAATACCGCCTATAAGGTCGTCTGAAATAACTATGCCGCTGCAGTCACATGCTCCGTTAAGTGTTGCATCTATGGAACGGCAGGTCAAAGAGGCATATCTTTTGCGGCGGTTTATGTTAAGCTGTGTCTTTGCACCGTTTGTCTGAACTATTTTGGCTGTAGGAAACACATCATGCCACAAATATGTAACTTCGTCCTGCAATACTTCAAGTACGCCGTCGTAAAAAGCATCGGTTATCATACTCGAATATGCGGAATAAAGATTCGTCCGCTCGCTGTCTCTTCCGATCAGCCAGGTGATATAGAACATAAGCAGAGAAGTCTTGCCGATTCTCGGCGGTAGTGACATGAATAATTCGTCAAGCTTATCATCTGCAAGATCTTGAAGTGCATCCACGAGTGGCTTTAACACTTTACGGCGAGGTTGATAAAACCGTTCTTCGGGCTTTCGGTTGATTTCAAGATAGAGTAGGTAGCTGTCGAAATAGTAGGGTGCATCGAAGAGCAGGGTGCGCTTGTACAATTCAAAGAAGCTCTCAACATTCTCTCGCTTTCTGATCGCTTGTGATATGCTCTTTCGCAGTTTCTCGTTTGTCTCGTGAGCGAGTTTGAAATTCTCCGACTCGATATTGCGACACAAAGAGAACAGATCCTCATATGCCGTAATGTCCGCAGGGGTCTTTTTTATTTTTGAGAAAATTTTTGAGATCAGAATTTTATTCATTTAATACCTCCAAAAAGAAAGGGGACTACCCTCTACGAGTAGTCCCTGTTGACTGTTTGCACACACCATGTTATGTGTGCCAAAGTTATTTATTTTTCGGCTCTGTTACCCACTCTTCACGATCTTCCCATACGGTGAACTTGCCGAAGCCGTCATCGTAAGTATGTTTAATTCTCCGCTTTTTCTTTTTAAGTTCAAGACCTCTTTCGTCTAAACTCTTTTTCACCATATGGCATAAGAAAAGGAGCAATCCTATAAGGGCAATAACAAACCACGCCAAAATGAATATAATCATATTTTCAACTCCTTTGTAAGATACTCATATACTACCTTGAAGTCCTTCTTGTGCTTGAACGCTATTTTATGCACCTTTCCGTTATTTGTTGTGACTATAAGTCCCCCACCGGGAAAATAGGTATAAGTTCCAACATCGGCTATATCGTCCAAAAGTATCATCAAGTGATCGATTGTGGCGGCGTTTGATACCCCAAAAGCCAAATAAGATGTTGCCGATTTATTCCAAATCAAAGCGGTGTCGGTTAATGTCAAATCGCCGTACCCAACAAACACCAATGTCACCCGTGCCGTGATTATTGTATTCATAGTCGATCACCTCGTTTATTCATTCTGCCACATATCGGGAGCAAGGATAGGACTATGAACACCTTGCACCCAATCAGCGTTCTTTCCGTACCTATAAAAACCTTGATAGACTTTCTTGTTTTCGTAGATAACCTGTATAGTGCTGATCGAGAACTTAGTTCCGCTACGATTGAGTTTGCCGAGAGAGTTAAGGTAATCGCAAATGTTTTTATAGGTCTTACCCTCACCGTCTTTCATTCGGAATACCGTCTTAACTATCTCCGCTTCTTCGGGTACAATTTCTAAATTATGATTTGCCGCCTTATATCCGTAGGGAGGTCTGCCACCGCTATAACCACCTTTGGACGATTTAACGCTTCGTCCGGCACTTGTACGCTTGTTGATATTATCACGCTCCATCTCGGCACAAGTAAGAGTGAACGCTTTTAACATATTGGCAAAAACGCCGAACTGTCCGAAATCCTCGGTAATACTAATAAGTTCAATGTTCTTGCGAAGCAACGCTCCTTGATAATAGAAGTAGATGTTTATATCTCTTGCAACACGGTCGGACTTAGCCACAACAACGGCTTCGTAGGGGGGATTAGTAACTTCACCATATACGATCTCATCAAAGCCGGGTCTGTACTTAGCACCGCTTTCGCCCTCATCGGAATACCACTTAACGATATTCATATCGTTTTTGGCACAGTATTCAATGATTTGTTCTTTCTGTGCATCAAGACCGAACTTATCCTCTCCGACTTGACCGTCTGTACTTACTCTAATATATGCGACAACATTTTTCATAGGCCCCCCTCCTTGATTACGATAACAGTATATCATAATTATGAAAACTTGTCAATGGGTTTTCGTAAATTTCCTTTTTATTTTTCGAGCGTGGTGACGAGACCCACCCTCGCATCAGCCGCCTACTCTCTTCCCCCTCCGGGTTTACCCACCCCGACACGATCAGAACAGAGGCAGAACGAACGAAAAGCAACCCCAGCGACCGTTGCCCGAAAAAAACTTGAATATTTACGAAAAATCTTGATTTACCTATTGACAATTACGATTAATCGTGATATAACATTATCGTAACAGAAAAGGGCATACCCTACACGCCGACCAAAGCTAAACAGGGAACGCCCACACAACCAACCCACGCCGGGTGACTGCTCCTCTATTATAGCACAGCCCCGGCAAAAAATCAATATCTATATGGAGGAATTCACTATGAAAAAATTTGAAATCACATTCACCCACGACAGCGAAAGCGGTATTTTTTCCGCTAACTTCGTACATGCCACAAACGCAGAACAGGCAACTGCCTATTATATAGCACAGGGCTACACTGTAGCCGGATGCAGAGAGACTACAAGCGATCCGAACCCCGGGCAGCCTGTAACGGTCATTCCCGAGGATTGGGAAGCACCCGCCGAAGAAATCAAAGTTGAAACCCTCGCCGAAGATCTCAACACAGGCGACCACGGCGACCGCTTGAACGACTACCGAAACAGTAGTGCATATATTTGCGATGCAATAACTGAGATTGCCGATAATGATACAAGCATTTATTATTCCGATATTCTCGACTTTATCCGGGAGAATCCCGAAGCTCTCGCTGATGTAGTCACCGAAGGTCTTTACACGGTTGAAGCGGGGCAAGAATACGACCTTTACAAGCACGGACAAGCCGCAGAATTTATGATGATTGAGCGGGACATATACAACCACCTTTCCGCCGCTCTGATGCTCTGTGCCGTTGATTTTATCCGCTACGATTTAGGACGGGACACAATCCCCGCCGAGCTTGCGGAACTGCTTGACGAATGGACGGACGAAGCAAGCAGCGGCGACAGAATGGACGAAATCCCGGACCGTATCCGGGAATATTTTGCAGACCTCGAAGAAATTGAAGAATAAGCAGGAAAGCCGCCGCCCTCGGCGGCTCAATTTTTAGGAGGTGACATATTTTGAATCAATGGAACACACCCGGGGGGATGGCATCCGCTCTCTATCTCGACATTCTAAAACAGCCGCATACACTCATAGCCGGAACAACCGGCAGCGGTAAAAGCGTAGCAATAAACGGAATTATTTACACAGCATTATATAAAGCCCCTTCACAAGCTCAATTTATTTTAATTGATCCCAAATATACGGAATTACGAGTATATAAAGATTTACCACACACCTTGAGTTATTGCAACAACCCCGCCGAAGCTCTGCAAGCATTAAACACAATAGCGGCAGAAATCATACCACGATATGAGAGAGCAACAGCCCAAGGCTTGAAGAAATCCACAGAAACAGACATATATATTTTTATTGACGAGTTGAGCGATCTGATATTTGATCAGCCGGAAACAGTGCCCGTACTCGATAAAATAGCTCGCATAGGACGGGCGGCTAATATTCACCTGATAGGCGGTACACAATGCCCGAACCGCAAAACATTATCGGCACAATTTTCCGCAAATTGTCCCGCCCGGCTGGGTTTGAGATGTGAAAACAAAATAGAATCAAGACAGATCATAAACAGCCCTGCCGCTGTTAAACTCCCTTTATATGGTTACGCATACTATAAAGCACCGCAATATTTAACGCCGCAACTTGTCAAGATCCCATTTTACACTGATATAGAACTATATGCCCGAGTGAAATGGTGGACAGATCAGAAAGACCCGCCCGCACCAATCCGCCGCCGATGGTGGCAGAAATAACAGCCAAAAGGCACAGCCCCGATAATAATTCGGGGCTTTTCTTTTTTGGCATATGCTCTACAAGCCAAATAACGCCGCCGTGAGCCGTTTTCGTTTCGAGGGTAATTAAAGATTACTACAAATTGTTAAACGCCGCACAGAGAGCAAAAATCAGCCGCAGAGAGGGCAAACGAAATTAACTTTGAAAACAAATCGAGATCCCGCACAGGCAACCACGCCGCCCGGTGGGATCTCGTTGTTTCGGTTTTGATGCACTTTTCGGGCAGAGTCGGTGGGCAGATTTTTTTTGATTTTTTCAGCTCACCCTTTGTGCGATTTTTTTAAAAATCTACAACCTGCCCCTTTGTGCATTTTTTCAATTCTCATCGTCATCGACTACACTCTCGATATACCTTTCTTCAAGCTCCTTTGTGTCCTTTGTGTCACCGAGCGGACTGTTGGGAGTCAACACGACTTCCTGCTTGTCAGCATATCCGAAATGATTCTTGCCGAGGAAGATGCCTGTCACAGGGTTTATCTTACCGTTCAGCATATAATCTTCCCACAATTCTTCGAGAATATTTCGAGCCTTTTTTACAAGGTTAAGGTGGTCGGAACTTTCGCCATTTCGATATTTACCCACACCCCAATTATAGAAGGTCTGTCGTTCAATTCCGAGGGCATTACACAACCCCGTAACAGTCGGCTTCATATCATCCTCTGCACAATGATTGAAAAACCATTCTATCCTTTGTGCCACTTGTGAAGCATCTGAAATATCTATCGGGGGCAAATCCCAACTTGCAAGAGCGTGACGGAGGAATTTACTATTGTCTCCCGGCTGCAACTCTTTGTTGCCACTCCATGAGAGGTCTTTTCGCTCGTTGCCGCCCGTGCCTTTCGGTCTACCACGCTTAACAATCTGTTCTCCGATATCGGTTAAATTTTTATCGTCCATTAAGATTTCTCCTTTTAAATTTCGTTAATCCTGATCCCGTATATAAACAGCATAAGCTTTCGCTTGATTATGTAGTCTTTTGTCCTCATACCTTTAGTATCTTCTACAATCACATTGTTTTTATCGTTTGTGTAGACAAAATCGGCTTTATAACTGCATTCTCTCTCGATTACCTTTCCGTCAGGGCTTCGCTGAGCAGGGATAAGGATATATTTGACTTGCCGTTTCAGATCGGTAATAGCTTTTGCTTTCTCCATCCATTGGAGTTCCGTGTATCGGTTGTATTCTTTTTTCGAATCAAATGTTTCGCCGTTACATACAATCTTTTTGTTTCCGTATTTACTCACTCGATTGATCATATTCTCCTTTTAAACTTGTTACATCGAATTACGGGAGATTCAGGTTTTACATATCCTTTGCAAGCGGTGTCGCAATATCTACATTCTCCGCAGGTCATCCCAATGGGTTCAATATCGACTCTGATTACATCGCAAATAGCTGATATCTGCTCTTTGATCCCAATTATCTCGTCATCGGGAATGTCTGCGGTCACAAGAATTTTGAGTTTCATGTATGTGTCATTTTTTCCTCCGTGTTTCTATTTTGCATTTATACTATTCTCCGTACGCACCACTTCTCGACCTGTATATGTACAGTCACATTGTGTGCAATAATAATTCCCAGTGTCAATGTTAGTGATTAGTTTGTTATTGCATTCGGGGCAGTACGACTTGCTGTCCAACAGCTCATTACATATGCAAACAAACACAATTATCAGCATTATAGTCACTATTAGCTTCCGTAGTTTTATCATCTCAATCCCTCCACATAGCACCACGACTGCGGAGGGCGTGTAAGTATATTAAAACAGGAAATGTGCATGTCGGGCGCATATCCCGATTTGTAGCACAAAAAGCAGTCATAATCTTTGTTGCACGGTTTTCTAAACTCACTCAACTCTTTCGGCACATCATATATCACAAGGTCGGAGATGTGCCAGCCGTAAAGTATTCCCCTTGGGCTATAAGCTTTCAATTTTTCCAAAGTCAAACATCCATCTTTGCAAAAAATGTCCGAATTTTCGCCGATTTCATCAACGATGATTTCATCACACACAAACTCGCAAATTACCTTTTGTCGATTCCGATATATCCATTCCGAATAACTACCTAAATCTTTGAGTTTACCCTGTGTCATATAAACATAGCACTTAAACGGCGTTTCAATCTTCGGGCGTGTTTTTCGTACCTCGATCGTCTTTTTACCAGATGCGATCAGTTCGCACCATTTCGGTTGGATGCTTATCAGTATAGATTTCATTTCACAATCTCCTTTCGGTAGTTCGATGGGAATTTTGTCCTATCTCATGATCGTTTCCCATCAGACTAATGTTCAACCCCGATAAAGGTGAGAACTTCGTCAAGTCCTAAACCTCCCTCGGACATCGGTCTCATACAGTAATGATAGATGGCAGGGTGCGTTTCTTTCATCCGTTGAAAGCGATTTGGTGTTTTTTCTTTATGGCATCCGTACATACAGAACATACACCCTGTTCTTTCACACCCGGTTGTCTGTAAATTACCATCGTTGTTTTTGATAATATCCCCATACACAGGGCAGTATGGCACATTATAGCGTGTGATGTATTCGAGAACGTCTTGCTCAATCCAAAATGACATAGGCTGAGATTTTGGGTCTTTGCCGTCAAATGCATTGCATCCGTGTTTTAACCACGCCTCATATCTCAATCGGCTTTCACACGCCATTGTTGCAAGTATCGGTCTGACGCCGTTCTCCTTTTGGTATTTCTTAAAAGGAGTTTTTTTCATAATATCACAGCATCGATTACTTGTGGGAATTTCACTATTTAACACTTGTAATGCAAGCGTGGATAAGGGCATGAACTTGTAGTTCTCCCCTGTTTTGGGGCTTACTCGGTTACCATTAACGCAATGATCGTATCGTGCCATATCTCCCCGTTCTTTTGCTTTTCTCGCATAATGAATATTCGAAGAAGCCTCTTTACTTAGCAGAGGGTAGCCGTAGGTTTGAATTACTTTTTTGAAGTTCATTTCCGGCTTTATGATTGTGACATTTGGTGTGGCTTTCACAAACTCTCTGATTTCGGGGTATTCAAGTCCTGTATCACAAAACACAACAGGGATGTCCGGGTATATCTGTCTCGCAATGTGAAGTAATACAGTGCTATCCTTACCTCCCGAAAATGATATGTAGACATTGCCATCAAAAGCATCGTACCATTGCCTTATACGCATTTCGGTCATTCTAATCTTTGCTTCAAGCGGCAAAGACTGCATTTGTTGAAGATCTCCCCTAAAATGTTTCACTTCTCGTCACCTCTTTGCCTTTCGGCTCGTATATCGGTTTCATGTTATGTCCCCCTTTTTTCTGACCTCATATCTGTTCTGCAATGCTGGCATGTGAACAGATATTCGGGCGAACAATCGGGGAATAAATCGACAATTGTTTTTAATTCGGAAATTTTGAATTCGCTTTTTCCACTGAGTATGTTTGCGATTGTTCTTTCGGAAACACCGAGGGAAGAAGCGAACTCCTTTTTTGACATGCCATTTCTTGCAAGCTCCGCATATAAATTGGGGTAATGTGGTTTACCGCTCATTGCTATTGTTCTCCTTCTTTTTGTATTTGTTGTACACGTTATTCACGGCGACGTCGAAAAACTCATGCAAATCTGTCTCGCCTATTTTTTCATCCTGCTTTCGATCGTCATATTTATGCTCAAGGATTTTAGAGAAATTTGTTGGCTTCATCATCCAATCGAAATCAGCGTGCCAATTCCGTACGTTCTCGCCTTTCATGAAAGACGATTCCTGTGCAATCTTGAATAATTGTTCGAATACACCAAGATTTTCGTACTTCCTCCACCGAGCTACAACTGCCTTTTTACGTTCTCCGTCTATATCCTTGATGTGTGGATAAGAAACGCATATCTGATGATACAGCTCCATGATCTTTTTGAATGGACACGGAGAAATACGAGGGGGCGGTGATGCCGTTTCCGCTTGCGGAACGGCTTTATCATCACCTTTTATCTCTGTCTCTGTATCTCTATTATCTATATCTCTTATATCTAATATCTTATCTCTTATCTCTATAGACATATTTTGTACACTGTCAGGTACATTTTGAGGTGCATTGTCGTACACATCACTGTACACATTGTGTTCAACTATTTGTTCGTTTTTTTCTTCGGCTTGTGTTTTCTGTTGTGTTCGGAGTCTTCTGTTGCGTTCTGCAAAATCTGTTTCACTGCCTACGAGATTGTTGTAATCCGTAAGGGCAAGGATTCCATCTTTCTCTTCATATATAAAACCAAAGGAGCGATAGAGATCGAGAGCTGTTTTAATTGTACTTGCAGAAAACCATTTGCAATCTCTCTGTATCTTATTAACATCGTAGGGTATTGTAATTTCACCTATCTGACGAGCGAGCTTTCCTTCGGTATTGATAGTTTCAAGACAAAGCATTTGATATAAGACAACATAGTTTGCTCCGTTCGGCAAGCTCATAAGGTAGTCAACCTCGTCAGAACCCATAAACGACTCTCTGAGCTTTATCCAATAGTATCGTTTGCCTGTTGCCATTTGTATCACCTCCTATTTGTTCCTTCCTGTAGTAGTTCGACAATTTTGCTTGCTGTCTTCCGTTTGTTGCAGAAAACGAAATCGACATTGTAGTTTTTCAAAAGATGAAGCATTCTTTCAAAAAGCATCTGTCCGGAGCATGTGCCGTACTTGGGTTTGTACTTAACTATATCGGGCACAGACTTTATTGTTTGAGATTCAACAAGTACAAATAAATGTATCCCTGCCGCCGTTGCCCTCCGTATCTCACGGTTAAATCTATCTCTGTCCTTAATCAAGTCGGTGTAAAGTTCACTGCACCCTTGTTTTGTGTCAACCGATACGGAATTATTGCCCTCAAGCATATAATCGCCAACCTCAAGTTTTTTACGGACGAGTTCATATCCAAGCTTTTCAAGTCCGTCATGCTTCAAATCGTGTTTGCCGACTTTCTGTCTTGTATCAACATAGATCTTCATAGGCTAAAACGGCATATCATCTTCCGACATATTACCGCTCTCTGCAGATACGATCGGAAAATACGGATTATAGGATTCATTAGGTTTAGAATCGGCTTTGCTGTCAACGAAGTAGATCTCATCTGAAACAACCTCAAAACTGATCCTGTTATTTCCGTCATTGTCTTGCCATTTTCTGGTTTGCAGTGAGCCGACAACAAAGATCGAGCTTCCTTTGTGAAAATATCTCCGAAGCAGATCGGCTTGCTGTCTCCACGCTACCACATCGATAAAATCGGTTAAAGGATTGGCATCACTGCTTGTCTTTTTGCGACTGACAGCAAGCGTGATATTTGCGACATCGATACCGCTTGTTGTAGTTCTTATTTCCGGGTCTTTTGTCAATCTACCGCCCAATGCGATTTTGTTGAAATTTAGATTTGCCATTTTTACTCCTCCTCAAAATCAATATCTTCGTTATAATCGGTTGATTCTATCGGTGCTGTGAGTTCTTTATAATGCTTACAGTAATCGCATTTGCCACAACTCTCAGCAGGGATAATTCCGTCTTTAATTGCTTGGATCTTCGGTATATTTGCTTCAAACATTTGTAATTCAATTTTCAAAGCACCGTCATCAATGTGAATCAGTTCAAGATCAGGTTCATTTTCTTTTGTTACCGCAGCTAAGAAAAACGGTAATTTCTCGCCAACATTTTGTCGGACGATCTCTTGGTAGATTGCACCTTGAAGATCATATTTCCATGCTTCAAACCACGCAACCTTTTGCCCGGCTACATCGTTCCATATCGGCTTAAAATCTTTCATGCACTTCAGATCGACTATCTTGTCTTTACTTAAAGAGTCAATTTTGATTTTTATCGGAACACCTGCGATAACCCCTGTCATTATGACTTGTTTATCACCACTCATATAGTCCATAAATAGATTATCCCGTTCACACCTCTGAACGATTTCTTCTGCTTTGACATATTCCGCTTTGAGTGTTCCGTCTTTTTTGAACAGTTCAGGATGCTTTGATTTGAACAAGCCCAGCGTTCCTTCAAATGCTGCATCAACATAGCTTCCTACAAGCAACGATGTAGTCATATCCTGATTCCATTCGCCATTGAGCTTTGCAAGAGCCATCTTTTCGCACTTCAAAAAATCTTTGTACTGAGATACCGAAACATATTCACGGTTTGCCTCGACCGAAAAATAATTCGATTCAGTTAAGATCATAAATATGTAACCTCCAATTCGTCATTTGTTGTCCTCGTTGCGATAAATTGCAAACCTTTTTCTTTACATTTTTTGTAAAGTGCCTTGCGGTTTTCTTCGCTAAGTCTTTCAGTGCCGTCAAGAAGGATGATCTGCAATCCGTTCGGTTTGGATAAAGCAATATCAACACAGAGCGAGAGCTTTTCTCCTTCGGAAAGATTGCTGACCGGGAGCCCGTTTATAAGCGGAATTCCGTCAATTATTGAGATGTTTTCGACCGGAATATTCGATTTTTCAAGTATCTGTCCGGGAATATTTCTTGCAAGTTCGATTTTTCTTGTCAGTTCTTCAGACTGTGTTGTCAACTTCTTAACTTCTTCCTGCATTTTGCTCATTCGGTAGAATTCATTCAGATGTCTTTTCATTGCCTCGGCAGTTTCAATTTCAGCTTGAAGCAACGATGTATCGAGCTTGTTCTTTGCCGACCACTCTTCGGCAACAATTGCGTCATTTCCGAGCTTAGCTCTCTCAGCTTCATATTTGTTTTTTACGGCACAGATTTTATCCCCTATAGATTCATCTACAGTTTTCATTTTTTGCTCACAGAGACCAATTTTTTGCTTGTAAGATGATATCTCGTCAAGAAGTCTTTGCTTTTCTTCGTTTGCCGCTTTTTCGATCTCGTTTTTTTCTATCAGTTCCTTAGCATCAATACCTCTCAATGTGTTATCGCAATTTGCCTTGAAAACTTTTGCTCTCTCGATCTTGCTGTTATATTCTTTTATCTTTGAAAGTTCAGCGTACTTTTCGCTGAGTGAAAATGATTCCCACTTATTTGCATTGAAGTTATCGGGAAGATCCTTTGCAATTTCGTTTATGTTGTTATTTCGTATTCGGACTTCACGATTGATGTTCTGTCTTGTTTGGAAATAATCACCGCCTTCGGCTTGGATATCATGCAGAACTTGCAGAATGTTCTGTTCGTAGTTAACACTCGGCAATTCGCCAAACCAACCGATAATTGTGTTCAGATCCCACTTGTAATCAATCAGATCAAGGATGGCTCTGTTCTGTTCCTTAGTCGGAAGCGAAATGAATCTGACCGGATCGAGCTGAAACTGGGTGAAAAGTGTTTTGAGGAAAGATTCGGGAGATTGGACCTCTCTGCCGTTTTCCTTTACAGACTTGTAATCAGTTGACTCGGTTCGTTTTTTTCTTGAAATATTTAGTCCGGTGTCTGTTTCAATTAAGATCTCACCCTCGTTTTCGCCGCTCTTGACAATGTACTGCCTGTCCGATGAGTTCGTCAAAGCATATCTGATACTGTCTATTACCGATGTCTTTCCGACTCCGTTTGTGCCGGTAATTTCCGCACTTCTTCCGTCAAGCTCCATTTCGGTTATTCCGAAAAGATTTTTAATTTTGATTTTTGTTGTTCTCATTTATATTCCTCACTTATTTTTTGTATCGATTGTTCCAAGCGGAACTGATTCCGTTGCGGTTTCTGCTTCTTTTAGAGTCGTTGCACACTTTGAACAAAGACTCTTGCCGAATTTGCCCTTTGTATATGCGGCTAACTGTTCCGCATTCTTTCCGTACTGTGCAAGTATCTCGTTACTACACACTTCACAGTAAAATCGTTTTGCTGAAGGTATTTCTGGTACAATTCTCAAAGCATCATGTATCTTTCCGAATGCGTGTACCTTTTCAATTCCGATTATTATCTGTTTGCCTTTTAATTCCTGTACCGATTTTGTTTTGTAAAGTCTGCACAATGTCTTTCTGTTTGTTAAATTGCAGATAAGCGGTTTGATAGACTCTTTGAAGTGAAGCACCGTCACAAGCTCGTTGCCACCTTTTCCGTTCGGTACTTTTTCTGATGTAAAGGTATCAATCGTTACCGTTATTCTCTGACCGGGAGCATCATATAAATCCCAGGAGCCGAGAAAATTCGGTGATTTACCCATCAGCATAATATCCTCAGATGCTGTCATATGCTTTTTTCCTTTCAATATTGAATTTGATTTGAATTTGATTCATAAATATTTTTGCAAAATAGAGATTAAGGCTTGACACAAATGCTTTTTTGTGATATAGTAAGCACGGTTTCATAACTCTTTTTTAGGACTGTTCCCGTTGCAGCGGGGCAGTCCTTTTCCTTTGCCTGTGTGCATTCAAACCCCGCAGTATTGAATATTTTCAGGTGAATCATTTGGTTTTCCGCATCCTTTCTTCCATTGGTATGGCTTTCCGTATTTTTGAAAATACCATTCTTCGAATTCTTTTCTGTGTGACTCATCGCTGAAATATTTCGTAACTGTTTTAGCAACAAGTCTGCCGAGACGAAGCTTTACTCCGCTCTCAAAATCAGGTGTCGGCATAAATTTTCCTCCTTTTGAACAATTTTAAAAATGCTATCTCTTGATTCTATCAGCAATCGTTTTACTGTTATATTTGCTGATATTGCTTTGGAGTACTATTAGTGCTCACAACAATTAAAAAAAATTTCCTGAACTGTTTTACCAAAATAATTAGCGATACGAATTTTTACCTCATCTCTGGGAACTCGCTCATTCCGTTCATACATTGCCCACGAAGATTTAGTTATTCCAATGTTATTTGCTATTTCCTCTTGCGTCTGATTTCCACGCAATCTTTTCAGTGTTTCGCCAAAGGACATCTTATTACCTCCATTCTTCTTTTGAGTACTATTTGTGCTCTGATGATATTGTACACCATATGTGCTCGAAAGTCAAGTAGGTAGCAGAAAAAAATATACACAATTTTCGAGTGCACGATTTGTGCATGTTGCCTATTGAATTTTGTGCACTTTTAGTGTATAATACCTGTGATGTAGCCATAACATGGGGGACAAAGGATGAGTAAGTTTTCGGATAGATTAAAGTCTCTTCGCCAAGCGAGAGGACTTTCACAGCAAAAATTAGCTGATATTTTAGAAATTTCAAAGAGTAGCATTAACATGTACGAACGTGGAGAAAGAGAACCGGGATTGGATATGTTAGAAACTATAGCTGACTTTTTTAATGTTGACATGGATTATTTACACGGGAAAACAAATATTCCTAATAACAGTTTATTTTTAAGATGGAATAATCAAAAAGACACCGAATCCCTCCCCAGTAATATTCGTCCTGTTCAAACTAAGAGATTTCCTATGCTTGGCGAAATTGCTTGTGGTGAGCCTATATTTGCAAATGAGGATCATATATCCTATATAGACGCAAGTGTGGATATTAAAGCAGATTTTTGTCTGACTGCTAAAGGCGACAGCATGACCGGCGCACGCATTTATGATGGTGATGTGATTTTTATAAAATCTCAACCTATGGTAAACAACGGCGAGATAGCCGCTGTAATCATAGATGATGAGGCTACATTAAAGAGATGGTATTACTACCCTGAAAAAGGAAAACTCGTTCTCAATCCTGAAAATCCAATATATGAACCACTGGTATATGTAGGGGAAGAACTTAATACTATTCGCTGTCTCGGCAAAGCTGTTTGCTTTATGAGCAATCTATGATATGTTTGGAACCGAAGAAAGAAAATGAATGTAGTTTTATATTTGAGATATAGTAGCGAAAAGCAAAACGAGCAATCTATTGAAGGTCAGCAAAGAATCTGTAAAGCGTATTGCGAGCGAAATGATATGAATATTGTTGAGGTTTACATAGACCGGGCGTTGTCTGCATCCAAAAATGCAGAGAAGCGTGAGAGCTTCCAACGCATGATCAAAGACAGTGATAAGCATCAGTTTGAAGCTGTTGTTGTTTACAAGCTCGACAGGTTCGCAAGAGATCGTTATGATTCAGCAATATATAAGAACAAATTAAAGAAAAATGGTGTCCGTGTTATATCGGCAACCGAAAATATCAGTGACAGCCCCGAAGGTATTATTTTAGAATCAGTCCTTGAAGGTATGGCAGAATTCTACTCTAAAGAGCTTTCCCAAAAGGTGACGAGGGGAATGCATGAAACGGCGTTGAAATGCCATTCCTGCGGCGGTCAGATCCCTCTCGGTTACAAGATCGAGAATAAGAAGTTTGTTATTGATCCGATTACAGCACCGATTGTCGTTGAGGCGTTCGAAAGATATGCCAATGGTGAAACAGTAGCAGAAATATGTGATAGTTTTAACAACAGAGGTTTTCTGACAACAAAGGGTGTCGAATTTAACAAAAACTCGTTCCGGAACATGTTCCGCAACGAGCGTTATATAGGGATATATAAATATAAGGATGTGAGGGTTGAGGGTGGTGTGCCCGCAATCATCGACAGGGAGATATTTGAGGCTGTGCAAAAAAAACTTAAATCTACAGCGGAAGCTCCCGCAAGGTCCAAAGCCAAAGTTGAGTACATGCTTTCACAAAAGCTGTTTTGCGGACATTGCGGCACACTTATGATTGGCGAAAGCGGTACAAGTAAAAGCGGAGATGTTTATTATTACTACACTTGCGGACAGAGGAAAAGAAAGCATTCTTGTGACAAAAAGCCTCTAAAAAAAGATTTTATCGAGAGAGTTGTAGTGCAGGATGCACTTAATCTTCTTACCCCAGAGAAGATTGACGAAATAGCCGAGATTGCTGTAAATGAGTCAATCAGAGAGATAGAAGAAAACTCCAACATACCTAATCTGAGAGACAAGATTGAAGATATAGAGAATTCTATAAGTAATCTTGTCAAGATGGTGGAAAAAGGCGTGCAATCAGATGCAATTGCGAAAAGACTCAAAGAGTTGGAGAAAGAAAAAAGAGCCTACGAGATACAACTCGTAAACGCCCAGAGCGAATGGATCCTTTTGGAGAAGGAGCATGTCGTATGGTGGCTGAACAAATTCCGAGATGGAGACATTGAAGACAAAAATTTTCGCCGACAAGTTATCGATATGCTCGTGAATTCTGTAACGGTGTGGGATGACCCTGACGGATGGTATAAAACTACCATAGTTTACAATTTAACTTCTCATAATTCGACGACTTTTAAGTGTTCGGATTTGATGGAAGGAGGTCCACCAAAAAGAAAAAGTCGCTTAGCGGCTTTTTCTTTTTGTACTTTTCTCTTCCCGTTCTTATCTCTTCTCTAAAAAAGCGAGCGACTTTTTCCGGATAAAAATGAAGAGAATCGGCAGCTTTGCTTCACAAATCAGTATTTATTGATAATAGTGGTGCAAAATACCGGCGAAATAAGGGTTTTGCTTTTTAAGTATGCCTTTCGTAATGAAGATAAAGTATTTTGCAGGGCTTCGCCGGAGGGACGTTGTACCGTCCCAATTTGATTCTGTCTACACTCTGAATCCGCATCAGCGGCTTTTTTCTTTCTATACCTCTGCGTCACGATGGACTCTTCCCGGATGTTCGTCTGCGCCGCCCATCTCCTTTTACTCGCTCACAGCGATACAAAGCCGCACATTTCCCTCCTGCACTGAGAGAATCCCCGTCCTGTATGCAATGCAGGGCGGTTTTCTTTTCTCCGTCCGGATGAAGCATGGCCCAATGGCAAGCCTTCACTGTCGCTCCTTCACTGTTATGACAGTTCCTTCTCGTGCAGAAGGCGGCATCCGGCTGTGCAAACACCCAGATATTTTGCGGGATCCCCCAGGAGTGCACTTCCGTCCTCACGCAGAGGATACAGATTCCAAAGCTTCACTCCTTCCGATCCGGCAGGCAGAGAGAATTCCAGCGATTCACCTGCACGGAGAAGAGTGATCTCCCCTGTGAAATACTCTTGCACAGCATATCCGAGGGGTGATTCCGCTCCAGGAATATCGGAAAGCCGCAGCGTTCCCTGACGCTCCTCGCCGCCACAGTGGAAGGCTGCCACGGCATAGCCGAGAGGTCCCTCATTCCAGACCTTCAAAATTCCCTCCTTCCGGGGATCTCTGTACACACAGTCAGCTGTAGGTCGTCCTGCATGGAAGGGAAACAGTGCCTTGCCTTCCCCGTCCAATAAAGGCAGGATCAGCTCCTGGTCACTGCCGCCATTGCCTGTTTCGGCATCATGCAGCCGATCGGAGACATACTGAGGTCCGCCTGAGAGAGCGCGGAGAACTGCAGAGCGCTTCCCCTCGGGGTGGACGCTCCACCACATATCAAAATCAGTATAGTAAAGCTCTCCATGGGTGAGGGCGTTGTAGGCGTTTGCCATGGCATGGCTCACAAACCCACGCTTGGTATCGTTTACAAAGAAATCGTCCGAATTGCGGTTCACTGCCGTAAATGGACGTGCAAAGCAGTTTTCAAAGTCCATGCCCATGCAGTTGATGATATTGCCGCCGAAATGCTTCGCCACAGCCCTTTCCAGTCCCCGATGAATGGCACGCACTCCTTCAGAAGGGGCAGCAATGCCATCCAGTAGCTGCGGAAGCACAGACTGCACATCCACCTTTACGAAGTCTACACCTTCGGCAGAGAGAGCGGTATAAAAATGATCGTAAAAGGCAAACGCCTTCTCCTCGTCCGGGGCGGGGAAGCATATGCCATCCTTGTCGAAGACAAGATTTTCCTTTTCCGCCTGATAGAGCGTACTCTCCGGATCCACACCATCCCAGTAGCCGTGAATGGCGTGCCAAACACCCACATAGCGCACGCCGTAGTCATTTTTGATTTTTTGGATTGCGGCAGAAAGCCCGCCGGGGAATTTTTCGGGATCGGCGCCAAAGGAGGCGAGCTTGCCGTCGCGGAGCAATGACCAGCCGTCATCGATCACTAAAAAATCTATAGGAACCCCCACTGCTTTGAATTCCTCCAGCTTTTCGAAAAGTCCGGCAGCGTTCACCTTTTGATAAAAGGCATTCCAAGAGCAAAAACCGAAGCCTTTCAGTATCTCCGGATAGACCCGTTCCTCTCGCCGTGGAACTGGCAGAACACCTGCACGACGAAGTGCAGCAAAGCCTTCCTCTGCCGCCTGATAGGGTGAAGAAGCAACAGTAAGCGAGAGAAAGACGCCGTCAAGACAGGGAGAATTGCCACCGGAAACCAGCTTCACGCTTCCCTGCTCAATGGCGCAGCGGAAGCGCTCGCCGGGCAGGCAGAGAAGAAGGGCATGGGAAGCTTCATCCAGCTTCAAAAAGCACGCCTGAATTCTACCGGAAATCTGCTTCAGGCGATCCTCCCCTTCCTCAGGGAAGGCGGCGGTCATCCACCATGGGCTTGTGAGAGTGGAGCAGAAGACAGGCAGTGTCGGGGGGAGCTGCAAAGGAAGCTCCAAGTTGTTTTCCGGTGCGGCGATATGTACCTCCGCAAGCAGTGTGTTTCCCTCCTCCCGAAGGGACAGCGGCGGGACATCTGCCGCCGCATCCGGGTGCAGGTCTTTCGGCAATTCCAAGGTGAACAGCGGCGTACCGCTTTGCAGAAAGACAGAAAGCCTGTCCTTCCAGGTGGTATAGCGAAAATTTTTCATATCTGTTTTTCTAATTCCTTTTTCTTACTTTTCTATATTTTGTATTTCGTCTTATTTCGACTCAATCGCAGAGGAATCGGGGGCTATCCAGCTGATAGTTGGATATCAGAAAATCCCCCCTTCACCGCGAATTATACCACCCTCCCCTCCCGTTTGCAAGCGTTTTTCGCAAATTTTCCTCTTCTGCCGTATTACTTACGGCAGCAGTTTTGCCAAAAAAATACACAGGATTCATTTCATATTCTGCAAGGATATGTTGTAATGAAAAACAGAAGGAATAATCTGAGGGGATTCTCATTCAGGAAGCCTTCAAAAACTTCACAAAAACAGAATTTTAAAGAATATCAATTCTCCGGCGAAGCGCGGTAAAGCCTTACTGAATTTTTTTCTTATTCCTTTGAGATGCTGAAAAGAGTATCTCCTTTTTAATTTATTTCATTTTTTATCTTTTTACTGCAAACACAACTATTGATATGTGCAAATGATAATAAAAAAGCCACGAGCTTTCCGCCCGTAGCTTTAAAGTTCAATTATAAGTTATACGCCTCTTGCAATCGGATATTTTATTGCATACCGCGAAGTTCTCTGACATTGACAGCTCTTTCAAGTGCTATCATATATGACGCCGTGCGAAGCGGTATATTTTTTTCGCTTGAAAGTTTATACACACCATCAAATGAGCTTGTTATTTTTGAATCAAGCTTCTGTCTGACCTCTTCAAGCGTCCAATAAAATGCCGAAAGGTTCTGAACCCATTCAAAATAGGATACTATAACACCGCCTGAGTTTGCAAGAATGTCGGGAACGACAGATATTCCACGTTCGTTCAATATTTCATCGCCTTCGGAAGTCGCAGGTCCGTTCGCACCCTCGACTATTATTTTTGCTTTTAATTCCCTTGCAATATCCGATGTGATCTGATTTTCAGAAGCACAGGGGATCAGTATATCGCACTCACAGCAAAGCAACTCATTATTAGTTATATGTCTGACATTCTCCCGATCATAATCACACAGCTTACCTGCATTCACCGACTTATAATTGATTATATCATCAATAGGAAGACCGTCAGGGCAATACAAGCCACCTGATGAATCTGATATCGCTATTACCTTTGCACCGAATCTCTGAAGATCAAGTGCGGTATATTTTCCAACATTTCCTATACCTTGAATTGCAATTTTTGCTCCTTCAAGCGGTATGCCTTTTTTATCTGCAATCAGCTTTGCAATGAGTACAACACCCCTTCCGGTTGCCTCCTCTCTGCCAAGGCTTCCGCCGAGGGCGAGCGGTTTTCCCGTAACCACTCCGGGTGTAAAAGAACCTTTTATGTCCGAATATTTGTCTGCAATCCAGCTCATTATTCTGCCGTCGGTATTCATGTCAGGTGCGGGAACGTCACTTTTTTCCCCGAGAATAGGCATGATAAGCTCGGTGTATCTCTTAGTGAGCCGTTCAAGCTCGCTTTCCGATAAGCTTTTTACGTCTACAGCGATTCCGCCCTTCGCTCCGCCGAACGGAATATCGGCAAGTGCACACTTGAATGTCATCCAAAAAGCAAGAGCTCGAATTTCATCAACATCAACTTCAGGACTATAGCGTATACCGCCTTTTGATGGCCCCCGAAGCGTTGAATGCTGAATTCTGTATCCCTCAAACACCTTTGTCTTTCCGTCATCGGTTTTTATGTCAACACAAACTTTAAGTTCCCGTTCGGCATGTCTGAGAGTTTCATAGCTATCCGCAGTGTATCCGAGTCTTTCAGCTGCCTTATCAAGCTCCTTTATTGCATTTTCAAACAGATTTCCTTTTCCTTCTGCATTTGTTTTGTTCATAGCGAAACTTTTCCTTTTTTATTTTTTGTTCTCTATTTATATTTAATTTTTTTAAATGGTTATATTTATTTTTTGAACATTTATATCTTATTTTTTAAATTTTTATATTATTGATTTTTTGATTATTTCTGTTTTTCTATCAGTTTATTCTCTCACGGCAAAAGCGTGATAAAATTGGCACTTCATCTTGATAATTGCAAGCTACAGAGCTTTATAATCGATCGGCTCCGTAAAAATTAGCACTCGAATCGAAAGATTGCTAATGTTTACAAATCATTAATAATAAATATGAAATTATATAATCATTACGGTTTATAATCAACCGGAAAAAGATGATAATATGATTTATAAACTGTGTAACATCGAGGAAACATCGGATTTTATGCCAACTCATGAAAGGACACTTATAAATATTTCTCTTCTTTAAAATTAATTTCAAAATCACTTGATTATTCGCAAACATTTTGATATAATGAGCTTTGGGTTGGTTCTGCCGACGAAACAAATAAAAAAAGGGGAATATCAGAGTGAAAAATGTCGAGATATATTCCGATGGTGCCTGTTCGGGAAATCCCGGGCCGGGTGGCTACGGAACAATACTTGTCTGCGGTGAAACGATAAAAGAACTCTCGGGAGGAGAAAAAAACACCACAAACAACCGTATGGAACTGATGGGAGCAATTGCGGGGCTTGAATGTCTCAAATACCCATGCAAGGTTACACTTACATCCGATTCAAAATATCTCGTCGATGCCGTCAACCTCGGCTGGGCAAGAAGCTGGCAGAAAAACGGATGGCGTAAATCTGACAAAAAGCCGGCACTGAATTCCGATCTGTGGGAAAGACTGCTTTCGTTGCTCGATAAACATGACGTAACTCTCTTCTGGATAAAAGGACACAACGGGCATCCATACAACGAACGGTGTGACCGCCTTGCAGTTGCGGCGGCAGAAAAATTCAAATAAGTCCCGCCATATTCGGATATGACCAACGCTTTATAAGAAATGTAAATAAAAAATTCAATATCGAAAATAGAGGTAAATTAAATTAATGTCGAAATTTGTTTATGCCGATAATGCGGCAACGACACCGGTGCTTCCCGAAGTTGCCGATGTCATGATGAACTGTTTCAAACAAGAAGGACTTTTCGGAAATCCGTCAAGTCTTTACTCCAAAGGCGTAGATGCATCACTTCAACTTGACGGTGCGAGAAAAAAGATAGCCGAACTGCTCGGATGTAAGCCTACAGAGCTTTTCTTCACATCATGCGGTACAGAGTCGGATAACTGGGCGATAAAAGGTGCGGCATATGCCAATGTCAAAAAGGGCAAACACCTTATCACCACCAAAATAGAGCATCATGCCGTTCTGTATTCAATGGAATCGCTCGAAAAGCAGGGCTTTGAGGTCACATATCTTGATGTTGACGAAAACGGATTCGTTACACCCGAACAGCTCGAAAAAGCTATCAGAGAAGATACTACACTCGTAGCCGTGATGTTTGCCAACAACGAGATCGGAACGATAGAGCCGATAAAAGAACTGGCAAAGGTATGTCATGAGCATAAAGTCATATTCTTCACCGATGCAGTTCAGGCGGTCGGAAATGTCGATATAAATATCGCAGACCTCGGCGTCGATATGCTCTCACTCTCGGGACATAAGATACACACACCTAAAGGTGTAGGAATGCTGTATATCAAAACCGGAACAAGAGTATATAATCTCATAGACGGAGGCGGTCAGGAGAGAGGAAGACGTGGCGGAACTGAAAATGTCGCATACGCTCTCGCACTCGCCAAAGCACTTGAAATTGCAGTAGGTAGAATAAGCGAAACGGATAAGATCAAAGCAAAAAGAGACAGACTGATAAAAGAGCTTCTCAAAATCGAGCGTTCAAGGCTCAACGGTCCAATCGATAACCGACTCCCCGGAAATGTCAATATATCGTTTGAATGCATTGAAGGCGAAAGTCTGTTGTTGCTCCTTGATGCAATGGGAATCTGTTGCTCAACAGGCTCGGCTTGCTCGTCAAAATCGCTTGAACCGTCACACGTCCTGCTTGCGATCGGGCTTCCGGCAGAAAAAGCACACGGATCGCTCCGCATTTCTATCACACACGAAACAACAGATGAAGATATAGACTATATCCTCGAATGCGTACCCAAAGCAGTGGCAAGACTGAGAGCCATGAGCCCGCTGTGGAATTGATAGAAAAAATACATTCAATATCACTTAAATTTAACCGTGTGGGGAAGGGGACCCACATGCCGGCTACAGCTCAAGCAATAACAGCTTAAGCCGTATTCCGGGAAACCCTATACCCATTTCTCTTTCAATAAAGTCTTTGATGGGGAAATGTGAAATTTTCTGTAGAAAATTCCCCCAAAAATCAAAACGCAAACTAACTACAAACAGTAAGGAGATAAGATATGTACAGTGAAAAGGTTATGGATCATTTCATGAATCCCCGCAATGTCGGCGAAATAGAATCGGCAGACGGTATCGGCGAAGTAGGAAACGCCAAATGCGGAGACATAATGAAGATGTATCTCAAAATAGAAAACGGAATCATAGTTGATGCAAAATTTAAAACATTCGGGTGCGGAGCGGCGATAGCGACATCGAGCATGGCAACCGAGCTTATAAAAGGAAAGAGCATAGAAGAAGCGATAAAGCTTTCAAACAAAGCAGTTGTAGAAGCACTTGACGGACTTCCGCCGGTAAAGATACACTGCTCGGTGCTCGCAGAAGAAGCCATCAAAGCCGCACTCAATGATTATTTTACGAAAAACGGCATAGAAAACGAGCTTTCGGAAATTTGCAGAAAGAGCTGTGAGTGTTCATCGTGCGACACAGACCACTGCTCGACATGCGGAAAAGATTGACTGAATCAGAGAATATAATACACAGACAAAGAAGGTGCATATTTGAAAGATAAATCTTTCAAACAAAAGATAAATCTTTCAAACGAAAGATAAATCTTTCAAACTGCGTTTTGTGGCTTTCGCCGTTTGATAAACGGCGATTTTGCTCTGCGAAACCAGCCCCAATTCCGAAAGAAAGGACGCTTTCGCTCATGCGAAAGCCATGATCAAAAATAATGGCTGATAAAAGAGATTATTATGAAGTGCTCGGCGTTGATAAATCAGCCGATGCAGATACAATAAAGAAGGCATACCGCACACTTGCAAAAAAATATCACCCGGATGTAAATTCAAGTCCGGATGCAGAGACAAAATTCAAGGAGATAAACGAGGCCTACTCCATACTTTCAGACCCGGATAAAAGAGCAGCATATGACAGCATGGGATTTGCCGCATTTGAAAACGGCGGCGCAGGCGGTGCGGGCAGTTATGGATTTGGAGGTCAGGATTTCGATTTTTCGGATCTGTTCGGCTCATTCTTTGGGGGATTCGGCGGTTCAACAAGAAGGGGAAATTCGAGAAATGCCCCAAGAAGAGGAGACGACCTTGAGGAAAAAATCAGGATCACCTTTGAAGAATCGGCTTTCGGCACAAAGAAAGATGTCACATTTGCGAGAATAGCCAAATGTGCCGAATGTTCAGGAAGCGGTGCGGCAAAGGGATCTTCACCTGAGACCTGTTCACGCTGTCACGGAACAGGACAGATAACCACAACCAAACAAACAATACTCGGAATGATGCAAACAAGCTCCGCATGTCCCGATTGCCGTGGAAGCGGAAAGATCATTAAAAATCCGTGTTCTCAATGCAAAGGCAAAGGATATATCAAGAGCAAAAACACGGTTTCCGTGACAATTCCTGCTGGAATTTCTGACGGTCACAGACTTGTACTGAAAGGAAAGGGCGATGACGGAAGAAACGGAGGCCCATCCGGCGATCTGTACCTGTTTATCTCGGTTCGTCCCCATGAGCTTTTTGAACGCCAAGGCGATGACCTTTTCTGCGAAATTCCAATTACATTTTACGAAGCGGCACTCGGTGCCGAAATCGAAGTTCCTACGCTTGAAGGAAAAGAAAAGTACACTATTCCCGAAGGAACGCAGACAGGTACAGAATTCACACTGCGGCAAAAAGGAATCATAAATATAAACGGAAGATCTAAGGGAAATCTATACTTCAGAGTTGTCGTTGAAGTCCCGAAATCGCTCTCGTCGTCACAAAAGAAATTGCTTCGCGAATTTGCCGAAAGCTGCGGTGACGGCGGAAAAAATTTCGGAAAGAAGAGCGGATTCTCGAAAAAATTTTTCGGAAAGAAGTAAAATAAATATTAAAGATAAATCAAAGAAATAAGGACCCGAAAATATGGAATGGACACAGCTGAGAGCCACATGCGAGAGAAAATATCTCGGACAGCTTTCCGCAATCATGAGCATGATAGACAGCGGAATACAAATAGAGGATTACAGCGATATCGAAGAAAACCTCATGACCGTCTACGGTGAGCTTATCGATGATTCGATATTGAATGCAGACCGGGATACAGTCAAGATAAGTGTATATATACCTGCCGAAAAGAGTGTTTCGGACGCGCTTGCATTTCTCCGTGAAAGACTCGCATCGTCGGGCATTAAAGCAGAGCTTGAAATTGTCGGAATTGATGAGAGCGACTGGGAAAATTCGTGGAAGCAGTATTATCATCCGATGCATATCGGCGACACTATAGTTGTCACTCCGCCGTGGGAGAAGTACGAAAAAAGGCCGGGAGAAAAGGTCATAGTTATGGACCCCGGAATGGCTTTCGGCACTGGAACGCATGAAACCACAAGACTGTGTCTTCGAATGCTTGAAAAGCATTTGAAAAACGGAGAAAAGGTTCTTGATGTAGGCACCGGAAGCGGAATTCTTTCGATCGCCGCAAAACTGCTCGGCTCGGGTGATGTCGCCGCATATGACATCGACCCTGTTGCCGTAAAGGTTGCAAAAGATAATTTCAAAGAAAACGGATGCGGTGATATCACCTGCGGCGTTTCAGATCTTTTGCATGGAGTAAAAGACAGGGATTTTGATGTCGTACTTGCCAATATCGTTGCCGAGATCATACTCCGTATGCTTCCCGATCTTTCGGAATATCTTAAATGCGGAGCAAGGGTCATCACATCGGGTATTGTCGTAACAAAGTCCGAAGAAATAAAGAACGCCTTTCTTGATAGCGGATATACACTTGAAGACACACTGTATGAAAATGATTGGGTGTCATTCGTGTTCAGATACGGCAAGTGATAATGCAACGGGACAAGTCTGAAAAAAATTTTTTCAGATGGTGTTTTGCGGCTTTAGCCGCCGAAACGGCGGAGATTTTGCTCTGCAAAACCAGCCCCAATTCCACAAGAAAGGAAGCTTTCGCACTGCGAAAGCATAATCATAAAAATGGAATTCCTGTATTTACTTGAAGGGATACGAAATCCTGTTTTCGACTTTATTTTTTCTGTAATAACATATCTCGGAAGCGAGATCGGCTTTATAGTTATTTCGGTGGTCGTTTTCTGGTGTATAAATAAAACGACAGGCTACTACATACTCGGGATAGGCTTCTCGGGAAGCGTGATAAATCAGACGCTCAAGCTGATGTTCAAAATTCCGCGTCCTTGGATAAAAGACCCGAATTTCAGTATAGTCGAATCGGCAAGGGCTGAGGCAACAGGCTATTCCTTCCCTAGCGGACATACGCAAAATGCAATAGGCACATTCGGCGGTCTTGCCTTCCGTATAAAAAAGGCATGGATTCGTTTTGTCATTATCGGCACGGCGATTCTCGTTGCTTTTTCAAGAATGTATCTCGGAGTTCATACCCCACTTGATGTCGGAGTCTCACTCGCAGTTGCAACTGCCCTTGTGCTTATATTCAACTGCGTTTTTAAAGCAAATGAGAAAAAGCCGTCTGTAATGTATGTTGTTTTAGGAGTGCTTCTTGCATTATCTATAGCCTATCTCATGTATGTTCTTCTCTATCCGTTTGAAAATGTTGACGAAACAAATTATACATCGGGATTGAAGACTGCATATACACTTTTCGGTTCGATTTCAGGCATGATCGTCGGATATGTGATCGAGTCAAGATATATAAAATTCGAGACAAATGCCGTATGGTGGGCGCAGCTTATCAAAGCATCGGTCGGTCTCGGAATTGCACTGCTCATAAAAACACTGCTCAAGCAGCCGTTGTACGCCCTCTCGGGAGGAGAATTATGGGCTGATGCGATAAGATATTTTGTCCTTGTTCTCTTTGCTTCATGTATCTGGCCGCTGACATTCAAATTTTTTCCGAAAACAAAAACAGCCGACAGAATTAAAATTTCAGTTGAAAAATAATAACCGAAATCATACATATGCACATAAACAAACAATAATTTTTATAAAAAGCGTCACACAAACACCGTTTTGAAGCAGAAAATCTTTCTGCAGATCCGGAAAGTCAGTGTGACGTTTTATTATTGAATTTTTGATTTTATTTATTTTCCGTGCATTGCTTCTTTGCACTCTCAAGCGTGTTCTTGAGAAGCATTGTTATTGTCATCGGCCCTACGCCGCCAGGAACGGGAGTGATTGCCGAGGCTATCGGTGCGACCGATTCAAAATCGACATCGCCGACCGTTTTGCCCTCGCTTGTTCTTGAGATTCCGATATCGACTATCACCGCACCCGGCTTTACCATATCGGCGGTGATGAACTTCGGGTTTCCGGTTGCGACAACAAGTATATCTGCCTTTTGGCATTTTTCACGGAGATCTTTGGTTTTGCGGTGGCATATCGTAACTGTACCGTCGTTGGCAAGCAGTGCCATAGCGGTCGGCTTTCCGACAATATTGCTTCTTCCGACAACCACACACTCCTTGCCAGCTATCTCAACATTATACCGCTTCAACAGCTCGATAATGCCTGCAGGTGTGCATGGCATGATTCCGGGTTTTCCTATCGACAGCTTGCCGACATTGATTGGATGAAATCCGTCAACATCCTTTTGAGGGTCTATTGCGGCAATTATATCTTCTTCATCGATGTGTGACGGCAGAGGAAGCTGAACGAGTATACCGTGGATATCACTCCGCTTGTTGAGTGTGTCGATCAGTGAGAGCAATTCACTCTCACTCGTACTGTCGGGAAGCTCGTGGACTTCGGAGTGCATCCCCGATTCGATACATCCCTTGTGTTTGTTTTTTACATAAATTTTTGAAGCCGGATCCTGCCCGACTATAATTACTGCAAGTCCCGGTATTATACCGTACTTCTCCTTGAGTATTTCGGCTTCCTTTTTGATCTCTGCCCGTATATCGGCAGATGTTTTCTTTCCGTCTATAATTATCGCCATTTTATTCCTGACCTTTCTTTTTTTGCGGAGCTTTTGTGACAGCAACTGCAATGCTGTCTGCTTTAAATATTTCTTTTGCCCTGTTGTTGATATCGTCCACCGTTATACTGCCGAGAATATCGGACATAGAAAACATGTCAGCACCCGACTGCAGATATGAGATCATTTCGTTTGCCGTCTGCTCGGTAGAGTCAAACATCTTCAGGTAGCGTGAAAGTGTAACCTTTTTCATCGTGTCGAGCCTTGATTTAGTCATCGGCTGTCCGGGAATCGAAAGGATGTATTCTTTGAGCTTTTTGATTATTTCATTCGCTTTTTCAGCCTCTCCCCCGAGAACCATTATCGCATTTTTACTGTCAAACATCTCACGAAAATAAAATATCTGCTTTGTCACATCGCCACGCTCGTAAAATCCGCCTATAAATTCATTTTCTTCAGACAGATAGTGTTCACCGATTATTTCAGCGATTATTTCATCCTTCATCATCTCTTCAGGGCTTGTGTCTTTTGAGGTAAACTTTATTCCTATGCGGAAATAGGGTATCGGCAGATCACGCGTGATAACCGTGTGTTTTTTTATAACTCCCTCTTTTTCGGGAACAATTTTTCTTTGAAAGTCATTTTCGGGTGCACACTCTCCCGGAAGGAGAGTATCAAGATATTCGGTTATTTTATCTATATCGGCATTTCCGCAGATCACAATAAATGATCTTTCGGGTCTGTAATAATAGGAATGATATTTCTCCAAAAGCCCGGGGGTTATCTTTTTTATCGATGACAGACTGCCGCAGGGCGAATAGTGATAGGCTTCGTTTTCAAAGCAGGCACGTGCCAGTGCAAAATAGAGCGAATCGGAGGAATCGTCATTGTACATTCTGATCTCTTCGGCTATGATGGATTTCTCGTTCCGTACATTTTCATCGGTAAAGTAGGGAGTGAAAAAGCTTTTCACAAGCTCTTTTACACCTGACTCTACATCTTCGGAGGCTGAAAAAAGGTATACGGTGGATGTATAGCCGGTATAGGCATTGGCGTATGCACCGATCTTTCCGAGTTTTTCGCAGGTGTCCTCACCGTCGGGGTTTGCAAACAGCTTATGCTCAAGAAAATGTGCCATTCCAAGCGGAAAGCTTCCGCACTCACATTCTCTGTCTGTACCGCCGCATGGAGCGGCGATCAGGCAATACGTCGTTGACATATCCTTCGGAATATATCTCAGGCGGATTCCGCTTTTGTGATCAACCGATATACATTTCTCGCCGAGCTTTTCATAAAGCATTTCGTATTTTACAGTCTTCATATACCCTTTCCTCCGGCAAGTGTGAAAACACTGCGAAGCGATATCTGCTTTGCAAACGATGAGATCTCTTCCTTTGTCACCCGAAAGACAGTGTCGATCATCTTTTGAACATTATTCTGGACATCAATATCACTTTCTCCCGACATGATGAGTGAAAGTGCTCTGAGTTCAATAGCAGTGTGACTGTCTTTAACCGAACGCAACGCTGATATGCATGATTTTTTCGACGACAAAAACTCTGAATCCGAAATATTACCGTTTGCAATGTCGCTTATTTCGCTCATGATGGCATCTATAGCTTCCTGTCTTCGTGAATATTCAAGCCCCGACACTATAAAAGCAGAGCTTTTGTATCTGTCGATGATCATATAGCAATCATAGCATATTCCGTATTTTTCTCTGACATTCATAAACAGCCGACTGCTCGGGGACAGTGATATTAGATCGTGAAAGAGCATACACACCTCCCGTTTTGCATCACTCGGGATAGAGAAGCCCATAACGAGATTAGTCTGATTGCATTCGCTGTCTTTTTCTTCTCTTTCTTTAAACTCTTTTCTCACAGGATCGGCATAAAGCGAAAAATCACTTACGCAGACATCCCTGTCGGTTACGACAGGAGAAAATTTATCGGATATAAGCTTTATTATTTCCTGCGGCTCTTCATATCCGTTGTAGAAAAATTCTATAGCCGATGAGCTCAGCATTTGCGAATAAAAATCGGTCAGAATTTTTGCATTTACACTGTTCACCTGGTCATGTGTTCCGTGCTTCGGGACTGCGAAAGAGCTGCCTTCGTACATATCCTTGTGGCACTCATTTATACTATAGCTTCGCTTATTGTTACGCTCGGAGCGTATGATATCGATAAGTGAATTCTTCTCAAGTGTTGTGAATTTCTCAGATAAAAGACCGTTTTCCTTTAAAGGATAAAGTATCATCTGGGCGAGAATATCTATTGCAGATTCGCGAAGAGGAATTTTCTCATCGATATATCTGTCGGATATCCACGAAATTGTGAATCCGATAAAGACGGTACTGCCGCATATAGAACAGTCGTATGAAAGATCTGCGTCATATGTATCTTCAAGGGCACGGGAGAGCGAAGCGAAAGAGGGGTATCTCTCGCTTCCTCTCATAAGCACCGACGGCAACATAAAATAAAGAGGATTTTTTTCACTGTCTGATTCGGTTATGAATTTAACAGTTAAACACTCTGTTTTAAATCTCGTGTCCTTTACCGCTGTCAGTCCGACACCTTGCTTTAAAATAATTCTTTTACAATCTGCCATCTTGCTCTGTCTTATCCCATCTTTTCGGTTAAAATATTTTTGATAGATCACTCAAGCTATATTCTACACCGAAAATCAGATTTTTGCAACCTTTATTTTCAAAAAATGCTCCTTTTTATCGAAAATAAATTTGTTGATACTCTCCTTGCCGTCAAGAATATACTTATCCTCATCCGAGAGCTCACACTGAATATTGTAAACGGTATCATATTTGCTTACCCTCAGCGAAAAAGAATCGAACCCGGCTGACAGCGAAGGCGAGATTGAAAAGTATTTTCCGTCTTTTTCACTGTAACCGAGAAGTCCTGTGAGGATAGTGCGATACATCCAGCCTGCCGAACCCGTGTAGTGTGTCCAGCCGGCTCTTCCGTAGTGCCCGGGATTTGTATATATATCGCCGGCAACCGCATACGGTTCACCGCCGTAGCTTTCAAAACGCTTTTTGTCCTCGAAGATCGACGCAGGATTTGCACCGTTCAATACCCTATACCCCTCCTCGCTCATTCCGAGCCTGAAAAGTGCAAGAGAGAACCACATTGCGGCATGAGTATATTCTCCTCCGTTTTCACGCACTCCCGGAATATATGCCTTTATATATCCGGGATCCTGCGAACCGTCGTCGAAAGGCGGAGAAAATAGCGGCATTATACCGTTTTTGCTGTCAAAAAGAGTTTCATATGCCTTTGACATAGCTGTAAGTGTTCTTTCGTTTCTCCCGAGAGCGAATGCCGAAAATGCCTGACCGAGCAGATCTATGCGGCACTCATCGCAATCTGCGCCGCCGATGGCTTTTCCGTTGTCATAGCTTCCCCGTATATAATACTCACCGTTCCAGAATTCTTTCTCGATCGCCTTTGAGATCTCACAGGCATATTCACGATAGCGTTTTGCAAGATTCTTCTCTGAGAATTTATCACAAACACGTGAAAATCTTTCAAGACATATCTGCAAAAGCCGTGATGTGAATATGCTTGTTCCAATTCCTTTAATCCCTACTGCACTGAATCCGTCATTCCAGTCACAGCTGCCCATAAGAGAAACACCACTGTCATTCCTTCGAGACAGGGAAAGATCGAGTGCACGGGTGCAGTGCCAAAAGAAACTCTCGGGCATATTGCACTTTTGGGGCAGGATATACCGCTCACTCTCGTTTTCGTTCAGGCTGTCCGAGTACAGATAATCTGCCGTTTCGGAAAATATAGAAAGATCGCCTGTAATTTCGGAATATTCACATGCCCCGAAAACAAGAAAGAGCAGATCGTCTGAACATTTCGTGCGTACCCCCCGGCATACTCCCGTCAGGTCATCCTCATGCCACCAGTGCAGAACATCGCCCTCACGGAATTGATGTGCCGCTGATGCAATAAGCTGATTCCGAAGCAGAGTGCTGTCGTTGTATACCATACACAACGAATCCTGGAGCTGATCCCGGAATCCTATAGCACCGCTCGACTGATAAAATCCGCTTCTTGCATAAATACGGACGGCAATCGTCCCGTAAATAAGATAAAAGTTAAACATCCGTTCAAGTGCTTTATCATTGCATTCAAGTCTGAACTTGCAAAGAGCCGGCTGAAAAAGCGAAAGATACTCATTCTTCGCGGCAGAGATATTTTTTTCATTCAACCGGATATCGGTAAAACGGTAATAATCTTTTTCGTTATCCCTTGAAAACGCACCAAGTGAGAAAAAAATTGTTGTTTTTTCGCCCGGTGAAAGGTGCAGTTTTCTTACCTTCGTGCTTGCAAATATCGAATAGTCAAAGTCTCCTTTTTTATACAGCAGTGAATACACTTTATACAGTCCGTCATCTTTTTCTCTGTACCTGACCTTTTTACCGCACTCAAATTCGGGGGTAATGGCAAGTCTTACATCGAGTGATGCTTCGCTGTCACGCTGATTATAAAACGTGACCGTGAAATATTTCATCGGTCTGTCCTTGAATATCCCAACACTCAGTGTAAAAGCAATTCTGTCAACCGAACCTTTATATTCGGCATTTGAATATCCGAAAAGCAGACTTTCCGAGAATGAGAGAAGATCGTATTCTATTCCGTTTTCGGAAAAGAGTATCCGTTCTCCGCAAAACTCAAGCAAAGGATCGTTTGACCATTCGCTGAGCCGTCCCTCGTGCGAATTCTTATACCAGGTGAATCCGAGAGAGTTTTCAGTCAGAAGAGTTCCGAATTCGGCTGTTGAATATATATAGCTCCAGGGGCGTTTGCTTTCTCCGCGTTTTATAAGAAAACCGTTTTCTCTGAATTCTCCGATCCTTTTTTTACCTGTCATTCCGTACATTCTGTTTTTAACTTCACTGCCCGAAGATATAAGCTTGTCCGCACGTCTTTGGTGTTCGGCTATCAGTACACTGCTGATAGTTTCAGAAGAAATATCCTCGCATATATTGCAGAAGGGATATATTCTGTCCGATTCGCCCTCTCTCACAAGCTTTATATGATCGCATGATATTCCGTTCAGAGCGGACATGAGTGCCGAACGATTCGGTGCATTATATTGATCGCTGTCGTTTTTATACGCAATAACAAGGTCAAAAGGCTCTCCAAGCAGTGATGCATATCCGCACGCTCCGGCAAACAACGAAATAGTCCGCAGTATTGAAAGATCGGGATCATCGATGATATTCAAAAGAACGATCGGTATATCGCCCGAAATACCTACAGAGTATATTGCGTTTTTATCTGGAAGCCCGGATCGGGTTGACATTTCCGAAGTATTTACCGAATCCGAACACAGAAATTCAACACGCAAAACAGAAAGAAGTCTGAGCGTTTCCTCGCCGCAACCGCACAGCGACATAATTCTTGATGAAAATCCCTGTATCGATCTCGAAAAAGCCGTGGAAAGCAGCTTTTTTTCTTTTCGACAGGCGTTTATCTGTGCATACACATCGCTTTTGTTTTCACCGAGTGCAATAATCCCCTCCAGAAGGTATCTTCCATCCAGCTTCACCGATGATGTTTTTACTGCACAGTAGGGATGGATACACCCACCGTCCTTGTTGTCGAAATCCACCTGTGTCAGCTTCAATATATCTTCCTCACAGTACATGGAGGAAAATGCCGAATCTCGGCGTGTCATAAATTTAAATTCTCTGCCCTTGGACAAGGAGATACCAAGCACTGTTTTTTTGTGTCCCTTCGAGCGTTCCTTGTTTGTAAAGGTCAGAATACGCATATCCTTGTCATATTCCGAGCTTACCGACAATGCCGAAAAGGTGGGATGTGATAAAAATGACCTTGCTGAATCAAGTACAGGTTCAAATGCTATTACCGTAGTGGCACTGTCAAATTTACCCTTCAGATCTACTGTAAGTGCTACAGAATTGAAATGTCCAGAGAGTGTCATGGAGCATTCTGCCGAGAAGCAGCCTGACTTTGCTGAGAAAACTATTTTATCGCCCGATGCAAAAAGCAGACCGTCTTTTGTTATATCGACAGTTTCACCGCATGCAGATACAATTACGTGAACGGTACGCAAAATTCCCCTTCGGTCAAAGAAAGGGTATGTGACGGCTTTACCCCTGTAAAAAAGTGATACTCCCCTGTTTTTCACAGCAGATATTCTTGTGCTTCCGTTGGATATCGAAAATGAATGATATTCATTTCCGACACGGCTTTCAAATGCAACCGGGTGTAAAGTGTTTCGTGTCAATGCGGCATTCTCATCTGCCATGTCGATCAGAGAATCTGATTTGGTATATACAGGAGGCTTTTCACACAGAAGAGTTGTAAAAGCACGAACGCTTGGCCTTGAAATAAAGGCTTTTCTTATTGCCCCTTCAAAACAAAAGTTTGCACTTTGCAGCATACTCATTCCGATATGGTGAGACATATAACTTCTGACTATCGCACGTCCGTTTCCCAATCGGGAGGGCGTTGAATCTATAGCTTCATAAAAACCGTATTTACCGTAAGCTCCGAAGTCCCTGATTCTTTCAAGATTACCGATAACAGTGTCGGGAAATCGCTCAAGAACAAGAAATGAGGAATAGGGCGATATTACATCCTGATCTCTTACCGCAATATCCCCTGCGAGCTTTGAAGCACCGAAAGCACGGTATTGATAGTTCATATCCGAATCAAAGCTGTAATATCCCGATTCCGAGCGTCCCCACATGCCGGCTGTTTTCTGCTCTTTTTGTATCATAAAAGCAGAGTGCAGTGCCTCGTTTATCAATCCGCCCTGATAATCGGGAAGAAAGACCGAAGGGAGAAAGTATTCAAACATACTGCCCGACCATGATTTGATCCCTATCTGTCCGTGATAGAGAAATGTCGGTTTTGACAGTCCTGACCAGCACTCATCGGGCATACCGTATTCGCAAAGTGAAATATATGCGGCGGTTCGTGATTCACTCATCAGCATGTCATAGCAATTATCACACAGCTTTTTGTTACTAAGATCATACCCTACCGAAAGAAGCTTTTTCCTATCGCTTATAAGGAATGAAAAATCGGTATTTTCTATTATTTTTTCACCTCTTGAAACGATTCCTTCAAAGCCCTTTCTGTCTTTGACCAACGAAACAAGGCAGATAATGCAGGCGATAAAATTTCCGCTGTCCACGCTTGATATAAATGGTGTACCTATTACCGAAAGATCGCTCGTGCTGTACCAATTGTAAAGATGACCTCTGTACATCGGAAGCTTTTCGATGGTATCAAAGCAATCGTTAAGACGTTTCAGACATTCGCCCTCATCTATGAGAGAGAACATTTCGGCACAGGGAATGCAGAGAAGATAAAGCCCGATATTTGTAGGTGAGGTTCTCTCGGCAATAGCGTTTTTCGGCATCTCACTGTAGTTATCTGGAGGTAGAAAATGCGTTTTTTCGCCGACAAAGTCGCTGAAGTACTTCCATATATCCCTGCAATATTCGCGCACCTTATCTTTTTGAGCATCGGTTATTCTCTTTTTGTAAAAGCTTACTTTTGAAATTGAATATGCTGTGACAGGAAAGAGCACCCACAGAAATGCGAAGAAATCAAATATCGCCAAATGCGAAAACAAGAAGAATAAAACGCCCGATATAACCGAAGAGATATATTTTTTCGCAAACAAAGGAAATGTCAGTTTCCCCGAATTCGCACTTTCGGCAGTGACCCATTCGAGCAAATGCCTGTGGGATACGGTCATTCTCCAGAGGGAGCGGAAGACGGCATCAAGAGAGATCAGAGCTTTTGTCGGGATCTCGCTGATAGAATAAACGGTTTTACAGAATGAATGAAATATTCCCTGATGTGCAAGAGAACGGTAAAGCGGAACATTTCCGATGGCATCGAGCAATGAGTGAAAAAATGGTATCAATATCGGAAGCACAGCGATCAAAGCGGTATACAACGATGTCCTGCTTCTTATACATACGGCACAAATGAGGGCCGCCATACGGAAGATCGGCTGAAGACATCCGATTATATTTCCGCTTATCATTGTCCTTGAGAGCTTTCCGAGAGGATTTCTGACCTTTTGACCGTCCTCATTTATTACACTGCCGAACAGGTGAGGAATGCATTGAATATCCCCTCTTGTCCAGCGGTGATAGCGTTTATAATAGGATATTGTGTTTGATGGGCATCCCTCGCTCAGTTGTGTGTCAGACAGAAAAGCACACCTGCAATATGCGCCCTCAAGCGTATCGTGACTCAGGATCGTTTCACATGCAAATCTGCCGCTGAGCAAAGTATAAAAAACTTCGATATCGATAATTCCCTTGCCGCAGAAAATTCCTCTCCCAAACAGTGATTGCCAGATATCAAAGGAGGTGTCTTTGTAGCCGTCATTTCCGCCTGCACCGAACATTATACTGCCGAGGGCGGTTTGGGACGAGCTTTTCATGCTTATACAGCATTTCGGTTGCATCATTGCATGTCCTTTGACAACAACTCCGTTTTCGATTATCGGCTTATTGCGTGGGTGTGACATTGTAAGCACCATACGTTCTATCCCACGGTAACCCACTTCGGTATCGCTGTCAAGCGTCACGAGATACTTTATCTTCCGAAGCTCTTCTGCAGAAAAAATAACTGTGTCAAACCCTTTCGTTTTTCCGAGCAAAAATCCGGCAATATCAAGTATCGCCCCTCTCTTTCTCTCTTTTCCGACATAGCTTTTTTCACTTTTATGGTATACTCTCGGTCTGATAAAAAGGCAGAATTCTCCGTTATATTTGCGGTTGAGTTCGTTAATTCCGTCCTTCAGCAGATTTATTGTAACATCATCCCCGGGTTGCGACTGATGCTTTGATTCGGCAAGGTCTATGAGCAGTCCGAATAAAAACGATGAAGCTTTATTTCTGTTCCGACAATCTTCTATTGCCGTTAACAGCGATGATGTGTTTTTCTCATTTGCAATACCTGTGATAACTGTCAGAGTTCCGGGCATTTCCTTTACGGCTTTTTTATCGAGTCTCGGAACTCCAAACGAATGCAGTTTTCTTGACAGAATTGAGACGCAAACATATTTTACACTTTCGTATACAGATAATACAAGCAGCAGTGCCGGCAAAATTCCGATAAAGAGAATTATGGGAATGCAAAGAAGCAATGTCAGCGACAAAAGCAGCGGAAACCAGACATCAGATATTGCAGGTGTATTGAATATGTCCTCGGGTGCGATATTTGCCGCCTGTATCTCATCGATCCTATGCTTTTTGGCATATGAATAAACCCTTCGCCGTATATCTGCTCTCGTTTCACTGTCGGATATTTTGTAATAGATAAGATCACGCTTTTTCAGTATCCGATTGACAATTGATGTGTTTTCGTAAAATTCATCATAATCAAAATTGTCCAACGAGCGAAGAAGATAGAAGCAGTTATCCGATTTCCGTGTGAATGACCTATCATATCCTGCATCGTAAAGAGTATTTAAATTTGAAAAGCAATATCTTATGACCGAATAAACAAACAACGAAAGTTCGCTGTCCTGAATATCATTTATTTCCTTAATAAGGTTGGAGAGCTCATCGGCAGTTATTTTCCGATCAATTCCGCTCAGAGACCTTTCAATCGTTCTGTATACTCTTTGCGATTTTCTGTAATTTGTTTTGGGTGCCTGCTTCAACTGCGAAGCGTAGCGTGAAAGCAGATATATTTCATGAGAGCCCTTATATTTGATAAGTACTTTTTCTGCAAGCTTTTTGTCTTTCATACATGTATTTCCTTTCAGGTGATACTTTGAGTATTATCGTCAGGAAATAATAAAAATATGCTGTCTTTGTATTCTTTGTCTATTGATTTTAAAACATGAATGTGGTAAAATAATAGTGTGAACGGTCTGAAAGGTGGAGATAAAATGAGTCAGGGTATAAAAATATCGATTAGCGGAATCAGATATAAGTTTCCCCACACACCGCTTGACAGCTTTAATCTGAAAAGTTATTTGCTTTATGCAACGGGTAAAACCGAATATTCGGGCTTTGATTCGCTCCTGCCCGAGCTTTTCCTCCCGACATGCACGCCTGAGAACATTCTTGCCCGTTGTAAAGATGCACATTTGCCGTTTACCGAACGTATCTCGGGATTCATGCAGTCAGGTTGTGAAAAGGTTATCGTAAACTGTATGAACGGTTTTCATGTAGATGATACCGAAAAGCTCATCAACGGCACAAAAATTCTGCTCATTGCACTTAAAGTCAGATCGGCAGTGTTTGCTCTTGACAGCTCTGACAAAGCAAGCCGTGATGCACTGTCACTGATAACCCCAAACAACAGAATGTTTTCAACTGTGAATCTCCCGTCTTTGTTTCCGGTTGCGAATAACCGCCTGCTTTCACTTTGTATGTATCCTTATACCAAAAGAAAGGCGGTCGCCGTCTTTTCTCCGCACGAGCTTGTCGCACTGTTCAATGCAACCGTTGCCGGCGAGGTCTATCACGGACATATAATCAGATTGGCATACGGTGATAAATACCTTGACACATTCATCACGAGAGGATGTACGGTGTCCGATATTCTCAGCTTCGCTTCAAAATGCTTCGGAAACGAGCTTTCATGGGTAAAGGACGGACTTTCAGGGCTCGGAAGAGAGCTTGAAGGCGATTCGCTGATTCCGGATGATATCTCTGCTTTTTCTGTCGGCAAAGACAGGTCGGAAAAAAGAAATTGTGCCTGCTCAGGATGTGCCGTTTGCCGTGAGGTCTGCCCCTTTTCAATAAGACCTGATCTGCTGATGCTTTCAGGAAAATCGAATTCTGACGAGCTTGAGAGATGTGTACTTTGCGGTCTATGTGATGAATTCTGTCCGTCAGGAATTGAAATATCAAAAAAAATCTCTTCAATTAAAACACACCCCTTACAGGAGGATGTCTCAAATGGCTGAAAGGATCAAAAGCGAAATAAGACGTATTTTTTCTGCAAACCTGATAACCCTGTCGCTCATTCCATGCCTGATATTTGCCGCTGTCAACCTTTCATTTACGGCAATTGTCAAGATATGCTTATCATGCACCACTGCGGCGCTCTGCGAGCTTGTGTATTCATCAGCAACTAAAAAAAGATTTGATGTGACAATTATCCCTCTTTCGCTTCTTTCTGCCATAGCGATCCCTGGTACAATCTCCCCCATCCTGTTTGTTTTGTGCGGAATTGCGGTATATGCACTAATATACGCCTTCAGATATATAAGACCTTATTCAGGGGTGTGTATTCCTGCCCTTGCGTTTTCTGTCATGTCGCTTTTCTTCAGTTCGTACACCCCGGCTGACAGTATCGTTGCCGGATATATGCCGGACGGTCTGTTTGTAAAAAATCTTATCATTGGTAATTATACACTCGGAATGACGGTCTGCTCATCTGTCCTTTGCCTGATTGCGACAATTGTAATTCTCTCGGTATCGGGTAAAATAAGATTCTCCGATGCACTGATATCTGCAATTTCATTCGGATATTTTGTTTCGCTTCTCTGCGAGGGAAACGGGATCACATCGCTCACCATGATAAGCTTTACTCTTTTTGACGGAAAAATATTTTTCCCACTTACACTTCTTTCCGTACTCAAAGGATATTCACTTCCTGCATCTTCGCCGATAATGTCAAAAGTGTTCCTGGTTGCACAGTCCGCTCTTACGGCGTATCTCATATGTAAGGGTATAACATACGGTGCATATTATTCTCTGACGGTCTTTTCATTTTTTGCACTGACAATTGAAAAAACGGCATATCGGTATAACCTGAGACTGTTGCTGATATGACGGTAAAATATTATGTTATGTATTGGTTAGATCACAGTAAAATAAAAAACCGGAAAGGCAGTTTTAAAACAACACTTTTCCGATTTTTTGATATTTCATATGGAAATATTTTTCTATCAACTCTGTTTTTCTATATTGGCGGGGTAGACAGAAAATCAGATCATTCCCCGTTCTCTCATGGCCTTTGTAACTGCAGCAGTATAGCTCGAGTTGACATTAGATGTCGAATTCAGCATACGAAGGAGCTCCTTGGGCGATGACAGCTTGACACTGTCCACCTCTTCTTTTTGAAGAGTGAGGGTCTGAATGTTGAATTTACACCTTACAAAATATATATCAATAAAGCTGCGCCGCCGCTTGATTCTTTCGACAAATTCAAAGCTTGACTGGTCAAGAGAAAGTCCGAGCTCCTCTTTTGCTTCCCGAATTCCGGCATTCATACTTTCTTCGCCGGCTGTAACAGCACCGCAGGTAATGCTCCATTCACCCGGAAGGGATTTTTTCAGCTTTGACCTTTTCTGAACAAGAAACATTCCCTTGGGGTTGTGTATGAACAAATGCACTGAAAGCGAGAATTCACCGTTCCCGATAACGCTCCCACGTTCGATGACTTTACCTGTCTTGTTGCCGTTTTCATTATATATATCGAGAAATTCATTCTCTTTTTTGCAATCTACCATTCCCTGACTCCCCCTTGGTAATATACAAAACTTTATCATGTGAAAGACAAGCGATTATTTCAGCATTTTCAAACATTCTTTCAACATTGTTTTCAGAATTCCTTCACCTGTCTTACACATTCCCTGATTAAAATAGTATCAGTATATTTTTACGGTAAAACGATCGGAAATCCGATAAATACATATAGAAAATCGACCTGATGCACAGTTGAAAATCAGACATTAAATCTGAAAAGAGTTATGTCTCCGTCCTTCATTACATATTCCTTTCCTTCGGAACGGAGCAGACCCTTTTCACGGACGGTAACCGTGTTTCCGCCGCAGGCAACAAAATCGTCGTATGCGATTATTTCCGCTCTGATAAACCCACGTTCAAAGTCGCTGTGGATCTTTCCTGCCGCCTGAGGAGCTTTTGTTCCCTTGACGATCGTCCATGCCCTGACTTCCTTAGGACCTGCCGTAAGAAAGCTTATAAGTCCGAGAAGCGAATAGCTTTCCTTTATAAGCCTGTTAAGACCTCGTTCTTTTATTCCCAGTTCCTCGAGAAACGCAGCTGCATCATCGGCATCAAGCTCTGCAAGTTCAGCTTCGATCGATGCACATATCGGAATTATTCCCGAATTTTCAGCCTTTGCAAATTTTTCAAGTGCAGCATACGGCTTGCAGTTTTCTATTCCGGAAGCGATATCATCTTCCGAAACATTCGCTGCATAGATCACAGGCTTTGCCGACAAAAGCGGCATATCGGCGATGATCTCACGTTCATCGTCAGTCATTGAAAATCCTCTTGCACTCTTTCCTTCGTTGAGGAAATCAAGCAGACGCCCGAGCAGTGCGATTTCGCTCTCTTTGCTCTTGTCACCCTTAAGAAGCTTTTCGGCTCTTTCTTTTCTTCTTTCAACGATCTCAATATCTGAGTAGATAAGCTCAAGGTTGATCGTTTCAACATCACGGATAGGATCGACCGAGCCGTCTACATGGATTATGTTCCCATCTTCAAAGCAACGTACTACATGTATAACCGAGTCAACCTCACGTATATGGGAGAGAAACTTGTTTCCGAGTCCCTCACCTTTGCTTGCACCTCTTACAAGACCCGCTATATCGACAAATTCAATGGTTGCAGGAGTGTATTTTTCGGGTGAATAAATTCCTGCAAGATAATCAAGACGTTCATCGGGCACGCTTACGATGCCGACATTCGGCTCAATTGTGCAGAATGGGTAATTTGCCGCCCCTGCCCCGGCATTGGTGAGTGCATTAAAAAGTGTACTTTTTCCGACATTCGGAAGTCCTACGATTCCGAGCTTCATATTTTTTGACCGTTCCTTTCATTTCCCCCCGCCGCACGGCAAGAGGTTGTTATATGTTTGAGTATAATTTTAAATATCTTTTTTGTAATACAGCATTATTATCATCATTAATTATAGAACATTTTTTGCGAATAATCAAGGCAATCGGGCAATAATATTTAAAAAAAATAATATTTATATATTTGTGTATATCTGTTGACAAAACATATAATTTGTTGTAAAATATAACCAAATGAACGAATTAATAAAATAATCAATAAGGAGAGCCTAATTATGATGGAAACGAAGATCCTCGTCATTGATGACGATGTGAATATTTGCGAAACTTTAACGGCATACCTTCGCGGAGAGGGCTATGACGTCAAGACTGTAAATGATGGAGTGGAAGGCTTTAATTCATTCAAGTCATATGATCCCGATATAGTTCTTCTCGATGTAATGCTTCCGAGAAAAGACGGCTGGGAGGTTTGCAGACAGATCAGAGAGATCCCCTCATCAAAGCCGATCATAATGATCACTGCAAAGGGGGAAACGTTCGATAAGGTTTACGGACTCGGACTCGGAGCGGACGATTTTCTGGTCAAGCCGTTTGACATGAAGGAACTTACCGCAAGAATCAAAGCGGTTCTTCGCCGTTCAGGACCTAAGGAAAATGTTGAATCGGATGAAGTCATCAAATTTGATAACATTGAAATAAGCAAGCAGAAATATGAGCTTAAACTGAAAGGCAAGAGCGTGGATATTCCTCCTAAGGAGCTCGTTTTGCTCTATTTTCTCGCTTCCAATTACAATCATGTTTTCACAAGGGACATGCTTTTGGACAAGGTTTGGGGCTTCGACTATCTCGGGGATTCCAGAACTGTCGATGTACATGTCAAGCGTCTGCGTGAAAAGCTTGACGGTGTTTCGGATCAGTGGTCGCTCAAGACTGTCTGGGGCGTTGGCTATAAATTTGAAGTATATCAATAATTTATATAACCGGAACTAAACCGGTAAAAATTTTAAGGACAGCACTGCACAATTTCTACGGTGAGATCCTCCGACAATTCGTCCGCAAGCACTGTGTAAGATTCGGGCAAGAACAGCAGTCTTCGGTATCCTGTGCAAAACCAAACGGGCATTTATCGGCGGCTTCCGATTCGGCATTCACCGGAAAATGTGCGGTGTTGTTTTATTGTATTCCTACGGTTTCCGGGAAAACCTGAATGGAGGTTGATGAAGGATGGCTATATATAAAAGTGTATTCATGAAATATCTGATGTGTTTCCTGCTTATTTTCTCGGTAAGCTTTACCGCTCTTTTCGTGATCATTGTAGGTACGGTATCAAGCAATGAACGTGAAAGCAGTACAATGCACGCCGCAGAATCTGTTAAAGTGTTTGTTGAAAGAAGCTATGCCGAATACATATCGACCGGCAAAGATGAAAAAAACTTTGACAGCTATTTAAGGGATGAGGACGAATCGCTCGTAATTCAGCTTTCAGGTATTGCAGATTGCACTAATACAAGCATATTCATCACAACATCATACGGAACAATAAGTGCTGTTTCGAACGGTTCAAACCTCAGAGCGAAAAAAATTCCTTCAGATATCATTGAGAAAGTACTCTCCGATAAGGATGGCTATAAATTCACCGGAGATCTCGGCGGATTGCTTCCCACAGATCACTACATTGAAGGAATAGAGCTATCCACCGGAGATCTGCACGGTTATATTTTCGCTTGTGCATCACTCGACGGACTTTCGAGTTTTGTTGCAGGAATACTCGGCACCATGATATGGATAAGCGTACTTGTAATCATAGCCGGAATGATTGGATGTTATTTTATCTCAAAAAGAATATCTGTCCCTCTCCGTGAAATGAGTCAGGCGGCAAAAAGCTTTTCGCAGGGAGATTTCAGCGTGAATATCCCTGTAGTCGGTAACGATGAGGTTGCCGAGCTTGCGCTGACTATGAATTCAATGGCAGAGTCGCTCAACGAGCTCGAAAATATGAGAAACAGCTTTCTTTCAAATGTTTCTCACGAACTGCGTACCCCAATGACAACAATTTCGGGAGTTATTGAGGGAATATTAGACGGTGCCATAAGTACAGCTGAACAGGATCATTATCTCGAAATCGTTCTCTTCGAAGTGAAACGGCTTTCCCGTCTTGTAAATTCACTTCTCGATATATCGAGAATACAGGCAGGATCGAGGAAATTCGAAATACGTGAATTCGACATATGCAAAACGGCAAGAAAAGTGCTTATATCGAACGAGGGCAGGATAAACGATAAAAAACTCGATGTCGAATTCGACTGTGAAGAAGACAATATGTATGCCATGGGTGATATCGATGCTGTACATCAGGTTACATATAATATAATAGACAACGCCATAAAATTTTCATATATAGGCGGAAAGCTAAGGATCGATATTACTAGAAATGAAGACAAAACCATTTCACTCGGAATATACAACGAAGGAATAGGAATTCCCGAGGAAGATCTGAAGCATGTTTTTGACAGGTTCTACAAAGCAGACAAGAGCCGTGGACTCGATAAAACTGGCGTAGGACTCGGAATGTATATTACCAGAACAATAATCGAAGCGATCAACGGAAATATCGGCGTTGAAAGCATTGAAGGAAAATGGTGTAAATTCACCTTCACGCTTCCCGATAGTGGAAGGATCAGTGCATCCGCAGTCATTGAAGGCGACTGAAAAACACATAAAAACAAAATTCAGAAGTGCACATAACCGTACAGCTTACAAAAGCTTTGCTGACGGTCATGTACACTTCATGTTTTTATATTACTTGAACACCCGTACAGGTGTTTCTTTTTCGCTCACCGTTACATACGGAATACTTGTCACATTGTTTCTGATGTCACGGTTTGCAAAAATATAACTTTTGCTTTCATCAAAAATCAGATTGAGTGGTCTGAGATAATCGGAAGACAAATGTGATCCGAAAATGACGGCATCGGCGTCCTGAAGTTTTGGAGTTTCAACATAAAAAGGTATATCGCTTGACGAAATATAAACCATTTCCTTATCGAATACTTTGACGTTAAACATGATTTCCTGATGTAAAGAAAACTTTCCGGAAAACCTCACAGAAGTTTCAAACTCGTGATTCTTCAAGAAAAGACGTTCGGTGTGATTTATATTTTCGTATATCTCATATTCAAAACCGTAGTGCTTTGAAAGTGTGATTATCCCATCAATAATACTTTTCTCATCATCGTCAGCACTTTCGGGCATGATCACTTTCTTGAGATACCCGTTTGTTGCAAGATACTGCACCTGAGAAATATGCCTTGCATGAAGATGAGTAAGAATAAGCTCATCGGTATTCGTATTCCCCAATGAACTCAGCAGTACAGAGCTTGTCTTCCTTGTAAAGGATCTTGTTCCGGTTGATATATCTATAACCGTCGAATATCCGTCGCAATTAATTATGACAGCTTCACTCTTATCAGAATTGAAATATATCACCCCATCGTTGCCTCCCGAAAAAAGTGCAACAAGTGAGATCACCAGCCAAAGAAATATTGCCGGTGTAACACGAAGATATTTCTTTTTTACTTTTGCAGAAATCGCAAATACCGAAGAAAAGATCAGCATGAGAATGAGAAATGCCGTCAGATCTCCGTGAAGAGGTACAAGCAGATCCTGAAGTATCGGTGCAAGATTTGTAATCAATGATATCACCGCACGGCAGAGCAGAGTCATAACAAATGCAATTATACTGCCGATAAACGGAATAAGTGAAGACATAAGGAAGAGCGGCGTCATAAATAGCAGGATATCAAGGAATACAGAGAAAAGACATGTTGCGAATGGACCGATTATTGACATTTCCCCGAAAACCGAATAGCATATCGGCAGGGTGAAAATACATGCAAACATTCCAGAGAGGACCGAAGAAAGTACAGATTTCAGGACTCTTTTCAATTTTCTGACAGACTTGTTTTCCTTATGATGATCTCCTGTACGGTTATATGGTACGTCAGGCAAAAGGTTGTCCGGAAAGCTGATAAGTCCAAGCGTAGCGAAAAATGATAAAAGCAGTCCGACATCGAAGATCGCTCCGGGAGAAAATGTCAAAATTACCGCCATAGAGAAAAACAATGAGGTATACGAATCATTTTGTCTTTTGAACAGCACTGAAATGCGGCATAAAATTTGCATCAGTGCGGCACGCACCACCGATAAAGCAAAACCGCAAAGTGCCATGTACAAAATACATATCAGTACGCATGACAGTATTCGTATCGGCCGTTTTATCCGCAGGATCTTGAATATTGACTCGATTTCTCCGGCTATAAGTGCGATATTCATTCCGCTGACAACAAGCATATGTGTTATGCCGAGAGTGCGGAAATCCCGCGAAAGCCCTGCATCAAGTCCGGAACGGTCTCCGAAAAGCAATGCATTTATTACTCCTGCCGTTTGCTCATCAAAGTTTGTCGAAATATATGAACATATTTTTCTGTTCAGTTTACCGAAAAACTGTTTTATATTTGCAGAGCTGTCAGATTTCTCGGTTATTAAAGAACACGCCTGTACCGACAGAAAAATACCTGAGGCTGAAAATGTCCTCTCACTTGTCATTCCGTCATACATTATTTCTATATCCGAAATTTCAGCATTAAATGATATCGTCGAATATTTTATATCTGGTATCTTTTCATCAAAAAGACAATATGTATTGATATTTTTCTTTTTCCCGTCGATCCTCGTCAGAGTCATAAAACATGCCGCACCCGAATCACTGTTATATGAAATATCGGTTATATATCCCTCAATGGAGTGGATTCCGTAATATGATTTCGATTCTGCCTTCTTCAATTCAAAATTCACCGAATAGGATGAAAGCGAGACCAATACTCCGAGTAATATCAGCGACGCAGACTTATAAAGCCTTTTTCCACTCACTCTGAAAAGAAGAGAAGATATCAGCATTGAAGTTGCAACAATGACAAGACAACAGAGTACCGCTATGAGTGTCGGAAGCAACAGCATCACAAACATTGAAGTCACCATAACAGATGCTGATATAATGAAAAGAGGCCGTTTTATAAAGGTACTATCCATATATCCTCTTTTGTCGATTATAATTCAAATAAAACAGCCCGTTTTGTGCGGGCGTTCGTAAGTAAATATAATGATCTGTTTGAAATGTGTAATATTTTTCATTTTTGAAGAAACAAAGCCGTGGGAATCAAAAAAGCAATCATACTTAAATTATAACAGTGGCTAAAAGATACACCGGATATATGATGCTTTGGATTCCCCACGGCTTCAATTCAAAGAAATCAATGCTGTTTATTTCACAACAGAATCTTTGAGCTGTTTTCCGGGCTTAAAGGCGGGTGTTTTTGTTGCCGGAATTGTCATCTTTTCTTTTGTCTGAGGGTTAATACAGGTTTTTTCCTTGCGTTCTCTCACTTCAAACGAACCGAAGCCTGTCAGCTGTACCGAATTACCTGCAGCAAGCTCCCCGGATATTGTTTCAAAAACTGCGTTCACTGCCTTTTCGGCGTCTTTCTTGGAAATCTCTGCCTTCTCGGAAACCTCAACAATAAGTTCTTTCTTTGTCATTTTTGACATCCTCCTTGTAAGTTTTGTTTTTATAATACAATCGAAAAATCTGCTTAAAGGAATTTTTCAAAACGGTCATCCACCGGGTATTTGTATCGGATGTCGGTTTTCAAAAAGCTCAAAAAGTGTCTTGATCGGTCGATTTATGTCTTACACTAAAAGGATACCACATTTTTTTAAAAAAATCAATTTTTTTTGCACAAAACTTAATATTCTTTTCATTTTTATGAAAAATATCCAAAAAAGAATTATTATGCCCCGTTAGTGTAACATTTTTTTGTGCAAACAGACATTCCGAGTTATTCAAATAATGCCTTTACGATCATCTCGGCGGCCTGAGCCCTTGTTATGGGATCACTTTCCTTCCTTCCGTCACGAATATCGATATCCGTATTGCTTATAAACAAAGCCACGGGAAGTGAATAACCGTCAAGAGAGGGCACCAGATCGTCCGAAAATGCATCAAATCTGCAGAGCGTGTCAAGTATTTCGGCAGCCATTGAAAATGTTATTTCATTTGAGATTTCAGAAATGAAATCATTTTCAGCATCAGAAAACACATCCTTATCATCAGAATAAAGCTTGTTGAATTTAGAATTGCCCGATCTTACGGCAGTCTTTGCAATTTCGCGGAATTCATCAACACTAAGCTTTTCGTCCGGGCGGAAAAATCTCTCGTTTCCTATAGTGACTCCCTTGAAAATACCGTTTTCAGAGAGAAATGTTGCGTAATATTCATACTCATTGTCCGACATATCCGAATACAGTTTGCCTGTCGGCTCATCAATACTTATTTTGACCGTGACATTGCGGCTTTCATTCCCGAATGCATCACATATCTTATATTCAAAACAATCGCTTCCGCTTGCCTGATCATACGGCTCATATACAAAGGTGCCTTTATTTTTATCGCCAACCGTCAACAGACCCTTTCTGGGATATGTCGATATTTCAAATGTGATTTCGTCATTTTCAGGATCCTTGCCTTCGAGCCTGCCATAAAGTGCTACATTTGAGTATGTCGTAACAGACAGGGCATTTTTTTCGATCTTCGGCTCCAGATTCAGATTTTCAAGCATAACGAGCGTGCATTCAACTCTGTATTCCTGTCCGAACGAGCAGACCTCTGTGAAGAAGCTCCCCGCCCCCTTGTCGGCTGTAGTAGGAGTAAAAACCAACTTTGAAAAGTCAGACGACGGTATCTCCTCCCCCTGTGCAACATCTCTTTCGCCAAGCGTCAGCTTTCCGAAATGCTCATCGGGAAGAGTTACGATCTTCAGTTTAGTGACAATCTTAGAACCGAGAGCATTTGATATTATACTCTCTGAAAAGTTGATAGGTTTTCCTGCCATACCGCTGATTTTGATTCCGAAGTTTTCTGAAATAACGCTCATTGCCGGCGACAGAATTCCTGCAAATGATTGCATTGACAGCATAAGTGAAATGATAAGAACAGCACAGAATGCGAATGTGAACTTTTTGATTTTCATATTATCGGCTCCTTTGTTTTTTCTTATTTTTTTCATAAAATTGAAATTTATACATTTTTCTTTAGGCTTGACCATGCCTCAGATTGAGTAAATGAATTTTTACAGTATGCTCTCAAGACTTGGGCGTTCTGATGAAATAATGGCATCGACCGTAACCATTAATGTCTTGATATGCGATATATAATCAGTGTCTTCATCACTCGTTACAACGGCGTGTAAATTTGAAATGCAGATATCCATAGAAAGAACAAGCTCACGTCTGACCGTAAATTTGAATATATTATAATTATCTTTCCATATTTTATCAATTTCCGATAATCTCTCAACTGCTTGCTCATCCTTGCAGTCTGCGGGAAATGACCCTGCAAGCAGGTATATTTCATCGCATACTTTTGTTACCTTCAAAGATATTAACAATGAAAGTGATATAACAATTGCAAGAACTACGCATGAAGCAATAAAGGCTTTCATTATTATGACCATTGCTTTCGCATTGTGAAAGCTTCCTTTCTTTTGGAATTTGGGCTGGTTTCGCACTGCAAAATCGCCGACGATTTTAGGAGAATCGGCTCGCTTCGGCGGCGAAAGCCACAAAACACTGTCTAAAAATACATTTTTCAAATATATTTTAAAAATTTATTTTTCAGACTTGATCCTTCCCCTTTTTATTGTTATTTTTATTTTGTTTCTCTTTTTTTGCTGCCTTTTCCTTCATAATTGTGGTGAGATTTCCGCAGTCGTCTACAGTCAAAAGTAATATGTCTTCTATACGCTTGTCAGCTATCATATTCCTCAGCTTGTCCTCGCTGATGCCTGTCAGCTTCGTGTTGTAATTGCTGATCCTGCCATCAATTATAAGTGCATGCGAAATTCCGCATTCAGCCTTTTCTATATTCATATCTCCGGCACAAAGCGGTTTTGATCTTGCTTTAGGGAAGATCGACAGTTGACCGTTTTCCTCAAGAATGGCATATTCGACCTCCGATATATCAGATACATCCTTGAGTCGCAGTTCACAAAGAAGCTCATCAATTCCCATACGAAGCTTTCCGAGCTCTTTTTCATTTATTTTTCCTTTATTGATTATGATGCTCGGCACACCGTCCACAATTTTTTTCAACATCGGAAATTTATTTGCAAGGTATGGAATTGAAATTTCAAGTGCAATTATCAGTGATATCGGAAACAGGGCATATATTATAGGAATTCCGAGATCTGTTATGGGAATCGCCGCAAGCTCAGAAAGCAGAAATGCCGTTATCAGCTCGGAAAGCTGCATCTGCCCTATCTGACGCTTTCCGGTAAATCTCATTGCCGCTATCAGAAAAAAATACGCAAGCAGTGTCCTCATTATTACAGCAAACATTTTTATACCTCCTCTTATTTCAGATCCGATCAAACACCGTGGGGGAACCTTCCGCAGAAAGCTCCCCCATACCCACTCAAAGACTTTATCAATATTAAATAAAAATGAAAGGATGCAGGTGTCCAATCTCTCTGATCTTACTCTTCGCTTTACCGTCACCTTTCCAATGCAAACTTTCTTAATTTTTTTCGCTCTATGAAATCGGATATGTGGAGTGAATTTTTATTATTGTTTGTAAAAATGAAGTAAAAAATACAGTAAATTAAAGCTGAAAGAAACATTTTCAGAATCAGAGGAAATATTGAATATGTCTGAAGTGACGCTGTAAATGCAGTGATAAGACGTACAATGTTTGTTGCGCCAAGAACGCTGAAAACAGGAAGTAAGATAAATTCAAAGAAATGCATATCAAGCTTCACCTTTCGAATAAGCTTTGCAACGCTCAGTGCTGTATTCAAAATCTCGCAAAAGAATACGATGCCGACATACCCGTCTATGCCGGTATGAGGAAGGATACACCAGACAAGCAGAGCAGAAATTCCGGCGTCAATAATGTTGACCTTCATTGAATAGACCTGCTCGCCGAGTCCCTGCAATAATGCATCTACCGCAGTATCAAAATACATCACGGGAATTAAAAGAGAAAAATACTTTATGTATCTTGCACTTTCGGGAGAATTATAAAATGTCATTCCAAGATCAGATGAAAATGTGTATATTATTGCACTTGCACCTATTGAGAAAAAAAGCGTTCCTGCAATAACCTTATTAGCCGTTCGTCTGACATGCCCTGAGTCGCCTTTTGCCATTGCCTGTGCAATTTCGGGTACAAGCAACCCGGTAAACGATGAAAGAACCGCAATCGGGAAAAGAACAACAGGCAATGCCATTCCCTGAACAGTTCCGTATGCCGAAAGTGCAGCACCTGATTCAAGTCCGTATTTCTTAAGTCCTATGGGAATGAGCATATGTTCAAGCGTAAGAAGACCCGATCTGAAATATGCCGTGAATGCGACCGGCAAAGCAATGGCAAAGAGATTTTTTGTCTGATTTTCGGGGATCGTACCCTTTTTTCCGATATGGTTTTTGAGATCGATCCTGTAGAGAATAAATGAGCAGAGAAAACTGAGCGATTCACTGATAGCCGATCCTGCTACAACTGCTATACATGAATATTCAATTCCCTTAGGCAGAAGAATTTCAAGTGCCTTAACCGTCAGTGCTATTTTTACCGCCTGCTCAAAAATTGTGGTTGTTGCATTTTTGTATACCCTTCTGACAGCGTTGAAATATCCGCTCATGGCTGAGCTCAATGCAATAAACGGAAGAGCAGGTGACAGAATATAAAGACACTTTACTGTACGCGGATCGTCAAGCAGATAGACTCCTATCGGCTTTGCAAGCAGAAAAAGAAGTATTCCTGCCGTACATCCGAAGGAAAGTGCATAAAGCAGACACTTTTTCATTGCACTACGAATACCGCACTCGCTCTCCTTACCCATAGCTTCCGAGCAAAGACGGGTTGCGGTCAGCCTTATTCCGCTTGTTGCAAATGTCACCGCGAAGCCGTACACCGAATTTATAAGAGTAATAAGCCCTATACCTGTCGAGCCGATTTTTTCTGTCAGATATACATTGAATGACAGACCTATAAATCTCATGAGCAGTGCAGTCAGCGATAAAAGCAGCCCGTTTACAAAAAATCTTTCTTTCGTTTTCATTCTTTTGTCTACACCCTTCTCTTCTCTGTTATAAAAATAAATTTTTTTGACGGTTTTGACCCTTCGGAAAAATATCTTTTCCTGATTTTCCAAACCCTCTCGGACATTAATTCACTATGGATCTTATTTGCAGCCACCCTGAAGGATTTTATCTGCATTCACCCCGTTTGTTAAAGCTTGATATGTAAAACATTCCGTAAATTAATACGGAATGTTTTCAGGGCTTCCTTTTATTGATTTACTTATCGCTTGGCATGTTATTCAGCATATTTCCAATCCAGATGCCATATCCGCAGAGCGGATCGTCCACGAGAACATGAGTCAGTGCTCCTATTATTCTGCCGTTCTGAATAATGGGACTGCCGCTCATTCCCTGGACGATTCCGCCTGTTGTGGAAATCAGTCGATCATCGCATATAGTTATCGTAAAGTTTTTATCCTCTTTACCGTTCAGTTCAAGATGTGAGATGTTTACGCGGTATTTTTGCACCCTGTCCGAATTGACAGATGTCAGAATATAAGCGTCTCCCTCTTTTATCTCCTTCTCGGTTGCAGCTTCCATAAGACCGTTTTCGGGTAAAGCAAGCTCGCTGTCAAACCTTCCGAAAACTCCGCAAAAGAGATTGCCCGACAGTTTACCGTTCGGAAGGTTGGAAAGCTTTCCGTGTAATTCGCCCGGAGCTCCTTTTCTTCCCTTTACCACACCTGTTATGATAACGTCATATACGTTGCCTTCCAGGAAGGGCATGGGTTCTCTGCTTTCAATTGAGCAGATACCATGACCGAGTCCCGCAAAGGTCATTTTATCTTGGCTGATAAAGGTAAGTGTTCCTATTCCGGCCGCACTGTCTTTAAGAAACAATCCTACTCTGTAGGTTGCGTCATCGCTTGATATTTCGGGTTTTATTCTTACGGCAATGACCTTGCCCTGCCTTTTTATCTCAAAAAGCAGATCTTCTCCGCCGCTGTTTTTCACAATTTCCGAAATCTCATCAGCTGATGATATCTCATATCCGGATATTTTTTCTATAATGTCTCCTGCCTTCAATCCCGAATCTTCTCCGGGAGATTTGATGCCGCCCGACGTTTTGAAGTCGGTCATCCCGACTATCATCACGCCTTTTGTTTTCATCCTCACTCCGAATGGCATACCTCCGGGATAGAGCAATGTTCTTGTATCGGTATCGTTTTCAGCCGAAGCAAACGACGGGAAACAAAGAATAATGCTCAGAGTCAAGGCAAGAATTATAAATAGATTAAATAATCTTTTATTGTCACACACATGTGAATGTTTGCTGTTCATGCCTGCCGAATTCAAAGGAAATTTACAGATACGCTTCATTTGCTGTTCTCCGGCAGTTCTATTTGACCGATCATTTTCGGTTTTGGAACGCTCTCACGCTCCGTAAATTAATTTGCTCAGCAATGCACCCGATTATGACTTGTAAAATATGATAAAAGAGTTTTTGATTTCTGCTTTTGAGATTTATTCTGTCATTTAAAGAAACGATCGGCTATTTTAAGGCAATAGTATTTTTTTGCGTTATATAAATTTTTAGCCGTAGAGAAATCATCTCTTCTGAGGGATAATCAGACGTGACGGCAGTTCACTGCCCGTGACCATATTTTCTTTTGCAAGTGTTTCTCTCGAAACCCGGTATTCTTTTGCGATATCCCAGATGTTGTCTCCCGATGATATGAAACAGACCGCCATTTCGGATGCCTCGGTACTGCCGGCAGATGACGACGGAACAAGTCTTACCGATGAGAGAAGCGATAACTTATTCTGAGAAAGTATACACGATGCCATAGCTACCTCAAAATCGGTATACAGCTTTTCGCCGTCAGATCTGACTCTCATATCGCTGATACGGCATTCGCTTTTGTCGTCATATTCACACCCTTCCTTGAATTTGCGTTCGCTTTCAAATTTGAAGGGAATATCTGCCGTCGTTGAATATAGTGTATTATCAGGTTTTTTAGCAATCACAATTAATTTGCATTTGCCGTCAAAGGCGAGCTTGCCGTGCTTTCCGGGTTCTTTTGAAAGCTGAAGCTTTCCGTATGGTTCAAAGGTTACAATGCTGTCGTCACTTCCGATTCCGACATCACGCAGGGGAAGAGATTCGTTGACCGAAAAATTTGCTCCTATCTTTTCTTCGCACTTGTATATTGTCTGATCGTTTTTTTCGATTAACACATCGCACTTTGAGGAATACGCATCACTTGTAAGATAAAGCTTCTTTTTATTTATTATGCGTGCTTCGAGCGAATAATTCTCCTTCAGCTCGATAATACGCATTTGTCCGAATTCGTCTTCCCTTATGCCGATATCAGGTGCTTTGCAATAAACATTGCAAGAACAGAAGCTTTCATCATTTGCCTTGTCTGATGAAATTGTTTCAGACATAGGAAGAAAGCGTCTCATAGAATAGTATTTTCCGTCAGCACCCTTGAAAGTACATGCAAGCTCCGCACCGCCACGGAGTATAACCTCTCCCCTTGAACCCCGGCATTCATCAAATGATATGTTCATTGTAGAATAAACGATCTCAGAAATATCTGGAAGCGATTTTTCAATTGTGATATCATCCTCAAGTGCCATGTCGTCCTCACGTACACTTGTGATATTTACACTTTCATATTGCTCGGGATTGGTTTCGAGAGAAGCGATATCCTTGCTTGTTGCGCCGTAAAGATCGGGAAGAAAGCTTTCACGTTTCCAGATCTCTACCGTACACCCGAGCTTTACATTCATCTTTATCTTTCTCGGATTCTGCAATCTGCATGATGAGGCTATGACATCGGGAGTTATAAAGTCGACAACTCCTTCACTGATCCCGTCTGATGTCAATCGGTTTTCAAAATTCATTCCGAAGCTGCAACATGCAAGTTCTCCGCTCTCTGTTGAATACAGAACCTTTACAAATATATTTCCCGTATACTCAAGACTTCCGCTTCCCGTATAGCGTGTTTCAATTATGGGGCTTGTGCAGAAACTGACAATTTTTTTCGCATCGGGAAGATATTCGGGAAGAGTATAATCCTCCGAGCGATCGATATTCTGTACTGTATTTTCAATTCTGACAGCGGCACAGAATACATCGGCGTCTTTATTGCCGAAATCGGTGATCTTTAAGTAATCCATAAAATGCTCCTTAGAATAATGTTATCTTTTTTTATTCAATATGTATGACGGCGGCATCGTCAAATATGACCGATTTACAATTAAGTGATTTTTTGATTTTATGCTTTATCTGTGCCAATATTGTCTATCCCAGAAATTTTTCAAGCTTTTCCATTGCCGTTTTTTCGATCCGTGAAACATAGCTTCTCGATATATTCAGCTTTTCGGCAACCTCACGCTGTGCAAGTGCCTCGTTTCCGTCAAGTCCGTATCTCATGATGATTATCTGACGTTCCCGATCATCGAGCTGTTCGTTTATGAATTTCATAGCTTTTTCTGCAGTGTTTTTGGTGTAAATATCTTCGGCGATCGTATCGTCAACAGATATGATGTCCATATATGTCAGCGGATTTCCGTCCTTATCGGTGTCTATCGTTTCATTTATCGAAATTTCCGACTGCGTTTTCTTTTTTGCCCTGAAATACATCAGTATTTCATTCTGAAGACATTTTGCACCGTATGTTGCAAATCTCGTTCCATTCTCGGGCTTGAATGAATCGATCGCCTTTATAAGTCCCACTGTCCCTATGGATATAAGATCCTCCTGTTCCTCGCATGACGTATAATATTTTTTGACAATATGTGCCACAAGGCGAAGATTGTGTTCTATCAGCTTTTCTCTTGCCTGTGCATCTCCCTTTTTCATTGCTTCAAAAAGTTTTCTCTCTTCTTCTCTGCCCAGCGGAGGCGGGAAGGATTTTCCGTCACCTACACGCAGAAACATATACCAGAAGTTCAATAAATTATGTATTGGAAACATTTACACTCTCTCCTTTGTAATTTTTGATCGTTCATCTATAGTACGATATGACACTTAAAGCTTTACTTTTATATTATTTGATTATAAAACAGCAATGAGTGGGTCGATCCTGCAATTTCGCGGTACTTCATCAAAGAATTTTATGATTTTATATCAAAAAAAATAACGTAAAAATATAAAATAACTGATTAACTATATACAAATGTGTTTTTTTGTGGTATACTGCTTCAGAGGTGATGAAATGAGCTACATGGTTATAGATATAGGCTCAAATACAGTGAAATATAATCTTTTTTCTGTAGATGAGACGGGCAGAACGGTAAAGAAAAAGGGCAGAAGCTTTGCCCTCGGTTTTATCAACTTTATTAAAAACGGGATTCCCAGTGATGAAGGAATAGATAAGCTCTGCAATATCCTGCTCGACTATACGAGCGAGAGCGACAGCGGATATTCGGTATATGCCACAGCGTCCTTCAGATCATGTGACGATCCCTACTATCCGGTTAGAAAGGTATACGAAAAAACCGGTATAAATGTAAGGTTGCTTTCGGGAGAAGAAGAAGCATACTACAGTCTGCAAGGCGTTCTTGTAGGTTTTCCGAATGAGAAAAATGGAGTTATGATTGACATGGGAGGTGCCAGCACAGAGCTGAACTTCTTCACCGACAGAAAAAGCGATTATCTCGTTTCACTGCCTTTCGGTGCATTGAAGCTCCTGAAGCTTTTTGCAAAAAGAGATGACGGCGTTGACGGTATTTCAAGATACTGTACGAGAAAAGAGCTTGAAAATATTGCAGAATATGTTTCACGTACATTTGACAGTCTTGTTGATTGCAAAAATGAATCCGATAAGCTCTTTCTCGTAGGCGGCAGTGCAACCGCAATCGGAAAGATAATCAAGTCGGAAAGAAGCTTTGACGGAGAGCTCACGCTTGATGAGCTAAAAGCGATATATGAAAAATTCTGTGAAATTGATGATGAAAAGGATGTTTTCCTCAGAAGCGTGATGCCCGACAGATACCTGCTCATTACCCCGGCAATAAGTACATTTATTGTGCTTTGTGAAAAGCTGTCGGTAAATAATATCATAATCAGCAAGAGCGGCATACGTGACGGATATTTCGACTGCATAAAGAATGGAACGATTCAATAAAAATATCGAACACCGGACAATCGATTGTATTGAACAAATATAAAGGGGTTAAGGAGCGGAACAGTGGCAAAAAAAGAGGCACAGAGATATATTGATGAGAACCTGTTTGAAGGAATAGTTTCTTTCAGAACACTTATAGATATAAACGGCTCCGATTTCAATAATCGGAAAATCAAAAAAGTATATTATTCCAAAGAAAAGCTGGAGAAATCGGGCAGTGAATTTTCATACATTAAGGCTAAATCCCATGAGCTCGGTTTTGACCTTGAGACCGTCCCACGTGAGGTGATCGATGATATCACTATAGGCAATACCCACGGCGGAATAGCAATAGAATGTACAGAAAGAAAACTGCCGCTTCTTAAAGAAAAAAAGCTTATAAGCAACGGTTTTTATGTGATGCTCGAAGGGATAGAGGATCCATACAATTTCGGATATGCACTGCGTTCGATATACGCCTCGGGTGCAGACGGAATAATTCTGTCACCAAGAAACTGGATGAGCGCTTCGGGGGTTGTCTGCCGTTCGTCTGCCGGAGCAAGCGAACTTTTCGATATGTGTATCTGTGAAAGCCTTGAAGATATAAAGATCTTCAAGGATAACGGATACCGCATTGTCTGTGCGGATGTTGACAACAGCATTTCGGTGTATGATGCCAACCTTTCACGCCCTCTGCTTCTGATCGTCGGCGGTGAAAAACGGGGAATATCATCACTTATAAAGCAGTTTTCAGATGAAACGGTCCGTCTTGATTACGGAAGGCAGTTCGGAGCGGCTCTGTCTGCGGCATCTGCGGCGAGCATCCTTTCATTTGAAGTATACAGATACGGGAGAAAAAAATAAATGGCACTATTTAAAAAGAAACAGGAAAAAGAATATACAGAATGCTGTGAATTGTGTGAACATGCTGCTGAATCTGACGACGGAATGATGATATGCGGCAAAAAGGGAAAGGTCAGCCCGGACAGTCATTGCGGCAGCTTTGAATACGATATACTGAAGAAAAAACCGAAGCCGCCGAAGCCGAAATTTTCGCTTGATGAATGATGATCGATTAATGCAGACCAAAGCAAAAATTTGATTTTATTGCTATGCCCATAAGTAATGATCCATACGACTTTTTTCGATCTATTATCTCTTTTTAAAGCAAAATGAATTGAAATCGGATAAAAGCAGAAAAAAGTTGTTCGTCATTTCTAACGAATTTTCAGATAAAAATTTTGATTTGCTTGATGCGATTCAAAAAAATAACTCGAAAAATGGATTTTTTACAGTTTTGTTTTTTTATTATATACCGATCAATCTTTAAATACAAAAATGAGTGTCGATCACTTCGGATTTTCCGAAGTTATAGTCACTCATTCTTTTTATTGCGTATAACAAACCAAACGTCTTTATTCTTGTGAATTCAAAAATTCCACAAAATTAAAATAATCCTTTCTCATGGTTTCATCAAGGACATCGGGATTAACAACTCTTGCCAGCGGAAGCGGAATATGCTCATGAGGAATAAAGTCGTCGAATCGGCATTCTCTTACTGTATAGGAGTCCAACGGAATTACGTAGAAACAATCCAATGGCTCAGCACAATTCTCATCATTAAAAAACAAGCAAACACCCAAATGTTCTTCCCTTCGTAATCATGATATTTTATAATGTCATGATTGTGTGCAAAACACGGAAACAATAATTCAAAATATGCGTGTGTACATAAATGTTTACAATCAGAACATGAAATATCATCCTCGCACTCTGCAGGGTCTTCGTAATCGTCAATTTTCAGGAGCTTCTTACCTGCACCGAAAACACACTCGGCATACTCATCTTCCTCAAATCTGCTGCCGTGATAAAAGATTTTGCGTTTTATGATCTTGTATCGGGTTTCTTCTCTCTCATGAGCATCAATGCTCGAATATTCCTTATAAAACCCATCAATACATTCAAGTGATGTTTCATAAGACGAACAAATATATCTTTCATCATGTGAATAGGGAGTTTCCTTGATATGAAGCTCATAAACGAATCCTTCGCTGTCTTCGGTAAAACGCTTGAAGATCTTGTGTTGATGATCGATCAATGCCTTCGCAAGATTTGAAATATCAGTGGAAGCAATTGTCGAAAAGCGTTCGTACAGTGTCAACCGTTCTTCATATGATCTGGCATATAATTTTATAATTTGCAGCAATTCCGCATCAGAAAACTTATAATCAACCTCTTTGATCTTTATTTTCAGGTCTTCCGACGGCAACAAATCAATAATTTCGTTTATCATATGTCGTTCTCTCCTTATTTTTCAGACTTTTTATCGCGAAACGAATCGTAAATTGAATATTATCATTTAAAGTGTATCATATTTTGGCAGTAAATCCAAGGTTTTTGACAAAAAAGGAGCATTAACCATACAATATGGAAGATGAAAAAATTGATACCCGGAATTGCATCTGTATATATAAAAAGCAAATTCTATAACAAACTGTTTTTTTCAGAGGCATTTAAATAGTTTCCCTCAAAACCTGTAAACAGACTAATTAATCTGTAAACAGAGCTTAAAAGTTGTAAGCTTTGTGATAAAATATGAAAAATCGATGCAATTTTAATTGATAAATCTGCAATATGACAAAAAAATTCTCAATTATGCTATTTTCAGCTATATTTTAACCCTCTTTACTTTTTATTAATTATATGTTATAATCAGGAAAATGTTGGTAGCGTGCTGACAAAATAATGATAGGAAGTATTAACATGAAAAACTCCGGACAATCGATTCTGAGAGAATCAATCAAAACAGTCGACACGGCGGAAAACAGCCTGACCTTTAAGTATACACTGACAGTCGATAACGATCGCAGTGAATTTGTATGCGACAGCGGCATTTCTCCAATATATTCTTTGACAATAGCTTCTTTTATTGACGGAGTTGCGGATGATGAACAATATTTTGAGGATATTTCACCCAATCAAGAAGATGCAGAACGCATGTTTGATATTATGAGTGATAACATTGTTACACCCGAAACTGCCGAATATATCCTTAAAGAACTGCTTTTAGTTTGAATTAAGCAACTGCATGCCAAATGGCAGGTGATGATGTGAGTGTCGTTGATTTCTGAATACCCATTCAATTACATAGATGAAAACAGTGCCGACCTTATTGGGCTTTGTTTTTTGTATATCAATATTATTTTCTCAATCCCTTTGCTAAAGCAATGAGATTGTCCAATTGGTCTTTGTTAAGTGATTTTGCGATTTCCAAAAGCTCATTTGCCTTTGTAGGATCGGTTGACTCAGTATCAAAGAAGTCCTTCGGTTCTATCCCCAGATAATCGCAGATATAAAAGAAAGTCGTCATTGACGGAAGGTTGACTCCATTCTCAATATTATTGATATAACCGGCACTCTGACCGATCGATAGGCTCATATCCCGTGCTGAAACTCCTTTGTTTATACGCAACTCGGTCAGCCTTTTTATAAATTCATTCTTTTCCATAGTCTTCACCGCCTTCTTTTATATAATTGTACTATACACACATTGATATTTTATCCAATTATTTCATTAATTTGTATTGACATATCTAATTAAATTGGATAAAATAAGGATAACTATACTTTTAGAATAGATGTGGTGCTATGAGAGAGAAAACTATTTGCTTTACAGGACATAGAAAAATACCGCCGGAAATACAAATTGAAATTTCCCGGCGATTGAAAGAAAATCTTATTAAATTGATAGAAAGCGGATACATATATTTCCTGGCAGGTGGGGCACTCGGTTTTGACACACTTGCCGCACAGACAGTAATTGAGCTTCGGGAAAAATATCCGCACATAAAGCTCATCCTTATTCTTCCCTGCTTATCTCAGGCAAACGTCTGGAGTGATAGCGATAAACGTATATATGAACATATAAAAGAAAAAGCGGATAAGATAGTTTACACGTCACAGGAATATACAAGAGACTGTATGCACAAACGCAACAGACATTTAGTGGATAACAGCAGTCTTTGTATTTGCTATATGACTCAAGAGTGTGGCGGAACCGCTTATACAGTGAAATATGCAACAAAAAACGAACTTCAGATCATCAATCTGAAATAAAAAATTCTTGATACAATTGACATCAATACATATTGTTTACCCGTAACTGCTACCATACGATAAAAAAACCGACCAAGCGATGGTCAGTTTTTCAGATTACTGCACTAAAGCATAATATATTCAATTTTAAATTAAACTTCCGTATGCCAAAGGGTAGATAGGCAGTGTGAAAGATGGATAAGTTTTCCGCCGGATCGATCTATTTTCAAAAACGAAGACAGTACACTGCCATCATTGAGTAGTGTTTTATCATATCATTTTTTCAATCCCTTTGCCAAGGCAATGAGATTGTCCAATTGATCGTTATTCAGTGATTTTGCGACAGAGTACAACTCCGCAGCTTTAGTAGGATTTTGTGATTCAGTGTCAAAAAATTCTTTTGGAGTTATTCCAAGGTATTCACAAATATAAAAAATTCCGGTTAGTGACGGCATTGATTTACCGTTCTCAATGTTATTGATATATCCGGGATTTTGTCCCATCGATAAACTCATATCACGAGCAGATACACCTTTTTCTTCCCTTAGCTTTGCCAAACGCAGAGAGAAATCCTTCTCTGTCATTTCATCTCACCATCCTTTATAATATTTTAACCCATACGTATGCAAATTTTATTGGTGTAAAAGCTTTATTTGCATTGAAATAATGGTTTTTAAATGTTATAATAACCATATATGGAGGTTTTAAGATGATGGAATGTAAATCGAAAACCTGTTGTTTTTCAGGACACAGAAAAATACCGCCGGAAATACAGATTGAAATTTCCCGGCGATTGAAAGAAAATCTTATTAAATTGATAGAAAGCGGATACATATATTTCCTGGCAGGTGGGGCACTCGGTTTTGACACACTTGCCGCACAGACAGTAATTGAGCTTCGGGAAAAATATCCGCACATAAAGCTCATCCTTATTCTTCCCTGCTTATCTCAGGCAAACGTCTGGAGTGATAGCGATAAACGTATATATGAACATATAAAAGAAAAAGCGGATAAGATAGTTTACACGTCACAGGAATATACAAGAGACTGTATGCACAAACGCAACAGACATTTAGTGGATAACAGCAGTCTTTGTATTTGCTATATGACTCAAGAGTGTGGCGGAACTGCTTATACGGTGAAATATGCAGCAAAAAGCGAACTTCAGATCATCAATCTGAAATAAAAAATTCTTGATACAATCGAAATCTTACAAGAAATATCTCACAATCTATGGACAACTGCAAGCATAATATGATACAATATATGTGTAAAAAAATTAATTAAAGGAGATTTGACGATCATGAATATTTTATTCTCAGTCAGCGGTGGTTTATCAGATGATATGAATTATCTCCTTGCGGATGAAGTGAGGTATAATCTTCTTATCATTTCTTAGGCGCATAAACCGCTTATTCGGACAGTTTATGCGCTTTTTGTTTCCGAATAATTCATTTGAATGTTTAACTTTTATTTAGACTTAAGGAGGCATATAATGAAACATAGGTTATTCTCTCAAATAACATCGTTGATCGTTGTTATAAGTTTGTTGCTTACAGGAACAATTTTACCTATTTCGGCAACAACAGTTTCTGATGTTATCGATTCATCGAACGATCCCATCCGTGACGATAATCTTGCTAAGAATAACAATCTACTCATTTCTGACGAAATCATTCTTCACTCAGATGATTCCAGCATTGCAAAAGAAAGCATGATTTTGAAATATGTTGACAGTTCTCAATTTAATGCTGCAAAACACACTCAGCGTCTTGCAGATTTAGAAGACTTAAATACATATGTATTTGCAAATGCTGATGGCACCCGTTCTATCTATTTGATGCATGAAAATGTAAAATATGTAGACCAAAACGGAATTGTCAAAGAAAAAGATATTTCACTGAAAAGCATGGCGAATGGATTTGGAATTGCTCGAAGTGATATAGATCTGCTTATTCCAAACAATCCGGTGCAAGGTATTGATCTCGAGTATTCGGGATTCGCCGTAAAACTGATTCCGCAAGGGTTGGCAAGTGCAACATCTGCAGTTCAAACTGACAATTCTGTTGTATATGATAAAGCATACGGCGAAAACACCAAGTTGAAATATACGCCGATTCTTTCGGGTGTGAAAGAGGATATCATATTAACCGAATATACTGCAAATGCTGCTTATACTTTTATTATCGAAACCGATGGGTTGAGTTTGTATAGCAATGGCAATAGCTATTATTTGGCGGACGGCGATAAATCAGATCCGGTATTCCGTCTCGGTGAAATTATTATTTACGATGCCATAGGTAAACCGGACATAGGAAGCATGACGGTCGAAACAATATCAGAAGGTCAGAAATATTTGTTGACAGTAACTGCCAATGATGATTTTCTTTCTGATCCAAATACTGTATATCCCGTTATAATAGACCCTTCGATCACTGTTTCGGATAATACCCATGAAGCAAACGCAATAGAGGACGCTCCGATATTTGAAGGTTATCCGAATACTAACTGCGGAGCCTTCCTCTATAACCGTGTCGGTACACCGAACAGCACTTACAAAATCGGCAGAACTGTCGTGAAGCTCAGCGGCTTAATAAACCATAGCGAATACCAGACTATTGCGGCATCTCAGATTATAAACGTAACATTTTATGCAAAAGAATCATCCGGCGGCTCAAAACAGTTCATTAACCTGTATCCTCTGACAAGCAATACAACATGGACAGAAAGCACCGTCACATGGAATAATATCGGCTCCTATACAACTGAGGTCAACTACGGTGCAACGATGTATAATAATCAATGGACAGCATTCGACATTACAAATCTTGTTAAGGCATGGAAAAATGGCACCTATTCGGCAAATGCCGGCTTCATTATGACCAATGAAGATGAAACCGGTAACAACAAAAGCTTCGATTCTTCTGAATGCTCTACTTTCGCTAACCTCCCGTATGTCGTGATGACATGTACAACGGATATCTCATTAAATTATACAAACACTTCGATTGTTGAAGGCGGAACAAAAACTCTTGTAGCAACAACGAACCCGAGCGGACAGACCGTAACCTGGTCTACAAGCAATAGTACTGTTGCATCTGTTAGCTCATCAGGTGTTGTAACTGCCAATAAAGCCGGAAAAGCCACAATTACAGCCTCAACAGTTGATTCCGATGGAGAAACATGCTATGTGACCTGTACCGTGTATGTATATATTTCCAACGGTGTGTACTATATCCAAAATGCAAAGACAGGTTTATATTTGAATGTTACAAACGGGATCAATAATTTAACCAATGTTAATCAATATCCAATATATCCCGACTCCGACAGTGAAAGTGACCGCATTAAGCAAATGTGGAAAACATATTATTTAGGTAATGGTCACTATACTATCAGACCTATGCATAAGTTGGACATGGGATTAGATGTGACAAATGATAATGTCGACATTTATGACATAGGCACATCCGATACGTTCTCTGATACCCCCGATTATGGACAGTGGACAATTAACTGGTATTCAAACGGCTATGTATTCAGAAATAACGGAAACGGCGATTTGACGATGCAGGTTAAGGACACTTTAGTACCATTTAGTTTCAATGTTGTAGCTTCTGCATATTCAAAAACCGGTCTGAATTGTAGATGGATCTTAACTAAAATTCCTTCCCCCCCGTCAGGCATCTTGCTGTACGACACATCAACCGGATTGCCTACAACAAGTCCAACTAAAACAATAAACCCTAAAGACAAGTTTTCCTTATCTGAGCTTAATTTAAAAGTGGCTGTTTATTCGGGAACAACGAATAGCCAAAGTGTATATTGGTATTCAAATAATCCGGGTGTGGCGACAGTAGACGGTAGTGATGGAACTGTAACGGGTGTTTCACGGGGAACAGCAACTATAATAGGACGTAGATCCATTAATGGCACATACTATTATGTATCATATCAAGTCAATGTGAACAATAATGCAGTAATTATTGTTCCTGGAATTCTGGGCACAGAATTGGTAGCAGGTTGGAGCAATTCATCTTACGAAGAAGGAACAAAGTTATGGTCTACAGATTTGATTGATGATTATAACTCAGGTAACTTGAGTCAATCGGAATTGATTGATAGAATCATTTCGCTCAGATGCGATAATGATGGTCACACACAAGATCATATTATCCCATACAATAATACTTACGGTGCTGGTAACGTATACCAATCTCTGTACAATTCATTGTGTAATGAGTATCAGGATGAATACTCAATCAGATTCTTTGCATACGATTGGAGACTTTCAAATTCAGATTCCGCCAACAGTTTGGATCAATTCATTAACTATTATAGCTATGATAATGTGATTTTAGTATGTCACAGCATGGGCGGTTTAGTCGCATCCAAATACTTATCTTTGGGATCAGCTCAAAGAGATAAAGTTAAAACTGTTATCACATTAGGGTCACCTCTTTTGGGTACACCGGTAGTTCCCTATCTTTGGGGAAGCGAGGACGTCAATGTAACAGGGATGCTTGATAATATGGGTATTCCCGGCTGGGCTACGACACTTATAGATCTGGTGGCTTTACTCTACGATCCATTGGATTACCTTATGGGTAATTTTTCGAGTATGTACGAAATGTTCCCGTCTGAAAAATATTTTGACAGTTCTTTTGCGGGAAAAAATTACCTTATAACATCAATCGCTGGAATATCCCACAATACCATAACAACATACGCTGATACACGACAAAGGCTCAATAGTTATTTGAATCACTTCAATACAAATCTCGCTGACGCTGCTGAACTTTTTCATAATTCGCTGTATATAAATGGTAACCATGTAACCAGTTTGGTAAACACCTATTATATTGCCGGATATGGTCACGAAACTGTAGATATGGTGAAGTTTAATATGTGGGATTGGTACGTTGATTCAACGACAGATGAAGGTGATGAGCTTGTTGCCGTGTGGAGTGCTACATTGGGAGACAAATATTCAAGCAGAACCTTCTATGCTGAAAATGTTAATCATACGAATTTAGTTTACAATTACTATGTTCAAAACTTTGTTATTCAATTGATAGGTGGTAATACATCAATTCCCTCGTCCGGCATAATAAAAACAGATATACAACAAAAGTGAGGTGTAAAGTAAAAAATGAAAAAAATATCATTACTGTTAACTTTGGTGATATGTTTGTTCTGCGGTTGCAACATGCAAGAGCCACCCGACCCGGATAAATACAGCGAGTATAAATGCTACGATTATCACTTGGCTTGCCTGGATGCTTATGAACAAAAAGCCGGAACATTGATTGAAGAGGAAGGCGGTCCATGGTTTAGAATTTGGTTCAGAAAGCCGGTAGGAGTATCTGACGATCAGTTTGTCTGTACTTCGTTAAGTATGAGGCATCCGTTAGCTTCGCCACACCTTTACATTATGCAGCCCTCCGAGAATCACATTGATGTATTCAAAGATTGGACTGTGAAGAAAATCGAAATATATTATCAGGACATAAACAAATCAAAAAAACTTTTTCAGGAGGATGAACCGGCAAGGACACCGACAAAAGTTATTGATACGAGTTTCGATTCTGTTGTTTTTAAGGAATTTGTTGATTTTGTCACCATAGATACCGATGACTCGGAAAAATTCGATCCGCAAGAAAACATTTTCAGAGAAAAATACAATGAAAACACCACTTATAAATTATACATCAGAGTACATTTCAACGAATCTGAAAATATTGTGTGGGATTCGGATATCCAAAGTTATATTCCATCACAATCGGGACAGCGATACATCAAGATAGATAAGGGTAGATCAGTAATCGGGCTTACATCTGAAAATGCACATCGTGTTTCAATCGATGATTTTCCCAATCTATCAAGCTGGATCTCAAAAGTAATTGACGAGTTGATCGCTCAATAGATAAACTATGACAATTTATTCCTGCAGGTAGCTATGGTAGTGGTTGAATATTTCGACGGATAATTTCGCAGTCAACAAATTATGCTTGCGCTCACATATGATAGAGTCATCGGAGAATATTTATGAAATATCTATAACTAAGGATTTTGTAATAATCACTACCGAATATGCAGTTCAGAGCAAATCCGATACAATAAAAAATTCAACTGCCATAAATAAGATTTTCACGAATAATATTAATGCATATGATTGGAATGGCAATCATTTATGGAACATTGCAGACATTGTCGGAGATTTGAATATTCCGTATTTCGGGGGGACTGTTACAACAAAGGATATTATGAAAAATCATTTTGGGATTTGACGAGCTAAAATATGATGATTCGTGCGAACTGTTCTGTTGTTGTGCATGTAACGATTTACTTGTGTTGAGAACAGAGGAGCGGGATTTCAGAAGTGGTAATGCTCCTTTTGTAAAAGATGACCGCCGCGAAAACAATATTTTGGTTTATAATTGGCAGGGCGTTTTTCTGTGGAACATTGGCAGTGTTGTGGGCGATATAAAAATGGCATTCAGTTCTGTCAGTTGTATTTCGAGAGAGGCCGCAGAAAATGAATTTGGCATTACATTGCCTGAAGCTTCAGACACTTTGCTTAAATGCATTGCCGGTGGCTTTACCTTTATTATTGATGTAATTAATAAAAAAATGTTATATAAGGTGTCAGGTAAGGTAAAATAATTATACCGGGCATTGAGTTTGTCAAGATATGTGCGGTGGAAAATGCCCTGAATTTGATCAATTTCGATAAATGCAATTTTTCGAATCGAAGCAGAGAAAATTTTGTTGCACCGTGGCAACTTCAATCCGACGCCGGAGCGTTCGCTTTTCGACAGTTACTTAATTAATATCTTAGAAGGTGAAGCAACAAAGAAATAGAAATCTGCATCCGATCCGGAAGTGACTAATCCGCTCTACTAGGGGGATAGTGAAGAAGATCATTTCAATATCGAAAAGGGATATAACATGTTTGAATCAGATTATTCAAACTATTCGGTAAATTGTACACCTGTGGATATGTGCTTGAAAGAGATTGATATATTTACAGACAACCCGATGGTGACAATGAATTGATGGTAACATGTTACGAAAAATCCGGATGATCGAATCAATTAAATCATCCGGCAAAAGAAATGTATTAACATCAAATATCTAAATATCTCACGGACATTTTTGTTCGTGGGCTAAGACTTCAAACAAAAAGAGCTCCCGCCTATGCGAAAGCATAGGCGGGAGCTCTTTTTTGCGATAATAAATAAATTTGTCGGAAGAATCGGCACAGTATAATCTACAGAGCAGTATCAAGTCTGATATAATTTGACGTTATTGAAAACCACAGCATTTCAAAATATTACTTTACTGTCAAATTCAGATAATCCGTAAATCTCAGATATGCCACTATATCGCTGTTGCCTTTATAGCATGCACTGTGGACTTTACTGCTCCTTTTTGCTTTTGACGTCAGGCTGAGTATCATATTGCTATCGGAAGAAAAATATGGAGTGATCTTTATATCCCATCCAAGCTCGTTACACAGAAATTGCAATATTGATATTTCGCACTCTTTTTCGGGAAAGTTTTCTGCGAATGTTATTATATCGTCATACCGTTTATCGATCTCAAGCCTTGACCTGAACAGTGCTTCAAAACAGACCGTTTTATCGATATTCTTTACCGATATATTCACATTTCCGGGCTCTTCGGATATAAACACGGTGAGCATATTCATAAATGCAGATATGAGGATCTCTGAATTTTCAAAATATATCGAATTGCATTCGTCATTTATATCCGCTCCGTTTATGCTGTACCCGGCAGGCAAAAGCTCACGCGACAGGTATCTGACAATGACGGATTGGGCATCGCTTGCATGCATACTCATTGTCCTTGAGAGTGACATTATCTGCATCAGACATAAAAAATTGCTGCTTCTCAAAAGTTCAATGCCCTTAAGAACACGCCTTTGTTTTTTGCAGCTTTCAAATCCGTAATCTATTGTTTTTGCAAGTTTTGATATATAATTCCTGAAATTAAGGGCGTGCTTGCTGTCGGTGAAACCGCCGACACTTTTAGGTATGATAAAAAATGTTTCAAGACTATAGCTTTTGTATTGACATACATATCCGGTCACACTCGATTCGCCGAAGAATACACTTATACATTCACATTGACTTTCACCATTCTTGACCGAAATATACTTTATTCTGTCACGTTCGGGAATATAAGCCAAAATACTTGTATTTTTTCTCGGAGCATTTGCGAGATAAGCCGCATTATTCTTATAAATTATATCATCGTTTATATCGCAAATAAATATAGGAGTGTCAACAATATCGGCATTGATGCTGCTCTGCGTCAGTGCATCTTTCACCGCACGTCTCATTTTTCATCATTCCTTCTCTTTGTGGATTTTATATTTGTTTTTCTATCGTTTCCGTTAAAATACAATATGCTTTCAATATAAATTACAGATCAAAACATTACCGGATAACGATGGTCTTCACCTATAATATATCATATTTCAAGCGAAAATGCAACGGTTTTGTGCTAAAATATTAAAAAAATTGAGGAGCAGTTTGAAAATAGATAAAATATTGATATAAATATTTCAAATCTTTTCAACCGTTCCGGAAGTTTTTTGATTTCAACGCAATCATTACTGTTGAATCCGGATAAATTAATTTAACCTTCTTGCATATTCATCATATCATAATGTTTAAAAAATGTCAACAACAAATCTACAAGCAAAAAGAAACCCGAAAACAATCAAACAGGTAAAAGTTTCGGATTTCTTTTGTTTGGCATTACACAATAATTTTGATCCTTATTATTCTCTTATTATGAATTGCCGAGTTGACAGCATATCTTGCCAAATCATTCCGTCCGCAATATAATAAGTTCTATCTATTTTTCCTTTCCTGGCGTAATAATCAATGACAAACGCCTGTCCACATTCAATTTTGATCGGTGAATAATTGTTACACGGTAAAACATGATCCAGCGCGGGGCTGCCCTTGAAATCATCGTAAGCGTTTTCCAATCGCCAATATCTTCTTTTACAAAATACGTTAAATCAGGAGGACATATCTCTCTCGAAAAAATAGCTTGCTTCGTATTCCTTGCCGTTAATCGTAATAATTTCTTTTTTCAACACTTCCAACACCTCTTTTACAGATATTTGATATATAAGGCGCAGAAAGACATTGAAGATCTTGTCACTTCTATTCGATAAACTCGGATTAAACCCATGAAAAGCTCGAAAAGCTCTTGCAAAAGATACCGATGAATCATAATATATTGTTTTTTGTATTTAATTAAAAATTGTATCTGTTGTTTATAATTTTCAAAGACTGAACTTCATAAAACTCTGCTTTCGTCGGTTAATTATCCCTCTGTATAACCCCAAACTACAGATTTATTATTCTTTTGCCAATCATCATGCCATCCTGCAGGTTTTTCTTCTACAGCGCAATTGATCGTGGCATTTGCATTCAGCGAAATAGCACCCCTCTCGATCGTTTCTGCATTTTTCGGAATATAAATTGTCTCAAGAGATTGATTCTTTGATATTGAACCTCCCTTAATTATTTGTATACTTTGCGGTAATCTGAGATGTTTCAGAAATTGACACATACAAAACGCTCCGTGTTCAATAGTTTTTACACCCTCCGGGATCTGATAATCTTCACCGTTTTTTCCACATGGGTATTGAACGATCGTTTCTCCGTTTTTGCTGAACAGTACACCGTCAACTGACTTATATGTATTGTTTTCAGCATTCACCTCAAAAGAACTGAATTGAAGATTTTCGAGGAATGCTGAGCTTTGTATTTCGTTTACATTTTTAGAAATATAAACCGATTTAAGACTTAAACAAGAGCAAAACGCAAAATCTTCGATAATCTCGCTGCTTTCGGATGTTATTACAGAAGTCAAATATGTACATCTGCTAAAAGCATTTGATGCGATGGTTTTTACCCCATCGGGAATTTGATAGATCTGATCTGTCCTCCCCTCAGGATAGATCAAAAGCTTTTCTTTGTTTTTTGTGAAAATAACACCGTCAATCGAACAATATTCAGAGTTGTCTTCCGCAACGCAGAAAGATTGAAGCTTGCTGCAATTTAAAAAGGATTTATCTATGATTTTATCAACACTTGCAGGGATGATGACCTCTCTGAGATTTGAACATGCGTTAAATGCCCCCTCGCCGATTTCGGTAATTCCCTCGTGAATTCTCACTGTAATAAAGTCGCTGCAACCATCAAAGGCTCCCGGTTCAAATATATAATCGAACGATATTCCTTTGATCCTTTTCACCGGTTTGCCTCTTACTTCAGACGGTATCTCAATATCATAATGCTTGATCTTATCAACACCATAAACCTCGTAAAAGCTGTCATTCACGAGACGGTATTTAAGCATTCCTTCAACGATCACAGGTCCGTAGGTTTCTTTTACAGACGTATCCGAAGAGGTAGGCGTAGGAGTAGTTTTACCGTCATCGGTGTCGCTCGCCTCGGGAGTTGTTCCTGGGGTAACGGCAGCTGCAGATGTCTCGTGGGTGTTGGCAACTGCAGATGTTGCGGGATCAGATGTAAGCAATGTTTCAGGCATCACATCAGTACAACTCGAAAAAGCCGCTGTAGAAAAAATCAGCGTTAAAACGATAAAAAATGCATTGATCTTTTTCATGATAAAAAATTCCTTTCTTTGATAAGTTTGTGTAATTATATTAATAAACAAAAACCAAAACAAATCAACCGAGAAAAAGTTTCGGATTTCTTTTATTTGGCATCACACAACAATTTTGAAACTTATGATTCGCTTATTATGAATTGCCGCGTTGCCGGCATATCTTTATAAATCGTTCCGTCCGCAATGTAATATTTTCTATCTATTGTTCCATTCCTTGTGTGATAATCAATGACAAGCACCTGCCCTCTTTTAATTTTCATCGGTGGATAATTTTTATAGGGCAAAACATCGTTGAGCTTTTTACAATTTTCGAACTGATCATCAATATTTTCAAGCCGCCAAAATTCGCGTTTCGTTGCATAATCAGAGTAATCCGATATATCCTGCTCTCCAAAATAACCGGCATCGTATTCTTTACCGCAAATTGTTATTTTGTCAATTTTGAATGGTTGCAAATAGCCGGGAAAAAATTCGCAAGTGCAAAGCATATCCTTCCAAACTGTTCCATCTGCGATATAATATTTACGCTCCACTTTTCCATTTGATCTATAATAATCGATCACATAGATCTGACCGATCTCAATATTGATCGGCGGATAATTATAATACGGTAAAACATGATTCAGTTTAGGGCTGTCCTTGAAATCATCATAGGCGTTTTCCAAGCGCCAATATCTTCTTTTACAAAATACGTTAGACCACGAGGACATATCTCTCTCGCCAAAATAGCTTGCTTCGTATTCTTTGCCGTTGATCGTAATAATTTCTTTTCTTACTGCCTCCAGTACCTTATTTACACATATTTGATAGATAAGACGTGGAAACACATTGAGGATCGTGTCATCTCTACTTGCCAAACTCGGATTAAACCCATGAAAAGCATGAAAAGCTCTTGCAAACGATACCGGTGAATCATATCCGTATTTTAACGCCACATCGATAACTTTTGCGCCATCATATTTCAGTTCTGCACCGGCAAGCGTCAATTTACGCTTTCGGATATAATCCGAAATATTGATACCGGCAATTAAAGAAAAGATCCTCCCTATATCATAATAAGAGCAACAGGCAATTTGTGCGATCTTAGTTTGATCGATCTCTTCATTCAAGTGCTTTTCAATATAATCTATTACCGAATTCAGTTTTTCTGCGATGTTTTCCATGTTTATTTCTCCTCACAAAATGATTATACCACATAAAATAAACAAATTCGCAACTTTATTTGCAAAATATTGTTTAACCTGATTATGTCTGTATCCCCTGTGCAAGTTATTGCCTCTTCCTTTTACGCCTATCTTATATCAGAAATAAGAAAACAAAGATGCAATAGATTGCAATTTCAAGACTGACGAGGTCCAAAGAAGCTCAATTGTCTGAAAGGTATCTTCCCGACACTTAAAAACAAAAAGAAAACCGAAACAATTCCGGAGGGAAAAATTTCGGATCTCTTTTATATATGATTCACGGACAAAATGGCAGGGGTCATACTCTGCTGTTATATTTGCAAATTGATTCGTGAATACAACATATTTTGGATTTAACTTTGCTACTTTCTTTTTTGTTTGATATCTTTAATAGCCCCAACGAGGGTCAATCAATATCTCCATGCAGTTTTCCGCATATAAAGCTATCTGTATCGCAGAAGGTATAATCAAACAGCTCATCACCGATCCTTATCATTCGTCCGCTCAGATACTCTTTGCATACAGTGAATTCGGGACAGAACAGAAGGATCTTTTTCCCCTACATTTCATAGTCGGCAATTGTTTTCTCGATTTCTCTGCCAAAACTGAGAAATCTTAATAAGGGATTCAGGATCAGATCCTTTTCGCCGTTGAATTTTTCAACAATATCGGTGATAAGGATAAAAGGATTAAAATATTGCAGAACATAGCTGTTTTTGTCCAAAAAGACATATCCTACAGGAAAGCCTGTATTTCCCATTGTGCGGACAATATATTTTTCCTCCGGCGTTTCAATAATCATCGAAGGATCAGTACTCCTGCCAATCGGAAAGAAAAACCTCCAAAAGCTTATCTTTAAACGATATTGACGTTCCGCGCAGATCTTTTTGATCTTATTATAACATCTGATCTTTGACCTCCAGAAAATAAACCACTGCGGAAAACAGTATAATATCATGTTGCAGACATAAAATATCGCCAGAACTTTCCCCTTACTCTCCATAAGCGGCCCGAATAGTCCGATCAAACCAAATATGACAAGGAAGCCTAAGAAAAAATAATATATAAGGCTGTAAATGGAGTAAAAATCTGATTTTCCGTAAAATCTCCATCCGTGTATGATACGCATACAATATCTCGGATATTGCGTCAGAAAATACCACAGTACAAACATCACTATTAAATTAAGTACAATGGCAACTGTTTGCAGACCCTCAATAAAAATCGGAAGTGCAGTAAATATTGTAAAAAAGACAAACAGTATCATTTCTTCTCCCCCTTTATATTTATGTATTTATTTAAAAATTGTATCTGTTGTTTACAATTTTCAAAAACTAAACTTTATAGATCTATGCTTCTCGAACGTTAATTATCACTCCGTATAACCCCAAACAACAGCTTTATTTATATGTTGCCAAATATCATCCCATCCTGCAGGTTTTTCTTCTGCTCCGCAATTGACTGTGGCATTTTTATTGAATAAGATAGCCCCCATCTCTATCGTTTCTGCATTTTTCGGAATATAAATTGTCTCAAGAGATTGATTGAATGATATTGCAGATTCTTTAATTGTTTGTATACTTTGAGGTAATCTGAGATTAATCAGGAAATCACACTCATAAAACGCACACGTTTCAATAGTTTCTACACCCTCCGGGATCTGATAATCTTCATAGGATTTTGCACAGGGGTAATGAACGATCGTTTCTCCGTTTTTGCTGAACAGTATACCGTCAACCGCCTTATATGTATTGTTTTCGGCATTAACCTCAAAAGAACTGAATTGTATATTCCCGAACAATGCTCTGCTTTGTATTTCGTTTACATTTTTAGAAATATAAATCGATTTAAGACTTAAACAAGAGAGAATCGATGAGTCTTCGATAGTCTCAGTACTTTCGGATGTTATCACAGAAGTCAAATATGTACAATTCCAAAAAGCATTTGATGCAATAATTTTCACTCCATCGGGAACTTGATAGGTCTGATCTCCTTTTTCCGCAGGATAAATTAAAAGCTTCTCTCCGTTTTTTGTGAAAAGAACACCGTCAATCGAGCAATATTCAGAGTTATCTTCCGCAACGCAGAAAGATTGAAGCCTACTGCAGCTTAAAAAAGCCCCCTCTTCGATTTTTTCGACGCTTGCAGGAAGGATGATCTCCCTGAGATTTGCGCATCCGCTAAATGCCATATCGCCGATTTTGGTAATTCCCTCGTGAATTCTCACTGTAATTATATCGTCACAAGACTGAAAAGCACCCGGTTCACTTTTATTAATATTATTTAAATCGATCACTTGTCCTTTGATCCTTTTAACCGGTTTTCCTCTTACTTCAGACGGTATCTCGATCTCATAATGCTTGATCTTATCAACACCGTACACCTCGTAAAAACTGTCATTCACGAGACGGTATTTAAGCATTCCTTCAACGATCACTGGTCCGTAGGTTTCTTTTACAGGTATATCTGAAGGAGTAGGCGTAGGAGTAGTTTTGCCGTCGTCGGTGTCGCTCGCCCCGGGAGTTGTTTCGGGAGCAGATGTTGCAGGGGTAGAAACAGTTGCAGATGTTGCGGGATCGGATGTAAGCAATGTTTCAGGCGGCGTCACTTGACCGCAATTCGTGAATGTCAATGAGGAAAGAATAATCGTTAAAACGATTAAAAATGCCGATATCTTTTTCATGATAGAATATTCCTTTCTGTAATATGTTTGTAGAAATAATTATACATTACACGCGGTGATCAACTTCAATATATGGCGGAAAAGTGCCATCGATGCAGAAAGCCAATACTGCGCACGATCCATGCGAAGTATTGGCTGCTTTTGTGACAGGTATTATTTTGTTGTGCTCAACGAAAAAACTACTTACAAAGCAGCATGAATAGGTCTGTCTGTCTGTCTGTCTGTCTGTCTGTCTGTCTGTCTGTCTGTCTGTCTGTCAAGAGATTATACACGGCCTATTCCTCCTTTGTCAATCGTTTTTGTGAAATTTTATTTATTTTTCACTTATTCCGTTTTGATTATATCACAATCTGGCACAAATGTCAATACAAATTCGTTTTTTTAAACGAAATTTTGTAAAGAATTTCTTAGTATTATTACTTATTCAGCAAAATCTTTTTTGCCATTTCAATATGTTTCTATTTAAGTCCTCTTCCTATACGGCTATCAGTTTTAACCGGGTTTCCGGCAATACTCCCCCAACCACCGAATGTATCATCGAAGATCACAAAAGATTCTACTTCGAGCGCATGTTCATTCAACCAAGCCCGTATCTCAGCAGGACGATCAAATGTATTCAGTAGCGGTGTTTTGTCAATTATTTTCAAATTATATTTGTTAAATGTTAAATTCAACTCAATTCATATGCCGTCACATTTGTCCCGGTCAACACTCCAATGCTTTCGCCAGGATGACGACAAAACTATTTCAGCGTTCGTATCATCAATCAGTTGCTTTAATAAAATAAGCCTTGTTTCATCTATTTTTCCATCATCCTGCCTTCTCTGACGATCGTATTTTACCGAGTTAAGCACACCGTCTATATCTAAAAAAATTTTTTTTCATTCAACTTACTCTATTAAATAGCATTGTAAACAAAAGATAAGAATTTTATCTGCAGCTTTTCTGATCAGTAAAGTCACCGATTCTCTTCTTTTTTTCTCCTATCTTTTATCCTGAAAAAGTCGTTTGCTTTTTCACAGAAGAGTGAAAAGCGATAAGAGAAAAGAGAACAAAAAGAAAAAAGCCGCCATAGCAACTTTTTTCTTTTGCCTTTCAAAGACGGAAAGACTATGTAATTTGTAATCATCAAAAACTATATTAAATCATTTGATTTTTATCGCCAAATTCCAAGCTTGTTTAAAAAAAGTTTGATAAAATTGAGCATCTTTTGAATCCGGGATATTTAAGAGCCCTCGTTTTACTATGTTTTCAACCATATGGTTATACAAATCATTTATCCTTTTAATGGGAACATCATTAAAATACATAATCTTAACGAGACCTTGCGATTCATATTTTTTTATTTCCAAATAAACATCGGAAATAGTCTTCATTTCTGAGACATAAGCATCATTTTCACTGTACCACATGGATTCGCGTTCATTTACCAAGTGAAATGAATCGTTTTTTTCAACACAGTATACATAGCCGATAACGCCTTTATAAAATTCAGCTAATTGATTAGGAAATTGTTCTTCATAGTAAACTATACCGTCTTTTATCCAAGAAGTAATGTGCTTTCCTTGCGTTATATTATGGTCAGCATCCCATATATAAAATAGCGAATACGGGTAGCTGTCTGTCAAATATACTACTTTGGTGTCAGATGTTCCGTGAATTAACGATGTTGCATTTAATTTTTGAATATCGGGAATGTGTGATCCGTGATATAGATATTCGATCAAACAATTACATCCTTTTAATCAATATAATATTCCGTACCAGAATACCAACACGCTTATTATAACATAATATTTGAAATCTGTCAATAAAAACGTTATGATTAGCTTTTGTCCGTTTACATAAAGAACCATGTTCAAATCCGGAATACTAATTGATTTGAAGGAGCCGAATTCATAGCGTGCATAAGCTGACTGCGTTCCTGAAATCAGCACCAAATCACAGCCGTATTCTACAGACCGCACCTAATAAAATAACTGCTCAAACACATTGTTCGTTTTATGATAAAAAAATATACCAAAATCACAATAGCGATTGCAAGCGCAAGCACCAGGAGCACAGAAATAATTACGATCGTTCTTTTGCTCACTCACATTTCTTTATGTTGTAGCATTTATCCAAGATTTTGGTTTTATCGAAATGCACATATAGTTCAGGCATGATCTGTTTCTCAACACCGATTCCACCGGTATATCTTCCAACATAAAACTTTCTGCCGTCATTTAAAAGAAAGGTATATCTGTCAGCGGTGCATATCACATTTTTTACTTGAGACAGCTTTACCTTTTTCACCTTTTTTAAATAGTAAAAGCTAATATCCTCACCGTCAAATTGGATTTCTATAGCTAAATAATGAAAATATAAATGCAAACCAATAGCTATTGAAAGAATACCTAAAGACACAAGAAGATAGATAAGAATATTTAAATAATTTCCCTGAGCAAAATTACCGGAAATTACTATCAATGAAATCACAGAATAAAATATGCCTATAAATATTTCAAACCGTTTTAAAAATGTAAGAAGCTTTTTCATTTAATATCTCCTCCCTTTAAACTCAGATAAATCGGTTTAACATTCCTACACATTTATGATATCACAATATTAAAAAAATGTCAATAAAAAAAGGCAAACAAAAAGAGACCCCAAACGAACCAACAGGAAAAAGTTTTGGATCTCTATTGTATGGCGCCCACTGTAGGACTCGAACCTACGACCCCCTGATTAACAGT
>CAZXAU010000003.1:0-178875 GCA_964638675.1 uncultured Lachnospiraceae bacterium
AATAATAAATAGTTATTGCAAGGTCGAATGCAGGATAATTTATAGTTATCCTGTAAAAAACTGCTGCGATATGCCCACCGCAGCAGTCAATCCTATCCGATCAAGGATCATTCTTTTATTTTTATTTTATTACGAGGATGCTTTCTAGTTAGAAGACGTTTTTGTGCATTCGTGCTTATATGTGTATAAATTTGGGTAGTCGTAATGGAACTATGACCAAGCAACTCTTGGATATAGCGAATATCAACATCTTCTTCCAACAACAGCGTGGCGAAGGTGTGTCTAAACATATGCGGAGTCAAATGTATATTTACCCCTGCTTTTTTTTCATACTTTTGAATCATTAATCTTACAGATTGCTCAGACAATTGAGCTCCACGATTATTAATAAAAAAGTATCCTGTGTTCGCGATCTCTGTATCAAACTCCCCATAGTATTTTTTCAATGCTGAAATTACATTGAGATTCGTTATGTAAATATATCGCTCTTTCGCACCTTTTCCCCGAACTTTAATTATTTTGTTTTTAAAATCAATATTGTCTTTTTTTAATGTGCATAGCTCATTCACTCGAATTCCGGTAGCGAATAATAATTCTATTACTGCTACATTTCTGATCGCATTTTTTTGATATAGAACGGACTTATCCTTACACATCGCCTCCTTATATGCCATACGCAATACCTCTGTAATGATGTTAATCGGAATGGTTTTAGGAAGATATAGAGTTTCTTTATGTTTGACCTTTATTTTATGAAATGCGTTTTCTGATATAATTTCTTCTATTTCAAGATAGTGAAAGAAACTCTTAATACACGCAACTTTTCGCTTTGCACTTCTCGGCTTATAAGAAATATGCATGTTTTTGATATACTTTTCCAAATGTGCTTTCTCATACCATTCATTCGACGATTGTGAGAACAATGCAAATTGTTTAAGATCAATTGTGTAAGCTTTAATTGTTTTATCGCTAAGACCTTTTATATATCTGCAGTCCTCTAAATAGTTTTTTATCTGTACACTTAACTCTACCATAACTAACTCCTTGTCTGTATATAATTCATTGAACAGTTGCACCTATTATACAACAAATTGAAGAAAAAAGACAATAAGTACAAAGATATAGTAAATCAGATTTAAGACAAAGTAACCTTATTGAATATCATTAAGCAGCAAGTACCTCCGAGTCTAAATAGACCCAGAGGTATCAACATATATTGTGCTTGGATATGTGTAAATGAAATACAATGCTGCTGTATGATACTTTGCAGATATGAGCAGATCGGAGGTATCTGCTTGCTTGAAAGCACAAAATCAGTGTTTAATTCCCTGCTGAAAAAAGAAATCGTCAGCACTTGAAATTATGAAGTTAAAAATAAAATATTAAATAATGAAAGGACAAATCAAAATGAAAGTCATGAAAAACACATTCAAATCTTTGCTCTCGTTCGTGTTGGCTCTGTTAATGATGTTTTATGTTCTTCCGGCAGACATATATAATGTGTTTGCTGCGGAAGATACGAATAACGTAGCCAATTCTGACGATGAAAAAGCAGCCGATGCACTTTTTGAGCTTACTGACCTGCGCACCGCCGACACCAAATACATTCAGATGTCCGACGGCACGATTCAGGCGTTGGTTTATGATCAGCTCGTCCATTGGTTGGATGATGACGGTAACTGGCAAGAGGTGGATAACCGCCTTTCCTCAACTGGGGACAGTTATGAAAGTGCCGATCTTCGAGTGAAATTTTCCAAGAAAATTACCGGTAATAATCAATTGTTTACCTTGCATGACGGCAATCGAAAGATCTCTCTTTCTTTAAACGGTGCAACAAAGAAAACTCCGATCAAGATCGAGCATAACGGCACTTCAGACGAAAAATTTGCTACCCGTCTGGAAAAACTTTCGACTCTTTCAAATGCAATCTCCTCTGTGCGGTATAATGAAATTCTTCAAAATACCGACATTGAATATATCCTTGACGGAACATCGCTGAAGGAGAATATCCTTGTCAATGCACCGGGAGACTCCTATACCTATATCTTTACACTGTCTTTGAACAATCTGACTGCTACCGTAGAAGATGGTGCTGTTGTTCTCAGTGACGGAGATACGGCTGTATTTGTTTTGCCTGCTCCGTTTATGTATGATGCTGCAGGTGTCAGGTCTGATGCTGTTTCCTACAGTCTCGCTCCTGACGGAGGAAACGGCAAGTATATCCTGACGCTTTCTGCAGACAATACATGGATAAATGAAGAAGAAAGAGCTTTTCCGATCACCATTGACCCGACAATCACTTTGACAAACAATAATGCGACAAACGCCTCGGTTTCTTCAGACGGCGGAGTGTTCAGCTACTATATGGATGCCGGCGTAGCGGACGGTGTTTCCTACCGTTCTTATATTTCCTTTACTATTCCAACTCTCCCGGACGGTAGTATTGTAACCGAAGCTATATTGAAACTCTATCAAGATGGTTACCACAAGGGTAGTGCAAACACCTCATATATTGCCGCAAGACAGGTCACATCCTCATGGAGTGCTTCCTCTCTTCGTTGGAGCAATAAACCCCAAAATCAGGATGATGTTCTCGATTATGCCACAGTCAGTTCATCGACAACCGGCAGCAGACTCTCCTTTGATATTACTTCCGCATATAGGAAGTGGAATTCCGGAAAAGCTAACTATGGCATTATGCTTTCGGCTGTTCAGGATACTGCATGCGGCGGATATGTACAGCTCGGCGGAACAGGTTTTAGCTCCGGCAAACGTCCGATTCTCGAAGTGAAATTCCGAAACACCCGAGGTCTTGAAGATCGCTTTACCTATCAAACGATGAGTATCGGAGCTGCCGGTGAGCTCTATATCTGCGACAATTCTTTGGAAAGAACTATTATAAAACCTCTTGCATATACATATGCAGGAAGTGTAAATCTGGTCTATAATTCTATCGGTTCTGGCTCTTCTCCCGTTCCTTCGAATATGCTCAGCATTGCAAACGGCTGGTCACTCAGTGTAAATCAGACCATTACACATGGAACATACTCAGATTATGGGTATGCAGAATGGGTAGATGAGGATGGTACTTCCCACTATTATTGCTATCGTTCCGGAAACGGATTTATTGATGAAGATAATGATGAAAATATTATCTATTTTGTTGGACTGAATGTCCTCAGTCTTGATCTTTCAGATTTCTCGGCATATAATTCCGCATATGCGTCATTAGAGGAAGACTATGGAACCTATTTGATGGTGAAATCCACCGGTGAAAAGGTTCTCTACTACAACGGCGTTATGGTAGCTGCTGTGGATACAGACGGAAATATCACAGAATATCACTATAACGAAACCAATCCGACCTCGACCATGAGTCTACCAAGTGCTTCTGCAAGAGTGATCACCTCCATTTACACCATTGAAAAAACTACAGACGGATATGAAGCTGCTTCACTTTGCGTGAAATTCGAAAAGAGCGGAAGCAATACTGTGATTACCGTAGCAGACGAAGAACCTTATGTGCTTCAGACAAATGCTGCCGGAGACCTTTCGGTAATTAGCAAAGGGGAGGTTTATGAAGCAAGTTATTTATACAATAACCATGACCTCTATGATATTCACGATGATACAGTCGGTTACGGTATTACATTTAGCAATTCGGTGATGGAAGAACTGTATGAATATTACGATACAGAAAGCGGAACGGTAACCGGTAGAAAAATATATCTGACCGGTGGTACCGGCTCACAAACAACCTATGTTGACCATAGATACAATTCCAATGATACATTGATTGTCAACTATCTCTTTGACAAAGCAGGCAGGACTGTTTGTACATATTCAAATGATTTTTGCTTTAATGTTTACAGTGCTGCAAATTATGAATATGATAAAGCCATTGGCAGTTCCAATTCCAGAAATGATATTTACAGTGCGACAGGAATGTTACCGTGGAATCTGCTTGCAAACGGAAGTGCAGAAACTTCCGGAAGCTTTACGAATGCTACATACAGTACCGCGAAAGCAAAAACGGGTCTGAGAAGTATTCTTCTTGCAGACAATGCAAGTATTCCCGGAACAACAGTACAATTGATAAAGGGACAAGAGTACACTTTTTCTGCCTATGTTAATTTAGAAAGTGCTTCGAGCATCTCCACGAGTGGCGGTGTATATCTCAAAGTCAGTGCTGCTTCGGGAACTGAACAGTATACGAGTTATCGACTCTTTACCAAAAGCGACAGCAGTGATCAGTGGCAAAGAATCTACCTGAAATTCACTCCTGCGACAACAGGAAGCTATTCTCTGTCGCTTTGTCGCTCAGGCGTTTCCGGTTCCGTATATTTTGACGATCTTCAGCTTGAAACAGGTGCGGATCTCTGCGATTATTCCTATGTGTCAAACGGCGCATTCTCAATACAGAATGATTGGTTATGTTCAGATAGCTCTTCAGTAGCGTATACAACTGCCAGTGCTAACAGCAGTACCACATGGTCCTGTATGAAGATTACGGGCGATCCTTCAAAACAGGAATACTTCTATCAGAATATTCCTATGCAGAATTCGGGAAAGAGCTTTACGCTATCCGGATGGGCAAAAGCAAATTCTGCAACACTCAAGGATGACCGTACATTTGAACTGCGGGCAGTGATTACCTATACGGACGGAACCACCGAAGAAGTTTCGGTTCCGTTCAGTGCAGATCAAAAGGGAGTATGGCAGTTTGCAAGCGGCAGAGTGACCCCAAGCAAAGCAGAAACTGTTTTAAATATAAAAGTGTTTGCAAGGTATGACTACAACTGCGGAGAAGCATACTTTACAGGAATTTCTCTTGTGGAAAGTGATGCCATAGCGATTTCATCGGAAACAGAAGACGGAGAAAACGAAGAAGCAGAAGAAGTCGGGGAGTATCCTAAAGAGTCTGTTTCGACATTGACAGCGGTACTTGAGTGTCTTGGTTTAACACAGGATGCCTTTGCAGGATACTTGAATAATTCATCAATAACTTCTGAGATCACTTTGACGGTTGATCACATGGATGACTCTCAGATTTATACCAAAACTTTTGCAAACGATCTGTTTTACGCAACGGTTCAGCAGGATGCAGAAAATGATGCAGACCGCACATGGTATACGCTGACTTTGTCCGCCTATGACACAGACGGAAACCTGGTCTGCACGGTTGATACGCTGGGTGGCGTGACAAGATATTCTTACGATGCAGACGGTAATATGACCGCCGAAACCTCTCCGCTCGGTACAGTTACGAATTATACCTATACAGACGGACAGCTTCTTTCTGCGGGCGTCACTGGGAAAGCGAACATTCTTTATAATTACACAGGTAAAAAGTTGACAGGCGTGACTGCGGGATTAAATGATGCAAACGGTACGCAGGGATATACCTTTATTTATGATGCATACGGAAACTTGACAGAAGTCAAAGCGGGAAATTATTCTCTTGTCGCATATATCTATGATAGTGATGGTATCAATGTGAAGACCGTTACATACGGAAACGGGCTTGTGATAAAGTATGTGTATGATATGCTTGACAGAATTGAAAAAATACAGTATAATGGTATTGACAGATATACTTGTGCATATACAGGCAACGGCACTGTTTTATCGGTAACCGATGAAAAGAATTGCGAGCGAAAAGTTTATCTTTCGAACGGCAATACCGATTGCGTGCTCACGATTGACACAACATACAATACCGTAAAAGCAGTCGCGTATTCTGTGGCAGATGATGACGGAAAAACGATTTCCGCAAAAGAGGGATTCTTTACAAACTCCGAATGGAGAGAAGAGCACTACGGTTATACTTACAATGCCGACGGTGAACTGACAGCGCTTAATGCAGGTGGTTTGACGCAGAATTACAGTTATGATGCACTGAAACGGATCACCTCTGTTACAAACGCTTATATTACAAAATCCTATTCTTACAGAACAAACAGCGGAAAGACCTGCGATCTTGTAAGCTCTCTTGTCTACACCAAAGCGGACGGAAGCAGTATTCTTTCTCTGAATTATGAATATGATGCAGCAGGAAACATCAAACGGGTTTCCAAAGGCGATACCGTATACTATCAGTATACCTATGATGAACTCGGACAGCTGATCAGAGAAGACAATCGAGATGCAAACAAGAGCTACACCTATTCCTATGACAGCAGAGGAAATATTCTTGAAAAGAATACATTTGCATTTACTTTGGGTGAGGCACTTCCTGTTACCGCACAAAGCACTGTTTCATACAGTTATGCAACTGACAGCTGGAAGGATCGGTTGACATCGTATGACGGTAGAATTATCACCTATGACAGCATCGGAAATCCTCTGACCTATAACAACGGTTCCACCTATTCCTTCACATGGGAAGGTCGCCAGATGCAGACGGCGACCAAAGATTCGACAACCTGGACATACACATATAACTCTGACGGTTTGCGTACTAAAAAGAGTTATGTCACAACATACGGTTCGTCGGGAAGCTATGATTACACATGGTCAAGCGACGGCAAGTTGACCTCTCTGAGTTGGACTTCGAGTTGGGGAGATCAACCAGCCTCCATGCTCTTCTACTATGATGCGGAAGGCAGACCGGCATTTGTGGATTATGTAGACGAATACGGTTATACTACCGGCAGGTACGAATACATTCTGAACCTGCAGGGGGATGTAGTAGCACTGTATTGCCCCACGAGAAAAGCCAATGTTGTAACATATACCTATGATGCATGGGGAAAACAGCTTGGGTTTACTGCACTGGACTCCGGCTACGCAGGGCTTGTGTACAACAATCCTTTGCGTTACCGTGGGTATTGCTACGACGAGGACACAGGATTCTACTACCTCCAGAGCAGATACTATGATCCGACAGTGGGTAGATTCTTGAATGCGGATGATGCAACACTCTTGAGTGTGAGCCGAAGTGTCATTGACCTCAATTTGTTTGTATATTGTGATAATAATCCAATAAACCGTTTGGATGTTAACGGATATAATTCTATGGTATTACCAGATTCATATAAATACATCGAGTTATTATGTGGCATTGTATCCGCTGCAATTGAAGGTTTAAGTTTGGCATTACCTAAAATTATGTCAGGGATTTTAACATCCATTGCAAGTATAAAAACTGCCTTGACAACATCATGGTTCGTTCCTCTTTGTATTGCTGCAACTGCTGTTGCAATAGTTGGTATTGTGTATGTTGTAAAAACAGCATCGGCCTTATATGCCACAGCAGAACAAGTGATCAGTAAGGTAAAAAGCCAGATAAAAAGCGGAGGAATAAACGAAAAAACTGGTGGTTATTCGGTATATGTTATTACAAAAAAGAAATCTGAAGATGTAGTTTATGTTGGAATGACAAATTGTGTTGCACGAAGAAGGTCTCAACACCAAAGTAAGCGCTTTCCAAAAAACAAGTATGACTTTTATGTTGTTGCAACGGACTTATCAAAGGAAAGTGCTCGTGCATTGGAACAAACACTGATCACTGCATATTCATTAGACACACTCGCAAATATGATTAATTCTATATCACCAAAGAAGTGGGGAACATTTGAGAATGAATTTGATCAGATGATGAAACTTATAGAGAGTTGGATAGATCCAGAATGAAAGGATGAAAATAATGGGATTTTGGGGTACGGGTATTTATTTAAATGATTTTACTTGCGATGTCCGTGATTCATACATTGATTTGTTAAAACAACAAATTGATAACAACAATGCAGTTCAGACTGTTATAAACGAATACGGAGACTTTTCAGATGAAGCTGAAGAAGCATTGTTCTGGTATGCTCTCGCTGACACTGGGTGGAAGACCGGCCGTTTATTGCCCGAAATTAAAGAAAAAGCAATTCATTTTATTTTACATGATGGCGGTATTGAGCTTTGGGAGGACGACTGTAAAAAAAGGGATAAGTGGAAAATTGTTCTGCAAAAGCTGAAAAAAGAGTTAGATTCACCGATGCCTAAAGAAAAGAAATTTCGCAAGCCGGAGGAGTTTGACAGAAATCCATGGAATGTCGGAGATCTTTATGCATACAAATTCCACAATAAATTTGCGGATGAAACCGGGTTAAACGGAAAATATATAGTGTTTCAAAAAATCGGACATGCATATGATTTCGATAATTTGGTATCGGTCGTTCAGGTATATGATAAAGTATTTGATATTATTCCCACTATCGATGAGCTTTGCGGTGTTCGTATTTTACCGTTAGCATATCCGCCGGGAATATACGGTACGCCGGACAGATTAGAGGACTATGTCCCGTCATTTGAAATGACATTATGTTGCAAAATGGTATATGAAAAAAAGAGAGATTATCCCAAAAATCATCTGTATTTTTTGGGAACTCAAAATATGTCTGATAGATTCTTTGAATATAAAAAATGCGAAGAATACGATTGGAAAAAAGATCAGATGGATGATTGGCTTATTGATTTCTATCTCAATTGGCAAAATGTGAAATATTAGTTTGGGCATCCATGTGTCGGTAAAGCTATCAATCTACCGACATCGATCGTCCGATGAGAAGAAAAATTCTCACTAGGCGATGTGGCAGATCTGTTCAGTGACGAACGAGACACGAATGTTGTAACCCATACCTATATTGTTGTATGCTTTTTATTTCAATAAGCCAGCAACAAGTAGAAATATTGTTACTTCAACATCAAAATATAGTAGGAACAAATCCGTATACCTGCGTTGTATATTAATTTCTGTTTTCTGCTGTAATATATCTTACAGTGGGTCCTTCACATTCACCTGCCATCATGACAGGTATCACCTGCCACCAAATGGGTATAATACCCCCTTGGTGGCAGGTGTATTTCTTCGCCATCTTATTGTTGCGGATTTTATAAAGCAGGCTGCTTTTGCCGCCTCCTCGGCGGTATCGCTGTTCTGTTTCAAGCAGTCCGGCTTTACGCAGATCACGCAAGGCACGACGAACGGTAGATTGCGACAGTTTCAGCTCCGATGCTATAGTCGAGATTGCAGGCCAGCATTCACCTTCCTTATTCGCTCGGTCAAGAAGATAAATATACACAGACACCGCACGGTGAGGAAGCTCCATGCGGTATAAAAAATCAAGTCTGCCCATCCGATCCTACCTCCTGCACTTTCGGCGGTGCACTGTGCTTCTGCCTGCTTGTTTTCACGACCGTGCTTTGACCGCCGCCTTTATCTTTGTCCTTCGGTTTGTTCGGAGGAGTCTGCTGCGGCTCATGGCTTTGACTCTCTGCATGATTTATGCCGCCTGTGGACTCACTGTCTGCGGGCGATTCTTCTTTGATCAGCCATTCGGGATGGTACTTCTGTACGATGCCGTCCATGATCTCCTTTTTCTCAGCATATACAACTTCACGGCCATCGTTGTCCTCTACGGTATAGGGTTTATCTTTGTTGAATTCAATTCCCCATTTGAAGAACAATTTCAGTTTTACTTTCATGGGATGAAAGCCTGTTTTCATAACGACAAACTGTCCCTTCGGCATGGATTTTAGTTCATCAGGTGTCATGAGAGCGGGCGTTCTATCATCTTCAAAGATTGAGATGGATCATTCTTGCTTCTTGATACAGATCCACTCATTACGGTTCGGCTGCCGAGTGCTTTTGATAGTACCTCTGCCGATGAGCTGTTTGGGGCGAAACCGCCGAACAGCGTGATCTGCGTATTATCTACAATTATTTCCGCACCTTCTTTACCGTAGTTTTTATCGAGTTGCGAGAAGGACTGAATGATCGGCACGATCTGCAAGCGTCTGCTTCGTGAAGCCGAAAACATCATCTCTGCTGATTCTATTTTACCACAGTTCATAGAGCGTAGCTATCCGTTCATCGGCAGCAAGATCATCCACAATGGCATTGATGATTGCCTTGACATTCGCTTTCAAATAGCCGTACACCTTCTTGCTTTATGTCTTGGAGAGACGGTCGGCAATGTGCAGAAGCATTTCTTCAAGCTTCGGATTATTATAGACTCCGCTGTTGATTTGGAATACGATCTCCGCAATCACCTCACGGCTGTTTGCTCGCAGTGCATACCGATGCTCGTTCTGCTTCTCATATATGCTGATGAGATCTTGAGCAAAAATATCCTTGGCAAAAGGAGGAACGGAGAGCATTCACACCTTTGGGAGATAGATAGCCCTGTCATTCCGCTGTGGAATAGGCGATCAGATGCAAATGGGGATGATGGATTTCATTATGAAACGCCGCAAACCCTTTCAAGTTCTGCATGGGAATATTGAGATTGTGAACAGGGCTTCGCTCTGTGAGCAAAGCATATCTCGCCATTGTTCTCCTGTATTGAAACCCAATCGTTCTGCTCTCGGACGGGTAGCAATATAGTCGGCATAGGTTTTTGAGTTCATCATCTGCGATGCATTTTCTTCCATTGTCCGTGATATAAATTCCAAAGCTGTAACGACCGTTTTGTTTTTCAGGTAGTCCTCATATTCTTACCGTCGAGGAAATCACGGAGTATTTTGACGATGAGCTGCTTCTGATTCACAGCAGCGGGCTTCAGCTTAAGAGATTCATCCGTCTTTTCAACACCCTCGCGAGTAACAATGTGATTTGCATAGCCGCCGGGCAACAACTTACTACTCGGTTTCAGATATTTGAATTTAGTTACGGGTCTTGCCATTTAAAACCTCCACCTCACTTTGGATAACCATTTGCAGTTTTCGGGCGGTCGCAAAAAATAATCCGCTTTACAGATTTGTTTCATGAGACCGCTATTTACCTTTCTGCTAATCAAGTTCATCCTCAAAGGAGGACGAACCATTACCTCTTTGACGCACTCACCGCGCAACCGTTCCAGTGATAACAGATCGATGTCATTGACTGCGGCAAAGAGATTTTGTAGGATAGCGCTCTCTACCACCAGCTTGAACAGCAGACGGCTTTGACGATTATCGCTCTCGGCAACGATGTTTTTCATGTTGGATCGGAAACTCTGTAATCAGTGTATTTTCTTTGTTCGTAATGACTGCGTTGATCTGCGACATTATTTATTACCTCGGTTCATAGATGTAATTGCGCAGAGACCGAATCTTCGTATTGCCATTGCATTGCAGATAAACCCGAATGTCCTCGGTGAAATTAAATCCGCATCTGCAATGTTTTTGATCGTGATGTGTTTCGTCACTAGATACAGATCCTTTGCACAGCATAACAGGGTATACCCATTCTCGGTGCTGTTTTTCAGCTTAATCGCATCAAAGCGGATTTCGTTCTGAACGACATGATGCTTAACTGTCATCCACAGCTTATGTTCAGCTGTCAACAAGTACATTGCCGACATAAGTGCATAGTCTTTCTTATTCATCTTTTTGATTGCATTCGTAAAAACATTTCGATGCTTTTCGTTTTTATAATTCATAGATTTTTCCTCTCTTTCTTTGATGTGTTAGGATATACGCTGTTGAAATGCCGGGATATTCACTTTAGAGACTAATGCTGTAATCACCTCTTTGGATGATACCCTGCCAACAAAGATTCGTTCCTCTATATAAGGACATCTTTTCTTCGAGCAACATTTTTGCTTTCCTGTATAGTAAAGACACAGTTTGCAATCAAACATTTCAGCAGTCAGCTTTTCTGCACCGAAAATATATGTGCTGTGACCTTTCGGTGTGAAGCCTGGAATGGTGAGCATCATCCTTTCAAGTTCCCGGAATGGCAAATTTTTATTTGGGTACATTATGAAATTCCTTCCTGTAAAATAAAAAAGCCAACCGCTTGGTTTCAAACGATTGGCTCGGTGGATAAGAAAAAAGGCAAATAGCTTTTTACCTCTATTTGCCTGTCTGTACCTTGTTATTTTGTTGTACGGTAGTTCGAATCTCTCCGCAAATGGAAAAGTGCCATTTTATATCTACGGTTTTGACTACCAAAAAAAAGCCGCCTAAGACGGCGAAAACCCCGATAAAATCGGGGTTTTCGGTGAGGATATCTTTTTCGTCCTCTTTTGATGGCGGAGAAGGAGAGATTTGAACTCTCGCGCCGCTATAAACGACCTACACCCTTAGCAGGGGCGCCTCTTCGGCCACTTGAGTACTTCTCCGGATGGACGGTATAAACCAATATTCAACTGTGATTTACTTCTTTATTATATCACACCTGATTTAAAAATGCAATACCTTTTTTAAAAAAAATAAATTTATTTTCTTGCAGCAAGTTCTCAAAGTAAATTTCACAGTGTAATTTACCTTGATAATTCACGAAGATTTTAAGATCACCCACAAATGGTCGTTTTTACTGAACGACCATTTGATCTGCATTACATACGTACTTATATAAAAAATTTTCTTTCAAGATATTCACGCAATGGTCTTATAATTCCGGCAAGAAGGAAAAACACACCTATACCCAGAAGTGCTGTAAGCGGATAGACTGACCATAGAAACATCTGAGTTCCAAATGTGAAATGTTCGAACATTTCTATAAGTGATGAATATATCGCAAGAAGCACAAAAAATCCGCCGAGAATAAAATATCTTCCATTTTTAAGATATCTGAAAAGCGTCACCGCCGCAGTCATTATAGCGCCCAAAATCATTACTACCGGAAAAGCAAACGACAAAAACCAATTTCCGTCGGTACTCAGGCAGATATACCCAAGATAGAGTGCTATAGCCGCATGGTCTACCGGAACGAATATAACAGGATTCGGCTTTGTGAACCAAAGAGGAAATACTGCTATAATATACGCAAGCAATATTCCGAGTGATGCAATTCCCCCCCAACGCAGTTCGCCGTATACTCTGTTGCATACAAGCAGAATTATGGCAACTGCAATTGCCAGGAAAACGGTCAGTATTATTGCAAGCGGCATATTGGACATTCTCTGCTTTTTCGGAAGAACATCCGAATATATATTTACTTTTTTAACGCTTTCATTATCATCAGGATTAATGACCCGTGTATTACAAAGCGGACACTTGTTTTCACCGTTTTGCAGCTTCACACCGCATCTGACGCAGTACATTTCGCTCATTCCCTCCCGTTGCTCTCAATTTCCACCGGAACTCCGAGCTCAACGAGCTTTGAAAAAAAGCGTCTTTCAAGGTCGGATTCCTTTATATTTCTTATCATATTAATAAATGTTTTTCCACCGTAGCTTGCAAGAGAACAGTTATTCGGATAGCTTCTCTGAACCCCGATAGTAAACTCAACTCTCTCAAGATAATTCTTCATTTCCCCGGGCAGAGTAATGAGACCGAGATTGGATATGTTCAGACTTCCCTTTCTCTCGCCGATATCTCTGTACACCATCTCCATGAAAAAATGCTTGATCCCGACCGGCACAAACCGAACCAGTGGGTTCACCTGCGGAAGGACATTTGCCGCAATCATAGCCGCCATATTTTGCTTTGTCGCCCCTGCGGCAAGCTGGTGACCTATGCTGTCACAAAGCTCTTTTAAGCTATATTCTCCCCTTTTGGGGTCAACACCGATATTCAGTGTCAATGCAAAATTACGCAGAGTTTTGCTTCCGTAAAGCCTGCGGAGATTGACCGGAATCGTGACCTTAATCCATCTTTGCCTTTTCTTCGGTTTCTCTCCTGCCTGTTTTTCGATAAGGCACTGAGCCATTACGGCAGCGAGAAATACGGTAATTGATGCACCGTATTCGTGCGATTTGTTTTTCAGTGTATCGGTATTGATTATTCCTGTAATAATGTGGAGAAATCCGTCCTCCTCGGGGGTTCCGTGAAGTACATATGAATTTTCTTCTTTTCTGCTTGCCGGATAATCTATGCTGTTCTTAAAGAAGGAATCTTCGAGCTCTTCCTCACTCGGTGTCTGATCTACAGTCAGGATCTTATCGCACTCAGGCACGGAAACACCGTATTTCAGATAGACATATCTTGCAACAAGAGAGCAAAGATAGATACTTCCGCCCGTTCCGTCGGTGATCGCATGGAAAAACTCAACCGCAAAACGCTTTTTGTAGTAAAGTACTCTTATACAGCAGTCCTTTAATTCAGAGTTGCTCATGGTCGAAAGAGGATATGCAAAATCTTCTCTTACCTTGGGTGGATGATTACAGCTCTCAAGGTAACACCAGAAAAAACCTTTTTTCAGTCTCACGTAAAAAGAAGGAAAACGGGGCATAAGATCATATACCGCTCTTTGCAATATTTCGGGATCTATATCTTCCTTCAAAGTTGCAGACATTCTGAATACATTACGCCATTTGCGGCGCATTGTAGCCGGAAAGATAAGTGCAGCCGTATCAAGCCGATACCAACTCTTTGCCATGTTTTTCTCCTTTCGCGATGTAGTTTATCATCGTTATTGTGTTCTTGTATAAGCCTTACAAATCGCTAAAAACTCAATTTTTAATTTTATCAAGAGCTTTTTCAAAGAATTTATTATTGTCGATAATAAATCTCTCGTGAATTCCCTCTCCGATAAGTCCATGCCCATCAAATGCTTTTACGCTGAAAACTATACGCTTTCTGTCGATCTCAACAACTTCGCTCTCGCATGATATCATCGAGCCGACAGGCGAAGCGCTTACATGTCTGACATCGATTTTTATGCCGACACTTCCCTGCCCTTGCTCAAGATAGGGTCTTATGCTTTCCATAGCGGTCTTTTCCATGAGAGCTATCATGCAGGGCGTTGCATAAACCAAAAGTTCTCCGCTTCCGACTTCAAGTGCCGTCTTATCGTTCGTAACCAAATCAGAACATTTACCGATCAATCCTATACTAACAGTCATTTGAAACTTATCCCCCAACAAGTATATTCTTAGTCATTATTTGTAAATTATCCCTGTCCAAGCAGTCCTTCAAGCGGCTTCTTCAAACGGTCTGCAATAAATGCCGCAAGCAATATCTTAAGCAGGTCGGGAATAATGAATGGAACGACACACGCCATAATAGATGCCCACAAACCATAACCATATGTATTTACAAAAACAAACATCACAGTTCCGGCAATATAGCAGAACATGTATGAAAAGATTGATATCGACATTCTGCTCCAGAAGCCTTTTTTTGCAAATCTCTCAAGAAGTGTATATACGATCGCTGATATGATAAATCCGAAAATATATCCGCCTGTAGGTCCCGCTAAAACACCTAAGCCGCCGCTGAAGCCGGTAAACACCGGGACTCCTATTGCACCCATTGCAACATATGCAACTATTGCCGCAGTTCCCTTTTTGCCGCCGAGTATAAACAATGCCGCATAAACCGCAAAGGTCTGCATTGAAAACTGGATCGGCATAATCGGAAGTTTTATCATGATCCACGAGCAAATCACTATGATTGCAGTCATTAATGCAATACTTGTAAGCGTAACTATCCTGAATCTTTTTTGGTTCTTATGCACAAAAGCACTTCCTTTTTTATCTTTTTTATCCTTGATATTGTATCACAGACAAAAAGAGTTTTCAATATTTTCTGATGAATTTAACATAGTTTTAACATTGACTGTTATTGATGCAGGACTGATTTTCATTTATAAAATCCGCAACAATTCCCGCCGCCATTCCGATAAGCTCTTTACAGGGACGTTTTTTATAGTATTCGGGTGTTCTCTCGTCCGGAATGGGTGAATCTGCCCCTTTAGGTTTACCCAAAAGTTCACGGCATACGATCGATCGGTTGTTCTTCATAAATTCGCCTGCTAGATACTGTATTCTTGCATAATGCTCTGCTTTTAGAGTTCCCTTTTCGGGAGTATCATAGCCGTAAAGTGCGCCTATCACCATAAACATTCCGCTGACAGCACCGCATACCTCACGAAGTCTGCCCATTCCGCCTCCGAATGAGCTGCTCATTGAAATAAGCAATTTTCTATCGATCGGAATCAGATCGGAAAATGTCAGAACGACCGCCTGAGTACAGTTATACCCCTCAAGAAAATAATTTTCAGCCATCTGCCTTCTCTCATCGGGATTCAGCTTCATCACTTTATTTCTCCTTTACAAGGATATTCAAAGCGTTTGTTTTCTGTCAGCTCTTTTTTATATTTCGATATGTAATACTTAGCCATAGATAAATTCTGCTCAGAATAGTTTCCGCATTCTTCGGGGCTTGCACCGGGAATAATTCCCTCATATGAAATAATGAAATCACACATTTGGGTTATGAGATCGTATATATCACAAGGTGAAAGTTCGCCGAACAAAAGTATATAGCAACCCGTTCGACAGCCCATAGGGCCGAAATATACAATATCTTTACTCCTTGCACTGTTACGTAAAAATGTCGCTCCGAGATGCTCTATGGTGTGCAGAGCCGGCATATCGATCACAGGTTCACGGTTGGGTGATGTCATTCTCATATCGAATGTGGTAACAGTAATGCCTTCCCTGCTGTCTATTCTTGATACATACAGTCCCGGGAAAAGAATTGTGTGATCTATCTTAAAGCTTTCTATTTTTTCCATATGTCCTTTTTCCATATATTCGTATCATCCTTTCAGCGGTGAACTATTATATAACTTATGAAGATATTCAAATTTTGCTCTTCGTTATGCTTTTCCTGTGAACGAGATAGAGCGGAAGTGCCACAAAAAGCATACCGCCGACAATATTTCCGAGAGTGACCGGAAGAAGATTGTTCAGGAAAAAGCTTCCGAAATTAAGGCTGTCAAGTTGCTGTGCCGTCATACCGGATGACAGTGCAAGGTCATAGTATGCAGGATCGGCTTTGGCAAGAATTCCCGCCGGAATATAATACATATTGGCTACGCAATGCTCGTACCCAGCGATAACAAACGCCCAGATCGGGAAAAAGCAGGCAAATATCTTACCGATGCCGTCATTGCATGCTCCCGATATCAGAACGGCAAGACAGACAAGAATATTGCACATTATGCCCGAACAGAAAGCCTTCATAAAAGGAATGCTGACCTTTGAATATGCCGTTTTTATCACCGAAACGCCGAGTGCACCGCCCGAATAATCGAACTGTCCAGAGTTTTTAACAAGTAAAGCAACTAAAACAGCACCCAAAAGATTGAAAATATATACAATAAAAAGTGTACGAAGCATCTTAAGCAAACTGAAACGCTTGTTCATCAGACCGAAAAGCATAAGACAGTCGCCCGTAAAAAGCTCCGCACCGATCAGAACAACAAGTATAAGTCCCACCGAAAAGATGCATCCTCCGAGAGATTTGGCAAGACCCGTGTTTGAAATCCCGTAGATTGCCGCTGAGCTGCTCGAAGCTCCTATAGCTATAAATGCACCGGCGAGCATACCGAGAATCATAAGCTTCCACCAAGGCATGGATGCTTTCTTTTCATAAACAGACATATTGGCGGATAAAAGCTCAGACATATTTTTTGTTCCCATTTTATAACTTCCTTTCAATTTTGTATCATCTCTATTACTGTTTATCTAATAATAATGTGGTTCATCTTCTGAATAATCTCCTGACAAACCTTAAAAATTTTGCTGTGAAAACAGGGGCAATCAGAGTGCATCTTGCAATCGATTTTTCATAAAGTGACAATTTGACAGGTGATATATAAGGCGAGCACATTTTCAGACATTTTACAGCCTGCATAAGGTTCTGATTATCCTTGCGTATTTTCTCCTCGGGTAAAACACGGACCATAACCGTGGCTTGATGAATACCCATACGTGCAACCGACTCAAGCAACGAGGCATCACGCTCAGAGGCTACATGCATGATCTCCATGCAATTTTCCAATGCATCATATATTGATCTTCTGTTACCCGAATGAGTAATGCTCCCTTCTCTTTGATAATAATAATATCCGTTATAAGCTAATGTTTTTATCTGTAAATCATCAAAAAGCAAGGATAAAAGAAAAAGAAAATCTTCGTTTAGCCGTCCTTTTCTGAACCTCAGTTTCCCGATAACCGACCTTTTAAACAGTTTAGTATATACGGCTGTATCCTCTTCGCAATTGCATATGCCGCAAAAGTACTCACGTGAAGAAACAATTTCTTCGATCATTTTACTGTTGCTGATAAACGAATAATCAGCCCCGACGACAGTTGTTCCCATACATACAATATCCGCTTTACCGTCGATAGTTCCGCTGACCAGATTCTCAATCGCATCATCAGCGTAATAATCATCAGAATCGATAAAAGCAATATATTCACCTGTTGCAATATCAAGACCGGCATTTCTCGCATCAGATAAACCGCCGTTCACTTTATGTATAACAATAACACGATCATCTTTTGCTCTGTATTCCTCGCAAATGCCGTATGAACCGTCTTTTGAGCCATCGTCAACCAAAATGATCTCAAGGTTAGTGTAGCTCTGATTCAAGATACTGTCGACACATTTTCGCAGATACTGCTCAACATTGTAAACCGGAACTATCACAGATACTTTAGAATTATTTTTTTCCATATTCAGTATGCTTTCATTCAGTATATTCAAAGATGTATTTTAGCAGGAAGATCTTCCTGCTACACTCATTTCGCAATAAGCATTGTATCATATAATAGATCTTTTTTCAAGTCCCTTTTTGCTCTTTTGAAGGATGTCTTTAATTGAACGTAAACGAGGATATAGTAACGGTTGTAAAGACAGATACGATTCATATATTCAAAATAAACCACTTATTCCTAAAATCAACCACTTGCCGAAAAGCTATTTACAAAATCGGTAAAATGATATATAATGAATTTGTCAAGTGAAAAGTCATAAATGACGAAAAATGACGGAGAGGGGAAAAGCAGATGAGACTGAAAGTGACGATCGATCCCGAAAGAGAAGAAAAGCCCTAACCATTGATCATTAAATATTGGGGCATCATCCGGAATACGGCATATACTCAACTGCATTGAAACACTCGCTACAACACTTTGCATTTGAGCCGTAAAAGAATTGACAAGCGTAAAGAGGTGAACAGATGATCGGATTAAAACGAGGAACGGTTAAACTGTACGAACATGAAAAAGAGTGGGAAATTGAAGCTCAAAGAACAATTATCAGATTAAAGGAGATACTTGGAGATATCATCACCGATATTCAGCATGTAGGCAGTACATCCATTCCATCCATTAAAGCAAAGCCGATCATCGATATTGCGCTTGCAGTTGATAATTTTGACAGTATCTTAGCTTATGAAAATGAACTGAAAGATGCCGGTTTTTATTACCGACCGTCTGCACAGGCGTCACTTCGAGGTCAGTTACTCTTTGCCTGCGGAAGCTATTACGATGGCTCGGGTGATCTGCAGACGCATTTTATTCACGTCGTTTTATCGGGCAGCATGGATTGGATAAACTACATAAACTTCAGGAATTACCTGAGAAACAGTCCGGCAGTTGCAAAAGCTTATGAAGATCTGAAGGTATCGCTTGCAAAGCACGCTCCGGTTGACAGCGGCAGAGAAAAATACCTCAAGGGAAAACACGACTTTATTGTATATACATTGAGAAAGGCCTTGGTCAATTCATTTCTCGGAAAAACAGTTGACATTTCGATAGACAGACCGATCGGAAGTGTCCACCCGAAACATGACAAAACAGTCTATCCCATCAACTATGGATATATTCCCGGGATATTGAGCGGTGATGGCGAAGATCTTGATGTATATCTGTTGGGTGTCGATATCCCGGTAAAGGTGTATACTGCAAAGATCATCGGTATTGTCCATAGACATGATGATGCGGAAGACAAGCTTATAGCCGCACCAGAAGGAATGAGCTTTACCGACCGAGATATCGTACAAGCAGTTAAATTTCAAGAGCAGTATTACGACAGTGAGATCGAAGTTTTAAAAAAAGAATTAAATGATAATACGGGATCCTGCAGATGAATTTTATAACAAAAGAGATATATCGGAAGTGAGAAGACGATATTTAAACAACGGTGGTATTTACATGTCTACTGTATATGGACCGGACAGGAAATGCGGTATAAAGAGATTTCGGATAAATCTACAAATCAAATAATCATAAACGGTAAATAGCGTGAAAGATGGGTTTACATCTTCTGTTTCACACACAAATTCTCATTAAAAATTGGATATGCCATTTTAAGGAGAATTTCATAACTATTTGTGCCGCCACAGAGTGGCGGAATGGAGATTAATATGGATCGATTACTTATAGTTGACGGCAGTAATTTGCTGTTCCAGATGTTTTTTGGTATGCCGTCGAGAATAACAAATTCAGAAGGCAAAGCAATCCAAGGAACCCTTGGATTTGTTGGTGCGCTTCTCAGGATCATCCGCAGAACCGAGCCTACACACATTGCGGTTCTGTTTGACGGAGAACATGAGAATGAACGCAGCGAACTGAACGCCGACTATAAGGCAAACCGTGTCGATTACAGTCAGACGTCTGAAGAAGATTCACCATTCTCACAGCTTTCGGATGTGTACGCTGCACTCGATTATATAGGCATCAAGCATACCGAAACCACGATCTGTGAAACGGATGATTGGATCGCAGGCTATGTTCATACATACGGCGAAAACACCGAAATAATAGTTGCCTCCTTTGACAGCGATTTCTTCCAACTCATCAGCGAAAATGTGTCTGTTCTCAGATACCGGGGGGATAATACCGTTATCTGCACACCGGTATATTTAAGGGAGAAATTCGGCATAGAGCCGAGTCAGTATGCAGACTTCAAATCACTTACCGGTGATGCCTCGGATAACATTAAAGGCGCCGATAAGGTCGGACCGAAAACAGCATCCTTACTGTTAAATGAGTTCGGAGATCTTGAAAATGTGATCTTGAATGCGGGGGGCATAAAGAAAACATCCATACGAGAGTCTGTCATCAGAAACGCTGACAGACTCAGAACGAATTACAAGCTCATAAAACTCGAAGGTAAGGTGTCATTACCGTTTGATATAGAGGAACTCCAATATACATATGACGGTATCACAACGATCGAGGTTTTGAAAGGTATAGGTGTCAAATGAAACTGATTCTATCATCCTACAATTTTCGCAATGATAACGCAAGAAAAACTATAATATTTGCAGCAATATATATTACGAATAGGAATAGGTAAAACAATGGATTACAAACAATTTCAAAAACAAATAGAGTTTCTTCTTGAAAATGCTTCCCCGAACATTAAATACCGCATTAAGAAAGAAATATTGAATGAAAATATCAACACTTCTGAAATGATGGGATTACAGGCGAAAATTTTCACCTTGCCCAAAGTCAAAAAAGCTTTTGCATGCCAACGGGAAGACGGCTTTTTCGGCTCTGTTATCCACGGTGTATACTTTGACGGATTCGACTCGACAGTTAATTTGTTGAAAAGAAACGGTGTGGAGATCGATGAGCCTCGTATGGTAAAAGCCAAGGAAGCCCTTGCAAATTGGCAGGATTATGAACAAGACCATTTTTATAAAGCAGGCAATGCTATGGACGAACACGGAAGAGGCGGATTCCGAGCAATTTGGGCAGAGCAACTTGTGGAGCTTGGTGCCGATGAAAGTCTGCCTCAGATAAAAGAGCAAATTTCCAACGCACTGAATGCGTTTCGTGGGGCATTACAATATTCAAATCCCGATGATTTTTCAAAGAAGGCGACATTTCGAGGACAACCTTGCCGATATTATATCAAAGGTTCAACTTTCCCCGCAGCAAACCATATCAGCATTTTGGAAAAAACACTTTCATGGAGAAGTCCCGAAAATCTCGAGACAGTAAGAAAGTCATATTGGCACTGTAAGGAAATCATGAAAAATTATCATGACGGGATTATTTATATCAACTGCGGTCATTTTGTCGGACCGTTTAATTACAACTGGAATGCTCCGAAAGAGATCGTTACCCTTAACAGTTTTGACAACCATCCAATAGATTTTGCATGGTTTATGAAAGGGCTCAGTACGGCATCAGTCAGATATCCGATCTTTGATGACGGTAATCCTTATCTTGCTCAGTCGCTTATTGAAATGATTACAGATGAAAATCTTATTGATAATATCGGAGAAGAACAACTGCGTCTGTTCAAAAACTATTCCTCACTTTCTCCTTCGTGGCGAAAGAAGGAAAGTATCGTTTCTGATATTTACTTCCCTATACTATTGGCTTTGTGTAAATTATAGACATAACCAAATTGGTGAACTTAATGAAAAACTACAGAAATGGAAAAAGCATAATCCGCTCATGCCATTTCGTATTTGGAGACGGAAGCCGCTCCGGAACTCATTGGTACATGCTTATTTCAAATCTCCTTATTGAACAAGTCGGGGTTAGTAAAGCATTTGAAAGTCAGATATTCATATTTTTCATAAATAAGAAAAGGAAAAAGGATCATGAGATTTAATTGGATAGATTATACGCCTGCATATAAAGAAACGGTTGATTCTTGGTTTGATGAGGATGCAAAGAGATTCACAGGGTGTGATGAAGGATTTGATGAGTATTATCAATGCTGTACAAACGAGTCTGAGACAAAACTCGGTGAGAACTTTTGGGCAAAAATTATTATTGACAATACTGAGCCGGTAGGAATTATTGCGATTGGATTATCGGATAATGTTTTCACGATATCAGAGTTTATTATCCGACCCGATAGACGAGGAACCGGAATTGGTTCGTCAGCTCTTGTGGAATTGCTTGCTCGCTCAAAAAATACTATTGGAGTCAGGATCAACGACGCAAATGCGGTAATTTTTCCAAACAATATTGCATCACAAAAAACATTTGAAAAAGCCGGGTTTATATTTCATTCCGAACATCCTGATGGAGATGCATGGTATTATAGATATCACAACAATACTTGTTATTGAGGTCATGACTACATCTAATTACGAGACCGCCGTCAGATCGATGCTCCGGTAAACGAGCTGTGTAAGAATTAATGCGTACCCTACGATCACAGGATATTGATTTGCGGCATCACCGAAGTAACTGTTGCTGTTTAATAACACAAAAAAACATACCTTGACTGATATGATTTTTTTTGTAATTCTCCATTAAGAATGCCTCCATGCGTAATTGTCTTGCCAAATAAATCCAGGCAATCTGATCGCCTGATATCAATGCAGATCAAATATAACAATACGATTGAAATACAATAATTTTTTTAAAAACATATTGATTTTTACAAGACAATATGATATAATATTGATAATCAGTAATTTGATTGCCAAAAAACACAACCATAAAATTCAATCAATCAATAAAATCCGGGATGTAGCGCAGTTGGTAGCGCGCTTGCTTTGGGAGCATGTGACCGTCTTCGGGTTCGAACGAGAGCGAAAACGGCGAAAAGCCTTGTAAATGCTGGATTTTCCGCACATTCAGACAAAAGAAAATGCCCCTTAAAAAGAGGCTTGACCACAGTTTTGACCACTTACGGAAAACCTCTAAAAATCGAATATTTTTCACACTTCGGGGTGTGGCGCAGTTGGTAGCGCGCGACGTTTGGGACGTCGATGCCGCAGGTTCGAACCCTGTCACTCCGACCAAAAATGCGGATACAAAAAATGTATCCATAAGAGACTCCGATATTTCGGAGTTTCTTTTTTAGGCAAATTTTTGCAGTTCAAATTCCTACAAACTATTATTTATTAGCCTAGTCATCATCCCACCTCACATAAGAAGAGGACGACATATCATCGGTCATCTCCGACACCGTGTCGCCCTCAATTTTCATCTTGTCTTCCACAATTAACGCATGCTTTACAAGCAGCATGTCAATCCACGTCCGCTCGTCGTACTCCGACGGTCGACCGTTTGTCATATAATCTGCAATTGCCGCACTCATAACTCCGTACTTTTCACCGCTGTAAATTTCAGCAATGCTTATCTGTGCCATATCCGCACCTCCTTTGCAGTACAACACAATACCAAAAAGGAGCGCGAAAGTCAAGAGACTTTGCAGAAAAACTTTCCGGTTATTATATCAAAACTCCATCGCAATGATCAATTTCATGCTGAATGATTTGGGCAGTCCAATCAGTAAAAGTTTTGATGTGGGTTTGGAATTCAGCGGTTTGCCATTGTACTTTGATAGTTTTATAGCGTTTACATTTTCGTGGATTTCCAAGCAGAGAAAGACATCCTTCCTCAGTATCATACGGTTCTGACTTTTTGATAATCTCGGGGTTGAACATTATCATATATGTACCATCATTATCAAATACGATAATTCGCTTATGTACGCCAATCATATTTGCTGCCATACCGACACAAACGTCTTTATTAGCAATCAATGTATCCAACAAATCCTGTGCCACATGCAAATCTTCTTTTGTCGCCAATTCCGACTTTCCTGAAAGAAATATCGGATCGTGTACTACATCTTTAATCATTTCAAATCACCAAGTAATTTTTCCTACACAGCCAAAATAAAGTCAACCACTGCAGCATAGAGTTTCTTACTCATTTCAGCATGGAATTTCTTCAGTCGTAATTGCGCTGGTAAACAGAAATAACAAATCTCTTCTTCGCTCCATCAATATATTCTACTAAACGTTGTTCTGAGTCTTTCATTTTCTTATCCTTCCTTTTATCACCATAGCCATGGTTTTTTGAAACATTCCTCTGCCAAAATTGTACGTGTTTGTTCAATATACTCCTTAGGAGAAATCGTTCTGCTGTCGTATATCTTATCCTGCGGAGCAAAAAGCGGCTGCATCCAATATCGACCATTATCATCAATCATCCCGATGGAGATTGCAGCGGAAAACATTCCTGACACGATGGCATCTTTATGGTAGCAGATTTTCAAGGAAACACTTTCTCCGACACGTATTTTTTTGTCATAACAGTAGGAGTAGTTAAGAAGATTTCCTTCAATCCACGGGCGTGCCTCGTCTATAGGAAAAATGCACGAGGATTGCTGGAAGTGCCATATAATATCCATCGTAGAGATATCCGTCTTTCCAGCGTTTTTAAAGGTGTATATTACGCAGCACCACTCGGCGGGATTTAGGTATTCTTGTTTATAGTGCGCATGAACAATGTCTCGTTTCTTCTTGCCTTCTACCGTTACATTTTCGATATGTGCGACAAGAAGCTCAATATCACATTTCTGCTTTACTCCGTAACCGGTTCGCACAATGTAGTCTTTAAAATCGACAATCTGCATTTCCGGACGATTTTGAAATGCTTCACGCTGGAGTTTTTTAGACTCCAACCGGTCATCGCGCTTTTCTTTACGCCGTTCTAATGCAAGCGTGGTGAGAAAAGTGACAATTCCACCTGCCACCGCACTTATGATAGCGATTATTATTTCATTTGTCATCTTTGCACACCTCTTCGCCTATACTTCCATATTATCCGTCCAAAGTTCACACTGTGTCATAATAGTTTTAACTGCATCATCCATACCTTCGGGCGGATACTTGTATTTCTTCAGCAAACGCTTAACCATCTTTCGCATACCGGCACGAGCTGTTTCTTTCTTTTGCCAGTCAATCGTGCGGTTTTTGCGCAGCATTTCAGTAAGTTCTTGCGTCATTGCAATCAAGGTTTCATTTCCATAAAAAGCCTTGATGTTTTCCGGTTTTGTTAACGCATCATAGAAAGCCAATTCCTCAGTTGTTAGATCGAGTTTTTCACCTTCTTTATGAAGATTCGCGATTTCCTGAGCCGCATCCAAAAGTTCTTTAATAACTTCTTCATTAGTAATGAGTCCGTTATAGTAAGCATTCATCAACTTTGCAATCTTTTCGGAGAATTTCTCGGATTTTACAACATTGGTTCTTTTGTAAAGAGAAATTTGCTCTGCCATTAATTTTCTCAAAATCTCAACGACAATGTTCTTTTCCTTCATCTTGGAGATTTCTTCTAAGATATTAGGATCAAACAGTGAGAAGTTTTCGCCTACATTTTGGCTGTCAAACAGATTGATGACACCTTCACTCTGAATACTCGCTTTCAGAAGTTCGTTGATCTGTGTGTTAATTTCTCCCAGCGACATTGGCTTTCCGCCGCTTCCGCCAACGGTCAGCTTTACAACCGTGGAACGGATCGCTTCAAAATATGCCGCTTCGTGTCGCTCCTGCTCGTTTGTCATGCTGGAACAAAGCGAATGTGCCTGCTTCAGCATCAGGGCTTCTTTTAAGAACAGATCTTTTCTTTGCGGCGTTGCGGCATCGAGAACAAAGTTTGCGCCGCCGGAAATCAATTGTGCCATCACAAGTGGTGTACCACCGAAAAATCCGGAAAAATCAAACCCATGGAGCAAATCCTTGCAAACCTGTAATTTTTCCTTGAATTTCGGATAGGCAACCTTGGCAATGTCCATATCTCCGTACTTGGCACGGTCACGGGCGGAGTATTCCTTCATGGCTTCCTTGAGGGCAGAGGCGATTCCCACATAGTCCACAATCAAGCCGCCTTCTTTGTCTTTGAATACACGGTTGACACGGGCAACCGCCTGCATCAGATTGTATCCGTGCATAGGCTTGTACACATACATGGTGGCAAGCGACGGCACATCAAACCCGGTCAGCCACATGTCCACCACAATGGCAATTTTCATGGGATCGTCATTGTCCTTGAATTTCCGTGCCATTTCTTCCTTGTGACTTTTGGTGCCGATTATTGCTTTCCAGTCCTCCGGGTCATTGTTGCCACCGGTCATCACAACACCGACCTTTTCTCCCCAAGCGGGGCGGAGCGCAAGAAGCTTGCGGTAAATTTTCATGGCAATGGGGCGGGAATATGCCACGATCATCGCCTTGCCGGTGAGCAAATTCGCACGGTGCTTTTCGTAGTGCTCCACAATATCCGTACACAACGAATCAATGGTGGAATCCGCACCAAGCACGCTTTCCATCTGACCGAGCATCTTTTTGCTTTTCTCAATGGTCACCGCATCTGCCTGTTGCTCCAAAAAATCATAGGTTGTGTCGATCAGAGCAAGCGTGTTTTGATCGAGCTTCAGATGGATAACACGGCTTTCATAGTAGACCGGGCGTGTGGCTCCGTCTTCTACCGCTTGTGTCATGTCGTAAACATCAATGTATTCTCCGAATACCTCACGGGTGTTGCGGTCTTTGACAGAAACAGGCGTTCCGGTGAAACCCACAAAGGTGGCATTCGGCAGGGCATCACGGATAATGCGGGCATTGCCGACCACGGTATGTGCTTCACGCTCGCCGGACTCATTTTCCGTCATGACGATTTTCTCGTCAAACCCATACTGTCCGCGGTGGGCTTCGTCTGCCATGACCACAATATTGCGGCGGTCGGAGAGCGGGGACTCTCCACGCTCAAACTTGAACATGGTGGTAAAAATGATACCGTTAGCCTGCCGCCCCTCCAAAAGTGACTTCAAATGCTCCTTGCTTTCAGCCTGAACAGGCGTTTGACGCAAAAAGTCGGCACATTTGCAGAATTGCGTGTAAAGCTGATCGTCCAGATCAATGCGGTCGGTCATGACAACGATGGTCGGGCTGTTCAGAACCTCTTGTAACAAATGAGCGTAAAACACCATGGACAGCGATTTTCCGCTGCCTTGCGTGTGCCAGAAGACACCGCCTTTGCCGTCGGTTGCAGTCGCAATTCTCGCCCTTTCCACCGCTTTGCAGACGGCAAAATATTGATGATATCCGGCGAGTATTTTAATCGGTTTTTGATTGTCACCCGAAAAACAGATAAAATTTTTAAAAATATCCAGCAATCGCTCACGCTGAAACATTCCTTCATAAAAAGTATCAAACTGTGCATATGCCGTATTTTCATAGCTGCCGTCTTTGGTTTTCCATTCCATAAAGCGGTCAAGCCCTGAGGTGATCGTCCCTGCCTTGTTGGTGGAAAGGTCACTGATGATGCAAATGGCATTGTAAATGAACATGGAGGGGATGTCCTGCATGTAGTTGCGGATCTGATTGTAGGCGTTTTCCGCTCCCACCTCGTCTTTGGAAGGGCTTTTCAGTTCCATCTGAACCAAGGGCAGACCGTTGATGTAAAGAATTATATCAGGGCGGCGGTTGTTGCCGTTTTCTATGTATGTATATTGATTGACAGCGTAAAAAGTGTTGTTTTCAACTTTGTCATAGTCAATCAGATAAACTATTGAAGCTCGTTCTTCACCCTTGTCAAAATACTTCACCTCAACACCGCTTTGCAGATAACCCATAAATATTTTATTTTTCTGTACCAGACTGCCGCTCTCGAAATTACGGAGCTTGGAAATAGCTTCCCGTATCGCCTCCGCCGGCAGTTTTTTATTAATACGCACAAGACTGTCCAAGAGAACAGATTCCATCAGCGGATCAGAAAAGTCTGTACGGTTCAGGTCGGGGGCGTATATATGGGTGTAGCCAAGGTTTTGTAATAGCTCTATGATGGCTTGTTCAAATACGGATTCGGTGAAGAACATAGATTAATTGCTCCTTATAATCATATTTGCTTGAAAAAGCAAATTTTCCTTTATCGTTGTCCAAGATTGTTTTTACAGGAATAAAATTCAATTGCGATTGTTTCAAGTTCGAAAATCATATCCTCTGCATGTTAATCACTCTTTTTCCCGCTCAAAATGGATTCGCCATAATCGCTCTATATCGACATACGAGGCATATCCATTTTTAGGTGTGTTAGTATCGCCTAAACGTGTATATATTTGGTTATCGTTGATTCCTTGATATCTCTTAGTTAAATAAAACGGAACATGCTTTGAACTTTTGCATTTTATTACGACAATTCTTAAATGTTTATAAAACAGGTCTTTTACCTCAATTTCTGGTATATGATCACCTGCAAATTGCTGTGTTTTTAAAAAATCAAAAATGTTATTTGATTTCCATTCTTTATCAACACCAACAACTGAATAATCGTCAGTTACTCCAAGAATCAGATAGGCATCATGATTTTCTATATTATTTGACAAGCATAGAATATCGTGTAGCAAATCTTCGTTATTTCCGTGTGGAATTTGCTTAAAATCATAATAATAGTCTTCTTTTCGGCTTCTAATCATATCAACAATTTCTGCATTTAAAGGGTCAATAACTAATTCCTTCGATTTTAAAGAATCAACAATGAATTTCAAAGAGTTTTTCTCACAATCATCGACTTTACCATTAACAACAGTATTCTTCGTTTTATTCGAGTCATATATTGTTACTATTGCTCCAGTATTACTAAACTTGAGTTGCCAGTTTACACCATTGTTTTCTCTTTCGATACAATCAGAGATTTCATAACCAATATTTTTAAGATTGGATTTTATGTATTCAATATCAACGCTAATTTTTGACATATTAATTCTCCTTTTTTAAATAAACAATATTTAGCGACTTAGAGGTCGATGTCGTATACATTGATTTTGCCAGATAAAAGGTGCAATAAAAGACTATCTCTAAGCTCAATTAGCCGCTTGTTTTCTTGACAGAGTTCGACATACGCATTTTAGATTATGGGCGTAAATATGGGATAGACAAGATTTTGTAATAGCTCTATGACGGCTTGTTCAAACAGATCTTATGTGAAGTGCATAACAATGCTTCCTTTATTAAAATCGAATAGGTATTTCGGAATGTAGAATCTCTACATTTTCAATTCCGCTACATATTAATAGTTCATTAATGCTTTTTTCAGCTAATTCATATTCCATAATTGGTGATATTGTGATTTGTTTTATAGCATTTTTAGGAATTTCCACTTGCATAAAAGGAACAATAAGTCCATTTTTTACACAAAATCCTTCATACATGTTTTCATTATCCAAACCAAAAAAATCGAGTGCCTCTTCCTTGTTTTTAGGAACACAATCTTCGCTGATCTCAATAACAATGCGAAATTCTTTTTCATGAGCAAATTTGCTGTGCTTATAAAAAGCAGCACGAGATTCTATGTATTGGTAAATCATCATTTTGCCAAAGTTAATATAATCAACTCTCTGTTGTCTAATTAGTTTAATATGTGAATCAATCATATTCTCAACAAACCTCAAATACAATGAAATCTCTTTAAACTGCTCCTTTTCTTTATACAATACATTTCCATAATAGACTTTAAAGTCTTTGATATTGTTTGCGCTTATTTTTTCGAACACTTTAAGAAATTTATTTATATTAATACCTATATTATAGCCTTGATATTTTCCGTTGTTGACATAATAGTTCCACATATTTAAAGAGTCATTATCTGCACTGGTGCAAAAAATAAATATTCTATTCTTTTTACTATTGGCCTCTTTTCCGGCAATTATATAATTGTATTTTATCTTGTTAACATCTAATGATTCAAGATCATTAACGCTATTCTCTTTCAGAAATTCATTAATACATTCATGGCAAAAAGGAAACTCATTTTTGTTTTGATTAAGAAAATCAATCAGTACACTTATAAAATACTTTATCTCTGTTTTATCATTCAAAAAACGAGCATCGGTAAACCGTATTTTTCTGCCTTTTATAATCGATAAAAATGCGTCCGGGGAGGTATAGTGATATTTTGTATTCAAATTGAAACTCCCTTTTTTGTCAACGGAAAAACTTCGTATATAAAATTGACTGTTATCTTTAAATTCCATTTCCTAGACTTCCTTTGCTTGTTACTTTATAACATCCTTTCCGATTGAAACTGTTTTTGCAGTATATAATTCTGATAAAAAAGTTATACAGTTCCTTGCATTTTCTTGAATAGTTCTCGGCATAAGTGGATTAACCAAATTATGCATTGCGGTTTCAACAGGATACTTATTCATAATATCTTTAAGATGCTTTTCCAATTCGTCCCACCTGCATTCATTGAGTAATTGTTGTATTTGATGTAGTTCATTTTGTAAATCAAGAAGTTCCTTGTTTTCTTTGTATATTTTTTCTATGTTGTTCATATTAACCTTTCTGTTTATGGAGTCTTAGTTGGCTAATCTTATATTTGATACATCAATCTCGCCGGACATAAGGCGAGGCAATAGGGTATCACGCATAGCTGCTAACCGCTTATTCTCAAAGCAGTTTGAAACGATCTGATGTATCATCGGAGTTGTCAACGCATCAAATTTATCTAAAGTTGAAACATCAGGGAGTGCAAATTCAAAAGCATCATAGTCCTTTTTTCCGATATGAATGACAGTTGTTGCGACTTGAGTTTGCTCAATTTCATAAAGAAGAGGTTTTATTGTGAAATAAAGGAATGCTTTCCCGTTTGGACGCTTGTTTTCAAATACGCATACTCGTTGATTTAACCACGCTTCATCATTACCCCAAATGTACGGGCGAAACTCGCCATCCATACCAACTACTATATCACCAGGTTGAAGAAGATAACCTTTTGGATGTTCTTCCGTGGTGTAGGTTGCAAACTGCTGGGCTTTCAAGTCACGGATTCGGATAATAGGTTTTCCATTTCCTTCCATATTGAACTGTTTAGACGCAAAAGGTGCGCCATAAATGATATTTGCTAAAGAATAGATGTCAGATTGTGTCCAAGATTCAGGCCTTATTCTACCGAAAGGTACATAATCCACAAACCAAGACTTATAAATTGCTTCCGCCTGCTGTTGTAAATTATCGTTTATCCTATTGTTGAGCTGAATTTTATCATCCAAGCCCTTCAAAATTAAAGCTATTTTTTCCTGTTCTGGCAACGATGGAACTGGCAATTCTAAAGATTCAAGTACACTTTGTTGTACTCTTTGTCGCCCAGAAGAACCCACCATGGATTTTATTGCACAATTACGAACAAAAGGACTAATCGCTAAATAATATACGAAGTAAGGATCACTTTCTCCGGGAATAGCTCGCATAACGATATATTCTGTTGAGCCAAAGGCAATTTCTCCATCTTCAAGAATATTCACCATAGCAGTCTTTCCATTTTCCAAGCAGGGTGTAATTCTTGCCATGATCGTGTCACAATTACGGAATTTTGTGCCTCCGGAATAGGATTCAATCGTATAACTGGGAATATCTCTTGTAAATGGAGACAAAATGTCCATAGAAATCTTTTTCGCTCTCGTTCCTTTGGGGAGGCGTTCGGTTGGATTGAATTCAATTATTTGATCCAATCTTTTTGTTTCCCATTTTTTCATTTTTTCTCTCCCTATTTTATTAATGTCACAATCAAAGCAACTAAAGCTACAAGTGCAGAAAATAACGATACAACATAATTTCGATCTTTCTCTTTTAAGATTTCAATTCCTAATGCTGCACAGTCAAATCCGGCAATGGCAACAAAAAATAATGTGACTCGATTTGCCCAGCCTGTATTCCAAAGTTCTCCCCCAAAACTATATAGCAAATAAGCGATGGCTAGTGTAACAATAAAAAACGGAATAGCTATTAACCACTTTATCATATATGAAAAACCGTCGATTTTCTGGCATTTTTGTGATTTATCAGTTATCGACCGAGGTGTTTCATCTACAATTCTGTTTGTTGACCATTCTATTAGCTTTGTAAGTTCATCAAGAAAGTCTTGAAGTTGTTCATCGTTTAACCGAACCGTCTTTTGTTGTTGAATTTCCGCATTTTTCTTTTTCAGTTTTGCAAGTTCCTGCTCCAATTTTTGAATACGATTATCTTTTCGCTCGGATTTTGAAATTTTAGATCCCATACCCAATCGTCTCCAGTTTCTCCCGAATCTCCTTTTCCAATTCGTGCGATTTCTCAAACAATTCTGCAAGTTCACCCGTGAGTTTGGTCATCTTCTCCTCAAACGGTTCGCCGTCGGCCTCCTGCTCCTCTATGCCGACATAGCGGCCGGGCGTGAGGATATAGTCCTGATTTTCGATCTCCTCGGTGGCTGCAACGGCACAAAATCCTTTGACATCCTCGAGTGTACCATCAACAAATGCATTGTATGTATCGGCAATTTTTCGGATATCCTCGTCGGTCAGCTCCCGCAGTTTGCGGGTCACCAGGGTACCCATCTTGCGGGCGTCGACGAAGAGCGTTTTTCCTTTTTGCTTTTTGTTTTTGGAAAGGAACCACAGGGAAACCGGAATCTGCGTGGTATAGAACAACTGCGTGGGCATGGCAACGATACATTCCACCAGATCAGCATTTATGATATTTTTGCGGATCTCGCCTTCTCCACCAGACTGAGAAGAAAGTGAACCGTTTGCAAGAACCATGCCAATTTTTCCATTTGGAGCAAGATGATAGATCATATGCTGAAGCCACGCAAAGTTGGCATTTCCCGAAGGCGGCATGCCGTACTGCCAGCGTACATCATCTTTCAGTTTGTCCGCTCCCCAGTCCGAAAGATTAAAGGGCGGATTCGCCATGATATAATCGGCTCTCATGGTGGGGTGGCAATCGTTGAAAAAGGTATCGGCATTGTACCGCCCCAAATCGGCATCAATCCCGCGAATCGCCAAATTCATCTGTGCCATTTTCCATGTGGTAGGATTGGAATCCTGACCGTACACCGAAATGTCATTGATATTTCCGCTGTGACTCTCGACAAATTTTGCCGACTGCACAAACATACCGCCCGAACCGCAACAGGGGTCATACACACGCCCATGGTAGGGCTGCAACACCTCAACAAGCGTGCGAACCACACAAGCCGGCGTGTAGAACTCTCCCGCCAGCTTGCCCTCCTGTTCGGCAAATTTAGACAGGCAATATTCATAGGTGCGTCCGAGAATATCCTTTTCGCTTCCGTGCTCGATCATCTGAATGTTGGTGAAAAGATCAACCACCTCGCCGAGCCTGCGTTTGTCCAGTTCGGGACGGGCAAAGTTTTTCGGGAGAATGTCTTTCAGCCGCTTGTTTTCCTTCTCGATGCTCCGCATGGCATCGTCAATCACGGTTCCGATTTCCGGCGTGTGGGCACTCGATGCAATCACGCTCCAGCGTGCCGTTGCGGGGACGAAGAAAATTCCCTCGGAGGTGTATTCGTCCACATCCTCCTCGAATCCGTCTCCTTCTGCCACCAGTGCCTGATATTTTTCCTCGAAACGATCTGAAATATATTTCAAGAAAATCAGACCGAGTACCACACTTTTATATTCGGATGCGTCCATATTTCCGCGCAACACGCACGCCGCATCCCAGATTTGCTTCTCAAAGCCAATATTGGCAGTATTGTTTGTAGCCATTATTACTACTCCTTTACATCAACTATTTCAACAATATCATCCATCGTAAAATTTAGTGCAGTGCATATTTTCACAAGCATGTCACTGGAGACAATGGCGCCGTATTTGTCCATCTTAGTAATGGTAGCAACGCTGATGCCAGCTTTTTCGGCGAGTTCTTTCTTTTTCATATCACGGTCGATCAAAAGCTTGAACAATTTTTATAGCTTGCGGCCATTTTATTACACCTCATAAGTAGTTATAGTAAGTGCATTTTATCATTAATACATATTATACCACACTCTCCTTTAAAATTCAACAGTTTTCAGCAGATAAATACTGCGTTTTCAGCATTTATCGACTTTTCGTTGCAAATTTACCATTCCTTGTTCTTTCGTTATCACTTTTCTTTGTCTACTGCGGCGCAAATTTTGACTTGAATTCTGTGTCATTTTGAGTTACAATAACAGCATAAAAGAAAAATGCCCCTCGTTCAAAAGCGAGAGGCGTTGACTGTGTTATTCCGTAAAAAATCCTGCTGACCACATAACTGACCACTTACCGTTTCGTAGCACTCGGAACATATGCAGGCAAGAGTGTCAAGGAGTATCATTTTCGGGGCAGAAACGGTTGAAAAAAGCCTATATAAGCGGAAAATATCACGATTCATCTCTTTGGGACGTCGATGTCGCAGGTTTAAATCCTGTCATTTCGACCAAACAAGGACAGTTATTTTGATAGAATAATCGTCCTTGCTTTTTTGCTTTTACAGAAGTTTACGCCCTGCTTTTGATATTTTTCATACTTAGCTTCACCAGCACGATAGAAAAACGCCATCACGGTTTTTTTTCCGCAACGGCGATTTTTATTTATAACGATATTTTGTTGGAATTATTTGTTGTTTTCATCGCAGATGTGTCATTTTTACAACCAAAGCTTGCTTTGACCGATTATTCCGAATTTGAAAAAATTATCGTTAAAAAAAGTCTGTATCGATACACAGACGCTTCACCCGATTAAACCGAATGAGGCGTCTGCTTGCGTACAATTTTAATAAATATCAGCGCCCATCGGGGAAAGCGAAAGCTTTGCCAGCTTGAAGCACTGTTTTCCGAATGGAATTCCAATAATAGTAATGCACCAAATCAAACCAAGGAATAAATAAGAAAGCGAAAGTCCAAATCCACCAAAAATGAACCAAAGAACATTTCCGATCGGATGCTTGCCAAAATTAGTCTGAACAGTTTTACCAAATGGCCATGCGGAAAGTCCCGCAAGTTTAAACGCCTGTTTTCCAAACGGAATTCCAATAATGGTAATACACCAAATCAAACCAAGGAAAAACCACGAAATGCATGATTCTAATCCTGTAAAAAGGAACCAAAGAATGTTACCAAATGTTTTCATTATTACTTTCTCCTTATTTTTAAGTATAATGGCTGATGTCCTCCGATGTGAGATCAATATCTTCGTCATCCTGTCGACCTAAGGATTCGTTTTTTACAATCAACTGATCAGGACTCAAAAAGAGTAACACATTTTAAAAAATTTGTCAAGTTGTTTTATAAAAACAATTTTCCAAATCTAATTAATTTGTAAATCTACTGTTCTTTAAAGCAAATCCAATTCCTTCGTACAATCAAAAAATGCGTTTTGTCATGTTTTTGACTGTAATTTCTTTAGTTGCAGCTGTTATTTTATGTATTGGAGCTTTATAGTCCTGATTTATGCATCCATAAAACTATATTGAAAATTTACATCCTGCTTTTCCCATGTTTTCTGCATACAGAACGCTGAGGACGAGTCTTATATGCTGCGCCTCTTCTCTCCCCTTCTTCACCTTGACTTCGGCTTTCTTTTCGACGATAAGGTCGTCGAGTTTTCCTCAGTTTGCTTACCAGTCACAGCGTAAACATCAATTCAGCGTATTTCCCTTTTTGCGGAAATCGTGTGAAGTTGCTATATAAAATTATCTTTTTCTATTGAAAACCGAATGTATTTATGTTATAATTATGGTATAAAGTAAGTTTGGAGGAAACTGACGGTGTTAATTATAGGTATTGCCATTGCAATTTGTTTGGCAATTTTGATAGTGGTTTTACTGTATTATTTCGGAATAATAGAATTTTATCATCCCTTGAAAAAAAGCGATGACAATAAGATCAGGGTTGCATGTGTAGGCGACAGTATAACATATGGATGTACTGTCAGTAATTGGCGTAAAAATAATTATCCGACTGTACTCGGCGATCTATTGGGAGAAAACTATTGTGTAAACAATTTCGGTTATTCAAACAGAACTGCTACAAAAAGCGGCGATTATCCCTATACCGATGAAAAATTATATAAGCAAAGTCTGGCTTTTGATCCGGATATCGTTTTCATCATGCTCGGGACAAATGATTCCAAAAAGCAAAACTGGGATAAAGAGAAATACATGACCGATCTTGATGATATTGTTGACAGTTATTTATCTCTAAAGCCGGATGTAAAAGTGTATTTGCTCATTCCGCCCCCTTTGTTTGAGATCGGCGGGAGGGTTTTATATCGGCTAAGGAAAGATATACTTGATAACGAAATATGTAAAGCAATAAAAGAGATAGCAGACCGAAAAGGCATTGAATGTGTAGATCTGCACAGCTTTTTTGATAACAGGAAAGAACTGTTTTCGGACGGTGTACATCCGAATGCCAAAGGAAGCAGGGTTCTTGCGCAAACGCTCTATGAGGTTATAAATGCGTGATCTTCACGTATTCTTTTTCTATGGAGTCCTGGATTTATAAAGATTCAAATCCCCCAGCTGATAACACAAATATATCTTTTTTACTGTGCTCAGACAAATAGCGGCCTTGACCGCAAAATCAAAGCCGCAGGTAGATAATCCTGCGGCTGAATACTTTTTGGAGGCTTACAATGATTCCTTTCTTTATTTTAATTATCGCTATAGTTTTTATATTAAGATTACCTGTCGTTAAAGGGGCGATTGGAGAATTTATAGTGAAAACTGTTATTGGAACTACTGTTGAGGCTCCACAGAACCCCAAATTTATTATTAACAATCTTGTCCTGGAAACCGCCCCGGGGAAAACCTCACAAACTGACCATGTCGTAATAAATACAAACGGCGTATTTGTGATAGAAACAAAAAACTATTCAGGCCGCATATACGGAACCGACGCTCAAAACAACTGGACTCAAGTATTAAAATACGGAAAAGTAAAAAATCATTTTTACAATCCGGTAAAACAAAACTTAGCACATACCTACAAAATAAAGGAACTGATCTCTGATAAATATCCGGTATACCCTTTAGTTGTTTTTGTAAAAGGAAATATTAGATTTATAAAATCTCAAAATGTTTATAGTATTGGTGGACTTGTGCGCAGATTAAAGCAATCAACAGGAAGACAGTTGTCTTTTGATGAAATGAAATCTGTCTATGATATTTTGAATACACAAAATAAAAGCGACGTTATCAGCAATCATGAACATGTCCAAAATATCAAGCGAACTCAAAGTAATATCGCTGACAACGTATGCCCACGTTGCGGCGGAACGCTCATTGTACGGCACGGCAAAAACGGCATATTTATAGGTTGCTCGAATTATCCTAAATGTCGTTTTACTAAAAAGTAGTTTACTTAGTCTTTTCTTTTTATCACATAACCCGTGTGACAAAAATCAAGAAGCAATAATGTTTGTACTACAACACTTTACTTTGCCACCGAAGAACAAAAAATTAAAAGCGACTATAAGAAAAAAATAAAGGTAAAATGATAAAAATCTATATCATAGGAGATACATACAATGATGTGATAGGAGCGGTTTTTCCCATTTGCAGGAATTTTACACAGATCGAACCTTTTATTGCGAAAGATAAATTTCACTTTTTTTAATAACCTATCGGATATAAAAAGGCCTTACCATTGCGGTAATGCCCTTTTTTCTTATGCTCTTTTGAGTGATAAACAAAGTATAAAAATACCCTTTTTTATGCCCAAAACTAACGTTCGAATATACGCATATCCTCTGAATCAAGATTACTTCAGAGGATCTTTCATGCCGTTAAATATGAGTCATCTTATGCCGGGAAATCATATACAACAATGACAATATTGCCGCAATGCCGTATACGCTGTAAAAGACGCAGGTAATACGATCAATCATCATCAGAAAGTGTATCCCTTTGAAACAGCGGTGAATGGAAGAATTCTTCCAAAGATATTTCAAAGCCCTCGCAAATTGCATAAAGCGTACTGATTTTCACAGACTTGCTTCTCTTTTTCTTGATTGAGGTCAATGTTGACTGTGGAACCCCGCTCGCCTTGAACAGGTCGTATTTCGTCATTTTTCGTTCTATGCATAACTGCTCTATTCTCAGAATTACTGCATCAGCAATCTTCATGGCAAAACTTCCTTTCAATCTCTGCCATTATTATATTGCATATATAATTTTTTTACTGCTATATTTAGCATTTATTGAAAAAAATCATTATTTATGCTATACTATGAATATGAAAGCAACTTTTATCGGACACAGAAATATAGAAAACAGTGAGAAACTGCATGAAAGAATAAAATCGACGGTACTTGAATTGCTTAAGAAAGGAGTTGACACTTTTTTATTCGGAAGCAACAGCGAATTTGATACCGTATGTCTTGAAGCAGTAAGCGGAATTAAAGTCTCACATCCGAACATTCGACGGATATATGTACGTTCGTCCTTTTGTCATATAAGCCGTGACTACGAAAAATATCTGACTGAATTATATGATGAAACTTATTTTCCGAGTCAGGTCGAAAGGTCTGGGGCTGCCTGTTATGTCGAACGAAACGCCGTAATGATAGATGAGGCAGATGTCTGCGTTTTTTATTATGATGAAAATTACACACCACCGGCAAACAGAAAAAAAACCGCAAAAGCTTCTTCAAAAAAGCCGAAAAGCGGCACTAATGTCGCATATCACTATGCCCTGTCAAAGAATAAAACAATTATCAATCTTTTTGGAAGCTAATATAAAATCAGTATTTTCAATAAGCAATCATTCTTAAGCTTTTTCTTCGTGTAAAATGATTCCGACAGAAATATTTTATTATTGTTCATTAATAAGACAGCATTACATTTCACTGAAATACGCATTGACGATGAATCGCTTTTAGACACCAAAAGAACCTGTATACCGAAATATCGGGTATACAGGTTCTTTATTTTGCCGTCAACAAACGCAAAACAAAAATTTGAAATGCTTTTGTCACTTGCAAATTATTTATTCTTTATCGGTATCTCCCGAGAGAGATACCGATCTCAATCAAAATATGTCCGGCTCTCCTTCGTTGGGTCCGGGTACGTAGCTTGCAGTCAATACATCTTCATCCTGATATATGATGTCAAGTTCGGGTGCTTCATAAATTTCCTTCATTTTTACCTCTTTTATTTTGTAACTGTACCGAAGTAATTCTGAGCAGAATCACCGTACTTGACTGCGGCAATACCAAGGTCTGAAACATCTGATCCGCTTTCCGACTTGTTGTAGATGTATGTGAGCATCGAATATTCGAGTGTTCCCGAAAGTTCATTGCCTTCTGCATCGCAGATCACAGCTGTGATCACTGTACGGATATCACGTGCACTGAGTCCTGTAAGCTCGCATGCATAGTAAGCTGCATTTTCTGTGAATTCTACACCTGAAACAATTTTTTCAACAACTTCGGATGTATTAGCGTCAACATAGCTGAACTTGATAACAACATCATCTATAGCTCCTTCGTAAGCCGATACATCAATAATATACTTAATATTGATGGTGTTACCGAATACGAGAGATGCACCTCTGAACGAAATTACTTCACCGTCACGGTTTGTATATGAATAGTTGCTTTCAAGAGCAGGTTTTTCCTGAGTTGCATAGCCGAACTGTTCAGCTGTAAGTCCCTTGATTGCAAGATCGCTCTTGTTGTAATCAAAGTAGATCTGAGCATATGTTCCATATGAGAGAGCATCAACAAGAAGTGTCTTGAACTGGTCGCTTGTTGTGGAATTGTTCAGCATGTTGAGAGCATAGGTTCTTATGCTATAGCTGAGCTCTTCGCTTGTTTCTGTTACGACAACGCCGCCAACCGATTTCTCGCCTACAAGAACTATCTGAAGCTCATCCGTCATTTCTTTTGCTGCGATTCCGGAGAATACGAACTGATAGTAATCACCGTTTTCTTCGCCGTATACTATGAACTCTTCACCCTTGAATATAACCTTGGCATAGAAGCTGTTATATGTATCAAGAATTGCTTTTTCAGCATAGAACTTGATACTGAGAGATGATTCAAATACTACAGCAGCGTGATGGAACTTAAGATCTTCGTTTTCAGACTCAGTGGGAATCTCTTCAAATACAGGCGTGTATGTCGTGTCTGCTGTAAGAGCAGCGAGAGCTTCATCCTTGCCGTATTCGTTTGTTCCGTCTGTCCAACCTGTGAATACATAAATGTATTCAGTTGTTGCTTCCTTGGTGGGATCTTCTGCTTCGAAGGTCGGAACTTCACCTTCAAGAAGTGTTTCTGTGTAGATCACATTGCCGTCAGCGTCAACAAATGTTGCGGTATAAGATTCAAATACACTTACAGTGACATTTGCCTTAACACTGAACGACTTATTGAGAATGATTGCGTCAATATCAATTATGTCTGCGTAATCTGAATACTTTTCATCAACAGTTGCTTTGAACTTGTTGATAAGCGAAGTAATCTGCTTTGTGAATGTCGGATTTGCATTATAAATTCCGTCAGAATCCTTATCGAGAGTTGCCATTGTAGCTTCAAGATTGGATTTGTAGTTTGTATTTTCAAGTCTGTCTGCGAATTTATTTACGAGCTTAACCAGATCGTCAAACATTTCCTGGTTTTCAGCGTATTCGGGAACAAGTACCTTACCTTCAAGAGAATCGATAAACTCTTTGATTGTCATTGCATTGATCTCGTCACGAACAGCCTTGATTCCATTTTCAGCGATCTCATTTGCATAGATCTGATCAATGAGTGTTGTGAAGTCAGCGTTGACAACGAACTCGCCGTTTACATATCCGAATTCAATATAATTCAGTGCCTTCTTTGCACTGTTTCTGATTGAATCAAAGTCGCTGTCCGAGCAACCGAGCGTAAAGTCGATAACCGTATTGATCGTTGTATCACCGCCCTTAACCGTGAGGTTAAAGCTTGCAATGGTCTTTGATTCAGCATTTGCAATCGTTTCGATCGTTACCATGTTGAGGTCAAAAATCGAATGCAGGCAGTCAACATCAAATATTCCGTTGTATATTGTTACGCCTTCAAATGTAATCTCATCAGAAGCTGCTACGAGCGGTATGAACTGAGCCATAACATCGTAAAGCGTTTCGGTAATAAACGAATCAACGATATCCGAAATGCTCTGTGCATTCTTTGCTATGATAGCGAAAGATGTTCCGTTATAGGATGCACCGATTCCTTCAAGTCCAAGCTTGTTGATCTCGTTTGCAATTTCTGAGAAGAGATAATCTTTCTCATATATCGCATATGCTTCGTATTCATCTCCGTCATATGTTGCACTCGTCTTATATGAGAGTGTTGTGGAGGTGAATGTTACCTTATGTCCGATAGCTTCTTCAGCAAGTGCTATTGTGATGCAGCTATCAACTGCAATTTCATAGTCCATATCCGCAACAAGTACGAGTGCTTTGTCGAGATCACCTTTTGCTGCTGCAATTGCTTCGTCGAGGTCATAGTAAGCGACTTCGTCGACATATGCAACTGCTTTCTGTAATTCAGGAACGTATAAATCAAGAGTAACAACAGGGCAGGTCTTTGCCGTTCCGATCTGATATGAACGCATGTCCTGAGGAACTTTATTGTTTACATAAGGTGTCAGATATCTTGTAAAGGATGTTGTGTTGTACTGGAAGTATTTTACTCCGTCAACTTCAGTGTATATCCAGCTTGACGAAGTTGTTCCGAATCTTACGCCGTTGTTTGTATTTGTAGCGTACAGATAATTGCCGTCTGCGTCTGTAATTTCATATGTCTCGGGAGCGACAAGTGTAACGGTAAGAAGAGTTGCAACTTCTTTATCGGTCGTAAGAGTCGGCTGATTTGTGCCCTTAACGAGATAGTATTGTACATCGTTATAGGTGAATGTTACATAGTACTTTCCGCTCGCATATGTTCCTTCGATCGGAGGCTGTTCCTCGCCGCAGTTTTCACATACTCCGTCAACATAGCTATGACCTGTGCTTGCGACAGAAGATGTCTTTGTCTCACCGCAGTTTGCACAGGTGTATGTCTTTACTCCATTCTCTGTACATGTCGGCTCTGTTGTGACAACGCCGTCATCCCATGCATGTCCGAGTGCCTTGATGGTTTCGGTCTTGGTATCGCCGCAGTTTGCACAGGTGTATGTCTTCACACCGTTTTCCGTGCAGGTTGCTTCGGTTGTAACCACGCCGTCGTCCCACTCGTGAGTGCATGAACCGATCGATTCGTCTTCTGCGTATGTAAGTGTCAGAGACTGAATACCTACCTGGTTGCTGGTCGAGCTGAATGTGAACTGTACAGCTACAACATCCTCACCGAGATCTTCTGCCGAAAGGGTAAAGGTCTTTGACGTGATATCTGTTTTCGTAAAGTTCACGCCATCAGTAGATGTATGCAGGGTTATGGTCTGAGCCTTGGATCCCCACTGCTTACATACAAGCTCAACAGCTGTGATGGTCTTGCTGCCGTTTACCACGCAAGTAACCGACTGACCCTTGGTAACAGGCATGTTAGTAATTGTTCCGCTCTGCCTGTCTGCACTTTTGAATGTTACTTTTGCCTCATCGTAATTAACAACATGCTCAATATAGGAAGTTGTCCATGAACTGAATCCATCGATTGCAGTAAAATCAAATGTCACCGACTTGGTTGAAGCCGACACATTCAAAAGAACAGCAGTCGTTGACAGCATGATGATCAAAGCGATTGAAACAACAAGCAATAAACTTTTGTTTGCTTTTCTCATGATATGTTCTCCTTTTAAAAAAATTCGGATTTTACTATTGAATAGTATAACTATTCATAATAACACTATTCACAGTGATGATATCATATTTTATCAGTTTTGTCAAGAACAAATCGCTCATTCTCCCAAAATCATTTTTCAAATTTTCAATAAAAAAATAGAAAGAATAACATGATCCCCCGACCGTTTTTTTCAAGACTCTCTTTCGGACTTTTTTATCCGAAATATAATATAAATCCCCCGGTGTCAATTCAGACAACGGAGGAAATATCATATTGTCTTGATTATTCCGGATTTCAATTCAACCGCTTCATAAAAGCTTCTTTATTGTCCTTAGCCGCCACTGTCGGTCTTCCGAGATCTTCTCTTGCACCTATCGCACACTTAACTTCAATAAGGCTGAGCATATCCGAGCTTTTCGCTTTTATAAGTTCTTTGTCAAGCTCTTCTGGAGAGCAAACGCAGACAGAGCTTTTATATCCGCACGAGAGGGCAATTGCCGCTATGTCAATATTACCTGCCGCAGTCGGCTGACCGCCTACCGTTTCGTGGCTCGCGTTATTGATCACTATGTGAACAATATTTGATGGGGCCGCACTGCCCATTACCGCCATAGAGCCCATATGCATAAGCAGTGCACCGTCGCCGTCGATTATCCAAACCTTTTCATTTTCCTTCCATTTTGCTATGGAAAGAGCGATCGACGATGAGTGACCCATAGATCCGACAGTAAGAAAATCGTTTTCGTGACCCTCTCCCCGTCTTTCTCTTATCTCAAAAAGCTCACGGCTCGCCTTGCCTGTAGTCGACACGATGATATCATTGCCGCTCACTTTTGTTATATGCTCGATAATCTCCTCACGGCGCATCATATTGTCATTACTGTATTTGACCTTTTTGTCAAATGTAAGTGCATTTTTTCTGACAACGAAAGCCACCTGTCTGCCGCTTGAAAGCTCTGTACGGAATTCGTCCATTACACCTTCAAGCTCATCGGCAGTCGTGTCCTGCGACAAAACAAATGAATTTATCTCCATATCGTCAAGCAGCTTCAGTGTCACCTTGCCCTGATATATATGCTGCGGCTCGTCATGAACTCCCGGTTCTCCACGCCAGCCTACAACAAAAATACACGGTATTCCGTAGACCTCACGGTTCATCAGTGAGGCTACGGGATTGATTACATTTCCCTCACCGGAATTTTGCATATATACCACCGGCACTTTACCTGTGGCAAGGTGGTACCCTGCCGCAAGTGCCGTAGCATTTCCTTCGTTTGCGGCGATAAAATGGTGTTTATTGTCAACGCCGTATTCAGCCATCAGATAATTGCAGAGCGATTTCAGCTGTGAATCGGGAACTCCGGCATAGAATTCAGCGCCGAGTATTTTTATAAATTCTCTTACATCCATAAGTTTTCTACCTTATATATATTGCATATTGCTTCATACTTATCACAGCTCATCGATAAGAGTAATTATACTCTTTATCGACATGAGCCGATCGTCAACTTCTTTTGCCCTGTGATAACGCAATATATCCATTGCGGTCTGCTGCATGGCAGGAAATGCACTTCTTGTAAGCTGATTGGCATAAATTACGATATTTGCACCGTGCATTGCAAGTTCCTCTTCGGTGACCGTGTTGAATGATGAAGGAACTATAACGATAGGTGTTTTGCTGTCATGCTGACGGAACTTATCACAGAATTCGAGAATTTCGGCAGGGTCTTTTTTGCGGCTGTGTATCATGATTCCGTCCGCACCTGCTCCGACATATGCAAATGCCCTTGTCAGTGCGTCATCCATTCCCTGTTCAAGAATCAGGCTTTCTATTCTTGCAATGATCATAAAATCATCTGTAAGCTGAACCTTTTTTCCTGCACTGATCTTCATGCAGAAGTTTTCTATACTGTCCTGTGTCTGCTTGACCTCGGTTCCGAAAAGACTGTTCTTTTTAAGTCCTGTCTTGTCCTCGATTATTACAGCCGAAACTCCCATGCGTTCAAGAGTGCGAACCGTGTATACAAAATGCTCCGTAAGTCCGCCTGTGTCACCGTCGAAAATTATAGGCTTTGTAGTGACCTCCATAATGTCGTCGATTGTACGGAAACGCGAGGTCATATCAACAAGCTCGATATCCGGCTTGCCTTTGGCAGTCGAATCACAGAGCGATGATATCCACATAGCGTCGAATTGATCAAGCTTTCCGTCATGTTCAACGACCGTTTTTTCGGCAATAAGACCGGTAAGTCCGCTGTGTGCCTCGATCGTCTTTACTATAGGACACATCTCTATAAGCTGACGCAGGCGTTTTCTGCGATATTCGGGCATTGCAAGCTTTTCCTTGAGCTGAAGATCAATTTTCTTTGCATTTTCGCTATATGTGTAAGGCGGTTCAACAAGCTCTCCGCCGTATGCCGAAAGCTGTCTTATTACACTTTCTCTGATTGCCGACTCAGGGCCTGCCTTCCAGTTGTCACCGTGTACTATATAATCTGGTCTGAGCGAAGTAATGATATCCTCATACATCGCACTTTCCTGAACAACTACATTTTCAACGCCTTCAATACTCTTGTAGAGCCTGATCCTCTCTTCAAGAGTCACTGTCGGAAATTTGTTATATCTTATCAGTGCTTTATCGCTGAGTGCTCCGACCGTAACACTTCCGAGCTTGCACGCTTCCTTTATGATATTAAGATGACCTTCGTGTATAACATCGGTACAAAAGCAGGTGTATACTTTTTTCATTGCTTCCTCTCACTTTTCCCTAATCTTGTTCTTATCAATAATAAATATTAGACTGCTGTTCAATTTTATCTGATTCTTATATAATGCACAATGCAGTTTCTGACTTGAACATCTGCTATTATAACATAAAGCCAACGAAGTTGGCGTCCCTGAAAGGGTTTTGTTCAAATAAACACTTCATTGATCCGTATTGTGTTTATTATAACATACACGCATAGAATTGTCAATATATCAGACCGTTTTTATCGCCGATTTAAGATTTTAAACCTGAATTCAAAAAATCCCCACACCGTGGGGATTTGGACACATCATTCAAAAACAACTTTTATATCTCCGACGACATCTCTCACATTGAGGGTCAGCTTTTTTTCGTATACTCCATCTTTCTGCCGCGGAATCCTGATCCTCCCGACTTTATCCCGCACATCGGTTTTGATCAGCCATTCTTTAGGTACGTGAACGGTAACTTTTCCCAACACATCGCGTATTTCTATTTCGCCGTCGCCGCTGTAGGCTTCCTTATTGACAAAATACACACTGACATCTCCGACAATATCCCTCATATTTGCATCCGAAAGATCAGCTGCGTCAAAATAGATCGTAGAAGTTCCTAATTTATTTGAGTGACCGTCCCAAAATATACCGCCTTCCCTCGGCAACAGTAATTTTAATCCTATACTAAGCAGTATCGCTACAACAATTACCTTCCAATTGGAGATAATGTTTCCTCCCTCTATTCCGAGAAAATAAGCGAGAGTGCTTTCAATTGAAAAGAAAAATAAAGCGAGGGGAATAAAAATTCGTGTGATTTTAAATCTGAAAAGCTCGTATAAGAACCAGCTTAAGGTGATCAAAGCGGCGAAAAGCTTAAACGGAGTCAAACCATAGCTCCCGAAAGAAAAGAGCTTAAGTCCGTCGATCAGAAGCAGAATCGCTCCTATTACAATTACAATTCCCCAAAAAATACTTTTACCTGTCTTTTTCATTTTCTGTTCGTTCCTTTCAATAATTAAAATTTTATATTTTTTTCAATCTTATCTCTTCGATTCTGTCTCTTACGCTGTGATAATACATTCTTGACAAAACCGCTTTTTTCTTACTGCTCGAGAATTCAACATCGCTCACACCGGTAAGTGATTTGACTATTGCCGATATCTTCATTATATTTACTATACTTGATTTGGACGCTCTGACAAAATAATTCGGAAGGATCGACTCAAGCTCGAAAAGCTTTTCACGAGCTTCAAAGCAATCAGTTGCAGTATGGGCATATACCTTGTTTCCTCCCGTTTCAAAAAAGAGAATTTCTTTTGTCGGAACAAATATCTCCCTCGAACCGTCAAGCAGTGCGATCTCCTCTGACATACCTATCAGCCGTGTTATATCACTGCACAGCCGTGTCATATCGTCAGACATGCTTTTTGCCGATATTACGATCTCTTCTTCGGCATCGGGATTGATCAGCACTCTCAATCTCATCTGCTTTTTCCTCCGATCCGTCATTTTTCGTCATTTTTGACTTTTCTCTTGACAAATGCATTATATATCATTCAGTCGTTTTTGTAAATAGCTTTTTAGCGAGTGGTAGATTTTTGAGGGTAAGTGGTTGATTTTGAAGATATGAATCAAATCTATCTTTAAAACTGTACTATATCCTTATAATTTTTCGGCCTCATATCTTGACATATTATCATATTTATGATATAATACACAATGCAAATTTTAAATAGGTCATCGGAGGACAGTACACCGTAGTGTAGGGGATCGTAAGCAAACGCTTGCAGGCCGCCTGTCGGATAAGATGTCGAGTGAGCTCGGTATTGTTATACCGGGTATTTTTTATTTATCGAAGATTTTTAGGAATATCCCACGGAGGAAAAATGAAAATTCAACTTTCAGAGCACTTTACTTATCGAAAACTTCTAAAATTCACCCTTCCTTCTATCACAATGATGATATTCACATCTATTTACCTTGTGGTAGACGGATTCTTTGTGTCAAATTTCGCAGGCAAAACGCCATTTAAAGCCGTCAATCTGATCATGCCCGTTCTGATGATATTGAGCACGATCGGATTCGTGTTCGGCACAGGCGGCAGTGCCCTCGTCGCGAAAACCTACGGAGAAGGCAATAAGGAAAAAGCAAACCGCTATTTTTCTCTTTTAGTCTATTCGGCTTTTCTGATCGGCGTACTGCTTGCCGTCATCAGTTTTATTTTTATCCGCCCCATTGCATCACTGCTGGGTGCTGACGGAGAGACGCTTGATAATTGTGTTTTATATGCACGGATCATCATTTCCGCTCTGCCGTTTTCTCTTCTTCAGGTCATGTTTCAAAGTTTTTTTGTGACGGCAGAGAGACCGAATCTCGGTCTTGCCGTTACGGTTTCGGCAGGTCTGACTAATATGGTATTAGATGCGGTACTTGTGACCCTTTTGCCGCAGGAATACAAGCTTGTTGGAGCGGCAATCGCTACAGTCATAGCACAGATTGTGGGCGGCAGCGTTCCTCTCATTTATTTTTTAAGAAAGAACAGCAGTATTTTAAGACTTGGCAAGACGGCATATGATGGCAGTGCACTGCTCAAAGCCTGCACAAACGGCTCATCTGAGTTTATGGCTAATATTTCCATGAGCCTGGTCGGTATATTGTATAATCTTCAGCTTATGAAATATGAACCGGACAACGGCGTTGCGGCTTACGGTGTCATGATGTATGTCAGCATGATATTTTCTGCCGCTTTTATGGGCTACTCTATGGGATCTGCACCGATCGTAAGCTACAATTACGGTGCACAGAATTACAGCGAGCTAAAAGGACTTCTCCGCAAAAGCCTGTTTCTGATGGGAGTCTTCGGAATTGCAATGTTAGGATCAGCAGAGCTTTTAGCCCTACCGATTTCAAAGTTTTTTGTAGGGTACGATGACGGACTTCTTAAACTGACAGTCTCGGGTTTCTCTATTTTTGCACTATGCTTTATGTTTATGGGATACGGAATTTATATATCAAGCTTCTTCACCGCTTTGAATGATGGACTGACATCTGCACTGATAGCCTTTCTTCGTACACTTGTATTTCAAAGTGCAACAATAATAATTTTACCTTTGATCTGGGAAATTGACGGCGTATGGATCTCTGTTGTGTTAGCGGAATTTATGTCGCTCCTACTCGGCACGGCATTCCTGATTGCAAAAAAGAAGAAGTATCGCTACTGATGGAAAATTGAAACAGAATTAGTGTACATATTGCTCTGAATATAAATATACTGAAGATGAAAAGGGGCACCGCTGAAGCGGTGCCCCTCACGTCGTAGATGGGATCTATATCATTTTTTGATTCATTTTGCCATTGGTGCATCCTATTGGTGTCGTGAATCTTTCCTAACCGGAATGCTCACACACCCTGACTGCCTTTCTGCAATTATAATTCATTTATTTCCGATCTCACCGTGACAATTGCACGGCTCGGAGCTGTTTACACTGACGCTTAACTCATCCGTAACTGTATCACAACAGCATTCGTAGTCATAATCTACGTAGTTTGCGATAAGTCTTGTTCTGAATCTTCGTTCATTGCAGATGGATAATACACTTCCCGATACGTCCAGATCCTCGGGAAGCACGAATTTGATACAACGAACCGTCACATCACGGCAGCTCTCCATTGTGTGAGCGGGAATTGTCATGGTCTTCATACCCCTCTTGTATTCAACTCCGAGAGTGTCCAGTTCGTTAAGCATTACAGCCAACGCAACACGTCTGTTAGGACAGACGTTTCTCAAAGTCACATCGATCTGAACGATACGTCCAATCGAATCCATCACAAGATCGCCGGCATCAAATTCGATCGTATCCGTACAGCCATCAACCGTCAGATCGACCGCCACGGGACAGCCCTCAGGACAGACGTCAACGCCGCAAACGATCTCAATGGTAGGAGACGGGAATGTGACAATATTGTCCTCAGTATCGCTGTAGCTGATGCTTTCATTGACCTCTACACTTCCCTCACAAGGACCGATATGTGTGACGGTAAATTCAAATGTCGCACCCTCGCTCGCAGTAACACCGAGTTCGTCGATCGTCCATGTCACTGTGTTTGTTCCGATCGTGGCAGCCGTTCCCTTTGAAGGAGAGGATATCGACTTGATCCGGAAGCAGGGAGCTACAGTGTCTGTGATCACTATATCAGTCGCACCGGTCTTGGAAATATTTCTTGCAAGATCCTTGAACAATTCTTCAAGTGCGGTATCATCGGGTGCGATTGCAACATATGCCGAATCGGGATCGGAGCTCCATGCATTGAGCGCCGCCTGATCGATGCCTCCGTTGCCCGAAAGCCCGATACAGTATATAATTACGCCCTGCGATTTCGCAAGTGTTGCCACTGTGTTGGGATCGCCCCCGGCGGTAGTCACTCCGTCGGTAAACATGACCATGACTTTGGCATTGGTCGAGGCAGGATCAAATAATTCGAGTGCCTTTTCAAAGGCATCGGCATGGTTAGTAAAGCCGTCCGAGGACAGTGCGTCCACCGCATTTTTCAGATCGCTGACCGAAGTGATAAGCTGTGTGTTCTGTGTGGCGGTCGTGGCAAAGCTGACAATGCCGATACGGCTTCCGAGTCCGATCTGTCCGTCCTGCGTGCCGTCGGTCGCTTCATCAATGATATCGATGAAGGCATTCGCCCCGCTTTTCAGATTGGCAAGAGGTTCACCTGCCATACTGCCCGAACGGTCGAGTATCAGTACGATGTCGGTAGGATTCGTCCTGATATCGGGAGCCGCCGTCAGAGATAATTTTATTTTGAAGGAGTCACCGCAGTTGATCTGCCTTACATTGACCTCCTTATTTGAGTTTGTTACACCCATATTAATATTTCATTTCCTTTCCGAGCCCTATAGTATGTGGGACTCTTTACATTATATGTCGAAAGGAGACGAACGGTGTAATCTAATATGGGATTTTATGAGCTTTTCATTCATCAGTCTCACATCTTTTGTGACACTGCAAAAAAATCCTAAGAATTTACAATAACATCTTGAAATTGCAGAAAATATGGATTATAATAAAAAGGTAATATTTCAGAAATTACTTGCGTGCAAATCAACAATTCGGATTGTTTCTGTTTTTATAAATTGACACGCAAAATTCCATTCCCCTTTTCCATATATAAAGTCTTTAAAGGGGCTCGGACAGACTAAAGACTTTCTGCAGAAAGTTTCCCGATTACAAAACAATACTGATATAACGGAGAATAACAATGGACAGAAAACAGAGAATAATATCGATTTCTACAATTGTGCTTTCATTTATTATGATAGCAGTAGCACTTTTCTGCATTTTTGCAAGCGTCGGCAAGCAATTCGGAATATTTGACCGTCTGCTCTTTCCCGTGACAGAAACACCTTCTACAGGTATTCCCGATACAACGACCGCTCCTCCGGAAAGCGGCAGCGGAAATAATACCAACAGCCCTGTGACAACACCGTCAGATGGCACTGTCACCCCTCCGTCGACCGAGATCGTTGGAACCCCTTGGATACTCGAAAAATCGTTTGATGCCGGAAAGAGCTATCAGGACTCGCTCATATTCCTCGGCGACTCAACAACGCACGGAATGGTGACATACTCGGTTCTCTCGGGCGGTACGACTACAAAGCAGGTCTGGTGTACAAAGGATAATACGCTGACATACGGCTATGTAAATACGATAAAAATAGTATATCCCGAAACGGGCGAGGAAATGAAGATCTCGGAAGCCGTAGCACTCGCCAAGCCCTCCACAATGGTTATTACCCTCGGCGTTACCGGCGGCGTATCACAGAATATGGAGGAAGAGGAATTCAAAGAGATCTACTCAAAATTGCTCGATTCAATTATTGAGAATTCATATTCCACTAAGATAATTCTGCAAAGTATATTCCCTGTTGCAAAAGAACTCAAGGGAGAATTTTCGGATAAAAATCTCAGCAACGACAGAATAATCATGACAAACAAATGGATCGAGCAGATCTGCGAGGAATATTACCGCAATGGTGAGAGCGTATATTATCTCGACACATTTTCGGTGCTTGTCGGCTCTGACGGATATCTTCCTGCACAGTATACAAACGGCGACGGATTGCACATGAGTCCTCAGGGATACAATGTAATACTTGATAACATCAGAACACACAGAATACAGGATGAACGGTAATAATAATGCATTGATAAAGAAAGGTTCAAAAGGGTATATATTAATGAAGAAATTTGTAAAAACAATCTCCGCATTTATGGCACTCACGCTCGCATTGCTCACAATTTCATGCAATACGGGAAGCGTAACATATAAAACAGATGTCAAAACCAAGGATATTTACACGGCACTTGAAAAAATCATAAAGACAGATGAAGATCTGTATATTCATACCAAAGACGAGAGTGCAACATATGAAAACGCAGAAAATGTCGGCGTTGGAACGCTGAAGTACAGACTTAAGCTTGATGAATCGCTTATTTCAGATTGCTTCATTTGCAATACCGGCGGAAACAGCTGTTTTGAATACGGAGTGTTTAATGCCGGAAGTGCCGAAAATGCAACAAAGATCAAAACCGCAGTCGAAGCATATATTACAGCCTGCAAAAATGACAGTCTTGCACTTTCCTATTCGCCTGAGGATCTCAAGATTCTCGAAAAATCAAAGTGTGTCATAATCGGAAACTATGTTGTTTACACGATTCTCGAAGAATCTACGGCTGACACCCTTATAACAAGAGTCACCGATATGCTCACTCAAAAATAAGATATATATAAAATAAAAAAACAAAACGGCAGACCGGATCGGAATTTCCCGAAAAGTTTGCCGTTTATTTTATTACTTTATTTTTTCATCTGCTCCATGACATGTGCAGCCGCCGAGAGAATACCCAGCTTTCCGCTCTCATATGTCAGAGCGCCTTGAAAATATGCAGAATATGGAGGCTTCATAGGCCCGTCAGCCGAAAGCTCTATAGATGAGCCTTGCGTGAAAGTTCCTGCCGCCATAATGACATCGTTCTGATAGCCGGGCATCGGCCAGGGTTCGGGAGTGACATATGAATCGACCGGTGAACCGCTCTGAATTCCCTTGCAGAATGCACAGAGATATTCAGGCTTGCCGAGTGCGACATTCTGAATTATGTCATATCTTTCCTCGCTGTATGTCGGCTCGACCTGAAAACCGAGTTTTGAAAAGATATAGGCTGCAAGTGCCGCTGTCTTAAGTGCCTGTGCAACCGTATGCGGAGCATAGAAGAAGCCTTTGAACAGGCTCTTGTTCTGTCCGAGAGTTGCCCCGACCTCGTTACCTACGCCGACTGTCGTTGCTCTGTATGTAGCAAGCTCAACCGCTTTTGCACTTCCGGCAAGATATCCGCCGCTCTCAGCCATTCCGCCGCCGGGGTTTTTGATAAGTGATCCTGCCATAAGGTCAACACCGTATTCTGTCACCTCGTGCTCGCTGACAAATTCGCCGTAGCAGTTGTCGACAAAAACATACGCCGCCGATCTTTGCTTTACGAATCGGGTAACCTCCCCTATCTGCTCGGGTGAGAGTGTTTTTCTCTGCAAATAGCCCTTTGACCGCTGAATGAATACTACTTTTACACTCTCGTCAAGCTCTTTTTCGATGCTTTCAAAATCGAAACTTCCGTCGGGAAGCAATTCGACCTGACGGTATGATATCCCGAAATCAGCAAGCGAACCGTTTCCGCTCTCAGCCCCTTCGGCTATTCCGATGACCTTTTCGAGTGTATCATAAGGTTTGCCTGCAATCGAGAGAAGTGTATCTCCCGGGCGAAGAAGTCCGTACAGACCGATAGCTAAAGCCTGTGTGCCGTTGACGATATTGTGTCTTACATATGCGCTTTCCGCACCAAAAACATCGGCATAGATTTTGTCAAGTGCATCTCTTCCCTTATCGTCATAGCCGTAACCGCTCGAGCCTGCGAACATGCTCTCATCAACATGGTGCTTTGCAAAAGCATTCATGACCTTTTGCGTTCCTGCAAATGCTATCCTGTCGATCTCCTTGAATCTTTCCGAAAGTGCTTTTTCTGCTTCATCGCACAGATCGAGTAATTCTCTACTGAATTCCATATATATGACCATAGCTTTCGCATTGCGAAAGTTTCCTTTCTTGTGGGAATTGCGGCTGGTTTTGCATTGCAAAATCGCCTTTTCGGTGGCGAAAGCCACAAAACACGTCTGAAAAATATTTTTTCAGACTTTATATTTCCCTGAGGTCTGTATTCAATATAGCCACTGTAAGATCTACGCATGCGTCATAATCTTTTTTATTTATGACTTCATTGACCGAGTGAATATATCTTGTGGGAACCGAGAGGGCGCTTGCTCTTGAGCCTGCCCCTGCCATCTGCATTGCCGATGTATCTGTTCCGCCGGCTTCGAGGATCTCGAGCTGATAGGGTATTTTATTCTCTTTTGCGATCTTTTCGATAGCCCTTACGAAAGTGATATCTGCGATTACCGAAGAATCCTTTACCTTAACTGCCGCACCCTTACCGAGGTACACCTCCATCGGCTTTGCTCCCATACTGTCGCCGCTTCCCGTGACATCGTATGCAAGCGAAAAATCGGGGGCAACCGAGAAAGCCGAAGTTTTTGCCCCACGGCATCCGACCTCTTCCTGAACGGTGAATACATAATATGTGTCGTTTACAGGCTTCTCGCACGCGAGAGCGGCTCTGACCATTATTGCACAGCCTATCTTATCGTCAAACGGACGTCCCGAGTAGAATCCGTTCGAGAGCTTGGTGACGCTCGGACAGACCGCACATGTATCTGCAACATGAACAAGCTTTTCGGCACTCTTTCTGTCTTTTGCACCTATATCCACGACAAATTTATTCTGTCTGTAATCTCCCGCACCGACTCCGCTCTCCGGCACCAGCACTCCTTTGACGCCGTTTTCAAATTCAACAACGCTGTATGCCGCCGCCGCAAAATCTATTCCTCCGACCGAGTTTATTCTGATGAATCCCTTATCTTCTATATGTGTGACAATGAATCCTATCTCATCGGTATGTGCGGCAAGCATAAGCTTTTTGGCGTTCTCCGCACTTCCTTTTTTAAATGCAATAAGATTTCCCATATTGTCCTTCTTGATCTCGTCAACATGCCCCTTAAGCATATCGGCTATAAGATCGGTAACCTTATTCTCTCTTCCTGAAACCGACTGGCAGTTCATTAGCTTCTTCAATATTTCCATAATTATTTCTCCGTAGTTAGTTTGCATTTTGTAGTCGGGGAAACTCTCTTTAGAAAGTTCCCTGTGAAGCTTTCTTCAGAAAGTTTCACATTTGCCCCCTCAAAGACTTTATTGAAGGGATTGGTATAGGTAATTGTGCTGTAATAAAGCACAACTCAAATCAATTGCAACGTCCCCCATCATGTGGAACCCCTACCCCACACGGCTGAAAACAAATAATGATGAATACAATCTATAAATCATTATTCATTTATTGTTTATTCCGTCAATTGATCTGCATATTCAAAAAAATACTCTTGCAAGGTATCATCAAGATAGCCGATTCCCTTTTCCTTCAGATCATCGGGTACTCCGAAATACGCCTGTGCAATTGAACCTCCGATAGCTCCCTGATTTGTCATCTATCAGCCAACGGTAAAATCCGCCGCCATAGTCTGCCCATAGATAAAGTCTGCCGAGCTCACGCATACGCTGCGTAAGTCTTCTCTTAAAGCTCTCTTCATCACGGCAATCTGCCTCCACGCATGCACACCCTACGGCAATTGTCATAATGCTGTCATCTGTAGGGTCTGCAATCGGGAGAAAACAACTCAAAATCCTTTATTTTTCCGTCTCGAACTCATACGGCGAGCCGACAATATCTCCGATTATAGCCCCAAGCATATCATATCCTCTTTATACTGTCCGTTTCATTCGTGTCTGGTAACTATAAGTATCGCAGAATCGGGGAACTTCCGAAAAAATATCCTGAAAATTCCCCGAATTTTCTGTTAATACTATTGATGTCCTCTTATTTCCAAAGTCCGTGAAGATTGCAGTATGTATAAACTTCCTCTGCCTTCTCACCCTCTGAAAGTGCAAAGCATACCTTCGGCTCATCGCTCGGATTCAGCATCTTGATCTGAACAGAATTTGTACTCTTCAAAGCCACCCATTCGATATAGTGAGCTTCGGTCATCGGGTGAGCCACCTCGCCGACATTTACAAGAACCTTGCCGTTCTCTACATTCCATACGGGAACATGCTTTTCTACAGCGGCATCGGTGGAACGGGCGACAAGCTCTGTCATTTTCTCACCGCAGCACTCGGGAGTAACTCCGGTATCCTTTATTACAGTAATGATCTGTCCGCAATGCTTACAACGATAAAATTTAACTTCCATATCTTCCTCCATACATAATTGTAAATTGATTTGCAGAGTATATCTGCCTATGATTGATAATAGCACACAAATCGTTATAAATCAACACTTTATCAAAAAATAGATTGAATTTTTTGTTAAATCGCCTGTCCCATGAGTCTGTGCGGCTATTAAAAAGCATAAAGGCAATACCCCTGGCATATCACCCGGTATTGCCTTCATTTCATATAAAAGTCATATAAAATAATGTACTTTTTATGTTATAGTTTCTGCATTATTCTGCTGAAACAACGCTTACGCGTTTCTTTCCGCCGGTAATGGTTTCAAATTTAACAGTACCGTCGATAAGAGCGAAGAGAGTATCGTCAGAGCCCTTTCCGACATTTACGCCGGGATGGACATGTGTTCCTCTTTGTCTTACGATGATGTTGCCGGCAAGAACGCTCTGGCCGTCGGACTTCTTGACACCAAGTCGTTTTGCTTCGCTGTCTCTGCCGTTCTTTGTAGAACCGACACCTTTTTTATGTGCAAAAAACTGTAATCCAAGTCTTAACATTTTGTTTTCCTCCGTAATTAGTTTAATGATGCCTTAAGCATCGATAACATCGACCTCAAGATAATCGTAATAATCCTCGATCAGGTCGTTGAGCTGATAATAATAGCCCTGAATAAGACCGCTGATTGCGTATCTTTTTTTCTCATCCTCTTCAAATTCAGGCAGGGCAGCCATGACCTTCAATGTGATATCTGCCGTATCTTCATGTATGATATAATCAACATTTGATGCATACGATATTTCAACGGTATTGATTATCAACATTGTCATTGCGGAAATTGCAGAACAAAGTATATCCGTTCCTTCATCTCCGTAACCCGTGTGTCCGTGCTCCTCAAATCCGAAAAAGATGCCGTCACGTCTGAAAAATACGATTTTTGTCATGTTCTATCAGCCATTGACAGATGTGATCTGAACCTTTGTGAACGGTTGTCTGTGACCGAGCTTCTTTTTCTCGTTCTTCTTTGACTTATAACGGAAAACAACGATCTTCTTTGCCTTACCGTTTTTTACGACATTAGCTGTAACTGTTGCGCCCTCAACATAGGGTGTGCCAAGCTTGAATCCGGCTTCCGAATCAACAGCGATTACTTTATCAAATGTAATTGTGCTGCCTTCTTCGCACTCGAGTTTTTCTACGAATACGATATCGCCTTCCTTGACTTTATACTGCTTTCCGCCTGTTTCGATTACTGCAAACACGAAAAGCACCTCTCTTTCTGCGGCTCTTTGGCCATAAGTCTCGCTGACATGGGCAACCGAAGTTTTAAGCCCACAATCAAGCGGCTATTTATGATAACACATAATTCCCGGCTTGTCAAGACTTTTTGAAAAATAATATTACTTTTCTGTAATTTTTTTGATTATGGTACTTATGATCATATCGAAGGCAACTTCATTGTATCCGCCCTCGGGAACTATTATATCCGCAAGACGTTTGCTCGGCTCAATAAATGCTTCGTGCATCGGTTTTACGGTTGCCAGATACTGACTGACAACAGAATCAAGGCTTCTTCCTCTTTCCTTTACGTCTCTCATTATTCTTCTGAGAATTCTAACGTCGGCGTCTGTATCTATAAACAGCTTGATATCAAGAAGCTTAACAATACGGGGTATTGCAAAAAGCATTATTCCGTCCAGCACGATAACAGGCTTGCTCTCTACATGTTCCCACTTTTCCCCTCTTGAATGCTTTGCAAAATCATATGTCGGATGGTCTATTGCTTCTCCGTTTTTCAGAGCCTTTATATGCTTTACAAAAAGGTCGGTGTCAAATGCATCGGGGTGGTCATAGTTGGTCTTGACTCTTTCCTCAAAGCTCAGCTCTTTATTATCCTTATAGTAACAGTCCATACACAAAAGAAGTGCGTCGCCCTTAAAATAGTCGACTATCTTCTGCGAAAGCGTTGTCTTTCCGCTTCCCGTGCCGCCGCACATACCTATAACAAGTGGTTTCATTTTTTGTCCTTTCTTTTTCCCGGCTTTTCAATATAAAAGCTTTAAATCGGAGCAAAGCGTGATAAGCTCGCTTAATCACGCTGCGACAAGGTTATACATTCTGTTTTTTCTTATGCTCAAGCCAGCATTTCCTGCACATTGCAAGGTATTTGTCGTTTCCGCCTATACAGAGCTGATCGCCTGAAAACAGCACATTTCCGTTCCCGTCAAGCCGTGCATTCACTGTAGCCTTTGCACCACACTTACATATTGATTTGATCTCACTGACAGACTCGGCAATCTCGAACAACCTTTGACTTCCCGGAAACATATGTGTAAGAAAATCTGTTGCAAGTCCGAAGCAGAGTACCGGAATATCGAAATCTATTACTATCTGCCCGAGCTCATCCACCTGCTGCGGTGTAAGGAATTGACACTCATCCACTATAATGACATTGCAATCGCTGTTTTTTTCTGAATAAAGCTTATACAGGTCTTCATCCTGCGATACACCTATTGCAGGTGCCTGCAGACCTATTCTTGAATGTACAATATTAACGCCGTCACGTGTATCTATGGTAGGCTTTATAAGCATTACCTTCATTCCGCGTTCTTCGTAATTGAATTTTGTAATGAGTGCCTGAGCCGATTTCGATGAGCCCATCGCACCGTATTTAAAATAGAGCTTTGACATTCCCCACCTCCGCTGAATACAGCCTTGTTTTACCTCACCACTGCAAGCACCACCGGATGCTCTTGCGGTTTTTCTTTTCCTATGTATGTTGCGTCCAAAAGCTTCTTTTCGGACTGGGCAAACATTTCACTCTTGGTGCTTGTGAAAAGAGTTGCAATGACATCGCCTTTTTTGACAAAATCGCCTGTCTTTTTCCTGAGTATGATTCCGGCGCTCGGGTCGATCACATCTTCTATCGTATTTCTTCCGGCACCTAAAAGCAGGCTTGCAACGCCGTACTCTTCTGTATTTACGCTCTGTATATATCCTTCTTTAGCCGATATCACTTCATGAGCAAAAAGTGGCTTCGGGAAATTATCGGTATTGTATATCCACTCGGGATCTCCGCCCTGTGCTTTTACCATCTGAGCAAATTTATCAAGCGCGCTTCCCGACGATATCGCTTTCTTTACTGCGCTCTCACATTCCTGCTCGCTTCCCTTTCCTGCAAGGAATAGCATATAGCTTGCAAGTGCAATGCAAAGCTCGGTCAGATCATCCGCTCCCTCTCCTCTGAGAGTCTCGACAGCCTCTATAACTTCGAGTGAATTTCCTATGGCATTCCCGAGCGGACGGTCCATATCGGTTATAAATGCCGCCGTCTGCTTTCCTGCCTTCTTTCCGATATCGACCATGATCCTTGCAAGTTCCTTGGAATTTTCAAGAGTTTTCATGAACGAACCGCTTCCCGTTTTGACATCGAGCAGAATACAGTCGTCATCTGCGGCAAGCTTTTTGCCCATAATACTTGATGCTATAAGCGGCATACTGTCTATAGTAGCCGTGACATCACGCAAGGCATACAGCTTTTTGTCGGCAGGTGCAAGTGTTGCGCTCTGTCCTGCAATGGCAATTCCGGTTTCATTCACGATCTTTTCAAATTCTTCTGTCGTGAATGTCGTGCGAAGTCCCCTGATAGACTCAAGCTTATCTATCGTTCCTCCGGTATGTCCGAGCCCTCTTCCGCTCATCTTGGCAATTTTCACGCCAAGTGCGGCACAGATCGGTGCAACGACAAGCGATGTCTTATCTCCGACTCCGCCTGTTGAATGCTTGTCAACCCTTATTCCGTCTATATTCGCAAACGAAAGCTTATCTCCCGAATCTCTGACGGCAAGCGTAAGCTCTGTTGTTTCATCAATATCCATTCCCTTGAAATAGATTGCCATACAGAGAGCCGATGCCTGATAATCGGGTATTTCTCCCTTTGCATATCCGTCGACAAAGAAGCGTATTTCTTCTTTCGACAGCTTTTCTCCGTCCCTTTTCTTTTTGATTATATCGAACATTCTCATATAAAACTCCATTCCGCCGCCAAGGCGGCGGCACAAATCATTGATGAAATTCGCCGAGCCTGCGAATTCGCAGAACCTGCGAGGGCGAATTTAGGCGTGAAACAGATGAACTTACGGGAACAAGTAGATCATAGCTTTCACGCTACACCTCTGATTACCTGTAGATATGTTACTCTTTTCCGAGATTGGATTTAGTGAATGAATAGGGCAAAAGCTCGGCAAGCGTATATTCTCCGAACTGAGAAGTCGAGCCGAGCACGAATCTGAAATCTTCTCCGACAAATTCGGAATAAACCTGACGGCATACACCGCAGGGTGCACAGAATACGCCTTCCTGCCCTTCATTTCCGCCGATTATTGCGACCTTTAAAAATTCAGACTCGCCCTCACTGACCGCCTTGAAAAGTGCGACCCTCTCGGCACAAACCGAGGGAGAATATGCGGCGTTTTCAATATTACAGCCTGTATACACATTTCCGCTTTTTGTCACAAGAGCTGCTCCTACCGTGAAGTGCGAATATGGAGCATAAGATTTTTTTCTCTGCTCATTTGCAAGAATTATAAGCTCGGCATCGCTCATAATAATTGACCCTTTCTCTCTTATTTTTTAAATATACATTTGGTTTATTTGATAAATCTGATTCATCAAATTTATCTGATTAATCTGATTTATCGGATTTATCATAGGACCTGCTTCAGGAATGACTTGCCCTTTGTTTCGCCGGCATCGCAACCGAAATACTCAAGAACGCTCGCCGAAATATCGGCAAAGCTGCTCCTTGTTCCGAGATTGACACCTTTTTTGATATTCTTTCCGCATATCATCATCGGCACATACTCTCTTGAGTGGTCGGTTGACGGTGTTGCAGGATCGCATCCGTGGTCTGCTGTTATGATAAGAATGTCGTCATCACGCATTCCGCCGAGAAATTCACCGAGCTGAACATCAAAATCGGTCAGTGCTTTGGCATATCCCGGAATATCATTTCTGTGTCCGTATACCATATCAAAATCGACAAGATTGACAAAACACAGTCCATCGAAATCTCTTTTCTGTATATCAAGAGTTTTATTCATTCCATCGGTATTATTTACGATTCTGTTCGCTTCAGATATCGATTTTCCCGCAAAAATATCTATTATCTTTCCGACCGATATTGTAGCGTAACCCTCTTTCATAAGGATATCCATCATCGTGGTTGCAGGCGGCAAAAGTGAATAGTCGTGTCTTCCCGATGTTCTTGTAAATGGGTATTCGCCTGTAAACGGGCGTGCAATTACCCTGCCGACTCCATGCTTGCCGCACAGCATTTCTCTTGCGATCCCGCAGTATCTGTACAGCTCATTCAGCGGAACAACATCCTCATGTGCGGCGACCTGAAAGACGCTGTCGGCAGATGTATATACGATAAGTGCGCCTGTTTTTATATGCTCCTCACCGTAATCCTTGATCACCTCAGTTCCCGAATAAGGCATATTACAAAGCGTTTTTCTGCCCGTTCTTCTCTCAAATTCGGCAATGACATCCTGAGGAAATCCGTTCGGATATGTCGGGAGTGGTTCGGGCGATATTATGCCTGCGATCTCCCAATGTCCTATTGTTGTATCCTTACCTTTTGAACTCTCAGCCATTCGGGCAAACGAAGCCTGCGGATCCTCAATTCCTCCGCCGACTGTATCGATATTAAACAGTCCTAATTTTTTCATATTCGGGCAGTTGAAATTCGGATGATTTCTCACCGCCCCGAGGGTATTACTCCCCTCATCGTGCCAATATGACGCATCCGGCATTTCTCCAATTCCGAAGCTGTCCAGCACTATTATAAACATTCTCTTCATGGATTTTATTTTTTCTTCCTCTTTGGAAAAGAGGAAGCGAGAAACCTTCCTACCTTTGGTTTATTTTGTTTCGGATGATTTATCACAGAATTTTCGCTTGTAATCCTATCTTAGCGGTTCTGCACATTTCGGGAAACAGGAAACGAGAAACCTTCCCACCTTCGGTTTATTTTGTTTAGGATGATTTGCTATAAAAATTTGCTTGTTTCCCTTTCAAAAAAGTTTTTGAATGTTTTATGAATGGGGTACGGGGCAAAGCCACGATTATTTTAAAGCGGCTTTTTAGCCATTTCCACCGCTGTATTCAGAGCAATCTCCATCATCTGACGGAAGGCTGTCTGCCTCTCTTCTGATGTTGTTTCCTCGTGTGTTATAATGCTGTCGGATATTGTACAGATCGAAAGAGCACGCTTGCCTGCACGCAGTGCGTTCATATAAAGACCTGCGGCTTCCATTTCGACCGCCATAACGCCCATCTTGGACCATTTCAGAGTGTCCTCCGGAAAGTCGTTATAGAACTGGTCGGATGAGAGTATATTTCCGACAAAGAATCTTGCATCAAGCTTTTCAGCCTCGGCAATTGCCGTTTTGAGAAGCTCATAATCTGCGATAGGAGCGAAAGTTCCGGGCAGATGATAATGATTTGCGTAATTGGATGTCGTACATGCACCCATTCCGAAAACGATATCATAAAGCTTGATCTGAGGCTGAATAGCACCTGCTGAACCTATTCTTATAATGTTATCGACTCCGAAGAAGTTAAAAAGCTCATATGAATAAATTCCTATTGACGGAATTCCCATTCCGCTTGCCATGACCGAGACGGGAATGCCCTTCCATGTTCCGGTATAACCCTGAACTCCTCTTACATTGTTAAAAAGCTTAGGATCTTCAAGAAAAGTTTCGGCAACGAACTTTGAACGCAATGGATCTCCCGGCATAAGAACTGTTTTTGCTATCATATCCTCTGTCGCCTGTATATGCGGTGTAGGTACTGCCATTTTTATATCTCCTTAATTAGTGTTAATATTATTCTGAAATTCATTAAATATTATAGATTTTATTGATTTTCCTGAGACTTGACTATCTTCACGATCCGGCTTGTTCCGAGGCGGTCTGCGCCGAGAGCAATAAAGTCCTCTGCATCCTCGATCGATGATATGCCGCCTGCCGCCTTGACCTTGACATTCTCGCCGACATTTTCAGCCATAAGCTTAACATCCTCACGTGTTGCACCTGCCTTTGAAAAGCCGGTGGAGGTCTTGATATAATCTGCACCCGAGCGTGTTACGATCTCGCACATTTTTATTTTTTCATCGTCTGTGAGCAGGCAGGTCTCAATTATGACCTTCAGAACCTTGTCGCCGCAGATATCCTTCAGGAGTGCTATTTCGTTTTCGACATATTCATAGTTTCCTGCTTTAAGCTCGCCGATATTTATGACCATATCGATCTCGTCAGCACCTTCCTCAAGTGCCTCTTTGGTTTCATATGCCTTTACAGCAGGAGTGTTGTAGCCGTTGGGGAATCCTATTACAGTACAGATCTTAAGTCTGTCCCCTACATAATATTTTGCCCTTCCGACATATGACGGAGGAATACAAACAGATGCCGTGTTATATTTCATTCCGTCGTCGCATATCGATTTGATATCCTCCCATGTTGCGCATTGTGACAGAAGTGTGTGGTCACACTTTTCGAGTATTTTTTCGATTTCCATATTTACGACCATAGCTTTCGCATTGCGAAAGCTCCCTTTCTTTTCTTTCGGAATTGGGGCTGGTTTTGCGGAGCAAAATCGCTTTTCCGGTGGCAAAAGCCACAAAACGTGTCTGAAAAATCTATTTTTCAGACTTTATCCACCGATTAAATTATATTAAACAATATTTAATAAAAATTACAATACGATTATACTATCAAAATCATGTGTTGTCAAGAGAGATTTTTGAAAACGAGCATATATAGGGTAAAAAAACGAATAAAATACTGTTAGTAAAAATAAATATAGTGAATCCTGAAAGTTACAGTATTCCCTGAATTGAATTTGAAAATAATTTTAAAAAAGGCTTGACAAAAAACTTGATCTGTGATATTATACCTTTCAGCACACAGTGTGCTGAAATTGATCAATAGGAGTCACTAACGGAAATGTCTTCACAAAGTGAACTTATAAACGATGAAATGTCACTCAAAATAATTGACGTTGCCGAAAAACATGCAATGATATCGGGTGCGGAAAATATAACAGTCAGAGTGATTCTCAAGGAACTCGGCATCACAAACCGTGTTTTTTATAACCGTTTTCACAACATTGAAGAGGTCCTGAATATCGTATACGAAAAAACAGTACTTAAATTGCATGAAGACATACAGTCCACGTTTGACTCTGAGGGTGATTTCTTTACTCAGGTGATCGACATCATGACAAATACACTCATAATGTCATATGAAAAAAAGATGCACTTCAATCTTTATGTTTTTGAGAGCGATTCGAGAAACGACAGCAACTACGAATGGTGGAAAGGCGAGATAATAAAGCTTCTCGAATTCGGACACGAGCGTGGATATATAAAAAAAGTCGATTCGGACGCCTTCGCATATTCGGTCTGGTGCTTCATAAGAGGCTTCAACGCTGATGCCCTTATGCGTGAATTGCCGATAGACGAGGCTGTCAGGATCTTCAGGTACAGCTTCGGCATTCTGATCGACGGAATCAGGAAATGATTTTTTAAAAAAAATAAATTATTGAATGAAATATCGGATCTTATCGATGCATTCCGATCTGTGGTTATCGGTTTCAGCGGTATATCCGATTAAAAAAGCCGTTTTCAGCACACAGTGTGCTGTAAATATAGATCAAATTAAAATAATACGAAATACAGATTCGAGGAGATAAAACCATGTCAACAGAAAAAATACATGAAAGTCATGAATTCGGAACAGTCAGAGAGCTTATAGAGTGGGCAGGAGATACCTATTCAGACAAAACTGCATATTCATACAGAAGAAATCCTGCCGATAAAGATATCGTAAAAGTGACCTTCAACTCACTCCGTGATGATGTCCGCTCATTCTCAAGTGAGCTTCTTGCAATGGGATGTCAGGGCAAAAAATGCGCCGTAATCGGTAAATTTTCATATGATTGGGCGCTGACATATTTCTCGCTTCTTTCAATAGGTGCAATAGTTGTACCGCTTGACAGAGATTGGCATGCGTGCGACCTTGCCGACACAGCAAAAAAAGCAGGCATCAGCTTTCTTTTCTGTGATGAAGATATAAAAGAAAAGGGCGATGAAATATCGCAGACTCTGAAGCTGACATCACCCACTGTATATATGCTTGCAAGCGATGAAGAGAACAATACAGACATGCTTACGGCAGCGGGCAGTATGAAATACAGAAAGAATCCCAAAAACTATGAAAATGCCGAAATCGACCCGGAAAAGCTCGCTCTTCTGGTCTACACCTCAGGAACAACAGGCAAAGGAAAGGGCGTAATGCTTACACAGAAGGCAATTCTTTCATGCATAGCGTCAGCTGTTCCGTATATCGATTACGGTGAAAAAACAATATCTCTTCTCCCTCCGCATCACACCTACGGCTCGAGCATCATGTTCATAGGTCACACAATGATAGGGGCCGAAATATATATTTCATCCGGTCTTCGCTATCTTATGAAGGAGATGAAGGAGCAACAGCCCGAACACCTTGCTCTTGTTCCCCTCTTCCTCGAAAACTTCCACAGAAAGCTTGTCGGAAATATCAGCGATCAGGGCAAGGATAAGCTGGTCAGCCGCATGATGAAGCTCAGCAATTCACTGAGACATGTGAAAATTGACAGAAGAAACAGTCTGTTCTCTGCACTGCGTACACCATTTGGCGGAAAGCTTCGCACTGTAATCTCGGGCGGTGCTCCCATCAATCCCGAGATCATGTCGTTTTTTGAATCTATAGGCGTTCAGGTGTTGAACGGTTACGGCATCACTGAGTGCGCCCCGCTTATTGCATTCACTCGTTCAAAGAATGTCGTTTACGGAAGTGTCGGAAATGTAATAGAGATAGATCAGATTAAAATTGATGAACCCAACGAAGACGGCGAGGGCGAAATTCTTGTCAAAGGTCCTAATGTCATGCTCGGATATTATGAAGACGAAGAAGCGACGAAGGCGGCATTTGACGATGAAGGATATTTCAGAACAGGCGACTACGGTAAAACAGATAAAAACGGCATACTTTACATCACGGGAAGAAAGAAGAATCTTATCATCCTGTCAAACGGTAAAAATGTATATCCCGAAGAGATAGAAAACGAACTGAGCGGAATTCCGGGCGTGCTTGAAGTTATCGTATATGAAGGAAAGAGCAAAAAAGGCATTGCACACAATGCAATAGTTGCCGAAATTTTCCCTGATTTTGAATATTGCGAGAAAAACGGAATTGAAGATCTGAAGGATTATTTCCGTAAAAAAGTTGATAACATCAACAAAACAGCAGTTCCTTATAAAAAAGTTGCCCTCGTCCGCATACGCAAAGAGGAATTCCCCAAAAACACACTCAAGAAGATACTGCGTTTCAAGATCGATACGACAATAGAATAACAAAAAAAGAACACTTCCTATTATTTATAGATTCCCTCCAAAATCTCCCGCAATTAAAGCGAGCCAAAACCGCCGTCCGAAAAAGACGGCGGTTTTTGGTGCAGGAAAATCAGGAAAAAAGATATTCCGATATAATGCAGCGTGTCAGACCTGTTTGTTGCATTTTTCTTTTATCAGAACAGGCAATCTCTCACCCAGTCTGCACAGAAGCTCATTTCCGATGCTCCCCGATGCACCGGCAAGATCTGCGGCGGAAATGCTTATATCCCCCTGCTCTCCTATGATCGTCGCAATGTCCCCAACATGGGCACCGCAAATATCTGTTATATCGACAGCAAGCTGATCCATGCAGACCTTTCCGACGATTTTTGCTTTACATCCCCTGACGATGACACTTCCCCTGCCGTCTGACAAGCTCCGAGGAATGCCGTCTTTATATCCCAACGGCAGAATGGCGATCAGTGTATCACGCTTTGCTCTGAAGCTTCTGCCATATCCGTAGCTCTCTCCGCTTTTTATCTTCCGTATCAGTGCAACCTCTGCTTTTAAGGACAGAACAGGCTGAAGATCAAGTTTAAGCAGAGTTTCATCATCTGGACGGCTTTTGACACCGTATAACGCCATTCCGCACCTCACGTAATTGCATCTGAGATAGGGATAATTCATAAGTCCGTAGCTGCTCTGAATATGAAGCTTGGGTATGCTTATACCGCACTTTCTCAGATTGGCGATAAGCTCATAAAATCTGTCTATCTGACCCATTGTAAAGGCTACATCTTCGCTGATGTTGCTGTCAGAGCAAGCCAAGTGCGTATAAATCCCGCAAACATTGATATTTTTCATTGAAAAGACATTTGCAACATGCTGATAGTCATCGCAGTCTATTCCCAAACGGTGCATTCCCGTATCTGTTTTGATATGGACATTTACATGTATTCCTTCATTGTTAAGCGCTTCGGCGTATTCATAGCTTATAATTGTCTGTATAAGATCGTACTTCTTCAATTCGCTCGCACGGCATACATTTGTATAACCAAGTATAAGTATCTCGCCCCGAATTCCCTTTTTTCTGAGGCTGACGGCTTCGTCTATCGTTGCAACGGCAAATGCAGATACACCGCACTGTTCAAGAGTTGATGAAATTTCAAATGCCCCGTGTCCGTAAGCTCCCGCCTTCACGACCGCCATCAGCGAACAATTCAGCGGCATTGCACTATTCAGAACCCCGACATTATGTCTGAGATTGTCAAGATCGATCTCAATATACGCTCTGTTGCCCATCCTGTTCGCTGTCATTTCACTTTCAACATTTTGAGTAAACATCGTCAGATATACATGCCTATCAGCTTATCGAGCATCTGCTCAAAAGACAGACCTATGCCTTTCATCATATTTGGATAGCGGCTGTGTGATGTCATTCCGGGTATAGTGTTCACCTCGTTGAAGACTATCTTGCGATCAGGCGTATAAAACATGTCAACTCTTGCAAAGCCGGAACAGCCGAGTGTCCGGTATATTTTAATCGCCGTTTCCCTGATCCTGTCCTCCTCATCACGGTCAATTCTTGCAGGCATATGTATTTTCGATGTTTTAAGACTGTATTTCTCAGTATAATCGAAAAAACCGTTTGACAGCTCGATCTCGTCAACTCTGCCGGATGTAAGCTCGTCAATTCCCATAACAGCACATCCGACCTCAAATCCGGGAATACGCTCTTCAATTGTCACGTGTGTGTCGTGATCGAATGCCTCAGCTATTGCCGCATTCAGCTCTGACGGTTCACTTACCATTGTGATGCCGAACGAAGACCCCGACCGTACAGGCTTCACGAAAAGCGGATATTTAAGTTCGGCATTTATGGATTTTATTGCGTCACTCATTTCGCATCTGCCGAATGTCAGCGATTTCGGAACCTCAATTCCCGATTGAGCAACAAGTCTGTGTGCTATGTCTTTATCCATACATAATGCACTTGAAAGAGTGTCGCATCCGACGACCCGGATACCTGCAAGCTCAAGCAAGCCCTGCAATCTCCCGTCCTCGCCGTTCTTTCCGTGCATAACCGGAAAAGCAAGATCTATCCCGGATTCGATATACTCCCCGTCTGCAAATTCAAGAAATCCCTTTACCGACCGATTCTGCGATATAACAACAGGGTGCAGATTTCGGGCATCGTGAACCCATTCATTGCTTTCTATCATCTGCGTGTCGCCAGTGTAGCGGTACCATTCGCCATCTCTAGTGACTCCGATCTTAATTATCTCAAATTTGTCTTTTCTTATGTTCCGTATAACTGCCGCCGCAGATTGCAGTGAAATTTCGTACTCACTTGAGTTGCCGCCGAAAATGACAGCTATACTTTTTTTCATTTTGTCCTTATTCTCATTCATTTCTTTAACGTTCATTTTTCCCTCGTTTTTCTATCTGTTATTCGGTATCTTTATGTGCATTTATTATCTGAGCATAAATATCAAAAAAGCTCAACGCTTCGGTAGATTGATTGTACCAAAAGCGTGAGCTTTTTTTATTTGTTTTCACTGATATAATCCTGCATTTTTTCTCTGAAAAATCTTACGATTTTCTTGCGGCATCTATTTTATTTTCGATACCGGAATCATTACCTCAAACTCGATAACTTCATTTTCGCTACGGGCGCTTATTGTTCCGTAATGCCTTTCCACGATCTCTTTGGCTATGGCAAGTCCGAGTCCTGAACCTCCGCTTCGTGAGCTTCTCGCACTGTCAAGACGGAAAAACTGCTCAAATATTCGCTCAAGCTTGTCCTGAGGAATCGTGTTTCCGCAATTCCTGAAGAGTATTGATATCCGGCCGTCTTTTTGCATTGCCCGAATATCTATTCTGCTCCCCTCAAAGCTGTAATTCACCGCATTTCTCAGCAAATTATCGAAAACTCTCTGCATTTTCCCTACATCACAGCTTATCATGGTGTCGGGTTCGATCATAAGAGAGCATGTCAGTCCCTTATCGGAAAACATCGGTCTGAACTCATATGTCAGCTGTTCGAGCATACGGGTGAGATTCACTCTGCTGTATTCAAGCGTTATATCAGAAAGATTGAATCTTGTGATCTCAAAAAATTCATTTATCAGATCTTCAAGATGCTCTGCCTTATCCAGAGATATCGACAGATATTTTCTTCTCAATTCCTCCGATATCTGCCCTTCATCACGCAGAAGTGTCAGATAACCGATCACAGATGTTAAAGGAGTTTTCAGATCGTGTGCCAGATATACCACAAGATCATTTTTCCGTTTTTCGGCTTCCTTTGCGGCTCTTGCATTATTAAATGCCTTTTCACGTACTCTGTTCAACTCATTCTCGGTCTCGGCCATTTCATTTGACAAAACAATAGCTTCATCGGATGGAGACACCAGCGTTTCGGTTGCCGTTACCACTTCCTCAAGATAACGGTACGGCCTTGACATAAAATAGTAAGTTATTACAAGCCATCCGGCAAATATCAAAGACCCGAGTACAAGAATAATATGTCTGCCTATATAACTCAATATCCGATATATCAGACTGTCCCAGCTAAAATTTATGACAGAACAGATCGCTTCTGCCACAATTGCAAATGCGACCAATCCCACAATATAGATGATAACCGACATACAGTATCTCCAAAACAGTCTGCGTGACATTGCCCTCAGACGGGCGTGCTTTATATTTTGTTTACTCCTATTCAACTGTATATCCCACTCCCCACACGGTTTTTATAAATTTCGGTTTTCTCGCAGGCTCATTCAGCTTTTCTCTCAGCCTGGCGATATGTGCCATTACGGTGTTGTTGTTATCGATATATTTTTCTCCCCAGACATTTTCAAACAACTCCTCGGAGCGAACTACTCTTCCCCTGTTCTCACATAAATACCAGAGAAGCGAAAACTCTATGGGTGTCAGGAAAATTTCCTGTCCATACAGACTGCATTTGTGGGTATCTTTGTTGATGATAAGTCCACGTATGTCATATTCGGAGATCACCCTTTCCTTATTTCCGGCGGCATTGTTGTAGCGTGTATACCGTCTGAGCTGAGTTTTTACCCTTGCCGTAAGCTCCAAAGGATTAAAGGGCTTTGTAATGTAATCGTCTGCTCCGATAGTAAGTCCCATTATCTTATCGCTGTCCTCAACTCTCGCAGTGAGCATTATAACAGGATAAAAAAACTTTTCTCTGATTTTTTGGCAAATACGGAATCCGTCAATATCGGGAAGCATCACATCTAAAATTGCGAGATCAAATACCTGCGTTTCTATACATTTCAGAGCGTCCCTGCCGTTATAAAATTTATATACCTTATATCCGTCATTGCTCAGATAGACATCGATCAGATCCGCTATCTCTTTTTCATCATCCACAACCAAAATATTTCCGTTCATTTTTTCACTCCTCTCACACTGTCTGTTAAATCGGTCAACCTGATCCGCACGAGCCTCAATCTCAGATTGCAGACAAAATAAAACCGGGGCTTTGCCCAAAGCCCCATTCATGAAACCTTCAAAAACTTTTTTTAAATGGGATTCTTAAAGGCAACAGCCCGCGGAAGAGCTATTGAGCATCACTGCACAAAGATATTGTCTTCGGTTTGAGTTATTATAGTTATCTCTTTGTTACAGTCCGAGTTCCTTTGCGAGTGCTTTGAATTCAGGTATCGAACGCTCGATCTGTTCTTTTGAAACACAGTATGCTATTCTGACATAACCGGGGCAGGCAAATGATGCACCCGGAACGACTAAAATTCTGTGCTCTTTCGCTTTTGCAACGAATTCGCCGTCATCGCAAGGAGTTTTCAGCCAGAGGTAGAATGCGCCCTGCGGTTTTACGCACTCAAATCCGCATTCACAAAGAGCCGAATAAAGGAGCTTACGATTGGTGTCGTATCCTTCGAGGTCGCTCGAGCAGTCAAGACATTTCGCAACAGCTCTCTGAATCAGTGACGGTGCATTGACAAAACCTATAATTCTCGTCGAAATGGTCAGAGCGTCAAAGAGAAGCTTTGCATCATCTGCTTCGGGAGTGATCGCTATATATCCGATACGTTCGCCCGGAAGTGAAAGCGATTTCGACCATGAATATCCTACAAGAGTATTTTTGTAGATATTCGGGATAAACGGAACATTTGCACCGTCAAATGCGAGTTCACGGTAGGGTTCATCCGAAATTATGTAGATCGGGTGTGAATATTCCTTCTCTTTCTCTTCAAGCACCTTTGCGATGTTGCGAAGAGTCTGTTCATCGTATATTACACCGGTCGGGTTGTTCGGATTGTTAATTATGACCGCCTTTGTGTTCTCAGTCAATGCCTGCTCAAGCTTCTCCGGGTCGGGAAGGAATGTCGGCTCGTTTGCAGGAACGATCTTCAGCTTTCCGCCCCAGTTGGCGACATAATTTCCGTACTCAAGAAAATAGGGTGCAAAAACAAGAACCTCATCCCCCTCGTTGAGCAGTGTCTGGAGAATGCAGTTCATTCCGCCTGCCGCTCCGACTGTCATGATGATGTTATTCTCCGAGAAGCTGCAACCGAATCTCTTATTCAGATTATCGGCAACCGCCGCTCTGACATCGGGATAACCCGAGTTTGACATATAGCCGTGAACAAATGTGCTCTCCTCGCTGCCCAATACCTCCTTGATGGCACTGTTAAGCTGTTCAGGTGCAGGAAAATTCGGGTTTCCGAGTGAAAAATCGTATACATTTTCCCTTCCGTATATTTTTGCCATGCGGTTTCCTTCCTCAAACATAGCTCTTATCAGTGAAGAGCCGCCGCACATTTTTTCCATTCTCTTTGAAATCATTCGGGTATCATTCCTTTCTCGTATTGCCGTTTACACAAAAGCATATTAATCGGCTCGTTATTAATCATATTTTATTTTCAGAATAAAGAATCTGTCTTCAATCGGGTACCATATGAGTTCTTATATAATCAAGAGCGAGCTTATAACCCTTCTCATTGAAGTGTATTCCGTCACCGCCGTTTTCATACTTCGGATCAAGATATCCGTCTGAATTGAGGAAAATATCATATGAATCGAGATAATAGCATTTATATCCGCCGAGATATCTCTCTTTCACAAGATCTTTTATCCACTTGTTGGCATCCTCCACATGTTTTTTGGTAATCTGCGCACTGTTGTCAGATTTAACCGGATAGATAGCCTGACATATCAGCTTTGTTTCGGGCGATTTTTCAAACACCTCATTTATCACCCAACCGTAGTATTCCTTGAATGCCTGCTCATCAAGCATTTTTATGCCGTTAATTCCGAGCTTCAACACAAGAATGTCGGGTTTATATGTTTCAAGTGCCTGCTGTATTGAAATTGGCTCTGCAAAATTGGTTGCCGTCAGCTTTACTGTTTTGACGTTGAACAGAGCGATCGTTGCTCCCACGCTTCCGTACCAGACCTGCTTTGTTTCGTTTCCTTCGGGAAGCATTTTGTATGGCTTGAGTCCGTATGATGTCGAATCACCTAAAAATATTATTCTGTTTTGATAATCAAGTCCGCCGTCGGCAGTTTCCTTGAGAATATATCCGTTCTCTTCGGGTGTCGGAGTCGGCGTGACTATCGGTGTCGGTGTTGCAGTAACGTCCGGTGTCGGTGTCAGATCAGGTGTCGTGGTTGTTGTTACCGATGTGTCGGTAGGTGTTGTCGCCGATGTGTCGGTAGGTGTTGTCGCCGATGTCTGAGTTGTTGTCAAGCTCATATCAGGCGTTGTTGATGCAGTTAAGGTCTTCTCTCCCGAATCCGGCTTTTTTGTAGTAATCGGTATCACGACTGTCGGAGTACACGAAACGAGAAGCGAAAGCAACAACAACGAGATCAAAGCATAAAGACATATTTTTTTCTTCATTTTATATACCTTTTTATCTATACCTTTGTTTTACATACATAAACACTATTTGTAAAATTATTGTTTGTAACCGGAGTTACTTACATTCATACCAATTCTTGCCCATTTTCATCTCAACCGACAGCGGCAGTGAAAGCTTTGCGGCGTTTTCCATCTCACGCACGAGGATCTCACCTGCAAGTGCACTGTCTTTTTCGGATGAATCTATTATCAGCTCATCGTGCACCTGTAAAATAAGCTTTGCATCGATCTTTGCTTCCTTCAGGGCATTGAAGGTATTGATCATGGCTATCTTGATAATGTCAGCCGCACTTCCCTGAATCGGAGCATTCTTGGCGACCCTCTCGCCGAAAGAGCGAAGAAGTCCTTTACCTGCCGAAAGCTCGGGGATATATCTCCGCCTTCCGAACATTGTGAGTGAATATCCATTCTCTTTTGCAAAGCTTACACATGAATCGAGATAACTTCTGATCGTGGGATATGCATTAAAATAACTTTCTATATATTCGCTCGCTTTATAAAGCGGAATTCCGAGATCCTGAGAAAGCGAAAAATCGCTCATTCCGTAGATAAGTCCGAAATTGATAGCCTTAGCTCTCTTTCTCATTTCAGAAGTCACTTCATCCTCGCTCACACCAAAGACTCTGCAAGCGGTTGACGAATGTATGTCAGCTCCGCTTCTGAAAGCGTTTATCATATTTTCATCACCAGATAAATGTGCGAGAATTCTCAGCTCGATCTGAGAATAATCGGCATCGATAAGCACTCTGCCCTCACGCTCGGGAATAAAGAATCTGCGAAGGAGTCTTCCCTCCTCGGTTCTTATCGGAATATTCTGCAAATTCGGTTCGGCGGATGAAAGACGCCCTGTCACCGTTCCGGTCTGCTTGAAATCGGTGTGCACCATTCCATCGGGATCGGCAACCTTTAAAAGTCCTTCGGTATATGTCGAACGAAGCTTTGTGAGCTTTCTGTAATTCAGGATAAGATCTATTATCGGGTAATAAGGACGCAAACTCTCGAGCACCTCGGCATTCGTCGAGTAGCTCCCCGTTTTTTTCTTTTTCTTTCCCGGAAGACCGAGTCTTTCAAAGAGGACCTCTCCGAGCTGTTTAGGAGAATTGATATTGAATTCCCCTCCGGCACTTTCGTATATCGTATTCTGAAGCTGCGATATCTGCTCGGCAAGAAACTGTGAATAGCTTTCAAGCTCCTGTCTGTCAATTTTGAAGCCGTGCTTCTCCATTGAACAAAGTATCTTGGCAAGCGGATGCTCTACATCGTAATATACAAAATGCAGTGAGTCATTCTCGATCTTTTCCTTCAGTATTTTTGCAAGCTCATAAACTGTTTTACCGCTCTCGGCGCATTCTTCTCCCAGATAGGTGAATGCAAGCTTTTGAAGTGTAAATTCCGATTCGGATGGATTCACTGTATAAGCCGCAAGCATAATGTCAAAATCGAAATTAAAATCATCAATGCCTATATCGGAAAGCTTACGGTATAACTCTTTTGAATTGAAAACGCATAGTTTTACATCATCACGGAAAAGTCCTTTTATATCCGAAAGTGAGTCTGTCTCACAGCTGTAAAGACTTTTTCCGTCACTTATGCTTACGCTGCTGTCGGTAAACGAAGCATAAAGCTCTCCGCTCAAGCTTTCTATAAATTCCTTATCGACCTTTTTCTCAGGAGAAGCAGGAGCTTCCTTTTGTGCATTGACATTAAGTCTTTTTATAAACGAACCGAATTCAAGCTCGGTGAAAAGCTCGAGAAGTGCCGCATCGTCACGGACACATGAACAGACGTCTGAACACGTGATCCCGAGCGGAACATCCCTGTTTATTGTCGCAAGCTCACGTGAGAGAAAGGCGTCGTCCTTTCCGCTCTCAAGCTTGCTTCTCATTGAGCTTCCCGGCTTAAGATCACCGATATGCTCATAAAGCCCTTCAAGAGATGAATATTCTGCGATAAGCTTTATTCCTGTCTTCTCGCCGATTCCGGCAACGCCGGGAATACAGTCGGACGCATCACCCATCAGTGCCTTAAGATCGATAAATTGATCGACCCTTATTCCGTACTTTTCAAAGAATTCATCATGTCCGAATTCCTTTGTTTCGCCTGTCGATGCGTGAAGTATCTTTGTTTTGTCGGATATGAGCTGAAACAGATCACGGTCGCCCGAGAGAATATAAACCGAATTTCCTTCGCCCTCTCCGAGCTTTGACAGTGTTCCGAGAATATCGTCTGCCTCGTAACCTTCTTTTGTTATTATGGAATATCCGAGTGCCGAAAGTATCTTCTTTGCATAAGGCAGCTGAAGCGCCAGCTCCTCAGGCATACCATGGCGGTTTGATTTATATTTATCATACATTTTATGTCTGAACGTAGGCGTCGGGAGGTCAAATGCAACAGCTACTCCATCGGGAGATATTCGGTCATATTGGGCTAAAATTATATTCAGCATTCCGAAAAGCGCACCTGTTTGCATTCCGCTTTTGTTGGTCAGTGCTTTCACACCGTAAAATGCACGGTTGAGAATGCTGTTTCCGTCTATTGCAAGAATAGTTCCCATTTAATTTCCTCCGCTGTGATCTGCCTTCCCTTATAAAAAGCATGATAAAAAATGATAAAGTATGTTTTTTCTTCTCTGCCCATAAAGGCAGATCGGATAAAAAGTCTTACTGTGCAGGATATACCGACGGATTTCTGACTATCGCTCCGGCGAGAAATTCTCCGGTGTAGCTTCTGCCGTCAACCCATTTATATGTTCCCTGTCCGTTTATGTAGTTTGCCTTGAACTGTCCCGAGTATGTGTCTCCGTTTGCCCACTGATAGACGCCGTTGCCCTCTCTCATATCGTTGACAAAATCTCCGGTATATACATCTTTTGTACCGTCCGAATATACTATGGTCAGCTTGCCGGTGCCGCTCTTCACGCCCTTGACATATGTGCCTTCGTATACCGTACCGTCAGAGTATGTGTAAACCCCGTATCCGTTACGCAGATTATTCTCAAATTTTCCTTCAAAAACATCAAGGTTGGCAAATGTATACTTTCCGTTTCCCTGCTTTGCTCCGTTTCTGAACGAGCCTTCATAGAGATCTCCGCAGGAATAGTAATATTTTCCTTCACCGTTAGGCAGGTCATAGAAAAATTCGCCCTCGTAAACATCTCCGTTTTTCAGGGTCAGAATACCAAATCCGTTACGGTGCATGTTCTCGATCTTTCCGACATATACACTTCCGTCAGAATACTCGATCTTTGTATTTCCGTCCTCATCCGTCGAAACCTTAGCCTTACTGCCGTCCGAATATGTCAACGTTCCGTCACACGGTTCGCCTGAATCATCTGTTTTTCCGATATAAGATATCGAATAGCTTTCCTCCGAATCGGAGAAAACAAAATCCCTGTTTATATACTTATAGCCGCACATTGTGAAGATAAGAACTGCCAGACCTATCACCACTGCCAAAGCTATCACAGAAATTATTACGCCTAAGATCGTCCGTCTGCTTTTACTCATTATTATTATAACCTTTCCTTTCCGATTGCTAAGCCCTGTTTTTTATTTATTCATTTACATGCAAGTGTATTGTGTAAAAAATCACGATGCCGACAGCTAAATATTTCATGACACTGTATTTTGTATGAATTCCATAATAACATCATAATAAGATGTTATCAGTAAAGCGAGTATGAAATACATCAACGCCGCAATTATAACAAGAACAATATGACTGCCCTTTTTCTCAAATTTCATACCTGCTCTGATGCGAAGCTCATAAGGAATGTAAAACCTGGCACTTGAAAAATCGATCTTGCTGTGATATACGGGAAGCGCCCTGCCGTCATTTATTACGACCTCGTCGTTTTTCTCATATACTATAGAGCTGAAAACATTTGAATGGGTTATCGCTCTTTTGAGAAGAAACATTTTATCAAGTCCCAATGCCTTGAGAGAAAGTGCAGTGTCGGGCGAAAATGCTTCTTTTTTAATCAGCCCTCTCACAAATTTTCCGAGGTATCTTTTATAATACACCGACATAAGACCTGCCGCAATAAGTCCGAAATACAAGCCCCATACAACAAACCCAAACGGCATCGATTCAAAACTGAATACCGCAAGTGCAATCATATCTTTTTTGTGATGACCTCCATGCCGCCGAGATATTTACGGAGCACTTCGGGGACTTTTACGCTTCCGTCGGGAAGCTGATTCTGTTCAACAAGTGCCGGGAGAATACGGCTGGTAGCAAGTCCCGAGCCGTTGAGCGTGTTCACGAATTCGGGCTTTCCTGTCGACTCTCTTCTGAATCTGATATTTCCACGCCTTGCCTGATAATCTCTTGCATTTGAAACCGAGCTGATCTCTTTGTATCCGTTCATTGAGGGAATCTGTATCTCAATGTCATATGTTCTCGCCATTGAAGCAGAGCAGTCCTCAGCGGCAAGTTTTACGGTGCGGAAGTGGAAGCCCAGACCCTTGACAAGTGCTTCTGCCTTTCCGACAAGCTCTTCAAATGCTTCATCCGATTTTTCGGGGAGTGTATACTGAACCATTTCAACCTTGTTGAACTGATGTCCTCTCACCATTCCGCGCTCATCGGTGCGATAGCTTCCCGCCTCTTTGCGGAAGCAGGGGGTATAGGAAATATATTTTCTCGGAAGCTCTTTTTCCGAGAGAATTTCATCTCTGTGAAGCGAAACAAGTGCTGTCTCGGCAGTAGGAAGCATAAAGCGTCTTCTCTCGTCCGATTCATCGGTTTCAAGCCAATATACTTCATCGGCAAATTTCGGGAACTGTCCGGCTGTAAGTCCGCATTCGTAACCTAACATATGCGGAACAAGAACGAGCTCATAGCCGTCCGATATATGTGTATCTATAAAATAATTCAGCAACGCCCACTCAAGACGTGCACCGATTCCTCTGTATATCCAGAAACCTCTTCCCGAAAGCTTAGTCCCGCGTTCATAATCGATGAGTCCGAGATCGGTACAAAGATCGACATGGTTCTTAGGCTCGAAATCAAATGTATGCGGAGTGCCGAAATATCTCAGCGGCTCGTTGTTTTCCTTTCCGCCGGGACGAAGGTCGGGGTCGGGCAGATTCGGCAGTGAGAGAAGCAGTGAATTATATCTTTGCTCGACTTTTGCAAGCTCTTCATCATCCGCTTTGATCGTCTCGCCGATCTCCTTCATTCTTGCAAAGATTTCAGCGGTATCTCTTCCTTCTTTTTTGTATTGCGGAATCATCTTTGAAACAGAGTTTTTTTCAGCCTTCAGTGCTTCATTTCTTGAAATTATCTCACGGCGTTTCAGGTCGAGCTCAAGTATTTCCTCTATCTCTTTTCTTGCGTCCTTTCCTTTTGCGGCAAGACGCCCAATTACATCCTCTGTGTTTTCCTTTATATACTTAATATCTATCATACTGTTTACCTCTGTTTGTATAAATACATTCTGTAATTTTTATTCTTCAAAAAAATCTTTGCCGCAAAGAACCGAGAGAATTTCCTCAAGGTCGTTTTCGTCTTCATAATACAGCTCGATCCTCTTGCTTTTTCCTCTGCCGGAAAGCTTTGCTCGTCTGCCGAGCTTTTTCGTAACTCTTTGCTCAAGGTCTGCCTTATAATCGAGAACAAGCTTGTCAACATTCTGTGTTTTTACTTTTTTCGGCTCACTTATTTTTTTGACAAGTGCCTCGGTGTCACGGACGCTCATGCACTTTTCTATTATTTCATCAATAATATCGTCGGCCTCATCACCGAGTACCGCAAGAACCTTAGCATGTCCGAGCGTGATCCTGCCGTCGGCAAGCGCACTCTTCGTTCTTTCGGGAAGCTCGAGAAGGCGTAAATAATTTGCAACGCCGCTTCTGCTTTTTCCGAGTGTCTGAGCTATCTCTTCCTGAGTAAGATCATTCTCATCAATAATCTTTTTCATCGACTTTGCAATCTCAATGGGATTCAGGTTTTCCCTTTGAATATTTTCAATCAGCGAGACAACGACCGTTTTTTTGTCGTCAAGCTCTGTCACGACAACTGGAATCTCGGTGAGTCCTGCCTGCTTTGCGGCTCTCCATCTTCTCTCGCCTGCAACTATTTCATACATTCCGTTAGCCGTCGGACGGACAGCTATCGGCTGTATGACCCCATGATGTATTATTGACGATGAAAGCTCATTCAACGCTTCCTCATCAAAAACTTCACGCGGTTGTCCTTTTCTCGGCTGTATCTGATTTATTCTCAGTGACACTCTGCCACGGTCATTTTCCTGTATATTATTGTCGGTAAATACCGATTCAAGTCCTCTTCCGAGTCCCGATTTTCTTACCGTTGCCATATTTATGACCATAGCTTTCGCAATGCGAAAGCTTCCTTTCTTGTGGAATTGGGGCTGGTTTTGCACTGCAAAATCGCCGCCGCTTCGGTGGCGAAAGCCACAAAACATCGTCTGAAAAATTTATTTTTCAGACTTATCCCTTTCGTTTTTTTCGGTCTTATTCAAACAAAGCTGTCTTTTTATGTTATATATCTTTATATTTTCTGTCAAGCGTTCTGTACTGCACTGCTTCGGCAATATCACTTGCCTCGAGCTTTTCACGTCCTGAAAGATCGGCAATCGTCCGTGCAAGCTTGAGAATTCTGTCATATCCTCTTGCCGAAATTCCGAACTTGTCATAGGCAAGCTCAAGAATTCTTCGGCAACCGTCGTCAAGCTCACAGCATTTCTGTATGTCCGCACTCTCAAGTTCTGCATTGCATCCCGGCTTCTTGCCGAGCGACACAAACCTTTGCGCTGAAATTTTTCTTGCCGCTACAACTCTCTCCCTGACGCTCTCGCTCTTTTCGCCTTCGGCCTTTGATGAAAGATCCGAAAAATCAAGTGCCGGAACCTCAACCTGAATATCAATTCTGTCAAGGAGCGGTCCGCTGATCCTCGTCATATACTTGCGTATCTCTTCAGGTCTGCATGTACATTTTATCTTCGGATGTCCGTAATATCCGCACTTACACGGGTTCATCGCACAAACAAGCATAAAATTCGCAGGGAATGTCATATGTCCGGATGCCCTTGTCACAGTGATCTTCCGATCCTCAAGCGGCTGACGAAGCGTTTCGGTGACGCTCTTAGGAAATTCGGGAAGCTCGTCAAGAAAAAGAACGCCATTTGTAGCCAGGGATATCTCTCCGGGCTTGATTATTGCACCGCCTCCCGTGAGTGACACAGGCGACATCGTATTGTGCGGCGAGCGAAACGGCCGTTTGGTTACAATAGCCTTTCCGTCGGGTATAAGTCCGGTTGCCGAATATATTTTTGTGGTTTCAATGGCTTCATCGAAGGTCAGCGGAGGAAGAATTCCCGGAAGACGCTTTGAAAGCATACTCTTTCCCGTGCCGGGAGGTCCTATGAGCAGGATGTTATGTCCGCCTGCCGCAGCGATTTCAAGAGCCCTTTTCACAAGTGCCTGACCTTTTACATCCGAAAAATCGGGGACATTTTTATAGATATTGTCGTAAAACTCCGATTTATCGTAGACCGACCGTTTTATGTATTTCTCACCGGTCAAATGCGATATCAGCGATCTGACACTGTCAACGCCGTAGATCTCCACTCCGTCCACGACAGAGGCTTCCCTCGCATTTTTGAGAGGAACAAACACCTTGTGAAGTCCGGCTTTCTTTGCCGCAATGGTCATGCATAGTACACCGTTGACAGGTCGTACATCACCTGACAGCGAAAGCTCACCTATAAAACAGCAACCCGAAAGATCGGCATTTATCATCTCGCCTGAGCGTAAAACACCGAGCAAAAGAGCAAGATCGAAGGATGTACCTGTTTTCTTTATGTCTGCCGGTGCAAGATTTATGAGGATCTCGCCGTCCGGAAATCTGTACCCACTCTCGGTGACTGCACTTCTGACTCTTTCCTTCGATTCTTTTACGGCACTGTCGGGCAGCCCCACCACATTGAAAGCAGGAAAACGCCTTGTAACCGAGCATTCAGCTTCAACGATATATCCGTCTATTCCTTCCACTCCGGCTGAATATACATTTGTCAGCATTGATTGATTATTCCTCTCGTAGAGTTTTTATCGAAAATTAATATCGGCAATTAACTGTAAAACCCTGATATCACAATCACTGCGATATCTCCATGGCAAGATCGTACATCTTCTGGAAATCCAATCTTTTCTGTTCACAGAAGCTCTTCATTTCCATGATCGTTTCGGGCGAATACTTATCAAGTGCCTCAGGTTTGATCTTACCCTTATACATATTGTCAAGGTCAAGAGCATACTCTATTCCTCTCGATGTAATTCTCTCGTTATTGTAGCATACAACAAGATTGCTCTCGCCTTCAAGTATCAGCCTTACAGCCTCAACTCCCATCTGAGATGCGATGACCCTGTCTCTGAGCGTCGGAGAACCTCCCCGTACAACATGACCCAAACGGGTGAATCTTGTTTCGATTCCCGTATGTTCCTGTATTTTTTCAGTGATCTTCTCCGCATATCCTTCAACGCCTTCCGAAACAATAATTATATAGTTTCTCTTCTTTCTGCGTTTGCCTGTCTGGATCTCATTATACATCTTTTCTTCGTTTATGGGAAGCTCATTTACAACTATCTGAGAAGCTCCGACAGCAAGACCGACATTCAGAGCTATGTATCCCGAATTACGTCCCATCATCTCAACAACATTGCATCTGAAATGGCTCTCACAGGTGTCACGAAGGCGGTCGATCATCTGTATAGCTGTGTTCATCGCCGTATCGTAGCCTATGGTGTACTCGGTCGACGCTATATCGTTGTCTATTGTGCCTGGAATTCCTATGCAAGGGATCCCCTCACGTGAAAGGTCGGTCGCACCACGGAATGTTCCGTCACCGCCTATGGTGATAAGACCGTCAATGCAGTTATCACGGCATCTTTCAGCGGCAGCCTGAACTCCCGCAGGAGTCGAAAAGAACTTTGAACGTGCCGTATAAAGGATAGTTCCTCCGTGCGTCATTATATTGGAAACATCTCTCATAGTAAATGGACGCATGTTACCTTCGATAAGTCCTTTATATCCTTCATATATACCCATAACTTCAACGCCGTTGGCAATTGCCGACCTGACGACCGCTCTTACTGCGGCATTCATTCCGGGAGCATCTCCTCCCGATGTAAGGACACCTATTCTGCGAATTTTGTCTGCCATGATTTTTACCTCCGAATATATAAGCCTGACATACAATTGTAAACACCCAACACAGACATCCCTAAAAAATTCAGGATCGTCTCTTGCTTTAGAGCTGAGCGGAATATTTCCGTGCATCGGTATTTATAATTACCTGTATCAATCTATTATCTATCTTAGCTTATAACTATACATTTACAGTATACAGCGTTTTTGTTAATAAGTCAAGACAATTCGTTATTTTTTTATTTTCAGTGCGAGATTTTTTTACGGTTCATATCCAATATATGTCAAAGACAGGTATCGTTTGTATAATTTCTCAAAAGAAAACCGCCCGGTTTATCAAATAAACCAAGCAGATACAAAATTTTCATGCAATCCCGTCATAAATGGGATCAAAAATCAGCACCGTTAAAAATCTCTTTTCAGCAAAGCTGCTTTGAGTCGGCATTCATAATGCAGAACAATCTTTAGTGACGCATCGAAATATGATATACCGCTACGAAAAAAATCAGGAGAAAGAGTAAAATGCCGTAAGATAACTTACGAATTTGAGAACAATTTCAAAAACCCATTGACAAACACAAAAAAATGGTTTACAATATACCAAACGAACGAAAGAAAGGCAGACATATAACTATGGCAGAAGAAAATAAAACAAACAACGGCGAGGAAATGGTTGAAACCGATGTTTTTACCCTCACCGATGAAAACGGAGTAGAATCAGATTTCGAGCTTCTCCTCTCTCTTGAAATCGAAGGTGAAACATATTACGCCCTCATCCCGGCAAACGAAGAAGATGATGATGAAGGCGGAGAATATGTCATTCTCAAGCTTGCAACCGAGGATGGCGAGGAAATGCTCGTCACCATAGACGATGATGAAGAATTCGACAAGATTTCGGCAATTTTCGACGATGCACTTTTCGGAGAAACAGACCACGACGAATAATCGTGAAAAAGTGAATCACATAGCAGACAGCCGAATATAATATTATCAGAAGATATTAAACATTCTGCTGTGTGCGTGATATACTGTTCATTTGGACCTACATGAAATAATTGGAGTCCGGACTTCCGTGTGAGGGATGCAGACCTCCCCTTCATGCCTGCTTTTGTCACGCAGAAAAGGGACGATGGTAGCACAAGCCTGCGGAGAGGACACCACCCTGAACAAACAGGGTCAGTAATTGCGGTATACACGGCATGGCGGGTGAAATCTGACGGGATGAAGCGAAAGCTTATCATCCCGTCATTTTTTATGCTTTATAAAAATACAGCTCTGTGTATGAAATCTGTCTTTTCATACACAGAGCTTTTTAATTATTTCACATATCGGTGGTGCTAAATCATATTATGATCTTCACTGCAATTATTTTTTTGCATTTGCAAAAGCCGACACGGTGATGAGCATTGGCATAATTTCAAGTCTGCCGAGCAGCATATCAAGCGAGAGAAGCAGCTTGCCGAGATCGGAATATGCCGAAAAATTTCCAACAGGGCCAACGATCTCACCGAGTCCCGGTCCGACATTGTTGATACAGGTTATTACCGATGTCAGATTGGTTACGATATCAAATCCGCTTAGCGATAAGAGCAGGAAGGAGAGAAGAGTGAGCGCCGAATAGATTCCGAAATAATTCATCGCCGATTTCACGGTCTCTTCTTTGACGCAGCTTTTGTCAACCTTCACGACATTGACCGAATTGGGGCGTATAACATGCTTTATCTCTCTTAACATACACTTGAAAAGTATGATAAGCCTTGATATTTTTAGTCCCCCGGCAGTCGATCCGGCACATGCACCCGTAAACAAGAGACAGAAAATTATTGCCTTTGAGAATTCGGGCCACAGATCAAAATTCACACTGCAAAATCCGGTGGTTGACATGATCGATGTCACCTGGAAAAATGACGCCCTTATACAGTCGCCTATATTCGCAAACATCATTGTTGCATTCATTCCGATATCGATTACAATGAGTGCGCTTGCACAGAAAACGAGTGCCGAATAAACACGCAGCTCTTCGCTCTTGAAAATATCACGGACTCTGCCGATGAGAATGAGAAAATAGATATTGAAATTGACTCCGAAAAGGAACATGAATATCGAAACGACCCATTCTGCCGCAACATTGCCGTATCCTGCAATCGATGAATTCAAAACCGAAAATCCGCCCGTTCCGGCAGTGGCTATCGCCGTCACGACGCTGTCATATTTAGGCAGTCCGCAAAGCAGAAGTGCAAATACCATCAGAACAGTCAGCGCCACATAAATTCCGTATAGGATAAGCGATGTCTGACGCATTTTCGGCACTATTTTTTCTTTTGTAGGTCCCGGAACCTCGGCACGCAGCAGATGAATGGCACTTCCGCTTCCCGAAGGAACGATGGCAAGCATCAGCATCAGAACGCCCATTCCGCCTATCCAGTGGGTAAGGCTTCTCCAGAAAAGAATTCCCTTCGGAAGACTTTGGATCTCACTGAGGATCGTAGCGCCTGTCGTTGTAAAGCCCGAAACGGTTTCAAAAAATGCATCGGCGAAATTCGGTATCGAACGGCTTATGATAAAAGGAAGACAGCCAAAGAGCGACATCAGGATCCAGGATAATGTGACCAGCACAAATCCGTCTTTGGCATAAAGCTGTGTATTTTTCGGCTTGTAGATCACACCCGGGAGTGATACTGCAACAAGCAGCAGAATTGTTGCTATAAAAGGTACTACGTCCTCACCGTAATACAAAGCGATAGCCCCGGGAATAAGCATTGCAACAGCCTCGATAAGCAAAATAATGCTTATAAGGCGAAAAATCATTTTTCGGTTCATTCGCTTCACCTTTTAAGTATATCTTTAAGATTATTGATCCTTCCGCTGTTTGAAACAATGATCACTATATCGCCTGCTTCTATTGTATCAACGCCGGAAGGGATGATCACTTTATCTTTTCTGACAATGCATACGGCAAGCACGCCCGAGCGGAATTTCATATTTTTAATAGGTATGGAAGTGATGCCGGGAATGTCACTCTTTATTATATACTCAATGGCTTCAACCTTGCCATCCATGAGCTTGTGCAGAGATTCCATCTCCGTGCCCTCCGAGGTGACCATAGCTCTTACATATCTCTGAACTGTCGCCGCCATAGATGAACGGGGGGAAACCACACTGTCAAGTCCAACGCTCTTGAAAAAGTTGATATACGATAGATTGCTTATAAGCGTAACGACCTGCTTGACCTTTTTGGTTTTGGCAAACATTGAAACGATTGCATTTTCTTCATCAACGCCCGACAAAGCAAGAAGTGCGTCAGCTCTCTCGATTCCCTCTTCAATCAGCATGTCCTGCTTTGTCGGTTCGTCACAGACAACGGTGCAGTCAAACTGTGAAGCAAGAGAATTGCAAACCGCTTTATCGCTTTCAATGACCGTAGATTCAATATTTGTCTTTGCGAGAAACTCCTCAAGATAATATGTAATTCTTCCGCCTCCGACAATAATAAGATTCTTGGTAGGCGTTTTGTACGCCTTTATTGCCTTGAAAAAGCTGACAATAGAATCCTCAGACGCGGTAATGCATATACTGTCGCCGGCTTTCATTACAAAATTACCTGCCGGTATATATGCTTCGTCATCTCTGACAACAGAGCAAACAAGAAAAGATATTCCGAGCTTTCCGCGTATCTCATTGAGCGTCACACCGTCGAGCATTGAACCCTCCGGTATCGTATACTGTGCGATCTCAACTCTTCCCCGGCAGAATGTATCGATCTTCGCCGCCGCAGGAAAAAGAAGCATTCTGTATATCTCACGTGCGGCAGTCAGTTCAGGGTTGATAACCATAGATACGCCGAGCTCGTCCTTCATGAGACGTATAAGTCCCGAATAATCGGGGTTTCTGACACGTACAATTGTATGCTTCGTTCCGAGCTTTTTAGCCGCCGCAGAGCAAAGGACATTGATCTCGTCCTTGTCAGTTACCGCAACGAGCAGGTCCGCCTTATCGGCACCCGCTCTGCGCAAAAGCTCAATATCACTGGCACTGCCTGAAAATGTCCGTATGTCATAATTGTTCGATAAAGCGGTAAGTCCCCGATCGTTAATATCAACAACAGTGATATCATGATCCTCTTTTACAAGCTGAGCACAAATTGCAGAGCCGAGGGTTCCCGCACCTATTATCAAGATCTTCATTCATCATTCTTCTTTCAAATGTGATTTATTGACCTGATTATATCACATTATCTGTCATTTTACAATAGATAAAATAAAAAATACAATTGATGACCGACACATTCCGAAATAATACAAAATGTTGAAATATCTTCCGGAAACAAAAAAAGATGGTTGAACGATTGCACTCAGTTATCCATTCTTTGGCAGTTGTTCATACGATAATACGAAATTAATACTATAAAATCAAAAAAAATACCGAAAGTGCTTGATATTAAATAAAGTGTGTGCTATAATGGTATGTAAATGTGTTGACAAAAGGAAGATCATATGGATATTATAAAGCAAAAAATATGTTCATCTGTCATTGCCGCTCTTGACACAAAGCCTGAAGAGCTGACAGAAGATTCACTCAAATGTATGCTCGAGTACCCACCCGACAGCAGTATGGGAGACATAGCGCTTCCCTGCTTCAAGCTCAGCCGCATGATGCATATGGCACCGCCGGCTATTGCGGCAAAGATTCAATCGTCATTTTCGTGCGAATGTGTTTCGGAGATCTCAGTCACAGGCGGTTATCTTAATTTCCGTCTTGACGGCTCATATCTCGCAAAAGATCTGCTCACACGTGTCTTATCAACCGAAAAATACGGCTCGGACAACCGTGGAGAGGGCAAAACAGTCGTTCTTGACTATTCCTCACCGAACGTCGCAAAGCCCTTCCATATAGGACATCTCGGCACAACGGTGATCGGTCATTCGATCAAGCTGATCCATCAGTACTTCGGATATAAGTGCATCGGAATCAACTATCTCGGAGACTGGGGAACGCAGTTCGGAAAACTGATCGTTGCATACCGCCTTTGGGGCAACAAGGAGCTTATTGAGCAGGGCGGAATCGACAAGCTTGTTGAGTTGTACGTCAGATTCCACAAGGAAGCCGAGAACGATAAGTCGCTCGAGGACAGTGCAAGAGCCGAGTTTACAAAGCTCGAACACGGTGATGAAGAAAATACCGCACTCTGGAAATGGTTTGTCTCGATCAGCCTTGCAGAATATCAGAAAACATATAAATTACTCGGCATAGAATTTGATTCATATAAGGGTGAGAGCTTCTATACGGATAAGATGCCGGCACAGGTTCAGCTTCTGCGTGATAAAGGACTTCTGAAGATAGATGACGGAGCGTCTATTGTCGATCTTGAGCAATACGGAATGCCCCCCTGCCTTATACTCAAGCGTGACGGCTCGACGCTATACCCCACACGTGATATAGCGGCGGCGGTTTACAGAAAAAACACATATAATTTTGATAAATGCATATATGTTACATCGGCAGGACAAAGTCTGCATTTTGCGCAGTGGTTCAAGGTCGTTGAAATGATGGGATATGACTGGTATAAAGGACTTGTCCACGTTCCTTACGGCACCGTGTCGATAAACGGAGCAAAGCTTGCCACCCGTTCGGGAAACGTCGTCCTTCTCAAGGATCTGTTTGCCGAAGCGATCGAAAAGGTCGAGAACATTATGGAACAGAAAAATCCCGATCTTGAAAACAAACTTGAAACCGCCCAGGCAGTCGGAGTCGGTGCGATAATCTTCAACTATCTCAGCGGCGGAAGGATCAAGGATATCAACTTCATGATCGAAGATGCCCTCAGCTTTGAAGGCAATACAGGACCGTATGCACAGTATACTCATGCACGTTGCCGCTCACTTATTGAAAGGGCAGATAATAAAGGACTCGGACTTATTGAGGGAGCAAATGCCGAAACCCCTGAGGAAAAGGCAGTCTGCATAGCACTCGCAAAATTTCCCGAAGCACTTACGAGCGCCATTCGTGACTATGAACCCTCATGCATCACAAGATATATACTTGAACTTGCAGGAGCTTTCAATAAATTTTATCATGAGTGCCCGATCCTGTCATGTGAGGACGAAAAAACGGTTGAATTCCGTATGCAACTCGTCAGAGCCTGTGCAAAGATTCTTGCATCGGCACTCGAGCTTATATGCGTAAAGCATCCCGATAAAATATAAAAATATGATAAACAAAACGGTTAAATTATAGAATTAAGGAGAATCCATATGTCAGGACATAGCAAATGGAATAACATCAAGCACAAGAAAGAAAAGACAGACGCACAAAGAGCGAAGGTCTTCACAAAGGTCGGAAAAGAAATTGCACTTGCCGTAAAGAACGGCGGAGCAGATCCTGTTTCAAACAGCAAGCTCCGTGACCTTATACAGAAGGCAAAATCGCTCAATGTTCCGAACGACAATATCGAAAGAATAATCAAGAAGGCGGCAGGCGATGACTCTGTAGCCTACGAAGAAATATACTATGAAGGCTACGGTCCGTCGGGAGTTGCCGTAATCGTAAAGACAACAACAGACAGCCGCAACCGCACAGCAGGAAATGTACGCCACTATTTTGATAAATTCGGCGGAAATCTCGGACAGACAGGATGCGTTTCGTTCATGTTCAGCGATGCCGGATGCATCACTGTATTGAAGGACGAGGATGAGGAGATCGACGAGGATAAGCTCATGGAAACGGCACTTGAAGCAGGAGCAAGCGACTTTATAGCCGACGAGGAATGCTTCGAGATCCGCACGGAACCGGATGATCTTACTGCTGTCAAGGACGCACTCGTTGCCGCAGGATATCCTATCGAATCTGCCGAAGTGACAAGAATTCCGTCAACATATGTCACGCTGTCGGATGAAAACGATATAAAATATATGGGACTTCTCCTTGAGCATCTCGATGATGATGACGATGTAACAGATGTCTACCACAACTGGGAAAACTGCGATTAAAACCGTACCCTGAAATTGATCAAAACATGACCGACGAATATAAGGAGATCTTTAATAAGCCATATGATCGTCTTAAATGGAAGGTAATTTTTCTGATAAGAGTTTATTTGCATATAATTTTGAATTAAAAGCTAAAAAATCGGTTAAACTACCGATCATAAAGACAATTTATAACAAAAAAGTCCTCGTTCTGCTGTGGAACGAGGACTTTTTCAATTGCACTTTTTGTCAAATAATTTGCAGACAACATAGAATGAAATGAGAGTGATCTCAAAGTTTTCGATAAATAGATAGGACGAAAAAAACAAAAAGAAAGGAATTAAAAACATGATGAAGCAAAATCGTTATGAGGGAGGAAATATGCAGGGATGGTGCAGCTGCAACAAAGGATGTAACATTACGGCAGACGAAAACAATTATAGAGAAAATAATTGCAAAGAAGACAATTACAATAAAAACTATTGCAAAGAAGACAATTGTAAAGAAAAAAGTTACAATGACAATAATTACAATAAAAAATATTGTAAAGAAGACAATTGTAAAAACGAAAAAAAGAATTGCTGCAATAATATGTCAAACGGCTGCTCATGCAAAAGAATGACGCAAAAATGCGAATGCGATATGCAGGAAAGGTCCCCTCTTGCAATGGCATATATTCCCGACCAGGAGTTCAGAGATATCTATCCGTTATCCGAAGCACTCTGTAAAGGTACTCTGTTCGCCGAGCTGTATATGCCCTTCCACGGACGATTCAGAATCTGACAGAAGAACAGATAACAATAAAAGCAAGCTGAATAACAGAGATCTAAAGACAGTGCAAAGCTGAAAGCAGACGCCTGCCTTTCATCGAAATGTAAAGGAATTTAAAAAATGAACCAAAACATGAATAAATGCATGTGTAAAAACATGAATAAAAAGACAAACGAAAGAGAAGTACTTCTGAAAAGAATACAGGAGCTTGAATTTGCAATGGTCGATCTCGGATTGTACCTTGACTCGCATCCATGCAATACAGAAGCAATATGTGAATTCGACAAGCTGAAATGCGAACACGAAAAACTCAAAGCCGAATATGAAAAATGTTACGGACCGCTCACAATTACCGGCAATAACGATTGCAATTATTGGAGCTGGGTAGCAACCCCGTGGCCGTGGGAAGCATAATATCGGGGAAAGGAGAAAAGAAAAAATATGTGGATTTATGAGAAAAAATTACAGTATCCTGTAAACATTAAAAACCCCAATCCCGCCCTCGCCAAAGTTATAATCTCACAGCTCGGCGGACCGCACGGCGAACTCGGAGCAGCAACACGGTATTTGTCACAAAGATTTTCGATGCCCGACCGCAGAATAATGGGAATGCTGACCGACATCGGAACCGAAGAATCAGTACATAGAAGATATCAGTGAAAAAAATACAGACACCTTTGTGGGGTGTCTGCCGGTAGATTTTTGAGGTTATTTTTTTGACACAGGCATTCGGGGGTAGAGTGTAAGCTCGAAGTCACTTGAAGGTTTGTACGGCCTGCCTTTGGTGCTTTTCAGATAAACAGCCTTCTCTAAGACCTCTTTTAGCATATCATTCTTGGCTTTTGCTGTCGGCAGATCGTCATACACTTTGAGTAAATGCTCGACTTTTGGAATAATCTGCTTACGCACATCTTCACGGGATTTTTCTTTCTCAATCTCCGAGGTCAGCGACAGCCTTTCTTGTTCATTGTTTTTAATTCTTTCAGAGAGCTTACGGGAACGATCGAGAAATTGATCTGTTGTATAAATCCCCTGCTCTAAAAGGTCATGGGTATTATCAAGTTGCTTTGTGAGAGTTTTATACTCGGCATCGAGCTTAAGAAGTACTTTCTCTTTAATTTTTATATTGGATATTGCTTGGCTTTGCTCCTGCTCCTGTTCCCATTGTATCTTATACACCGACAACCAATCTCTAAGTGATTGTAGCAGTGCTTGCTCGACTAAATATAATAAGCTGCTCACGTTATTGCAAGCAGGATCGGGACACATCAGCCCATCCGGATAATCTGTTCCGGTGTATGGCCGTCTAATCATATTGTGACCACATTTTCCGCATACGATTATTCCTGCAAGAGGGTTTTTAATTGTTCCATGAACCCCGAGCGGATTGGGCGGATTGCTTGACATAAGCTCCTGCACTTTGTTAAAAACATCGGTGCTTACTATAGGTGGGTGAATCCCATCAACTATGGTACATTTTTCAATCGGCGCACGTGGGCGTTCCATGATGATCTGACCGTCAACCATCTTCTTTACGGTTGGTCTCCAATTCCATCGAACCTTTCCGATATAGATAGGGTTTTGAAGGATATCTCTTACAGATGCCGCTACCCAATGATCGCTTTTGCTTGGCGGAATTTTTAATTCATTGAGTCGGCGTGTGATGAGCGATACTCCAAGTCGGCGTATAGATCCGTCAGCTTGTTTCTCCCCTTGTGCGTACAGCTCGTACATCATGCGGACCACATCCGCCTCGTTCGGAACAATTTCGAGTGTAAATCCCTTATCGCCTTTGATCTTCACACGCTTGTAGCCGTATGGTGTTGTATTTGCGACATACTTGCCTTCTTTGACGGATGCAAGTCTGCCACGCTGTAAACGGCGGTTGATGGTCTTATACTCACGCCGGGACATAAACAGACCGAATTCAAAGTATTCCTCATCGAATTCGTTGTTCGGGTCATAATCCTTGAGCGGAGTGATTATTTTTGTATCAGAGTATTTAAAGGTTTGTGCGACAATGCCCTGATCTATGGTATCACCACGTGCAAGACGCTCGACCTCTATAACAAGCACGCCTGTCCATACACCCTGCTCTACTTCCGAAAGCAGTTGTTGCATCACAGGACGGGCGGCGATAGTTTCGCCGGAAACGATTTCACGGTGTATCTGCGTGACATCAAAATGCCTACGCTTTGCAAGTTCCAACAGTGTATTGATATGACGGGATAAGGTTTCACCTTCTCCACGTGTTTCTGCTTCAACATCTGCCCGGGATTTACGGACATATAGACAATATGGCATGTATGTACCTCGTATAAATTTTTGAATTAATATTTGTTATTTTTAGGATTTATTCATCAATCCTTGTAGGAATGATATTAACAGGTGTTGAAGCCTCAAGAACCTGAGCGATTAATTGATCTTCTTTAGATTTCCAATAATCTGAATTACATACGAGTATGATTCTTTTCTTGGCTCTTGAAATTGCTGTATTAATTGTTTGTTTACCTGAGAGTATCTTTGAATTTGTCATAATCGAGAGTCTTACCGGGCTTATAATAACAGTATCAAACTCTCTGCCCTGCGAAGCATGAATCGTCATAATATTTTCTGAATAATTCGGAATAAGTCTGCGAAGCAATTTTCTTTGTGATCTGTATGGTGTCAGAATTGCAAAATCAGATAAATTATTATACTTCAAGTATTCTGAAATTAATTCAGCTTCGACAGCATTCTCGTTTTGATTACATTGTAAATCCGATTTATAATCTATATACAAAAGCTCAGTGTTTTCACTGCATCCTATGAATTCATTTGAATAAATATTATGTGCAAGAATCGATGCAAGATTATTACCAAATCTGAACGAACGGCTTAATACAGAACACTCTTTATCCGGAAATACAACAGTATCTTTAGATGTTTTCAGACTCATATTGAAATGATAAAAATCGGATATGTCAACTATAGATGAAAACATCTTGCAGAAATACAGTGAGGAAAATTCCCAAAGCACAACTTCTTTGTTGTTATCGATAAATGTTTGTGTTGCCTCACAAATCGGCGGCAGTTGCATATGATCTCCCAAAAAAGTAATCGGTACGCCGAAAAACAGCGGACCGCATTTGGGTAATGGGCAATATGCTGCTTCATCCAGAAAAACATGATTTACATTTTTGAAGTCGTTTTTTCTTGATACAAACGAATCGACGGTTAAGGCGTAAATATGTACATTTTCGTCCTCGGATTCCTTTTGACGAAACAGTTCGGCTAATTTTTCCTCAAGAACAATCTTTTCTTCTTCGAGATTTCTATTCTGAATTAAATCCTGCTCCTTTATGTATAGCTGTTTAATATCCTCATCTATTAAAGCGGTAATTAATTCAAACGGAACATTTGAGTACTTATCTATTATTATCTTTTTGAGATTACTTTCTGAGAATATTTTTTCTCTATTAACATCTTCACATTTCTTTTGAAAAAATTTAAGTTTGCTGTCTATTTCAGATTTTTCTGCTTGTAACTCGGAATACTTTTCCGAAACGGTCGATAGCTCATTTTTTATATTATCAAGAGTTCCATTGTACCGCTGCCTTTTTGTCTTAGAAAAAAACATACTGAATTTAACAGACACGCTGTTATACTCTTTAAGATAATCATTGTAAGTACTCTTTACCGAACACATTTTCGCATATTCTTTTGCGAGTTTCAGATTAAATTCATCAGATTCTTTTTCTGTTTCACTGTATTCTTTCTTATACTTTTCATATTTACCCAACAAATCAGAGTACGCCGTATATGCATCAGAAAAACTCTCCAAAAACTTATATAACGATGCAGTTTCCGATCTGATTGATTCCCGTTTGTCTATTAACTGTTCAATGGTTTGTATTGAATTTTCAGTTTCATTTATTTTTTTCAGTAATATTGAACTATCGCACACCTCAGGATATTCCGAACGGAAACTCTGCGTTGGAATCCCATATCTTCTGACACAAGTTGTAGGTATCCCGTTATTTTTTATCGTGTCTAAAATCCCACGCAAAGATTGATCTAAAGCATTATTTGTAGGGGCAAGAATCAGCGTCGTCATGTCCTGACGAATATAATTCATTAAACAATCTGCAAGAACCTTCGAAGTCTTTCCTGTACCCGGGGCACCCCAAATATAAGAAATCGGTTTTAACAATGCCGTAAAAACAGCTTTTTTCTGCTCATCTGATAATGATTGGGAAAAATACAGGTCTGATATATCGAGTTTTGCACGAATAGGTTCCTCAATAGTTATGACTGTCTCAGGGTCAGAATAGAAATCCAGATATCGTTTAACTATAAAGCTGAGGTCGCTTTCGATGAATATATAATTCTTATTCACTTTAAAGAAGATTGACTCTTTTGATGTAGGTTTTATTCCGAGAATCTTTTTCTTGTCATCATATCCGAATATTCTATATTCAGAGGGCTTGACAGGTAAAACAGTTTTGCCTGAAATATAGACAAAAGTAACATCGTCGGGCGAGTATAGCGGAGAATCCAAATAGAGGTACAGTGAATCAATATAGTCCTTCCGGACAGCAATTTTAGTTATTCCTATACGGCTTTTTGATTTTCCTTCTGATTTGATATAATTATAATATGTTATACAACTTTTGAGTAACAGATCAATATTTTCTTTAAACATATCATTATCTCACTAAGCTTTGAAAAGCGACTGCTTTTCAGAGTATTTTTACTTTCTCAAGTTTTTCACCAATATATATAAGTGGCTCATATACCGAATTTTCGGGATTAAGAATAAGCATTGACTTTTGCTTACAATTTGGGCTATATTTTCATTTCATATGTAGTTGAACCTATGAAAAACTGTATATGAGGTGATTTTTTATGAATTATAAAGACTATCAAATCGCACGAAATCTTTCGTGGAGTATTTTAATACAAGAAAATATTACAGAACTCCCCATCAATATTGTTTCTTTGTGCAAACGACTTGGAATTGAAGTGAAATATTACATCCCGTCGGATGACAATGATGGCGAATGTACTATTGTGGAAGGTATTCCATATATCCTTGTAAATAGAAATTGCTCTACACAGCGAAAAAGATTTACTATTGCACATGAATTAGGTCATGTATTGCTTGACCATGTAGGAAAATATCAACTGGTCAACCGTGAGCCTTCGCCAACGGATAATCCTATTGAACAGGAAGCAAATGTTTTTGCATCCAGATTGCTTGCACCTGCTTGTGTGCTGTGGGGGTGTAAAGTTAAAAGTGCCAATGATATTGTTAAATTATGTGATATTAGTAAACAGGCTGCGGAATATAGAATGAATCGCTTGAATGAACTTTATCAAGGAAATCGATTTTTAACCTCTCCGTTAGAAAGACAAGTGTTTGATCAGTTTCGGAATTTTATTTCAAATCATCAACATCAGGAAGGCTTTTGATTTCGTCTAACTCATTATTAGTAATAGCCTTTTCTTCAAAGCTGCCGTTTCGGGCAGCTTTTTTTATTACATATACTTGTTCTTTTTGAGTATATTTTTCAATAACGGTCAAGTCTAACAGTGCATCAACGGCCTTGATTTTGCCGGACTTGTTCAAAGAAGTAAACAACTCCAACATTTTAACTGCATCTTTTCCGAAAGATTGTCTGACTGCATCAAAAGCATTAGTTTTGATTTGCATTTCGCCATTTTTATTATGTTCTGAATCAAATGAGTTTCCCTGTTCATCTACGCCTAAAAGATAACTCACTGTTACATTTAATGCTCTTGCGTACGCAGGTAATTTGGATTGAACAATGTCATTATACCCCATTTCAACTTTGTTTATGGTCGACCTTGAATTGTTTGATGTGTATCCTACCGCCTTTGCAAGTTCTTCTTGTGACATACCGAGGTTTATTCTTAATTCACGGATTCTTCTTCCTATTTCTTCTTTGCTTTGCTTTAATGCGGATTTCAATTGAAGTTCTCCCTTCAAAATATAAAAAGTTCATTTCACTCTTACATTCATTATATCACACTGTGGATTAAAAATCAAGTTTTTCAGAAAAAAATTCTAAAAAACTGTTGACAATTAATCTACAATATGCTATACTCAATTTGTGGATAAAGCATCCACAAACAAGCAATCGGTGCAGGTCACAAGTCCTGATGAAAAATGCAGAGTGCAGAAAAGAAACGAAAGAAGGTGAAAACAAATGACGAACACAGCAAAATTAAAAGCAAAGATTGTTGAAAAAGGCTTGCTTCAGGAAGCAGTTGCGATGCAGCTTGGAATTACCAGTGGAACTTTCAATTACAAGTTGAACAACAAGACTGAATTCAAGGCTTCAGAAATCAAAAAGCTATCCAATATTCTGAAATTGACAATAGAGGAATTCTATTCAATTTTTTTTGCTGAAAATGTGGATTTATAATCCACCAATGAATATCTTTTTGCCGAAGGAGATAAAGAAATATGAATCATAAATACCCCGATCCGGGCAAAAAGTGCGAATGCAAAGGAAAAGGACTGCCCCGCTGCCACGGAAACAGTCCAATAAAAGAAATTGTAAAACCGTACTTACTATATCACAAAAAAGCATTCGTATCAAGCCTTAATCTCTGTTTTGCAAAAATATTTAACAAATCAAATTCAATATTGAAAGAAAAGGAAGATGAAAAGAACGACAAGTCATAGGACAAAATGAATCAAAAATAGAATTAATAAGAGAGGAGATGAAAAAGAGTGAGAAAACATGAGAAAGGTCCTCACAAAATCGGTCATGTTGTCGAGGACTTCTATATCGGCGATATTCACGTTAGAATATGCGATGACTATTGCCGTGACAAAACACCGGAGGATGTTGACAAGATTTTAAAGCGTATAGCGGAATTGACTTACGGACCGCTTGTTGAAGCCCAACTTGCAAGAGAGGAAGAGGAAAGGCGAAGATTAGCGGAAGCGGAAGGCAAATCGGCTGAAGTGGATAGCGAATCGGCTTGAGTACATCAAAGGAACAGTAAAAAAACGTCAAAAAGACGAACAAAAAGAAGGAGAACAACACATATGAAAAGAAAACCGCATTACCCCAATTTATATGCCGAGCTTGCAAGAAACGGCATGTCAAAAAAGGAGTTCGCTTCTTTCCTCGGTGTTGCCGAAAGGACAATTGCAAATAAGCTCAACGGAAAAAGCGAATTCACGATATCTGAAGCGAGAAAAATAATCTCTATTTTCCCGGAATGCACATCTGAATATCTTTTTGCCGAAGGAGATGAAGGAATATGAATCATAATTACCCCGATCCGGGCAAAAAGTGCGAATGCAAAGGAAAAGGACTGCCCCGCTGCAACGGGAACAGTCCTAAAAAAAGAATCATAAAACCATATTTAATATATCACAAAAAAGCATTCGTGTCAAGCCTTAATCTCTGTTTTGCAAAAATATTTAATGAATCAAATTCAATGCGGAACAGATATAAAGTCAGAAAAAAGGGGGGACATAACATGAAACAGGTAATAGATGTGACCGAAACGGTCAATCAGGCGATTAAGTATGGAAAAGCATATCCTTGCTGTATGTGCCGTCATGAAATTCCTCGCACGCATGGGTGCTACGCCGGAGTCAAGTACAAAGGGACTTGCAAGGTGTATATGTACCTGAAACAAGAGCTTTTAAAAATGCGAGAGATGGACGAGGGGGCTGAAAAAAATGGGAAAGACTGAATTACATGCAATTATATCCGCACAGCAAAAAGGACACGAAAACGAACCGCTGTATATGATCGGCGAACAGCTCAAAGATATAGCCGAGAGGGAGCCTGTATCCGCCGAGCTGCTTGAGCAGGATCTCGGCAGGACTGGAATGACACTTGCAGATGCGGCGAAAAAGCTTAAAGAGTACGCAGATAAAAACTGCAAGGGGGCGAAATGCTTTTGCATAACTCCAATGGTTGCCGAGAAGATCCTCCGTGAATTCTACGGTTTACCGAGTGCCAAAGAAAAAGAACAGGTTACCGAAAAGAAAGAAGTCAATTCGTCTTTATCTTCTGATTCCGGATACATTGACCTTACCGATTTTCTGTGAGGTGTATCATGACACGAAAGAAGAGAGATACTGAAGAAATTGAAGCGACAGCCGCCGAGCTGCCGCTGACACCGCCTGATGAAATAGTCGAGATAATCAAGAAACGGCAAAGGGCTACCAAGCTTGTTTACAGAGCGAGCTATTACACCGATCCGCTTACTGGGCTGAAACATAAAACCGCACTTGTGTCTTGTACAGCATGCGGAGAGAAATATCATCTTGATTATACTCATGCGATTCCAAAGTGTAGCAATGGTTACGGTGGGGATTCCTTCGGTTTTATAGATCCGCTCGATTCGGAAGCAAAGCGAACGGGCAGCACCTGCATTTGCCCGGAGTGCGGAGCAGCGGCTGAGGGCTTACATATCGGAAAGATTCACGGAAAAATTTACGATATTGAAAGAAACTATTTTGTGACAGTCCACAACATCCGAGGACACTTTGCAGCACTCTCGTGGGTTTTGTTCAAAGAGTGCGACAAGGAAGCAAATGTATATTACACGCTAAGGCGTTATGAAGGAGTCGTGACGATCGGCGGAATGCCTGTCAGGTACACGGGATGCATAAAAAACATGTATTACGGTATGACATGGTTGGTAAAATGGGAGCCTCGTGCGGTGTGGAGAGATAATGCTGATGAGTGGGACCGTGATGAAATTTTTCTCGATAATAACGCTCTCGAGTCAAGTGATGCATCAAAAAATGCTTTTGATGTTTTTATCAAGGATGGCGGAAAAAAGCTCCGGATCGCTGCCTATATACAACTGTGGACGAGATATCCGCAGATAGAAAATCTCGTGCGGATAGGTCTTTCACCGTTTGTGAGTAAACTCATAAACGAGGCAACGAATCAATCGAGCTATACTGCAAGAACATTTTCGATCAACGAAATCAAGAAATATATCGATGTAAAAAAGGTGAAGCCGAGCGAAATTGTAGGTCTACCAAAAGAAGAACTGTCGCTTGCAAATGAATTAAAACTACAGACACTTGTTTTTTATCGCAATACATTTAGAGACAGAAGAATCCGGCTGACTAAGGAACAGCTCAAAGCGGTCGATAGCTTGGGCGTGAGTAGCTTCCGAAGACTGCTTGAGGAGGAACAAGAAAACGGATTCAATCCTCCGCTTGTGAGAACGCTGAATTATTTGGTGAAACAACGTAAGAAGAACGGTACGATAATAGATCCTTACTATCTCAGAGACTATTGGAATATGATCCGTGAAATTCAAAACGGCTTACCCGAAGAATTGAGATATCCGAGCGATTTACTCAGGGCACACGATCTTGCGGTTTTGCGTAAAAAAGAAAAAATCAATCGGGAGATCAATCAAGGTATAAAAGCTTTTGCAGAAACTCTTGATTGGCTTACATTTGAGGACAATGAAATCGGGCTGTTTATACGAGCTTGCCGCAGTCAGGAAGAGCTTATAAAAGAAGGAAAGCTTTTAAGTCATTGCGTCGGCGGTTATGCAAAAGACGTTTCACAGGGGAAAACCTGTATTTTGTTCATTCGCAGGATCAGTGAACCTGAAATACCGTTTTTCACGCTTGAATACCAAAACGGAAAAGTCGTTCAGAACAGAGGCTTCAAGAATTGCGAGAGAACCCCGGAGGTTATACTGTTTGAAAACAAATGGCTGAAATACATCAAAGATAAGGAAAAGGAAAAAGGCAGAGAAGGAAAATGGAAAACAATATAGTAAGATCGGAGCGTAATATAAACGATATTACATCGGAAATCAAAGAACTGCAAATGCAGGCAAGAAATATAGCAGTATCATACGCAGTGGAGATCGGAAGAAGATTGACAGAAGCAAAAAGCATACTTCCCTACGGTCAGTGGGGTGAATGGCTGAAAAACGAAGTTGAATTTTCTCAGTCTTCCGCTAATAACTTTATGAAGCTTTTTGAGGAATACGGGGACAGGCAGATCTCTGTATTCGGTGCTGTTGTAAATTCACAAACAATTGCGAAACTGCCCTATACAAAGGCACTTGCACTGCTTTCTGTACCTGCCGAAGAGCGTGAAGAATTTGCCGAGAGAGTGGATGCAGAACATCTTTCGGTAAAAGAGCTTCAGAACGCTATCGCAGAGCGTGACGAAGCTATCCGTAAAGCAGAGAAAGCAAGAATACATAACGAAGAACTCAAACAGGCATGTGCGTCTGCAGAAATTGCAAGGGCTACGGCTGAGAACCGGGAAAAAGCGGCTAACGAGAAAGCAATGCGACTTTCAGAGCTTGAAAAACAGCTCGAAGCGTCGGCAAAGCGTGAATCGGAACTGAAGGAAAAGCTGAAAAAGGCAATGAGCAATCCGAAGATTCCGCCCGAAGAACTGAAAAAAATAAAGGAAGAAGCGGCTGAATCTGTAGGCAAAAGTATAAGAAAAGAGCTTTCTGCCGAGATTGAAAAGGCGAGAGCGGAAGCAATCAGTGCCGAGAAAGAGAGATCAGCCGCAGCAGGCAAGCTTGAAGCGGCCGAGAGGGAGCTTGCCGCAGTGAAGAATAAGCTCAAGACAGCGAATACCGATGTTACCGAATTCAAAACCAATTTTGAAAGGCTTCAGGACGATATATTTATCACTATGAAATCACTTAAAAAGGTGGAAGATAACGATCCCGAAACTGCAAAGAAACTGAGAGCGGCTCTTGCCGCACTTATAAAGAAAATGGGTGATTCTGATTGATAAAATTTTTAAAGAGAATCCTTTATGCCGCTGTTCTTTTCTTCATTATATACGTATTGATTTATTTGAACGGAGATCATCCCTGCCCTGATTGCGGCCGTGGGATGGTATTTACAGACAGAGGCAATACATATTGCACATGCTGTGATGAATGGAAGTGATAGGCTGTGATCGTGAATGAAATTATGCCGGTTGCGGCATTTATAATTGTCGTATCTGCAATTATATTTTGTTTGATACTGTCAACCGGCAATATAGATTAAATAACAAGGGGGTGTAATAAATATGGAAGAAATAACAGTTTTCGAGATAAGAAGAGATCTGAGAAAAATACGATACTGTGAGAAATACATCGAAACGATTAACGAGCGAATAAGAAAACCGAGCGTCTGTACAAGCTCGTCTGTACAGGCAAAACTGCAAAACGCCATAGATGAAGTTGTCAGGCTAAAAGAACGCTATTACCCTATAATTCTAACGCTTGACAAGGTTGATCAGATTATAATATTTGAATCGGTGATCGGTGGTAAAACATATGCCGATATAGCAAGCGAATTGTACTACAGCACCGAAGGAATAACAAAAAGGTCGCAGTCAGCTATGAAAAAGATAAGGAACAAGCTATCATATATTGGAGTGACATGATATGAGCGAAAACAAAGGAAGACAAGAAAACGAAGTAATCTACATACTGAGCAAAGAGTACGGCGGCAACCGTTGCCGGATAGAGCGCCGAAGGGCGAGCGATAATTACTTGCTGACTGCATATGATGCCTATTATTCTTTCAGACGAGGCGTCGGGAAATATACCTGTTACCCGGAGAAGGGTGTTATACACGGAGAATTCACTGGAAAAATCGTTCTCTCCGAGCGTGAAGTTAAGTACAGATTACAGGCCGTCAGGTAGTATCAAATCGATAAAAAAGCAAGACAAATAAAAGGGTCGAAAAAGGCTATACATCGCCTTTAACGGCCTCGTAATTAATAGTAACAAAACAACGATATTAAATACTGAAAAAGAGTGTAAAAATCATGGAGAATAAAAACCTAAAACAAAACCAAGAAAATAAGAATAACAGTCTGTCTCGTCCGTCATTTTATGAAATTCTCGACGCAGTAAAGGTGAATACCGAAATTGAAACCTTCGGGATCAACGACAGCGAATTTGCAGAAGAGATAGCCAGGATAATAACAGAAGTACTTACACTTGATTCAAGAGGAACATCTTATGTCGGTGGAGAAACAATATCAACACTGTGTTTGCAGGAGCTTTTCCTGACTCTCACTCACGATCACATACAGTATGTCATTAGGAAATACCGTCAGATCACTTATCCGATCAAGAAGAAAAAGAGTTATCTGCGAACTGCACTATATAACTCTTTGTTTGAAATGGAATCTGACATGGAAAACGAAATTAAGGTTACATTCAAATGATCAGGGAGAAAAAGATAAAATCCGGACCGTTGCTTGAAATTGATTTCTTCCCTGTTTTCTCGGATGGCAGAAGGTTGCCGACACGCTCCGGCAAAAGGCAAAAGAGCAAAACCGCACAGGAACGATATAATCACCTTGTGTCTTGCAAAAAACTTATACGATTTGTAAATGCTAATTTTAGCAGTGATGATTACTATATGCATCCGACATATGATCAGATATATGCCCCGAGAAGCTATGAAGAAGCAAAACGAGACATTGTAAATACGATGCGAAGATTCAAGACGGCAAGAGCATCCGAGAAAAGGCGGCTGACAAAAGAGCTTGAGGAGCTGACGGCGATTGCTCATCCGTCAAAGACTGTACAGAAAATCATTTCGGCTTTGAAAAACAGCATCAATAAGCTACAAGAGCAGCTTAAGTACATATATGTTATCGAATCAGTCACATATAAGTCCGGGGTAAAAAAAGGACAAACGAATTATCATTTTCACCTTTTTGTCACCGGCGGACTTGACCGTGACAGGATGGAAAGCATTTGGAATAAGGGAGTCAGGGTCAATTGCAATAACTATCAACCCGAGAAATTCGGACCTGAAGCGGCGGCAAAATATATGAGCAAAGATCCTGCCGGCAAGAAAAGATATGTCTGCTCCCGGAATCTTGAAAAGCCTGTGGTTTCAAAGCCCAAAGACGGAAAAATCACCCGTCAGGGGGTGAGCAAACTTGCAACCGAGCGAATAGACGACAGAGAGTATTGGGAACGAAGATACCCGGGATATCGTTTTCTACGCTGTTATGCGAGATACAACGAGTACAACGGGAATTGGTATGTGTCGGCGATCATGTACAAAACAAATGCCGGAACTGTGCCAGGATTTGAAATGAATGAATGGATCGAGGACGAGGACACAGATATCGAAATATAAACGTTAGGCGGCAGGGCTGAAAAAGGCTGCCGCTTTTGCTTACAAAAGTGTACATTCGCTTACTGTTTTTTTTTGATATAATATAAGTGACGAGATACAAACGGTGACAGAAAGGAGAGAAAAAGCCTATGCGTGGCGAAAAGTACGGTGACGATATAAAAGAAAAAGCCTTTGCACTTTTATCGACAAACAACAATATATCGGCTGTGGCTCGGGAGCTGAATGTTCCCCGAACGACTTTGATTAAATGGAAGAGCGATTTTGAAAACCCTAAAAAACCGAAAAAGAAAAAGGGCAAGAATCCCGAAAAAGATCTTGTCAAAGCTCGACAGCAAAAAAAAGAGCAGTTTATTGCGGATGCATGGAGCGGTATCGAACACGGTATGTCACTTCTCCAAAGGCGACTTGAGAGGGCCGATGAAAAAGAGGATCTTATCGACAAGTTTATAGATATCGTGGAGCGTAACGGAGATCTTACTGCTGAGGAGTCAAAAAAAATAGCCGTGCTTGCAAAAAATTTGAAAATCGAAGATTTAGGCAGGATAGCTGTTACAGTCGGAACGCTTTATGACAAAATGGCACTTGCTTCCGGAGATTCAACAGCAAATGTTGATGCAAAGATAGTACCGAAGAAATTTGAGGATCTATGACGGTTTCGGATATAATCGCAAAGCGGAAACTACGGTGGAATCAGAAGCACAGCTCTGAATACGACATGAAGCTTACAACGGCGGCAATTGAAAAAATACTTACAACACCGTCGCTTATAAAAGAAATACAAGCAAAACCGTATCTGCTCATTGAAGTCTGCTTCACGATCGTTGATAAAGACAAGCATACAGTTCCCTTTTTCCTCAACGATGTTCAAAAGGATTTCATCTCCAATTACGAACGGTACGGCTCATCCCGTCCGTACTTCATCCTCAAGGGCAGACAGCAGGGCTTCACTTCCCTTATAACAGCAATGCAGCTTGCATACACTCTCGTCACAAAAAACTTCTCGGGCTTCACACTTGCCGACAGAAACGATAATACGCTTGCTATTTTCAACGATAAGGCGAGAATGGTATATGAACGCCTTCCCGAGCTTATAAAGCCGTCAGAACGATTTAACAGCCGTAATGAAATGTTTTTTGACAAGCTCAATTCCTCGTGGCGTATCGCAACGGCGACAGGCAATGTGGGAAGATCCCGGACACTTGGTTTTGTACACTTTTCAGAGGTGGCATTCTACGACTGCTCACTTTCCGATCTTCAGGCAGGTATCGGTGAAGCAATGGCTAAAGGAGCGGTGTGCATTTATGAGACTACGGCAAACGGTTTCGGAGAAAGTAAAGACCTGTGGGATTCGCAGTCGTGCGTCAACCTGTTTTATGAATGGTGGCGTACAAAAGAATACAGATCTGCAGATTTTTCGGCAATCGAGAGGGCTGATTCATGGCTTTCCGAGAGAATAAAACTTCTTGAAGAAAGAGGGCTTGATCGTGAGCAGATAGCATGGTATGCACAAAAATACGAGTCATATCTTGATAAACGGCTTATACGGCAGGAATATCCTGTAACGCCCGAAGAAGCGTTCATATCATCCGGAAACTGTGTTTTTGATAAAGAGTTGATCGATAGTCAGATTGCAAGAGTCAGATCACTTTCCGAAGGCAGAAAAGGAATATTCAAGTATGAAAAAGTCTGTCAGGGCGTAATGAACGATATCGGTGAAAAGATTGCCGAAGAATGGGTGCTGCGGAATATTGAATTTATCGAATCGGCAGACGGATATATCATATTGCACGATGAGCCGAAGACGGTGAAAGACAGCAACGGTTACATAATCGAGCGTACGCCTTATGTACTCGGCGGTGATACATCGGGAAGCGGTGAGGACTATTATACCGGCAAAGTTATAAACAATATCACTGGGCATACGGTGGCTACATTGCGTGTACAGCGGATCGATGAAGACATTTACGCAGAACAAATGCTCTGCCTTGCCAAGTATTATAACGATGCACTTATTGCGATAGAAACCAACTATAGCCGACAGCCCGTCCGTATTATCGAGCAAAAATACAATTACAGCAACATGTATAAGCGTGAGCGGCTTGATAAGAGCTTTGACGAGGTGCAGAAGGTCACAGGCTTTGAAACAACAAGAACAACTAAACCTATAATCATCGGCAATCTTGTTGAACAAATGCGAACAGAGCCTGCCTGTGAAACAGATCTTGAAACGCTGCGTGAATTGCTTTCATTCGTCCGCAAGGAAAACGGCAGTACCGAAGCGATGAACGGCAAGCATGATGATCTTGTTATGGCACTTGCAATAGCACATTTTTGCTCCAAACAGCAAACAAAGCAGATGATCAAGGAAAAAACGCCGGAAGATCTCTTTATCTCAAGCAATTTCAACATAGACAATAAAAAAACCAATTATGTGGAGTGGTAAAACATGTTCATCACAAAAAAGAAAATCGAACACTTAAACGCACAAATCAAACGCCTGGAAGAAGAGTTGCTTTCCTTGCAGGACAGAGTGTCTGAACTTGAGCAGGCACAGACAGAGCTTAAAAAACAACCGGAAGCTGACATCAAGGCACTGCTTGATGAATGGCAGAACGGTGAGAAAAAATAAAAAAGGAGTAAATATTACCTATGAACGAAGACGAAAACATCAACGGTGAAGAGAATTTAAACTTCACAGACACAGCCGAAGCAGAACAGAATGCTGAAGCAGAAGATACAAAACCTGCGGAAAAACCTTCCGAGGGTTCTGCATCAGTATCTGAGAAGCATTCTGCAACAGAAGTTATAATAGATACAATTGATGCAGATTATGAAGCGATAATCAAATATGTCGGCGAAAATCCGTATACAGGTGAGAAGATCACAGATGCAGAAGATGCCAAAGAATATCTGATTATGAAGAAGCTTTCCGAAGCGGGCAAAAACCCGGTTACGGACTACAACAAATACCTCAAAGAGCTGAACAGAGAAACGCAGGCAAAAAAGAGCGAAAATGATTGGTTTATCAACGACCGCAAGGATTTTGAGAGCAAATATCCGAAGGTCGATCTGAACACTCTCATAAACGACAAACGCTTTGAAAAGTTTGCCGAGGGTCGTGTAGGCAAAAAGCCGCTTGCAGAGATCTACAGCGATTATATCTTTGTAACGGGCGAAGATAAGGCGAACAAAGCGGCGGCACAGGCAGTGGCAAATATGAAAGCTACACCCGGATCGCTGACAAATTCAAACGGAACGGGAGCTACAGACTTCTTCACACCCGATCAGGTAGATAATATGACCAGTGAAGAGGTTATGAAGAACTACGATAAGATCCGTGAATCAATGAAGAAATGGTAAAAATTAATTAGCGGCAAAGCCGCAGAAGGAGGATAAAAACAATATGGCATATTCCAATTTTAAGCCTACCGTATGGGCGGCAGGCATACAAAGAGATCTTGAACGACTTTGCGTTTTTGCCGAAGACTGCAACAGACGGTACGAAGGTGATGTAAAGAACAAGGGCGAGTCTGTAAAGATTCTCGGCGTGGGCAAACCAACAATTCAGTCACTGCCGATTGGTTCGGCGAGTGCAGACATCAACGGTCCTGAGGAGATCGAAGACACATCAATTCTGATGCCCATCAATCAGATCAGATATTTCAACTACATGATCGGTGACATCGACAAGGCACAGGCAGTCGGCGGCATAATGGATGCCCTCAATGCGGAGACAAGCGAGGGTATCGCAAATGAGATGGATAAATACATTTCATCGTTCGCAGTTGACAGCAATGTGAAGAAGCTTTATTCCACTGTTCCGAAAGTGGTTACAGGAACAGCGGCAAGCGGTCAGAAGAATGTTCTCGAAGTGCTTGACGAAGCAATTCAGAAGCTTTACGAGAACGATGTAAAACAGACATCCACGATCGTTGTAACGGTCTCTCCGAGATTTTACACACTCTTCCGCAGAGAGTACACGAGCAAAGACACCGACAACAGCTCGTTGCTCAAAAACGGAAAAGTAGGTATGTACGGCAATGTTATCGTTAAGATGTCAAACAATGTACATACTACCGACAGCGGAGCTGTTGATAACATCATGCTCCGCACACAGAGAGCAGTAGCGTTTGCAAATCCGCTCACTCACACCGAAGCTTATCGCCCTGAAAAGAAATTTGCGGATGCAGTCAAGGGATTCGTTCTTTTTGATGCTAAGGTGGTAAGACCTAAAGAGATGATAAACATCAATGTCAAGTATTCTTGACGTACAGAAAGGAGGACAATATGGCTTTTATAACTTTCACGGAAGATAATTCAAATGGCTCTTACAGAATAAGAAAGCTTTCGGATTGCAACGAATTTCTGACACCGTTCTCACCTATATACGGTGCTGTAACCGCAAACGGATCAGCATTCGGGGCTGCTGTTGAATGGGACGACAAAGACGAAAAAACAGTTATCATTGTAAAAAATGCCGCAACATCGGCTAAGAGTGTCACCATAAAGGCCGGTAACGGCATTCAGGGAGTAAACGATATCAGCGTGTCGGTCACAGCCGGATATTTTACAGCTATTGCACTTGATTCGGGACGGTTCAAAAATGTGAGTGAAAATGAAGAACTCAAAACATTGTCCGGTCTTGATACTGTCAAAGGACGTGTGATAATAACCGCTGACAGTGCTGATATTTCTATAGGAGTAATCAGACTGCCCTGATAGTTACATAAAAGAAAATGCCGTCTGTATACTATAGGCGGCATTTGTGCCATAAGGAGATATTATGACATACGGAGAAATAAAAAAACAAATATTTCTGCTTCTCGGCATGGGAACAGCGGCGACAGAGTCTGAAATCGGAGCAAGCTACAAGGATTTCGAGGTGATGATCCCCGGAGCGATAAACAGAGCTTTTGCAGATGTTGAACACAGAAGGCTCACACCATTAAAAACGATCGGGATCGATGAGAGCAAAATAACAAGAAGTGCTGACCACGCAGAATACAGCATTTCAGACGACATTTACGAAATAAACAGAGTGATAGAGCTTGGGAGATATGGCGAGAGGGTTTCATGTCTTTTTGCAGTAGAAGGAGATACAGTACTGATATTTGCTCACTCTCCTGATGATGCAATATTCAAGCTCGAATACTTCAAAAAAATCAAGCGTGTAAACCTTAAAACCGATGATGCTACAGAGATAGATCTGCCGCAGGATCTTGCCGAGCTTGTGCCGTATTATGCCGCAGCAGATATATACGGTGAAGATGAGCCGGCAATGGCTGACAAAATGCGTGAGAATTATCTCAGATCAATTCAAATTTACGAAAGACCTCACAATGTAAGTCAGGGTATCAAGACTGTTTACAGCTGTGAATGAGAGGACAAAGATGGATAAAAACAACACAACACAGCTCTGGAACGATTATCAAAACGGCGTAAAGTATCAATCTACGCTCGGTTTATCAGATAAGATCCCCGAGTATGTAGATTTTTACGAGGGTCGGCAATGGCCCAAAGCGACCGAGCGAACAAAAACAATGCCACGACCGGTCATAAACATTATAAAAATGATCTGCCGGAATAAGAAGGCGGCTATATTGTCAGTACCTGTCAAGATCATATACAAGAGTGACGATACATCTGTAGATATGATCGCATTCAACCGTTTCGCTGAGTACATACAAAAAGAGATCGGACAGGAAATGCTCGACAAGAGGGCGATAGACGACGGAGTCAAAAAAGGCTCGTATTTCTATCACTATTATTGGGACGCCGAAGCACGGGGAATGCGTGGCGAAAAGATCGGCGGTCTGCGGTGCGAAATAATTGATCCTCTCAACATCTTTTTTTCAAATCCGCAGGAAAACGACGAGCAAAAACAAGAGTGGATAATAATAGCTTCACGTGAAAAGGTTGATGCTGTTAAAGCTAAATGTGATTCAGATGCCGATAAAGAATCTATTCTCCCCGATGAATGCGAAGATAAATACCACAAAACCGAGCAGGACGGCTCAAAGCTCTGCACGGTGCTGACAAGATACTTTCGCAAGGACGGAGAGGTATATTGCGAAAAGGCTACAAAGAGTATTGTAGTCAATAAGCCATTTGCTATTACGCCGAACATCGACGAGGCAATGCAGGAGCTTGATCACGGTGATGGTGACGATCCGGACGCACCGAACAACGCTCTTCCGGACGACCCTAACGAAAGCGAGCATAAAGCAAAGCAGTTACGACCTAAAAGAGAAGGCAGCTATCTATATCCGATCGTAGCCGGCTGTTATGAATACCGTGAAAAATCTATATACGGAATCGGAGAGGTTGAGGGGCTGATTCCGAATCAGAAAGCGATAAATTTCAATCTCGGAATGATGCTGCTCTCGGCGCAGGAGACCGCATGGGGCAAATACATAGTTCTTCCCGACGCACTGCGAGGACAGCAGATATCCAACGAACCCGGACAGGTGCTGATCGATTGGACGAAAACGGGAACAGGTATCAGAAAGATGAATGAGCAATCACAGCAATCGATGCCGCTTACAGTCCTTCAGGAGATCATCAATCTGACAAGGTCGGCTACCGGTGCAACAGAAGTAATGTCGGGTGAAACACTCGGAGCAAATATGTCGGGAGCGGCAATAGCACAGCTTCAGGCACAATCTCAAAAGCCTATCGAAGATCTCCGAAATACATTTTGGAGAATAAAAGAAAAGCAAGGAAAGGTACTTGCACAATTCTTTAAACACTTTTATTTGCACCGTGAATACTCGTTTACCGAATATTCGCAGCAAGAGCATTCAGATATTCACGGAACAGATTTCTTTGACAGTGAAAAATATATCGGCAAAGAGATCAATGTAATCACAGAAGCGACAAGCGGTACAAACGCATCAACTGCAGGAGATATAAACGTACTCGACACACTCTATGCAAAGGGAGAAATAGATGCCGAAACATATATCCGGAACTATCCCGAGGATGCGATCGGCAATAAAGAATCTCTTATGCAATCGGTCAAAGAAGCAAAGATGAGCGAAAATGCGATGCTTAAGGCACAAAATGAAGAGCTGCAGCAAGGCATTGAAACTCTCAGACAACAGGCGCAGACAACAATAAAACAGCTTACCGAGAAGATACAGTCAGATCAGAAGACGGTCGCACAGGTGTCAGCTGTTATACGGGAGAATGAAGATCTACGCAAACAGATAGCGAATCTGTATGTCAATTACAAAAATCTTGAATCTGAAGCAACTCAAAAGATAGATTATGCAAATCGGCAGATCAAAGCCGGCAATGCGGCCTACAAGGAAACAAGAGCAGATGCCGAGCAAATGGCAGAGCAGATTTACAGGAACGGCGATTATACAGTCGGAGAGGGAAATAAGAATGTCAACATTTAAAGACAGGAATATATTTAAAATATCAAATCTTCGTGGAGTAGATTTTTCATCCGATCCGACGCTTGTCGCTCCATATAGGGCGTCAAAAATGAAAAACCTGATAATTGACGGCGGACTGCTGAAGAAACGTAAGGGTTGGAAAACGATATGCAAATTCGGCTCACAGATAAACGGCATATGGAATTTTGACTATAATAAGGAGTTAATTATTCAGGTCGAAACAAATTTTTACAGAATACCGATAACTTCAAGCTATATAAGTGAAGATCAAATGAAACTGATAGATTTCGAGCTTGACCCCGGAGAACACGGCACTGTCGAAACACTTAAAATTAATCCGATCAAACGCCCTCAAGCAATATGCAACGGTGAGAAGCTGTACATATTCGGGGGTGGAGAATATCTTGTATACGGTGAATTCAACGGTACATGGAAGATCAAACGAGTCAGAGACATAGCATACATCCCAACGACGACAATTGCTATTGACAATGATTCGGTTGAAGAAAAGAAAGTACATTTTCTTGAAAGTGTCAATCTGCTCTCAAGATTCGTAAAAAACACACTTATAGGTGCAAGAAGCGGCTCAACATGGACTGTTGACTCAGAATATATAAAACCGAATACAGATATTAAAATAAGCGTTGAGAAATACGATCAGGGAGAACTTAAAACGATCAACATAGTTTGCGGTACAGGAACAAGCTCCTCGGATCGAAACTTGTTGTACTATGCCAATCAACCGAGCGGTTCAAATCTGTGCGGAAGCGTTGACCGTGCGAAAGGTAAGATAACTCTCAATATAGATACTATGCCGTACGGCTCTTCACCTAACATTGAAGTAACTTTTGATCCCGGATATGAAAAAAAATCAGCATTAGTCTGTGCTGCACAGACCGGTATTTTATTCGGTGCTGAAGGAAAGTCAAATCAACTTTTTCTTGCAAACGGAAACTATGAGTGCTGGTCTGATGAATCTGATTTTACATACTTCCCCGACACAAACATATCCCGTCTCGGCACAGACTCAGCATCTATAATCGGATATCAGAGACTGACCGACGGAACACTTGCAATTTTCAAATCCAACGAAACAAATGAAGCATCAATATATTACAGATCGGGAACATACCGCAGTAATGCCGATGGAATATCAGTCCCTGCATTTACGACGCTTGAGAGTAAATGCGGAGAGGGTCCTGTTTCCGATGCAGTAATAGCAAACTTTATGGGTGACAATCTGATCGTGTCCCAAAACGGAATATTTGCAGTTGAGACAACGAGCAATCTTTCAACGAATGAAAGACGCACCGTTCCGAGATCACGCCTTATAAACGCAGATATTAAGCACAGAAACATGAAGGAATCGGCATCAACAACATTTGAAAACAGATATTATCTTGCTGTAGACGGTATTTGCTATGTTGCCGATGCAGACTATAAATTCAGTGACAGCGGATCATATAATTATGAGTGGTTTGTGTGGGACAATATACCTGCAAGAGTGTGGGGAAAAATAGACGGACATCTTGCTTTCGGAACGCAAGACGGCAGGTTATGTGTTTTTGATGAAGAAGAATATACGGATCGGGATATAACGGTACTTGCTGACGGAAATATAACCGCTGATCCTTCCGGAACATCGGTCAGAAGATTTACACATAATACCTATTATAACATTGAAAACGGAGACACCCTGACATTTTTGAATAGCCCGGCCATACAACGCACATTGAATTTAATACCGATATATATTGATCCCGAAAACGGCAAATATCCAGTAAAAGAATCAAACGGCGGTTCTGTTTTTAAACTCGGAAGATCATTTCAAGGCATATACCCTGTGACAGCTAACATTGAAGAAGGAATGATTTGCAGGGTATATATGAATGGCGTTAGCGGGATAGAATCGAACAAACAGTATTCAATCGTCAATATAGATCGTGAAAACGCTACTTGTCAGCTGCTTCGCAAAGATTCACTTGTTAAACTTGATCCGCAGGACGATAACTATGCAAGTACCATAATACAATTTAATTGCTATGAGGATCTAAAAATAAAGACACTCGGAAACGATCAATTTGAACTTTATCTTTATTCAGGAAAAGAAGCTTACCCGATTGAATATTTCATAAATGATGTGGCAAATGGTATCGTACTGAAAGCACTTGTAACGCACAGAACTCCTATAACTGCACAGTGGTACAGTGCGACTTTGGATCTCGGAAATAATACTCTTTTAAAAAACCTGATGTATATGACTGTAGTTTCACGCTCGACAAATAATTCAAAGGTGATAATAGGATATGACACAAGGTTGTCATCGAATCAATTCAACTCATACCCAAACAAAGGCGGATTGAATCTTGACGATTCGGATTTTAATGAGTTTGTTTTTGACAGATTTGAAGCATCGGATACCATAAGACTGCATGAAAGGAATGTCAATTATATTCGATTCAAGGCTGTATTTGAGGGTGACGGCGATGCATCACTTTGTGAAATGTCAATTGTATATAAACAAACCAAGAGGTTTATGGGGGTAAAATAATGGCTAAAAAACTAACAAATATAAGTGATTCGCAAAAGGAAGCTATCGAAAAGCACTCCGCACTTGCACTTCCGGACAACCCTTCTGCATGCGGTTACAAAGCCGGAGAGATCAAAAGAGCATTGACAGATCCCATATTCGGAAAAGTCGATTATTCACTTCTATCGCTTCTCGAAAAAGTTATAGATGAGACAAACAATTACATTGACGAAAGCGGGAAAAGTAATTCAAATTCCTTTGCCGAAGCCAATTATCAAAACGGGATTCTTACACTGAGACGCAAGAACGGATCTATAGTATCAATAGCAATCTCAGGTGATGGCGGCAATAACGCATATGTGCAGGAACGTGTAACCGGAATTGAAAACTGCATAGCGAACGGACTTGAGCTTTCAGACATTGCATGGACTCCGGTCAGTGACTTCTGCGGTCAAAGAGCGGCAGCAGAAGATGCGAGCAAAGAAGATAACGGCGAATACATATTCAAGGCAGGAAAAACATACAGAGGTATTCCCTACTCTTCAACTAAATTTGAAGATAACTTTGTCGGAGTTAATGTTCTTGTTGAAACATTCATGACAGCACTTAAAAACCCTAACAGCCTTCTTTATAAGAAACAGTCGTTCGCAGGTAACATGAATAAAAATAATCCGACCGCAACATACGGCAATATACGAAAGGTATACAAGGTGTCAAGCTCAGGCGAGGCATATACAAACGGTTACAATACAAACGGTCTTTCATATAATTCAAATTCATATTACGGAACGGTTTGTACGACCATTTTAATGAGTATGTTCAATCTTTCGGAATATATTACGACTTACGCAATAGGTCCTGATAATGAAATGTGGAATACACTCTTTGATAAGATATACGATTCTGCCGACGAGACGACACGTGACAGCTTTGATATTTCTTCTCTTGAGGTGGGAGATGTTAATATAACAAGGACTTATGCCACAGGCGGCGGCCATGCATCGGTAATATCCGATATTCGTAATGAGATCCGAGCGAGTGACGGCGTCACATTAACGTCCTTAACAATATATGAATCTGGATATCCGGTCGTAAGAAACAATTATTCACCGTGGAATGTCAGCGGAAAACCTCAGACGCCGGGTATAAGCGTTTTGGAATCGTTGATCCTCGGCCGGCATAAAAACGCCGACGGATCATATTATTACGAACATTCAATTGACAGCACCGGTAAAAAAACAGGTCAAACATACGAAATTTACCGATACAAAAATAAAAGCAGTATTCCGTTTACCGGATCAACGACATTTTGCACTATAGGAAACAAAGCGAAAGGCAATTATAAATACAGTCAATATATCGGACTCGATAAGGGCAATAAGGCACATTACAGAGTATCACAGGGTTCATATTTCAATCTGCCTGATATTGAAGACAAAGTCGAGGTAACATTGCTCTCCGGTGAAATGACCGGAATAAATGTATATAGCAGCACGCTTGAGAAGGTAACATCAATTCCCTTCTCAAGCGGTAAGGCTGAAATAAGTACGGCACGTCTGCTGCGAGAAGGTTATGCGTCAACAGGAACGACTTATGTGACGCTATGCGGAAGGTATATTGTAGTTCCCTATAAGCATGATACAACGAGTAATACAGATATTGAGTATCACGATGATGCACAGGAATTTTATATTTATGACACCGGTAAGATATACGGTCTCCGGAAAGAGACGCAAGACGGTAAAACCTACTTGAACGGTAAGTTGGGCGGAGAAACATACGGACTTGAACCGAGATATGTATCGCTGAGCAGCTATAACGGAGCAATTAAAAAAACAGCGGAAATATCAAAGATCGGTGCAGATCTGTCGTTCAGGATAGAATTGCCGGAAGATTGGGAAGAAGGAGCAAGCGACCCGACCAAGACGGCCGGAGCGCAAGTTCTTAAAGCACATTATTTTCATCCATGCGGATGGTGTGTCAGTCTGCCGATTGACATTACAACGATTTAAAAAAAGAAGGAGAAAGCCTGATATGAAAAGAGCAATTATAATTTTATTGACAGCAATATTATTCATAAGCTGTTTATACACGATAAGTGCCGCAAGTGAAGATCACTATCAGATCGTTGCGATGGTACATTTTGAATCACCCGGTGACAGGCTGTACTATGAGGAAGCCGAAAACGCACCCGATCTATATGAGGGCATGAGAGTGTATGTGGTGGGAGATGTGAGCTTTCGTGGACTGTATAAGGATATTGAATATACCGTGGTGCGAATTGATGAAAACGAACACACTTTAAGACTTGAGGACTCTTCGGGATATCCTGCGTATGACGAAGACGAATACGCTACGAGACCTTGCTTTATAGGTATCAAAGAAATCATGACGGATACTCAGGTTACCGACGAGACAAATACGGAAATTCCCGGTGAAATAACCGATCTTCCTGACACCCCGGATGCTTTAGATACTCTAATTCCGCCCGAAGATAATAATACAGGGATGTGGAATAAAATCAAGGATGAGTTTAAGAACGAATTTTCGGAGCTTTCCGAGAACATAAAGAGCTTGAAAGATGAAATTGACGGTAAGAACACAGTTGAGGTTATCGACTATATTAAAGATAAAATAATACCGATAATCGCCACCGTATTTTCGTTCCTGTGTGCGATTTATCTTGCTGTAGTACCTGCAATAAACAAAATGAAAAACGCCGCAGAACGCATAAAAACGAGCGCTGACGGATTCGATGCATCAGCATTAGCGAACGAAGAAGCGAAAAGGTATATCGAAGAAGTAGCAAAAAATGATATCGAAAGAATAGCGGTAATGAACGAAAAAATTGATACGATGTCAGAAGGTTACAAAAAATTGTTCGATGTGCTGTATCTTGTGATCTGCAACAGCGACGAGCTTGTCAGAAAAGGCATTGCCGAAAATATCGCAAAGGATCTTAACGAATTCAAGAAGGGAGAGGGAGAAAATGAAGAAGAAAATACCGACAAATGCGAAAATTGTGATGTTTGAAATTTGCGGATTTATCATTTCTATTCTGCCCTTACTTATTGTCTTGATGGCAAACCGTGAGAGATACTTTTGTGATATTTCATCCGGAATACGGCTCGGATTCGGTGCGATCATCGTAATAGTATTTATCTTCTTAAAAGCAATGGACAAAATAAAGATGCCGGGTGCAACAGTAGGATTTCTGATAGTATTTATTCTTTCATATTTGCTTGAAGCGGTTCTCAAGGATCTTACACTGCTTTCCGGCTGTGCGTTGCTCGGACAAGTACTTGATCTTATAATCTTTCAACCGATTATTAAGCAATTGAAGGAAAAAAACGAAGAGGAAAAGGCGGAAAAAGTTTCACAATCGATTGCGAATAAGATCGAAGAAGTAATATCTAAATACACAACTACAGGAAGGACATAGGCATTATGAACTTTAAAAACGAAATAAAACGGAACAGCGGTTATCTTGCGATACTATTTGTGTCTCTTGCCTATGTGCTGACCGCTCTTATAACAATAGAACAGACCGGAAAATCGGTATATCAGATCATAGCGGACGGAATGCTTGCATTTCTTTTCGGCTTTTCGATCGACAAGATGTTCGAGCTTCAGGGCATGAAGGACGGAGAAAATGATCTCAGGGTAATGAGGACAATGGCACTTCATGAATCTGTTGTGCTTGCAATAATTCCCTACCTCGAATACCTTGACGGATGGTGCGATCTTCGGAATGCAGAAAACTATAAATTGCAACGCTCAAAAATATTGTCAAAGGGCGGCATACATTACAGAGATGCTTTCGATGAGGACGGTGTAGCACTCGGAATTGATGTTGATCCCAAAAGGGCAAAAAGCAAGGAGCAGAAGCGGAACGACAAAATAAAGCTTAAAGCATATAGCAAAGCAAGAGATCTGAAGCTCGCAGAGCTTACTCCTACCGAGCTTACCGGTAACGGCAGAACCCGATCTGAGGACATATACGATTTCGGAAGAACAAAGATCGAATACGAAAAATCAGTATCAAGAAAGCAGGCGATTTCAAAAATATTTACAGCTGTGTTTTTCGGCTACTACGGTGTGACGCTTATAAAGAATTTCTCATGGGAAGTACTTATCTGGAATATTCTTCAGGTGGCTATATTCCTTGTTATGGGCGTTGTCAAGATGTATCAGGCATATAACTACATAACAGACGAATATCGTACTGCAACCGTGAAGAAAATCGATCTGCTTCAAAAGTATCAGAATTATGTTAAGATCAATCACCCTGAGCATTATATTGACACAGAACAAGAAAAAAGCAAAATCGAAACTAAAGAAAATGAGGTGGAATAAATGGCATATAATTATAATCCTTTGTCAAAGTATTTAACAGACTCGGAAAAAGAAAATGATCGTCAAAATAGTATTTTAAAAAAATATCAAACAAGTAGTATGTTTAAATTTCAACCGAGTTTTAACGGAACAAATTCTATTGAAAATCAACTTAATAAGTATTCGCAATCAGAAACTGTTGAGAAAGAAAAAACAGACGAAAAAAACATCCCACTCAGCAAGTATCCGGATACAAAAGCAGATGATGAAAAGAAATGGTATGACGAGCGGAAAGAGATAGCCGATGCCGCCGCACAGAAGCAGTACGAAAATACAGCATCCTCGCTTGAAGCTTATAGGACAGCAGCACAAGAACTCGCTGAAAAGAACTATGCGCAACAAATGGAAATGCTTGAGCGAAACAGAAAAGCACAGGAGAGGAACGAGGCGATCGAATATGAGAAGCTTAAAAAGTATCTCCCCAAATACATAGAGCAGCAGGGACTCTCAGGAATCGGAGTTGCAGATTCCACTATCCTCAAGGCGAAGGATGACTATACAAACGCCCTCGGAGATATTGCAAGGGATTACAACGACGCAAAATACGGCTATGACGCTGAAAAGCAATCGTCCGATTATGAAACGCTTCTCCGCTATCAGGATGCTTTATCAACGGCACAAAGCGAGAGGGATACCGCTCTTGCAAATAACGAACTTTCAAGGTATGACAGTGCAAAGCCTGATTCGGATCAGAAACAGGAAGAAGCCTATAACCGTGTAATGAATGTTATTCTCGGTGAGTCGAGTATTGAAACTGCCGCAGATCGCCGTGCATATTTTGAAGCAGTCAAAGATCAGCTCTCCCCCACTCAGAGGGATTATGCAGAAAAACAGCTTGCTGCAATCGAAGCTTCGCCCATTCAGAAGAGTGCCGATGATGAATATGCACTTCAGAATAGAATCACCGCAGCACTCAAGGATAAGAAAGCACAGGGTAACGATGGTAATGAGTATACTATAGGAGACAAACTCAGTGCTGATCCGGATAAGTCATTTAAAACAGCCTTCAAGGAAAAATACGGTGCTGAATACGGTTCAGAAGAAGGAGCTGTACTTCCTGAAAACTTTGATGTTGTCGGCGGATATATTTACATTAACGGAACATTTTACAGAGCAGAAAGCGTTGTGACAGCAGCGAACGGTGCAATAGCCGGTGCGAAAAAAGCATTGGAAATGTATCTAAAGGCAAAGTAATAAAAAAGCAATCATAGAGATATTGAGGAAATAAAAATGTCAAAATACACACTTGATAATTACTCTTCCCGGATGCAACAGCTCCGGGAAGAGCGTGAAACTAAAGAAGCTCTGAATAAATACCGTCAAGTTTTAGAAACAAAACAAGCCGAGGAACGTGATTACAACTTCTTGGAGAAAGGATTGTTAAATAACGTAAGACCTCTCTACAATGTAGGAAAGGGAGCGGTTAAAGGTGTTGAAGGCTTTGTTGATGCTCTTGGAATAATAAACAGCTTTACAGGTATTGATGCACAAATAATGAAAGTCATAAGCGGAGTTCAAGGAGTGGTAAATCAAATAAACGGTAATGACGATGAGCCTACAGTTTATGATAAGTATAAAGAATGGATGAAAGACACAGTGCAAATCGATCTGACGAGCAAAATATTTACTCCGGAAGCTGATAAAGTCATGCTTGAAAGCAACGATCTGAACAAAATTAAAATCGGTAACAAGAGTCTTGCGGAATATGAAAGCGAAATCGAACAAGGCGTCGGAGGAATGCTTCCATCGGTAGTAGCGAATATCGTTGTCCCAGGATCGGGACTTGCAGAGCTTGGAATTCAAGCAGGCGGAAACTCGGCTGAAGAAGCATACAGCGAAGGTGCAAGCTACGGACAGGGCATCGCATACGGAACTATGCAGGGTGCAACCGAGGTTGCAACTGAAAAAATGTTCGGCACTATAGGTGAACATGTATACGGTAAAGGAATATTGGACAATATTTTCGGCAATAAGGCAACGACAGGAGCTTCAAGAGTTGTTAGGGGCGTACTTGAGGAAGGCGGCGAAGAGTTGGTGAGCGGAGTTCTTCAACCTGTCGAGAAGGCTATAGCATTCCAGAAGGCAGAACCGCTCAAGGAATATGGCAAATCTGATTTTTGGCTTAAAGATCTTCCCGAACAGTTTGCAATGGGCGGTCTTACGGCAATGGCTTTTGAGGGTACCGTCGGAAGAGCAATGGGCGAGGGCGGTATCAATTCCGATATATCGTCCGTAATGGAAGCAAATGAGAACATAGACAAAAAGCTTGAAAAGCATCACTTAACAGCAGAACAGCGTTCCAACCTTGAAGCACAGAAAGCAAGTAACCTTGACAAACTCTCGAATCAGTTTAAGAAGCTTTCCGAAGAAAAACGCAGTGCGGCAATCGAGGAACATGGACTCTCCGAAATATACGATAATGACGGAAGCATAAAAAAAGACTTTCTCGAATCGAGAATGTCATCAAGATATGCAACAGTCAATACTGACAAGAGAACCGTTCAGCAGGATCTTGAAAAGATATCAGCTGAAAGCGGCGAAGATATCAAGCTCATAGAAGGCGACCTGAGCGAGCAGGGTGACAAAAATTTCAATAAGCTGCGTGCAACCGTCAACGCCGCAAACCGTTTATCTGATGCAAATATCAGCCTTGCCGTTGTCGAAGCCAACGATTCATTTAACGGTGCTATAATAAAAGACAACCGTATATATATCGGTTCTGATGTGGTAGAAAGCGGAAAGGCTTTTGAAACGATCATTCACGAACTCGGACACTTTGCACACGGAACGCAGGAACAAACTCTGCTTTATGATCTTCTCAAAACAGATACCGAACTTTTTGACAAAGTAAAAACCGAGATCTTCAGCAAAGAATACGGAATATCGGAAAAAGACATACGCCGCATCGAAAACAAGCTCCGATTCGGTGAAAAGCTTGCAGGATATGAGCAGGATATATATAATTCATATAAAGATGAGCTGACGCAGACAATGAGCGAATATTATCTCGGCAACGAGCAGTTTATTGATCGTATAGTGAGATCTGACAGAGGACTCACCGGAAAGATAATCAACCGTATCGAAACAATAATTCAAATACTCAAGGCAAACAAAGTGGAGAGGGACGAGCTTCGCAAATACCTTTATGCCGAAAAGCTGTATATGGACGCACTCGAATCTGCAGGACTCCAATACAAAAAAGGTCAGATCATCGAGGCATATAAAAAAGCACTCGAAGATGAAGAAAACCCCGGACGGAATGTCAGGATGCTGCCCGAGGATAGAACCGGAGAAAAAGAAAACTCCGCAAACAGCGGAGAAGATATAAAGTACTCAATTAAGCATAATGTTATTGATACAAACGGCAATTTTTACAAAAATGCAGTTCTTCTTGATACTGATATTTTTGAAGGTCATTCACCGAGAAAATGGGGCGGTATCTTAAAAGAATACATTGAAGATCGTGTACAGAAGAGTACATTTATTATGCCTATTCAGGATGAAAACGGAAACACTCAGCAACTTGAATTTGCGAGAATAAACGATAAGATAAAAACTAAAGGCGGTCATCCTCGGAAAGTTCTATCTGAACTCTATGAAACATCAGATAATTTAAGCAAGCTCTCTGTTGTACATATCGATGAAATTATTGATGTTTCCGAAGAAAATACACCTTATTATACCCCAAAAGAAAAAACTGAATTCGACAACAAGGGATGGCTTAACGATAAAGGATGGTTGCATCGTTTTGCATACATAATAAACAAGAATAACAATGCAATTTATAAGATCAATATTGATATTGCGAAAGCAAGTGACGGACGAATTATACTTTACTCTCTTAACGGAAAAATAAAAAAGATTGGCAACGTCGACGTGGGCTCAAGTGATTACTCACAAGGTCCGAGACATACATCCAATCTCAAGAACGATGATACCACAGCTTCATTAAAAAGTCAAGAGGTTTCTAATAAAAATTATATTCAAGATACAAAAAATAATACATCAGTTGATAAAAATAGCTCTGATACAAAATTCTCCCGCAAAAATTCTTCATCCAATAGCTATGAAGAAAGACGATCTGCCGCAGAACAGCAGGCTATGGATATTTATTCTTCTATCACTATCGGGATGTCTGATGATGTATATGTTGCTGCCATTAAAAACGGATATACGCTTGCACAGGTCATACATAACTTAACCGAAGGACTTGAAACGGCAAAAGAGGATGTGCAGATCAAAAAAGCCAAAAGAGTTGCTACAATGCTTGTGGATCATATCGTTCTTGAGAATATATATAAAGATGCAGATATATCCGACAGTATCGAAAAGCTCAACGCACTGAAGACATACTTTCATAAGATAGACCTGTCCGGAATAAAAAACGAAATGAAAGCCCACTTCGGTAATGATAGTACGGCAAATCGTATTTTCGGCAAGAGCGGAAGCGGTCTTACAGCTGATATGGTTGCACAGGAATTGAATTCACTCGGAATAAAAATCAATGCAACTACAGAAGCCGATTCATTCTTTGAGATCTATGATACTTATGTCAAGACAAGAGATTTTGTTAAGGAGCAGTCGGGCCGTTTGCTCAAGGACGGTGCTTCTGCCGAAGAACGCTCGGCTATGATAAGCAAGCTTACAAACGAGATAGTCGGCATAATCAGAACGGATGGTAATACTTCTGTAATTGCAGGAATCATAGAGAAACAGCGAAAATACATCAAAAAGATTAAAGCTGACGCTGAGAAAGCCGTTGCAAAATACAAGGCTCAAGAAGCTGAGAGACGTGCAAAAACCGAACTCAAGGAGAAGATTCGCAAGGTCAAAAACGAGTTTGAAAAACGTGCATCTCATCCGGTAGAGGGAAAGTATATCCCGGCAACTCTGCGTGGTCCGATTATCGAGATTATGGATATGATCAATGATGAGACCAAAGCAGGAGAACGAATAGATACCAAGTTTGCCGAATTTAAAATGCGGTATGACAAAGAAAATATTGTCTATGATGAAGAAATCTCAAAACTTATTGATTCCCTGCACAGTTTCATAGCGAATACAAGTCTTCAAAACATGACACTTCAACAGCTTGATGCCACGTATAAAACTCTCAAGGCTATTGATAAAACCATGAGAGATGCCATCAAGATGATAGGAATGGAAGAAGGCAAGACAGTATTTGAAGTCGGCGAAAATAGTATGCGTGAAGTTCGAGGGAATAAAAAAGATATAGGAATCTTTGTCGGATCACAACTAACAGGTTTAAATCTGTTTGAAGCCCTCGGCGGATTTCAAAAGAATTCGTCGATGTCAATGCTCGGAAATAGTTTGGATAAAGGACAGCTTGAATATCTCAGAATATACTCCGAGTTTTCTCAGAGTTTCGATGATTTGTTTCTTGATACCAAAACGTTGAGATCGTTGTGGAAAGAAAAAGTTGATATAGGTCTTACCGACAAGGAAGGGAAACCGGTCTACATAACAAGGGATATGATGCTGTCAGTATATATGCATTTACTCAACAAGGACAATGCACGGCATGTATCAAGAGGTGGATTTACAATACCCGATATTGCTGAATACAACAAAGGAAATCGAGATACAGCTTTCGGCAAAAAATCTATATCATCGAGAGGATATTCATCCGAGCTTGCAAGCATAGCTGAAGAGCTTGCACAAATCAATAAACAGCTTGAAGCCGATCCGGATAATAAGGCGTTAAAAACAAAGAAAAATGAGGTAGATTCAAAATACAAACGGTTAGAAGTCACTATGACTCAATATGCAAATTCTCTCAAGGCTTCTATCGAATCTAAACTTACAGACTATGAAAGAAAGTGGATCTCCGCTGCACAGTATTTTTTTGATACGGCATCTGCCAAAGAGATCAACAAAGTATCAAATACCCTTTACGGTTTTGATAAGGCTTCGATCAAAAAATATTTTCCGATTGTTACAGATCCGAATTTCATCAATTCAGATTTTGACGCTATTGCATACGACTATTCGATAACAAATGCCGGATTTTTGAAAGAGAGAATAAAATCAAGCAATCCGATACTCCTTGAAGGAATGACCGATGTTATTTCGAGACATATGCAGGCGGTATCAAAATATTGCGGACTTGCTATACCGATAAGAAATGTCAACAAAGTATTCAACACAGTAATTCCCGGATATAGAGATTCGGTTAAGCAATCTATAAATCAAAAATACGGATCTACAATATTGAAGTATGTTGAAAACGTAATGTCAGATCTTCAAAATGCAAGAAAGTCAGATCCGGGAGCATTTTTTGCGAATTTACTCGAAAAGGCACGAGGCAATATTGCCCCTGCTACACTTCTGCTGAATGTCAGAACAGCAATGGCTCAGGCTTCATCGTATATCACGGCGGCATCCGAACTCGGATACGAACCTCTTGCAAAAGCGGCATTCAAGATACGACAGCAGGGCGGAGACAAGTTTGTTTTTGCCAAAGCAGAAAAAGAACTGATAAGAAAGTATTCTCCGCTATTGTGGTATCGGTCAATGGGATATTCCATAACCGAAATAGGAGATCTCGTGAACGATAAGAGCCTATCACATGTCGCACAAAAGAAATTAAAAGGACTTTTCGGATGGATACAGGCGATTGATATAGCAACGGTCGGCAGACTATGGTATGCTACTCAATATTGGGTGGATGAACATTTCAACAATCTTCAATTCGGAACGGATGAGTACTATAAGAAAGTAGCTGAAAAATTCAATGAAGTTGTTGAAAAGACTCAGCCAAACTACACGACCATGCAACGCCCTGAAGTACTTCGCAGCAAGAATGCAATTGAAAGAACGCTTACCATGTTTATGACTCAAAGATTGCAGAATTTCAACCTTTGTTATGCAAATATCAGAAGATGGCAACGGTATTCATCCGATTATAAAAACAATCTGAACAGTGTAACAATTGAAGATGTCAAACAGGCGAAAACAAAAGCGGTCAATTCTGTAACATCGGTTGCCATTTCCGCCGCTTCAATAGTTTTCATTAAATATCTTGCCGACGCACTTCTGCATAATCTCAGCCCATACAAGGACGACGAAGACGAAATTACAGCTGAAAGTCTTGCATTGACTCTTTCGACAAACTTTGCAGAAAGTATGGCAAGTAATGTTATCGGCGGTAGTGAATTGTTTACTTTGATAAATAAGCTTATAACCGGAGATAAATACTATGGAGTTTCACTCAGCGGCGTTGACAGCATAAGCTCGTTATTTGAGTCGATCATCAATCTCAGAAACAAAGCATCTGCAAAAAACTTCAACGAATTGGCAAAGTCACTTTCTCAGCTGTTAGGAATTCCCCTTGCAAATGCCGAAAAGATCATCAATGCAATATGGCAGTATTCCGATGATATTTTCAATGGTTCGCTCTCAAAAGGCTTGTCAAAGACAGGCTTCGGAAGCTATATCCTTACTGATTCGCAAAACTTCAGAAAGAGCATTCAGAAGGCATTGGATTCGGACAACGTCGAATATGCTTCCTCGCTGCTTTCAATAATGTCAAATATATCTGGGATAGGGCAATTGAATGATAATACGTCAGATTCGATTGTTACTTTACAGAAAAAAGGATACAGCATAATTCCTCCGATAGTTCCGAAATCAATTACCGTTGACGGTAAGGAAATCGAGCTGAATTCAAGTCAGAAAGATATATATGCAAAAGAGTATTCGCAAATCGGTACAACACTGAATAAGATCACTTCAAGTACCGAATACAGGACCGCAGATGCAGAAACAAAAGCGAAGGCAATCAACAAGGTTTATCAGCTCTACAAAGATATTGCAAGAGAAAAAATCACCGGAGAGGGTGCAAGCAAAAATACACTTTTTTCAAAAGCAATTCCGACTGACAAGCTTGCTGTAATCGTCGCACAGTGTCAGAGCGTGCAAAGCGACACCGATAAAGAGGGTAATGTTATCGCAAAATCAAGGCTGAGAAAAATCGAGCTGTATCTTGAAAAGCAAAAGCTCTCCGCAGCCCAAAAGCACATGATTCTCGGATATCTCGGATATAAAAACACTTACGGCCGGCAAAAGGTAAGAGCATATATCGAATCGTTGAGAATGACAAAAGCAGATAAAGAAGCACTATTCTCTTACTGCGGATATTAAAAACAAAAAGTCACCTTTGTGGGTGACTTCTTGTTTTATATATTACTGATATCTTATATGTTCGTAAGAACTCGGGCATGTGGAGATAGTTTCAGCTATTCTCTATCAGCTCACAAAAGGAATGTGCGAAGAAGCTGTCAAGTCATCGGGAATTGACACCTACTTCATCGACCACACCGCAGGAGTTTATCCTCAGGCGGCGTCGGGAGTTCCCTTCTCGGCCTCAACCATAGCATCGGCAGGCGATGTCTTTGCCGATCTGAACGAAGACCTTGCAGCAGAGCAGAAAGCAAGAGTGACCTATGAAAACATCCTGCGTCTGACAGATGACCCCGATGTACGTGATCCTATCAAATTCTTGCGTCAAAGAGAGTTGAATCACTATCAGCGTTTCGGCGAAAGTCTGAATATCGCACGTGAAGCATACGACAGAAAGAAGAATTTCTATTTCTACAACCCCTCATTTGACAAATTGAATTAAAAATAATTTGTTCCGGGCATATCCGATCGACACTGATGATCGGCATATACCCGGGGCAATATTTTCTTTTAATATAATCTTGAAAAGTCACAAATAATATGATAATATATAAATATTGTATTTGATATGGAATTTCGGAAGATATGAAAGGAATCATAAATGAAAGAATACGAGCGTGCGCTTGAGCTGAATGAAGAAACGATAGCACACAGGCGCTATCTGCACACGAATGCCGAAGTCGGACTTGATATGCCGAAGGCTGTTGAATATATAACAAATAAGCTGACAGATTGCGGTATCAAGGCAGAAAAATGCGGTTACGGAGTCAGTGCGACGCTTGGAAAGGGCGAAAAGTGTATTCTTCTTCGTGCCGATATGGATGCTCTGCCTATGCCTGAGGAAAGCGGAGAGCCATTTGCCTGCCCTACGGGAAGTGAAGCGCACGGATGCGGTCACGATTTTCACGCTGCAATGCTCCTGACTGCCGCAAAGATGCTCAAAGAGCGTGAGAGTGAGCTTTGCGGAAGGGTCAGACTGATGTTTCAGCCGGCTGAGGAAACCTTTGAAGGCAGTAAAAATATGATAGAAAACGGCATTCTTGACGAGCCGAAGATCGACGCCGCACTCGCATTTCATGTCACCGCAGGAAAGCTTCCGATCGGATTATATATGTACAACAATAAATCAGCCATGATGTTTTCTGTAAACGGATTCAGATTCACGATTCACGGCAAGGGTGCACACGGGGCATATCCTCAGATGTCTATTGATCCTATAAATGTCGGAGTACACATGCACATGGCATTCCAGACGCTTATAGCGAGAGAGGCATCGCCTGAAAAAGCAAATGTTTTCACAATAGGCAAATTCCATGCAGGTGCGGTCAACAACATAATTCCCGACAGTGCAGTGCTTGAAGGAACGCTCAGATGTAACGACCCCGGGGAGAGGAAAAAGCTGATAAAACGAATCAAGGAAACAGCTGAAGGCGTCGCCCGCACATTCGGAGCAAGCGTTGATATCGAAATGCTGTCGGATGTTCCTCCGCTCATCTGCGACAGTCAGCTTACAGCACAGATTGCAGAATATATGTCTCAAATGGACATTCCCGGAATGCAACCATATCCAGGAATCGAAGCTAGTGCTTCCGAAGATTTTGCCGTTATCGCCGAGAAAGTTCCGAGCTGTTTCATCTATCTTTCGGCAGGTTTTACCGATGATCGCGGAAGCTATCCGGCACATAACCCGAAGGTTCGATTCAATGAGGAGGTCTGCCCGATAGGAGCGGCAGCGTATACATACTGCGCGCTTTCATGGCTGAGGGACAACGGCTGATAATATTTTAATATAAAGCAAAAACAGGCTGTCTGCCATAGGAGAATCAGACGACCTGTTTTATTGCATTTTTTTGGAAATTTCAGAGTGAATCATGACAATACAATATATGCTTTTTTATTCATCGGTCTGCGAACCGTCATAGGACTCCTCAAACGCCGACAGATCGGGTTCTTCAAGTGAAAAAATTATATACTTGTGATTTACCACGGTATAAATCTGACTTATGCAATTACAATTGTTGCCGTTCTGGATGCTTTCGGTAACAAAATTATAGCTGCTTTCGGCATAATTATCGGCAAATGTTTTGTCTGAATCGGTTGTAATGGAATTACCGTCTGTATAGCAAACCATATAAGCACTCAGTCTGTCAGGTGCGGCAGATATAACAAAATGCATGTTGTCGCCCGAAGAAGATGAGAGCAGGTACTCATATGTTTTATAGCCCTTTGATTCGAGATTTCCTGTATAGCGGTCGATATCAAAGGTCGGCAGTTCTTTGTGTATCAGCCTTACCGTATCGGGTACATTCACGGTTCTCATTTCATCAATAAGACCAAGATCAAGCAATAATTTCTGATTGCTTTCCGGTGAACCTGAAATAACCACCAGATCGTTTATACTTATCCTATTCGATCCGGCACCAATTCCTGAACCTCCGCATGCTGATTTGACCGCCTCTTCACGTGCTTTTTCAACAGAGTCATATTTTTGTATGTGAAACCACCAAAGCTTATCGCCCTGCTCTTTTTTACCCATGAGCATCGATCCTGCCCATGTGGTATTCCAACCCAGCTTATCAAGCCTTAATTTCAATTTTATCAGATTGCTATCAAAGCCTTCGACCGTTTCAAAGTAATAGCAAAAATAATTTTCACCGTAAGGATCAATATTGATTTCGGGAATATCCGTTCCTGAAGGCTCGCTTTTTTTATTGCAAGCAGACAGCTGAACAACGGTTAAAAGCATAGCCGCAAGAACAAACACTGCAAATATTTTTCTGAAGGAATACTTCATATGAGTTTAACTCCTTTCCGGGTATACCTGAAATGCAAACAATTTAAATCACTGAAATGAACTCATTCTCAAGGGATCATTATAAATCCCCTGAGAATGGTAACAATATAAAGCGAGCTCAGATAAGCAACATCATAAGTATTGCAAACGCCACTGCTATCCAAAGAATGAGAAGAGACATCAACACTATATTACGCGCTTTGTGGACTTCTTTTCCCTTCTTACCTCCTGAGAGGTCGACAACACAGAATATTATTCCTGCGACAGGGAGAATGACGCCAAGAATTCCGTACAGAACACCGAACAATACATCCCATACAGTCGATGAGATCTCTTTGATCTCGCTCGGAACCTGATACTCTTCATTATGACGATCATGAGAAAGCTTGTTGATCGCATTCTGAATTGCAGACATCTCGCTGTTGTTGAGGCGATATCCGATATTTTCCTGACTGTCGATCGGAACATAATACATCTCATCAAATATATCGGTTCTATATACAGTTCCGAGGACGGCCTCGACAACATCACTGCCGTCATACATAGCTATGGTATAACTCGCCGAGTTGGATATAGTATAAAAACTGATCTCAACCGGTTCTTTGTTTTCGGTATTTATGATCGAGCGAAATCCCACAGGGTCACCCATGGCGGCAGTATAGTTAAAGAAATCAAGTAATCTGAATATATCGCTATCGCCGTTAAAAAGCTTCCTCAGGTACTGCATGCCTTCCTCGTTGGCATAAACGTATCTGTCACTATTTTCGATATAAATAAGTCCGTTGCAACTTAAGCTTTTATATGCAGCATAGAATTTGTTCGTTTGGTTCATTATACGCGCAGCAGATCTGCAATCTACACTGAAGTTATCCGGCAACTCGACCCGTTGGTACACCGTTTCGCCGTCACTAAAGGTATCGGCTTTATCATCGTAAGTATACTTTACATAAGTTTTGTTGCCATAGTAATCATCATAGTAATCGTCATCATAATCAAAATCGTAGTCGTAGGAGTTTCCTAATATCAAACTGCATGACGAAAGAGCAAGAATCATAACAAGAACAAATGCTATGAGTGAGGATGATTTAAAGATCTTATTCATATTCTGTTTCATTTTTCTTCCTCCTTATTGCCTGAATCATAATGAGAACAAGCGCTGCGAGCGATGAAATTATAATAAATGTTTTGAATTTCATTTTTGTTCCTCCTTATGACAAGTTAAGCTTCTTTTCAATCATTTTCATTGACAGAACATGAATGAAAACGCCGATTCCGGCTATTGCGGCAAATATGAGCAAAAGCAACAATGATAGGAAGATCTTTGATTTTACTTCCGAGAATAATGCAATATTTTGTATGATCGTGGATTGCCCTGCCGTCATCATCAAAAATACGAATATATTGTAGGCTACTGAAAACACCGTTGATACTCCGTAATATATACCTACCGCCGCACCAATCTTATGTTTTTTTGCAACTATGCTTCCTATGGTAATGCAAATGTTGAAAATTCCAACATACATGATCTCTGTCGCAATGCCTATGATCAATCCCTCGAATGCATACAGCCAGAACCATCCGCCGCCGATAACTTCCTGTAATTCTTTTATTGCAACTGAAATACCTTCGAAAACATAAGTATTTACCAAGTGTCCGGGCTCGGGTCTGGGAATGAAGAGCATCATCAAAAGTGCAAGAACAGATAATACTGCTCCGGATGCAACCGACCAAATTATAGTATTGATCGTTTTTGAAAGATATATCTTTTCGCGGCTGAGCGGAAGGGTAAATGTAAGATATCCTTCGTCTGTAAACATATTACTGTAGAAGCGCTTCAGTGGATAAAAAATTGATATCAATTCAAATGCAATTACACAACAAAATGATGTTATGGCAAAAATGATACAGAAAGCACGCAACATATCCATCGCAGGTGCTTCGGATTGCCAGAAAGCGTCGTTAGTCATCAGCTTTATATCGGCTATAACCGCCAGTCCGAGAATGAATGTAATCAGTGCAAATATACGCCATGTTTTCCAGACCGATTTAAGGTCATACTTCAGCATTTTGGCGAACATGAGAACACCTCCTTAAAAAGATCGTCAAGAGATTTTCCGGTTTCATTTCTTACATCATCGGCCACACCCGACAACATGATCTTTCCTCCCTTGCCCATGAAATAGAATTCGTCAATGACAGGTTCTATATCATATATAAGGTGCGTTGTAATGATGATCGAAGCCTCACGTGAATAGTTATCGATAATAGTTCTGAGAATGTAATCTCTTGCCGCAGGGTCAACTCCGGCAATCGGTTCATCGAGCATATAAAGTCTCGCTTTGCGTGACATTACAAGGACGAGCTGAACCTTTTCTTTAGTTCCTTTTGATAATTTTTTGAGCTGATAATTCGTATTGATATCAAGGTCACGAAGCATCTGTCTTGCAACAACTTCATCAAAATCAGAGTAGAAGTCGGAAAACATCTTTATCAGCTCATCGACCTTCATCTCAGGAGTGAAATATGTTCTCTCGGGCAGATACGAGATCAATGAGTTAGTTCTCTCCGATCTTGGAATTCCGCATATTTCAATACTGCCGCTGTCGATCGTCAGAAGCCCCGAAACAAGCTTCATAAATGTGGATTTTCCGCATCCGTTCGGGCCCAAAAGTCCGACTATTTTGCCGCCCGTGATCTGCAGGTTCAGTCCGTCAAGCACAGGTCTTCTGTTATTGTAGGATTTTCTAAGATTTTTACATTCAAGTACAAAATCACTCATTGTCCTTCCCCCTTTTTGTCTTCAAAATCTTTCATAAATTCAAACAGCTCTGCGGCTGAGATCCCAGCATCACATGCCTGTTTTGCGATATCGGTCATTATACTGATCTTCTCATGTTCCCTTGCTCTATCGAGTACTTCCTTCTCGCTTGTGACGAATCTGCCGAGTGTTCCCCGTGTTTCAAACATCCGCTCATCTTCAAGCTCAGAAAGCGCTCTTTGCATTGTGTTGGGATTGACTCCTGCCTCGATCGCAAGCTGTCTGACTGTAGGCAGTTGTTCACCGGGCTGATATTTCCCACTCAGTATATCACTGCGAAGTCGGTCGACAATCTGCGAATAAACCGATCTTCGCTCTTTGAATTGCCATGCCATATATCAATAACCACACTCCTTTCTTGTACTAAAACAATAATACACTAATACAGTCAATTTGTCAATAGGTTTTCCAAAAAAAATTAACTTTTTTTGATACCCTATTATAAATATTATATATAATTATTACTCATGACCTTATACATAATTAATACCTTGTTATATTTAAATATTGACAATGCAGTATTAAGTTTGTCCTGTGCTGTCAGATCGATACAGCCACAAAAAGAAAAAACGACAGCATTGTCGTTGTAAGACGGAAGCTTGCTTAGCTAACAAGTTAGCGCCGTTTTGTTGTAAATTAATATTCTGCTATGTGTAATAAGGTTTTGCGTTATATCCAATTCGTAACCCCGCAAGTACATATTTTAAAGGACGGCGGGAACAAGCCCTCGCCCTATGGTGTACTTGGGAGATACAGCCCCTTCTCATTGGCTCAATCCAAATATTGACCGAATAACATTTTGAAAAGTTTCTAAAATCCTATATTCAAATCAAAAAAGCGGGAGGAGCAAGCCCCTCCCATACCGGAATTATCTGATGCTTGAGGTTAAACCGTTGGCATAAAAACAGAACTAAGTCATTTGCATATACAATGCTTTTTACTCATCTTTTTGGCTTTACTGCGATCTTTAAACACTCCGTCATACATTTGCATTATAAAGTGTATAGTTTCAGTTAAAACAAGGTATTAATGGTTTTATTATTTTATTTTTCAAGCAGCTCCCTGTAAAATTCTGTATATTTCGCAAAAGCAGTCTTTTTATCAAACATAAGCGCTCTTTCTCTGCATTTCTCAGGTTCTATCCCGGCGTTTTCGCATTCGGCTATTTTTTCGACAAATTCCTCGGCGGTTTTTGAATATACCACTCTTCCGAACTCGTTTCCGGCGACCTCAGGACTGCCGCCTGTATTGCAGGTGACGACCGGTGTACCGCAGGCAAGTGCTTCGATATTGACTGTCGGGAAATTGTCCCCGAGAGTCGGATTGACATATATATCGGCTGTTGAATACCACTTTGCAAGTTCCCTCGGATCTTTTATAAAGGGAATGCTTATTATTCTCTTCGGAAGATGCTCCTCGTCCTTTATTCCTATCATTACAATAGCATATTTTTCAGGCAAAAGCTCGGCAAGACGGCAGACAATATTATATCCTTTCATCTCGCTCCAGTGAAATGTCGAGAACATAAGGACTGTTTTACCCTCAAGACCATATCTCCGGCGAAGATCGCTTTCGGTACGCCTGAACATATCAAGATCTATTCCGTTATATATTACTCTTTTGTCAACTCCCTTAAGAAGCTGTGACTGCTCTGCAATACCGCACAGCCACTGTGATGGGGTGACAATATGAAGATTATCCATACCAGAATAGCTTCTCATTTTAACACCAAAATTCTTTTTAGACCGATCGAGAATATAGCTGTAGGGGTAATCTTTCTGAAGTGGGCATGAATGACATTCTTTCTTCCATTTTTCGCACTTCACCCTCTCAAAATTAATGCAGTGACCGGTCAGCGCCCATGTATCGTGAAGGGTCCAGACTGTCGGAATGCCGCTTTTCTTCAAATATTCAAAGAGCATCGGATAGTTTATATAATGACCGACAAGATTATGAATCTGAACGATATCCGGTTTTATTCTCTCTATATCCTTTATCAGCCCCCTTGTTGCATGAGATGAAAGCCTTCCCTCATTGTCACAAAAGCGTGATATAAGAGTATGGGTATACACACCGATCTTAGATCCGATCTTTATCGATCCAAGCTCATCGGGAGCATTTCCCCGTCCGTATGCAAAAATACTCTCGTACCCCTCATCCCTGATCTGCAAAGCAACCGCCCTTGCGATGCCGGAAGCACCGCCATGCTTGTAGTCCACATTTACGGTCAATACCTTCATAAATATATGTGCAATCTATTTGCTCTTCCCTTTCATAAATTCATAAGCAGAAAATTTCCTGTCGGGAGTATATAAGCTCCCTTATTTTTCGCTGTTTGTTCTAAAAAAGCGTTGCCGTACCGTTATGATAAGACAACGCCTTTTTATATTATCCATCATTCCGATCGGAAAGCAATGATGTACTGTTTTGAGAAAAACCTTTACATCATGCCGCGATCTTCATAATGCAGTTTGTTTTCTATCAGTCGATAACTACTTCGTGACCTGTTGCCGCAGACTCGTATATAGCACAGAGAATCTTCATGATCGTTACGCCGTCCTCTGCAGGTGCCTTGCACTTTGCATCGGGATTTGTGCAGCAGTCAACAAAGTTGTCGATCTCCTTCTGGAAGAAGTCGCCCATGTCAGCCTTTGCACCGTCGAGCGTGACATTTGTCATGTAGTCATACATTTCGGATGTAAGTTCAAGGTTCGATCCGTCAAGCTTAGCTCCACCCTTTGTTCCGAAGAGTTCAATAGCTCCCGAGCCCTTCTTGATGTTGAGTGAGAATGAAGCTTCAACAGAAAGTACCGAACCGTCCTCAAAACGGATCATTGCAACTGCAAGGTCTTCAACATCGCAGATGTCGTTTTCTGTTCTGGATGAAGAATAGTAACCCTTGGGTGTCTTGAGGTTAGGTCTGTTGAGGAGCTTCTGCCATGTCGCACCGTAAACCGATACAGGCTTCTTGTTTCCTTCAATATATCTTACGAGGTCGATAACATGAACTCCGAGGTCGTAAAGAGGACCGCCGCCCGAACGTGATTTATCGCCGAACCACCCTTCGGGATTTCCGTTACGGCGGAGATATGATGCTTTTGCAAAGTAAATATCTCCGAAGAATCCTTCGTTTACAAGGTCGCAAATGAGTGCACAGTCGTTACCGAAACGGCGGACAAATCCGATCTGGAGGTGCTTGCCGCTCTTTTTAGCCGCTTCAAGCATAGCATTTGCGTCTTCAACGCTTGTAGCCATCGGCTTTTCACAGAGAACATTCTTTCCTGCGTTGAGAGCTGCGATCGTTACAGGTGCGTGCTCGCTGTTCCATGTGCAAACAGATACCGAGTCGATCTCTTCGAGCTTGAGAAGCTCATTGTAATCAAGGAATCTGCGTTCTTCGGGAATCTTGTAACGCTCGCCTTGTCTTTTAAGTGTTTCGGGATTGATATCGCAGATAGCGTAAAGCTCTGCGTTGGGATTTTTTACATATGCATCAAGATGGCATTCGGAAATGCTTCCTACGCCGATAACTGCAACTTTAATCATTTTTTCTCCTTTATGGATCAATATAAATTGATCGGAAATTATATATAGTTTTTATTGTTTTTCTGTTTCTGTATTTTTTTCAAAAATTACAGCATCCTGATCTTGCTTCTGAGGAAGTCAGCAGCAAGTGTGATGTCTGCCGCCGGATCTTCGCCGCATTCACGCTCGATCGTAAGGAATCCCTTATATCCGATATCCTGAAGTGCTCTGAGGTAGCCGTTCCAGTTTACATTTCCGTAGCCGAGAGGAAGCTCGATGAAAGGTGCTCCGCTCTTTGAAGCTGCGATGATCGAATCGAGAATCGGATTTCCGGTTGAAGCTGCCTTTTCAGCATCTCCGCCATCCTTAATGAATTCGGTGATATCCTTATCACCCGAATAGAGTGTAGCAGGATCAACATTCTTAAGCATCATACCGTCTTTTGCGTGTGTATGTACTATATACTTCGAGAGACGGTGTACAGCAGCTGCAAGGTCGTTGTCAGCCGAACACATAACAAGGTTTGCAGGGTCAAAGTTTACGCCGACACCTGTAGAGCCAAGAGTGTCAAGGAAATCTCCGAGACGTGCAGCAGGCTCCGGACCTGTTTCGATTGCAAAATGTGAACCCATCGAATCAGCGAACTCAGCAAGCTCATGGCAGGATTCCCACATATTGTGATATGCTTCGCATTCCTTGTCTACCGGAACCTGTCCGATATGAGTTGTGACAACATCTGTTCCGAAGAACTTTGCCCACTCCATGATCTTTTTCGATTTCTCGATCTTGAGAGGATTCTGCTCAGCCTTCTGGAAACCGCCGCGCATACCTGCATCGCCGCCGAGGTCTCCGCAAATAGCCGAGAAAACCATTCCTTCGCTCTGAACCATGTCAAGAAGCATCTTTGCACGTTCTGTTGTCATGTTGTCAACATGGTTCTCGGGGTTGCCGTATGCAGTCATATACATCTGGATACCCTTAACTCCGAGAGCCGCCGCTTTTTTGATGCATTCTTCTGTTTTGCCGCTGAAAGATTCAACAAGGACGCCTATAGGAAAATTATACATTAATTTTATCTCCTCATATTAATATAGGTATTGATTTTTTTGTGTTTATATTGTATAATATGTTCAGCTTGAATTCAAGTAATATTTTCATCAACTTATAACACAATTATACTTTGTGGTAGCACATAGCGGCTACAGGAGATACCGTCATGAAGTACGAACAGCACAGCCTTGATACACGGAGATTACCTTTTCTTTTCAGAAAAGATCAGGCAAGAAAGGGAATGCGTGATTATACGCATTGGCACGAAAATATAGAAATATTGTTCTTTACAGAAGGAAGGGGCGACGTTCTCGCAAACTTTGTCTCATATCCGGTTGAAAAAAACGATGTTTTTGTCGTAAACTCTCAGGATTTTCATATGGTGGAAAGCGATGAGTTCGTAAAATACTACTGCTTTATCATCGATTCCGATTTCTGCTCGTCAAACGGGGTCAATACAAATGAGCTGAGATTCAGACAGCTTATACACGATAATCCACGTCTGATTGACTGTTGCAACAAGCTTGCCGAGGTCTTCGACAGTGAAAATGATGAATTCAAGGAAGTGAAGGTCAAACATTCGGTGCTCTCACTGCTGATCGCTCTTCTCGATTTTATCGACAATGAGCCGCAAAAGAGCCTTCCCGAAAATGCAAACCTTTCAAATGTCAAGCTTGCGATCAAATATATCAAAGATCATTTTTCCGAAAAGCTGACGGTTGAGGAAATTGCAGAACAAGCCGGACTGTCAAGGGCATATTTTTCGAGAAAATTCAAGGAGATCACAACATTCACTCTTGTAAATTATATTAACCTCGTCAGATGCCAAAATGCCTGCAAGATGCTCCGCACGGGAAAATATAAGATCAACGAAGTCGCAATCGACTGCGGATTTGAAAATATGTCTTATTTTACAAGGACATACAAACGCCTTATGGGAATCGCTCCGTCAAGTGAACGTCCCGACAGTTTGTAAACTGCCGAAAGCTTTCGTAAAGGAAAAGTCGGATAATGAGTTATATTTTATTTTTTGATTCGGGTATAGGAGGATTTTCGGTTCTCCGTGAAGCCATAAAGCTTCACCCCGAAGAAAACTATATTTTTTTCGCCGACGAGAAAAATCTCCCGTACGGCGATAAAAGTATTGAAAAAGTGTCTGAGCTGACCTGCTCGACAATAGCAGCTCTCAGACAACAATACAAAATTAGAGCAATAGTAATTTCCTGCAACACAGCGACCAGTGCCGCAATATCGAAATTGAGACGTGAGCACTGCGATATTCCCGTGATCGGGATCGAACCTGCAGTAAAGCCGGCTTGCGAGCTATGTCACGGCGGCAGGATCGGAGTCATGGCGACAAGCGTCACACTCTCAGGGAAAAAATTTCACGAGCTCTGCCAAAAAAACAAAATGAATGCGGATATCATTCCGATTCCCGCACCCGGACTTGTTGAGCTTATTGAAAAAGAAAGTGAAGACAAAAGCGAGCTTGAAGGCTATCTTAACAAGCTGTTTTGCGAATACGGCAGAGATTTCGGCTGTATCGTGCTCGGCTGTACGCATTATCCCTTTGTAAAAGATGAGATAATGAAGGCATCAGGATGCAAAAATGTCATTGACGGTGCCAAAGGAACTGTCAGACAGCTTTTCAGAATGCTTGAATACGATTTCGAAGAAGGCGGCGAGAGAATTTTTCTCACCTCTGACGAGAGCATTTCCTCACCTGCCGATTTCGTAAAAAAAGCCGAGAGATTTTTGTCGAAAAAGTAATAAATTAAAGACCAAATATACTAAATGCAACAAAAAACAGATAATAATATAAAATATACAATGTACAGAAAAGAGGTTTACAATGAAAAAAACTGCTTTCCATTCGGCGGATATTCTTCTTCCCCGAAACGATTTTGAACGTTGGGCTGTAATTGCCTGCGATCAGTTCACATCCGAACCGGAGTATTGGAATTCGGTAGAAAAAACCGTAAATGATGCCCCTTCCACCCTCAGGATCACACTGCCCGAGATATACCTTGACAAGGGAGATACCGATGACAGAATTGCCGCAATCAACAGCAAGATGTCCGAATACCTGTCAAACGGAGTTATGCAGGAATACAAAAACTCGATGATCTATGTCGAGCGTACACAGACCGACGGAAAAATTCGTCACGGCATCGTAGGTGCTATAAATCTTTGCGATTACGATTATTCAAAGGGCAGTAAAACGCTTACCCGTGCGACCGAACAGACAGTTATTGAGCGTATTCCTCCAAGAGTCAGAATCAGAAAAGACGCTCCCGTAGAGCTTCCGCACGCAATGCTTCTTTTTGATGATCCGAAGGATACAGTAATATCGATCGTTGCTTCCCAAAAATCTCAGATGAAGCTCGCATACAGCTTTGAGCTGATGGAGTGCGGCGGACATATCGAAGGTTATTTTATACCCGAAGAGCTTCAGGCAAAAATCAGTGATGCACTCGATGAACTCGTAGCAAATGACGCCGACAAGCTTCTTTTCGCCGTAGGTGACGGAAACCATTCGCTTGCAACCGCAAAGGAATGCAGTACACTCGGAGGCGGTGAAAAATCTCTTGAAGCACTTGTTGAGATCGTCAATATTCATGACAGCGCACTCGAATTCGAGCCTATCTTCCGTGTGATTTTCAATGTCGATGCAGACAAACTCCTTTCAGATTTTCTCGCAAGTGTAGGCGGTGAATATGACGGAAGCGACGCACAGAGCTTCACCGTCGTAATGCCCGGCAGACCCGAAAAGACAATAAAAGTCAAGCCGACAGCCGAGCTTCCCGTAGGAACGCTTCAGACATTCCTTGACAAGTGGCTGAAAGAAAACAAAAATGCAGTTATTGACTATATACATGGCGAAGATTCACTCCGCTCGCTCTGTACAAAAGATAATTCAATAGGCTTTATTTTTGAAGGCATGAGCAAATCGCAGCTCTTTGAAGCGGTCAGAAAAGACGGTTCGCTTCCCAGAAAAACATTCTCAATGGGTCATGCAAGGGATAAGAGATACTATATCGAGGGAAGAAAAATAAAGGACTGATAGATTTCACGCTTTATAACACATCTCGATACATGAAAGCAGAAAATCACTTCTTTCCCATATTTAAGGAAACTGCATTCAATATTATCAGACTGTAATAAAACACAAGTATTATAAATTCAGGCACCTTTTGTAATGAAGGTGCCTGAATTTTATATTTTCTTTTTTGAGGGTGACGTTGTCACCTCCCGTACTTGCTTAAGCTGAACAAAGATTTTTATTACCGATGCTCTTTACAACTCATATTCAATACATCCAATTTGAATACGGTAACTGCATTAAGAGCCTTCTCGTCAAAGCTCCATTCACTTTTCCCGGTATTATGCTCCATAAGAAGGGATAGACCCGATTTCTTTTCTTCGAGCTGTGATACTATACTCACAATTCCGTTTCCTACGACGCTCTGAAAACGGGCAGTATAGTCACAGGCGACTTCAGATCGTTCGATCGAATAAACTTCAAGATCTGTATCCATCTCAAATCCGACTTTGGGATTTTTACCGATCAAATCAATTTTTCTCCCCTTATTTGCTCCGTGAAAATAAAATGTAACGGCATTATCTTTTATACTGTATCCGAAGTTCAGCGGAACAATGTATACTTCCCCGTCATCGTAAAAACCGATCCTGCAACAACCGCATCGGCTTATGATGTCTGCAATTTTCCCGGGATCAGTCACTTCTCTGTCTTTTCTTCTCATAAATTTACCTCTGTAATTCTTATTTGGCTTTCTGCAAAACAGTCATAACATACAGCCCAGACATAATGAACCTGTTTTTCAAAGTATGCTGCAATCTTCGTGCAGGATCAAAAAGGCAATGGGAGACCGCTTCTTTACGAAGCATCTCCCATCAGATGAACCCTTTTTCTGTGTCTTGCTGTGCTTTTATAAGGTATAACTGCCGCTCCGACTATAGAATATCAAAGCTCTTTTTCGTCAAGTCCCTTATATCCTTTGCCCCATACCTGAGTTGCCGATGTAACTATCATGAATGCATTCGGGTCTTCCTGAAGAACAATTTCTTTAGCCTTCGGAAGTGACTGCTTTCTGATCGCACACATTACGACCATCTTTTCGTTTCCGGTATAAGCACCGGTTCCCTTCAGATATGTAACACCGCAGTGAATCTCCTCATTGATCCTGCTCGCAATTGACGGCTCTTTATCGGTGATTATATAGATCATCTTAGCTCCGTCCTGTCCGTAGAGCAACAGATCGGTCATTTGTGACTGTATAAAGAGTGCGATAATTCCGTAGACAAGGCTGTTGATATTTTGGAAGATCAGACCGCCTGCACATACGACAAGTCCGTCAACGATAAGATAGAATGTTCCTGTCTTTATGTACTTATACTTAAGACGTAGTACCTTGACAATGATATCACTTCCGCCGACACAGGTACGTGCTCTGAATACGATTCCGAGTGCAAGACCCGAAAGCATTCCTCCGATTATGACGGCAGGAAGGGGTTCAATACCCGAAATAAGCGAAATGTAGCCGGCTGTTCTTTGAAAAAGCTCGGTGAACGCCGATGTAAGGAAGACGCACACAACAGTCAGAAGGCTGAATCTCGTCCCCAATTTACATATCGCAAGTATGAGAAGCGGTATATTGATAAGGAATATCCAAAGACCGGCTCCTCCTTCGCCCGCAAGTGCAAAGCTCGGGAACAGATGATTGAGTATGATAGCTACACCCGAAACGCCTCCGTTAGGTGTGTTCTGCGGAGCTAAGAACCATGCTATTGACAATGAGTACATAGCACATCCGACAACTATAAAAAGTGTACATTTAAGTCTGTCAAGCGTTCTCGCATGTTTTTCCGCTTTGGTCAGAACAACCTTTTCCTTCTTTTTTCTGACCTTTTTTTCTTTCCTTTTTTCTTTTTTTGATTTCTTTTCTTTCTTCACTTTGTTTTCAGTCATTTCAATTTCCTTCATTTCTTGTCAGGGCGTTATTGAGCAAAATACGCTTTTGTTTCACGTGAAAATGCCATCATATATTTTACAAGTTCGGCAAGTCCGGGAGTTGTCGAATTCTGCTTGCTTGCCGCATAAGATTCGATGCTGTATGTCAGAACTCCGCTGACATTAATACGGTTGTCGGGGTCGTAGTAATTCTCGTATATCTCGGTTGTGATAGTCTGACCCATATCCTTTACTGCGATGCAGTCAAAGTCTGCCAAATAATAGCTTCCGTTTTGCTTCATATCTGCGAAATCACGCACATATATCTCCTCTGTTCCGTTGCAGTCGATATATTTCAGCACAACCGAAAGGTTATTCTTGTCTTTAGTGTAGCGTGAAAGGTCTATCTGATAGTTAATGGTTACATTTTGCACGAACAAGAGCGTTGCGGAGGCAAATGTCGCACTTTCACTTCCGTTCTTCTCGTAATTCGTCACCGAGGTAAGCTCGATATTTCCTCCGTCAAACATACCCGAGGGGCGCATTGACGGTGTGATCGATGAATTTGCAAGATCATCTGTATTGTATCCGAAGTAAACCTGAGCCGCCGCACCGTAATCAAGCATAGCTATCAGCGATTTTCTGAACGCATTTGTTGTCGAAGTGCGTGCAATCATTCTTTCGGCGTATGTTCTGACACCGTATTCTATAGATGAAGAACAGTATCTTGTATCACCGTCGATTGCATAAACATTTGCGGTGATCTCATCTCCGATCTCTTTGGCCACGATTCCATCGTAGCAGAATACCATATAATTTCCGTTAATTGTATAATCGGAAATGATAACACTCTGTTCACTACCGTCTGCCGAATGCTTCACGAAAACCGCATAAACCTTTTCGTAGTCCTTGAGATCCTCGTAGATCGTTCTGAAATTGATTGCCATAGAGCTTTCAAACACCACGGTTGCCGAATCAAATCTCACGGTATCGCTATCATATGAATCGGTCAGCTTTACTGTTTTATAAACCGCAGTAAATTCTGTATTACCCTTTACGGTATAAGCATCACTGTATATAACACCGTTCTGATCTACCCAATGTGAAAAATCATATCTTTCTGTATAACCGATCGAACCTTTATCAGCAGAGGGAACAAATATCAGGCTGTCTCCGTAGTAATAAGTCAGCTCTGACAGCAGAGCCCCGTCAACATCTCTGAATGTCACTTTGTATTCATTTCTGATCGGAGTATACACTGCCATATATTCAGCATCGGCTGTGCATTCATTGCTCACATCACCCGACCAGCCTTTGAATATATATACATAAGCTTCATCATAGATATGCGTCGGCATTTCGGGAATGTCAATTATATCGCCATAGTGATATTCTCTATCTGATATTATACTTCCGTCAGAATTTTTGAAGACAATATTGAATGTTACCTGAGATGCAAATACAGGATAAAGCGTAAAACCACCCTTTTCCGGCAGAGCCGAATAGATGCTCTTACTGTTATCGGGCGAGTATCCTAAGAATACATCCCCTTCTCTGTACAGCTCTCCTAATACCACGTTGCCTTCAAACAGAACCGAAGAGAATCCTCCGTCATTCATTCCGACAACTTTTCCGCCGCCTACGCTGTCTTTGATCGTCAGGGATCTCGCTTTCAACGTGTTTGCTCCCAAAGTAAGTGTATGACCTGCCAGATCAACTGTCAGCTCAAATTCACTTATCGGATAATTCAGCGAAGCATCGGCAAGGAGAACAAGATTCATGCCACCGTCACGAATCGCCTCGGACATATAAACATAGTCCTTTTGACTTCCGGTGATCGATCTGACCGTATACTCTCCCGAGTTTCCTGCCATTATGTAAGTGTTTGAAACTGTCGGCGACATCACATATCCGCCTGTGCTGTCCTGATAATTGTAAAATGCCGATTTGATATATTTATACTCACCGCCAAGAGCAGAAGCTTCAATATTGATCTTCTGCGAGCTTGAAGCGCTGTATACCGAATAATTTCCGGCAGAAATAAATGCTCCGCCCGATATATTTACCTTGCCGTATTTCGACGAATCGGCATTCATTACGGGATAGTAATTTCCTCCCGCATCTGAGCGTATTATACCTCCGTATACGTTAAGTGTCGGAACATTCGATGATGATGCAGAATAATTATATACGGCATGCGACTTTTTGGAATATATCTCTCCGCCGTAAATATTCAGGGTTGAAAGATAATAGTTATATATTCCCCACGCAGATGTTGATGCTCCTTCGGATGCTATATAGCCGCCGTAAACATTCATAACACCGCTGTTATTGTATACCGCTCTCGAACCAGAAGTTGCTACTATCTCTCCGCCGTATACATTAAGCTCTGGAACAGCACTCGATGCTTTTGTACACTGAATTGCATAGGTCTGAGATGAAATTGCACTTGTGCTTATTCTTCCGCCGCAGATATCAACACGACCGCCGTTATTATAAACACTTCCGCCGTTTTCACTCGAGATCTCACCGCCGTTAAGTATAAGCGTCGACTTCAGGTAATTGCAGAATGTCTTTCCGCTTCCGAATGATATGATGCTTCCGCCGTCAAGAACATACTTTGCATTATTATAATTGTAAACACCGTAAGAGCTTGCCGAACTGCCGGTGAATTCAACGCATCCGCCGAGCTGTCTGAATTCAGCTTTTGTGCCGTAATTATAAACCGCATATCCGCATGGTGAAACGATCTTTCCACCGAGATAACTGACATTTCCGCGGTTATAGATCGTTCTGGTATTCGTGCTGTCAACACTGTTCTCAAGTGTCACGCCGTCAATTATAAGTGATGCATCAATAGAATTGCTCAAAGCATAATATGCCGATGAGCTTGATGCTCCCTTTCCTGTCTGGACTATCTTTCCGCCGCCCCTGCTGTCTGTCAGAGTCAGGTTGCCATCATTCTGTATTACGCTGTCCCGGTCAAATGAAAGGGTACAGCCATTCATATCAATAGTCAGTGAAAGTCCTTCAGGAATGATTACAGATTCGACAAAATCCGATTGAAGCCTGAGAACATCGCCGTTTTTCGCATTCTCAATTGCGGCAGACAAAGTCGGATGAATAACTCCGGTCGTATTATTGCGTACACCGTACTCAAAATACACACCGTATACATCTATATCACCGTCAACTGTATGAGCGAGTGCCTGCCACTCGAAATAATGTTCGCTGACAGCCATTTCATCCCTGAGATAAGAGAGATCTGTAGAATCACCGTATTTCTGAGTTCTTATGGCTATAAGATATCCATTATCTGTCTTTTGTAAGTATTTTCCGTTGTATACACTGTAATTAAGATCGTCAAGATAATATCTTATTTCGTATTCCATGACTTCCCACACGGCATACAGTCTTGTAATGCCCTGCGGAAGGTCATCTCCCTGCTGAAGATCGGCACTTCCGTCTTCGGTAAGCGAATATCCGACAAAGCTGTAGTGTTGCTTTTCATTGCCGATAGTCGGAATCTTTCCATCTATGACTGCATAATTTGCCGATTTGCCGTCGAGCATTATTTCAACGGCTCTGTCGCACTCGCAAAGCATATAAAATGAATCTTTGTTCTGTATACTTTCGATTATTTCTCCGGTATATGCATTATACCAATATTTGCCCGATGACGGCGACAGAATCTCGTTTGTGTCCGAAGTTTTCTCGCTTCCGTCTGCATACAGATAAACTATTCCGCGTGAGTGAACACTGCCTTTAAGTGAAAGCCATGAGCTTCCCGTCATTATCTTGGGAAGGTCGTTTTTTTCGGTACCGTAATATGTATAATTAAAGCTGTTTATCAAAGCTTCGTCGTTTACATTCGCTGAATAGTAGTTTTTTCCGGCTTCAAGTTCAAAAAGCTTACCGTCTGTTCCGAGTGCCTGTGCCTTCAGTTTATATGTTGTCTTATTGTAATATTCGTAATCCTTGAAGTTGACATTGAAACGTGCCGCCATTCCCATTTGTATTGTCCCGGAAAGCTTTGATCGTTCCTTCAGAACAATTACACCGCCGTCAACCTTGTTGACCGTTCCGGCAAACAAGCCGCCGTTTTCCACTATGAGAGTTCCGTACAATTCAAGCTCTCCGACACTGCTGCATGAATTTGCTTCAAGCCGATCACTGTAGGGATAGTGATCGAAATAATCCGCCGTGTCGTGAAGTCCCTGAGAAATGAGCAGCTGACCGCTATCCGAAATGATTCCGGTAGCATCCTTTCCGATCGTTATTTTCGCACCCGGAAGTAACGATATCGGATGTTCAACAGTAAAAGTGCCGGATACAACGTCAAGTTCTATTCCGTGACAGATAGGAAAGAGAAAATTTTCGGTTGAGACCATTTTATAAAGGATCTCAATTTGAAGATAACCCAAACGTGTATCTCCGTTTATTGTGAATTTAGTCTTTCCAAAACGCAGTGACGAATCAGGAGATTCACTGTACGATATCGATATTACCGAATCACTCGAGTCTGGAATAAGTAATGCGTTTGAAGGTCCGATCAATTTTGATGTACAGACATTAGTCATATCTCCCGAATACAATGCGAACATCCCGTAAAGATTCGAGCCGTAATTTATATCTGTCCTGCACCTTATATTAGGCATGGAATACTCAGTCACAGGACATTGAGATGCAACATTACTCATTCCGTAAAAATACGAGCCCGTCTTGAAGCCGCAGATAACAAAAGGGGTGTATACATTTCCCGAATTTCTGCAATCGACTCTTCCGTTGCCTTCAAGATATCCGTATGTATACAGTGCTCCTCCGATTACAGACATATCTCCGTCTACAATCGCCTTTGAATATACGGTGCTTGTATTTCCCTTTCCGATATCATCACCGTAGTAGGATGGATATGAAGTCAGTATACCGCCGATATAAAAATTTCCGTATATATTGACAGATGCACCTTTTTCAACCGTAAATGTGTATTTCGGATCGCCTGAAAATGTACTCGATGTATAGTGCCTGTCGTTTAAATCCAGCGAACAATAATAATCCTTGGCATCATTTCCCCCGTAGTTTCCCTTCTCATCACAGGCAAGGATCAGCTTAACGCCGGTCGGAACCGAAATGACGCTTCCTGACGGAACAGTGATATCAGCCGTCATTATTATCCGTGTTCCGGCTGCTGCATTGTCAAGTGCATTTTTCAGCTTTGCATAGCTGTCAACCTTTACGGTCACAACAGCACTTGATGTCATTGTGCTCATCAAAATAACAGTCATTATCGATAGTAGTGCCACGAGCATGGCGATTATTTTTATTGTTCCTAATTTTTTCATAACAATTCTCCCGTCGATAGTTTATCTAATTATTTCAGCTTAATTTTTTACTTTTTGCCGTTGATGCTTTTTTCGTCAAATTCATCATCACCGGAAAGAAAAAATATTGCCCTCTCGGGAGCATCCTTTGCATTCCCCCACGGCTGCTCGCTGTATCTGTAATCGAATTTTTTACAGAACCATGAAATATCTTCCGATATCTGTTCAAAATATCCGAGCGTCACGCCCTTGACCGTTTTATAAAATTCCGGGTATTCCTTTTTGTTTAGACGCCTTTGCCCCTCGATTATAAACAGTCTGTAATGAGGAAGGCAGAAGAGCGGTTGATTCGCAGTCTTCTGACGGAATTCCTTTTCCTCTCTCCATAAAAGTACCGCCGTTTCAAGCATCTTTTCAAAATTAAATTCTATCTTCTCGCACACATAACAGCTTTTTTCAAGCTCTTCAATGCGTTTGCATGAACTGCTTCCCGGCGTTTTCAGAAAATCTCCGCCGCTTATATCCGAATTTATCTCATCAAGATGGCTTTCAAGCACAAGTGCAAGGCTGAGACGGTTTCCCTTTTTCAGCATGTCTGCAAAGTGTTTTCTGCAAAATCCGACCTTATTGGTTCTTATACGTATATCCGGCTCCATCATTGCCGCACCCAGGATCCCGTCGATCTCGTTTTCTTGGAGCTTTTTATATAAACGGCAGAATGGACACTGCTTTTTCTCATCGGTCAGACAACCGTCAAACGCCTCGTTTACAGGAATCGTGTAAATCGATTCTTTCATAATTCAACCAAACCTTTCAAAATATCGCTATATCGCCGTCAGCGAAAAAGCTCTCAAAAATTATATTTTTTTATCCGAATTTATTTGCACTCTTGAAATTTTATTTCAGATGTTGTATAATTATCACAGATGATAAAATAAAAGGAGTGTAAAAGTAACCTTGAATAAGTCAAATGTATATAAAACCGAATTCAACGAAGAAGGATGTATAATAAGCGATCTCAACAATTTCAAGCCAGAACTTATCTTTGACTGCGGTCAATGCTTCCGCTTTGACAGCATAGATGACAGATCGTTTTCGGGGATTGCAGAGGGCAGGATCATCACTATTTCTTCAATCTCGGACGGTAAATATCTGTTGCACGGAGTAACACAAGAGGATTTCCCGGGCGTTGCCGATTTTCTCGCACTTGACGATGATTACACCGAAATGCGTCAGGATATCATTTCATCGATGATTGAAAACGGTCTTCCCACAGAAACCATGGAAAGAGCAATGGAGGTCGGAGAGGGCATACGCATCCTCCGTCAGGATAAATGGGAAGCTCTCTGTTCGTTTATTATCTCTCAGAACAACAACATTCCGAGAATAAAAAAGATTATAAACACCTTATGTACAAGATACGGCGAAAAGATATACGATAACAAAAACGAAAAGATAGAATTCTCTTTCCCGAGTGCCGAAGCTCTCTTCCGTGCGGGAGAAGAGGAGATCTTTGATTGCCGAACGGGATTCCGTGCAAAATACATATTTGATGCCGCAAGACGTGTCGCAAGCGGAGAGACCGATTTGAACGAAATATCCATGATGAGTGATTCCGAAGCAGACGGTGAACTGCAAAAGATAAAAGGCGTAGGTCCGAAGGTCTCGGCGTGCACGCTTTTGTTCGGATTCGGAAGATATTCGGCATTTCCTGTCGATGTGTGGGTAAAACGTGTAATGGCAAAATACTACCCTGAGGGAACGTCGCCAGATTCATTCGGCAAATATTCGGGACTTGCACAGCAGTATCTTTTCTATTACGAGAGATATCTCTCGGGCGAGGGATGATCATAAGACACCGTCTTTCGACATTATAAATTATTTTACAGAAAAAGTCAATAGGTAACAATTATTTTTACACAGTACCGAACCATCCAAAAGAAGTATATAGATGAAAAACAATGTAAAAAACCCTTTTCCCTATTCTGACAATAATAAACGATACCATTCCTTCGATTATTATCTCAGACATAAATACGGAATAAAGTGTGCCAAAATAACTCTTGACGCAGGATTCACCTGCCCAAACAGGGACGGAAGTAAGGGTTTCGGAGGATGCACATTCTGTTCCGCAAGAGGCTCGGGCGATTTTTGCTCGGACAGTTCGCTTGCACTTCGTGAACAGTTCGATTCACAGAAAAAAATATACCGAAAAAAGTGGGGAGAAGTCAAATATATTCCCTATTTTCAGGCACACACAAATACATACGGAAGCCTTGACAAGATCTCGGATATGCTCGAGACTGCACTCGGTTTTGAAGACACGGTGGGAATAGCCCTTGCCACAAGAGCCGACTGCATATCGGACAATATTGCGCAGTTGCTCGGAGAATACGGCAAAAAAATCGATCTGACCGTCGAACTCGGCCTGCAAAGCATACACGATATTACGGCAGAGCGTATCAACCGCTGTCACAGCTATGACGAGTTTGTCAAAGGCTATAACAAGCTAAAAGAGATCGGCAATATCGATGTATGCATCCATATCATCAACGGTCTTCCCGGCGAGGACAGATCAATGATGATGCAGACCGCTGAAGCAATTGCCGCACTGCATCCGAAATTTCTTAAAATTCATCTTCTGCATATCATAGAAAACACAAAAATGGCAGAGCAGTTCAGACGGGGAGATTTTGAAATGATATCGCTTGAGGATTATGTCGACATTACAGTATCCCAGCTCGAAATTCTCCCGAGCGATATCGTAATTGAGCGTCTGACAGGCGACGGTATGCCGGATGACCTGATAGCACCGCTTTGGAGCCGCAAAAAATTCTGCGTAATGAATGAGATCGATAAGGAATTTGTAAAACGGGAAAGCTGGCAGGGTAAGAAGTTAAAAGCCGGTGGTGGTCTCTGCTGAAATAATATTTCACTATATACAGTGCCTTGAATCCTTAAATATCTTATGATATTATCAATTTTTCTTATTAACCTGCTCGGGGAACTTTCATAAGAAAGTTCCCCGAGCAATTATTAATGAAAGGCGGTCTTCTCAATCTCTTTCAATTAAGTTGGATGCAATATGGTCTGCCGCCTGAATAAGAGGACAAAGTGGTGACTGATCCTGAGCCTTGCTCACGCTGAATTCCCCACCGACGACCGATTTATCATATCCGGACATGTGCCATCTTACAGCGAGAAGCTCATCTACCGTAAGCCGCATAAACCATTGAAGGATTATACAGCTTTTTTCGCCGTGACCGAGGGGAAGCCTCTCATCGATCTCCCACACTTCTTTTTTTTCCCAGACACCCGAATCGTTTTTAACATTACGGTAACCGATCTTATAATAATGAACCTTGCAAAGATCGTGGAAGAGTGCGGCGATCGCTATGCTTTCATCGCTGACTCCATCATCCTCACGAAGAAAATTATCTTTAAGTATGTGTGCAGCATCGTAAACATTAAGACTGTGCTCACAGAGTCCGCCTGCATAATTACCGTGAAATTTGGTGCTTGCAGGAGCCGTAAAGAAATCACTCTTTTCAAGCCATGCTATCAGATCCTCAAGCCCCTCTCTGTGTATTTCTTCTCTGCATATTTTCAAAAAAACTTCCTTGTTATCCGATATATCGGGAAGCTGTCTGTATTCGTCCATTTTTTCATTCCTCTCTTAATAAAATCTTGGCAAATGTCGTTAAATATCATATTATTGCAACCGACAGATCCGAATCTTCGCACCAATGCAAAAGACGACTGTCAGCACCGGAAATAAACCTGAAGTAAAGTAGAAGAAACCGTTCAACCAATCATTGATTCCAAATCAATAAAATACAACAAAAATGAGCAAATGCTGATGATCGCAAATATGATAGTCCCGGGATTCAAAAGCATTGATTTCATACAGTCGGACGTTTCGAGCGAGCAGTCCTCTGTGGGTTCGCACTCGTTCACGTTGTCTTTCTCAAGCACAGGCTTAAGTGATGATGATGTATACCTCACGCAGTAAACTATGAAAAGTGCCATACCGATACCGGCGATAAGAAGTCGTATAAGTACATATATTCCCAAACCAATTTCGGAATCTCCGATCGACATCGGAATTACAGAACCGCTGATGTTCATCAATGTATGCAATACTATAGTATACCAAATGTTTCCGCTTTCAAGATAGATCACTCCGAAAACGATTCCGACAAAGAAAGCATAAAAGAACTGCTCGAAATTACCGTGGATAAGTCCGAAGAGAAGTCCGCTGAAAATTACCGAACCCAGACCCGAAAATTTTGCTGTTCGATCAATAAGCATCTTTCTGAACACAAGCTCTTCAACGATTCCGGGAATCACGGCCACAAAAATGATAAGTTCGGGAATGCTTGCACCGCTGATTCCGCTTTCAACAATGTTTCCGGGGTCTGTTCCAAAGAGTGCGCTCAGAAAAGAATTTACATAATTGCCGCATAACGCACCTGCAGTCATGGCAAAAATGCAGACAGCAAATCCGGCTGCCAGATATCCGAATGATCTATTCTTCCTGACGATCTTGCTTTTCGGAAAGAAATGAATCATCAGTGCAACGATCGGGAAAAGGATCAGATGAACAAGTACAGTCGAGATAACTACACTATAACGGGCAATCGTTTCTGCATCCAAAAAACGATCCAGCAGAGCGACAAAAGCACTCGCAGCAACAGATTCTATTATCAAAAATGCAAAAAAGCAAAAGCAAATGCCCGAAAAGATCTTTCTCGCCTTTTTAATCTTTCCCTTCCTTATCAAAAGCTGTTGCTCAGGACTGATTACGCTAAAATCAGTCTGATCGTATGCCGTGGAAGCATATGAAGATATATTATTATCAAAACCGTTATTCATGACATTTTCTCCTGCAATTGACATCCGCCGATAACATGGAAATGCAGATGTTTGACGCTCTGACATCCGTGCTCTCCAACATTCGATATCACTCTGTATCCTTTCTCAAGTCCGCATATACCGGCGATCTTCGGTATAACAGTGAATATTTTTGCAACGACCGCACAGTTCCCTTCGGTTATCGCATTGACAGATTCAATGTGGCATTTAGGGATCACAAGAACATGCACGGGAGCCTGAGGATTTATATCGCAAAAAGCAAGTACATCATCATCCTCATAAACCTTTTTCGAAGGGATCACGCCCTCAATAATTTTACAGAATAAACAATCCATAAAAAATCTCCTTAAAGTGTTTTACATAAAGTATATTATATTTCCGACTGTAATTTCATTGCTTGAGTATTCAGCAAAGTTTTTTATAGTCAGATCATGATTTTGCAGAGCACAAAAGCTTGAAATTTCACTTCAATACGCTTTCAGCCGTTTAAAAAGATAAAGTTAATATCATTATATATATGATAACATATTAAACTGAAAAATTCAAGTTTTTTTTGCAAAAATAAGATTGACTTTTCAAATAAATATGTTATAATATAATTGGTAGTGTGTGTTGCGGAACACAAACAAACACTATAGCTGAAACTCAACAGCTTTATAAAGGATTTTTGTAAAGGTATAAGGAAAGGAACGGTCAAAAAAATGACAGTTACAAAAAAAACCATTATCGGCGATGTTCTTGATTTTGATGCAGGAACAGCAAAATTTTTCTTGGAGATAGGAATGCACTGCCTCGGATGCCCGGCGTCGAGAGGCGAAAGCATCGAGGAAGCATGTGCTGTGCACGGAACAGATGCTGAAGCACTTGTCCTGGCAATCAACGATTATCTCGCAACAAAATAGATCCCGATGAAGCTGAATAAGCTTGACAACAGGCTTCAGGCGGCGGCATCCCTTGTCAGGCAGGGTGCCGTCGTCGCCGATATCGGAAGCGACCACGCCTATCTGCCGATATACCTGTGCCTGAGCGGCATTATATCTTCGGCGGTCGCAAGCGATATCAACGAAGGACCTGTCATAAATGCAAGAGAAAATGTTGCCGAAAATCATCTTTGCGATAAAATTCAGGTCAAGAGGGCGGACGGTCTTAAGGGACTCGAAGATTACACCTTTGATACCGTATGCGTCTGCGGAATGGGGGGAGAGCTGATTTTCGATATAATCAACTGTGAAACAGTTAAAAAAAGAAAACCCGAGCTTATACTCCAGCCGATGTCCTCAATTCACGACCTGTCATACCTGCTTGCAAAGACAGGCTTTGTTACGGTCGATGATGTACTCGTAAATGAAGGCAGTAAGATATACCGTGTAATGAAAGTGCTGTATACAGGAATCCCCTATTCTGTCTCACCGATAGAAGCATATATCGGCAGTATCAACCTGAGACGTGCCGACAGCGTGACGCTCGAATATGTAAAGAGAGTCAGACAGACCAATAAAAAAATTATCGCATCAAAGCAGTCAGCAGGTTCCGATGTTTCATGTGAGCAACTTCTTGAAGATGAGATAGAAAACTATTTAAACAATATAACGGATATTCCTTAGAAAGAGAATAAGTTTGAAAGATAAATCTTTTAAACAGCGTTTTGTGACTTTCGCCACCGAAAATGCGATTTTGCTTCGCAAAGCCAGTCCCAATTCCGCAAGAAAGGAAGCTTTCGCAATGCGAAAGCTATGATCATAAATATGACATACAGTGAGCTTTATTCGGCACTTGACGAAATGTTCCCGATCTCCCTGAGGGCAAAATGGGACAACGACGGGGATATGATATCCATCGATAAAAATGCCGAAATCAAAAAAGTACTTATAGCGCTTGATGTAAACGCCCCAACGATCGAAAGAGCGATAGAAGGCGGCTTTGACCTTGTGATATCACATCATCCGCTGATCTTCTCGCCGCTCAGGAGAATAAATGAAGATGATGTAGCATCAAAACGTGTTCTGGCACTCCTGAGAGCAGGAATAAGAGTCATGTCGTTCCACACAAGACTTGACTGTGTGGCAGTGAATGACGAGCTGTCAAAGACACTTATGCTGAGCGATGTAGAAACATATGAATATGACGGTATGCCAATGGGAAGGATGGGAAAGCTTCCCGAATCGATGACATGCAAAGAGCTTTCCGGATATATAAAAGAAAAGCTGTCAGCACCGAGTGTGGTATTCACCGATAATACCCCCTGCGAAAAAAAGATAGAAAAGCTCGCACTGCTCGGCGGAGGAGGATGCTCTGCTGCGTCAAGTGCAAAAGCGGCAGGTGCGGACGCACTCCTGACAGGAGATTATTCATACAACCCTCTCATTGATTACGGTGAATCTGATTTCCCGATATTTGCGGCAGGTCATTTTTATACAGAAAACCCGGTGTGCGGATTTTTAGAAAAAACAGTAAGAGATCTCTGTCCAGAAGCGCAAACAGAAATATTCAACTCAAACACACTGAAAACCGAATTGTGACGATAAAACCGGAGACAAAAAACGATCAAAAATCAGGAAAAACCAAAACATAAAGAAATATCAAATGTATTTTGACTACATCAATTTGACGCAGTCAACTTGCCCCAGTCAATTTGACATAGTCAATAATATTACAAACACGAATAAGAACGGAGACAAAAGATGATTATACAACTTGATGAAGCCAAAAGACGGCTTCTTGAACTTAAAGAAGAGATAGACGACCTGGGTCAGGCACTCCGCATCACCGAAAAGCGTGAAAAGGTTGCCGAGCTTGAAGAAATGACAAATGATACAAATTTCTGGTCGGATCAGCAGAATTCAAGCAAAGTACTGCGTGAAATCAAACAGCTCAAAGATAAAATAGCGGCTTTTGAAGCACTCGAAAACAAGCATGCCGACACACTCGGACTTGACGAACTTGCGATCGAAGAAAACGATGAATCATTCACAGAAGAAATTCTCTCATCGGTAAGAGAGATAGAGCAGATCGAATCAAAAATGAGAATTGAAGTGCTCCTGTCAGGTGAATATGATGCCAACAATGCGATAGTATCATTCCACCCGGGTGCAGGCGGAACCGAAGCTCAGGACTGGGCATTGATGCTCTACCGTATGTATTGCCGTTGGGGCGAAAAACAGGGCTACAATGTAAAACTCGTTGACTGGCTTGACGGAGAAGAGGCCGGAATAAAGAGTGCCACAATAATGGTTGAAGGTCTGAATGCATACGGATACCTCAAGAGTGAAAACGGCGTGCACCGCCTCGTGAGAGTTTCACCGTTCGATTCATCTGGAAGACGCCATACTTCGTTTGCATCGGTGGAGGTCATGCCCGAATTCAATGACGACGGATCTATAGAACTTAAGGAAGAAGACCTCGAGATCACAACACATAAATCAAGCGGAGCAGGCGGACAGCATATCAATAAAACAGAATCGGCGATACGTATAGTCCATAAGCCCACAGGAATCGTTGTAGGCTGTCAGACAGAAAGAAGCCAGCTGCAAAACAAAGAAACAGCCCTCAAAATGCTCAAAAGCAAACTGATGGAGATCAAAGCAAGAGAACAGCTTGAAAAGATCGAAGATATCCAGGGCGTAAAAACCAATATCGAATGGGGCTCGCAGATAAGATCATATGTATTTATGCCCTATACACTGGCAAAGGATAACCGCACAGGTTACGAAGACGGAAACATTCAGGCAGTCATGGACGGCGAGATTGACGGATTTATCAACGCATACCTCAAAATGAATGCTAATCAGTAAGATTTTGGAGCATCACTTATAAAGAACTCAAAAAAACAGTTGAATACACTATAAAAAAGAAACGGACAGTCATATTGATTGTCCGTTTTTTATATCTTTTAGCTTTGGTCAATTAATATAGCCGCCTCCGTTGCCGCCGACAAATAAAATGTTATCGGACGAATTTAATACAACTTTGTAGCAATCAACCGCTCTACATATCAATACTGTTGCGTTTACACTTAACATAACAATTCCCCTCTCAAAGGTCGAACAATTGTCTTGAAAAATGTTTTAAACCTTTGCACAAACGTATGATATAAAGGTCAGAAACACCGAAAAGCCCACAAAAGAATCGTGTTATTCTGTGGGCTTTATTGTTGCCAGATCTGTATTGTCTGACACCGGTGTTCTCAAGCCTTTTTTGTTTTCACATTTTTTATCTTACAACATCAGCCGACCCTCAGAACGGAGCGTCAACAATATAGTAATCGCTCGGCAACATTTCGTCGCCCGAAGGTATCTGATTGATATGGTATGTCTTTCTGACTCCGTTGTATGTCAGATCCTTTTCAGCGTCGGTTATAAGTGCTGCCATTGGCGTTGAATTTATACCTCTGAAATAGTATACCTTTCCTCCGATCTTCTGCCAACCTGTCAGCACATCGCCGTAGGCTATTCCTTCGTTCAGTTTATTGCTTCTCGAAAGATATACATATGCTCCCTCGTCTGTAAGCATCCATCCCGACTGTATCTCTCCTTTTATATAATAGTTGGGATTGCCCGTAACTGTGTTGTTCATCCAACCGGTGTATGCCTTCACAAGGTGGTTTTCATCGAATTCTCTTACGATTCCGCCGACAGTTCTCTCGCTTCCCTCAAACATATAGTAATTCACACCGTCATTGATTGCGAAATAGTATGCATTTTGAGTCTTTACGCCCGGATTATCTATAATATTTCCACTTGCAGATACCCAGCCTGTATACTGAACACCTTTTACATAAAACTTGGTTCCGACTCCGTCATTATAGAATCCCTCACATATTGTAAGTCTGTCTGTTTCTTCATTGTAAATATAGAATCTCTTGGTTCCGTTTACATCCGGGTATTCTCCGCTCTTCCGGCATTTATAGCCGTTTGACAGATAGAAATATGACTCTCTTGCTCCGTCTCCGTCTGTATCTGCCCAACCGGTTACATATACCCCATCAGAATTATAGAATCTTACTCCGCCCTCTTCTTCTCTGAGTCCTGTGAATACAGAATTATCAGCGTTGAAATAATATACGGTTCCGCCAATATTGAGTAATTCTCCCTTGAAGAGTGCTCCGGTCGTCAGGAAGCGGTAAAGTTTTCCACCTATTCTCATCCAACCTGTAGACATATCGCCGTAAGAATCGCCTGCACTTCTTGCAAAGTAATATGTATTTCCGTCGAGCTCCTGCCAACCTGTAATCTTTTCGCCGTTTACATAATAGTTGCGTGCACCTGTTGTCGGGTTGTTCATCCAGCCTGTATATGTCTTTAAAAGGTGGTTTTCATCAAATTCTCTTACGATTCCGCCGTATGTAAGACTATCGCCGACAAACATATAGTGATCTATTCCGTTGCCGATCGTAAAATAATATGCGTTCTTCGTCTTTACTCCGGGGTTCTCAACGATATTTCCGCTTGCAGATACCCAGCCTGTATACTGTATGCCTTTTATGTAGAATTTTGTTCCTACACCGTCGTTATAGAAACCGTCGCATATTGTAAGTCTGTCTGTTTCTTCATTGTAAACATAGAATCTCTTGACTCCGTTTACGTCTGGGTATTCTCCGCTCTTCTGACATTTATAGCCGTTTGACAGATAGAAATATGACTCTCTTGCTCCGTCTCCGTCGGTATCTGCCCATCCCGTGACATATACACCTTCGGCATTATAGAATCTTACTCCGCCCTCTTCGGCACGAAGTCCGGTGAAAACAGAGTGGTCATCGTTGAAATAATATGAAACTCCGGCAACCTTGAGTGTTTCTCCCTCAAAGAGTGCACCTGTCGTCAGGAAGCGGTAAAGCTTGCCGCCTATCCTCAGCCAACCTGTGACCATATCGCCGTATCCACGGGTATCGGTTATAGATCTTGAGAAGTAATATGTATTACCGTCAATTTCCTGCCATCCGTCAACAATTGCACCGTCTACGTAATAGTTCTTCGCTTCTGTAGTCTTATTTGTATACCATCCGGTGTATGCTTTAACGGTATGATCTTCGTTGAATTCACGCACTATACCGCCTATTGTCTTTTCTCTTTCGGTAACCTGAATAAAGTCTTTTCCGTCACCGAATGCGAAATAATATGCATCCTTTATCGTCACAGATGCCTGTCCGTTAAGGATAGTTCCGTCAGGCTTTATCCAACCGTAAACCTGGGTACCGTCTTTATAGTACTTGAGTCCGCTTTCGGTATCAAGAAATCCGGTGTATTTCGAGAGTTTTCCTGTTGTTTCATCATATTCATAATAAAACGCACCGATCTTTCTCGATTCCTTACATTGAAGCGATGTTGTTGCATAGAAATATGCATCATTAACACCGTCTCCGTCAGTGTCCTGCCAACCTGTGCAGGGATATCCCTGTTTGTAGAACATCGTTCCGTCTTCTGTATCAACAAACCCCTCAAGTGCCGAATGATCTTCTGTGAAAAGATATGTCTTTCCGGAGATCTTAAGGCTGTCGCCTATGAACATAGCTCCATCAGACGCCCCGAAATAATACCATTTATTATTAATGTTGAACCATCTTGTAGCGTATTCATTGTCTTTGTAATAGTAACGGGTGACTCCGTCTTCATCAAGGAATCCTCTCTTCGTACCATTGCGGTGTTTGCATACCACACATATTCCGTTTTCGTCGTATTTATGGTCAGATATGATCTTGACGTTTTCGCATACATGGCATTCATGCCAATGCTGCGACATATCCGCATCCCAATTGCTTGAGTGAAGCTTTCCGCCGATATATTGAGCACCTACTACACTTAAATCTTCCCATTCGCAGATGTAATAGCGATAAGCATTTTCAAGATCATCCCACGTAAGATATCCTATAGGATAACATCCTTGCAGATAATGCTGATAATATCCAGAAGGCTGATTTCTTGCCCAGCAAGTATAATTAAAAGGCTCGTCCGTTACCCACTTCCATCTTCCTTCCTCATCGGTGGCTCCGAGATAATAAGAGGTTCTATAGATTTGATTTGCATATGAAAGTACAACTGTATTTTCGCTCGAATCTTTAATAGTAGCAAGATGACCGCCCGCATTCTCGCACAATTTCTTTGCATCATGCCATGTCACCGCTTGTGTATATGCCTTATAAACATGACCGTCGTATAGCAACAACTGATTGCAAAAATCTGTATCGACATCAACACGTATATTTCTGGCTTCTGCTATATACTCTTTTTCCCATTCGCAAACCATATAAGGATCGATACCTGACAATGTTGTATCATTCCATTGTTCATTATCTGGATAGATATGAAGATAATGCTCAATATTTTGGCTGTTATTGGGCTCTCCATTCTTCCAGTTTTTATAATCGAAGGACTCTCCTGTAACCCATTTCCAAACGCCTTCGGTTTCTTCGTCGGTAGCTCCGAGCCATGTATTACTCACGCCCCTGACAAGACTGAAAACAAAATTGTTCTCTCCCTCCGATGTTACCGTCGCAAGGTGTCCGCCGATCAGTTCACAGTATTCCTTTGCAAAATGCCAATCCGAATATATCGGTATCATTCTGTAGTAGTTACCATTATACTCAGTTGCACCGTCAAGCCATACATTTTTGCATATGCTTGTACTTGCAGACACATTAACCGTCAATGACAGACACATGACTGATGCCATAACTACAATAAAGGCCATAATTCTTAAATGTTTCTTCATTCTCTTTCTCCCATATATTTTATTTACAACATAATCCGTATTATGTGGTAAAGTTATTATACATAAAAAGTAATAGTTTGTCAATATGAATTGAACGAATAGTTTAAAAAATCATTAAGAAAAAAAGGCATGTGAAGAAGACCGAAAAAAACTAAAATTTTTTCGGTTTTATCTCAATGCCTATTTTTTTATTAAATAATTTTCAGATATAAAAAATAAAGCAGTATTTTCTTTTTTAAGCGTCATTTCAGAGTTAAATGTCGGTTTTATAATTTTTATTTACCACATAATACGGATTATGTGGTGTTTTTGCGTTTTTTATGTTTTTTGATCCAAATTTGACCGATATATAACACAAAAATGCTGATATTTAATTACACTCGTATATGCTCTAAGTGCCGAACTCGCAATCGTCCATCAGCAGACCGAGCGACTGGATCTGCTGCCTGTGCTTGTCGCCGCTTTCCATCGTGTATATTCTTGTAGTATTTATACTTGAATGCCCGAGAATATCGGCAAGTCTTACTATATCTTTCTGTTTGCTGTAATATGTCCTTGCGAAAAGGTGTCGAAGGTTATGCGGAAAAACTTTTGTCGGAGCAACCCCGGCTGTATCGCAAAGCTTTTTCATCATTTTCCATACATTTGACCTGTCAAGTGGGTTTCCGTTTTTCGTTATGAAAATCGATCCGCTTGATATTTTTTTATCTTTTGCATATTTCTTAAGTCTTCTGCAAAGCTTTTCGGGAATAAAAACACACCGACACTTCCCCTTGCAGTCGATCATCGCAACACCACTTTCAAGCGATTCAACTGTGATGAACTTAAGCTCCGATATTCTGATTCCTGTAGAACAGATCGTCTGCATAAGATAGTATAATACCATATTCCCTGCACTTCCGGCGGCTTCGGTAAGCCTGCGATACTCATCTGCTGACAGCTCCCTGTCAGAGCGTGCAAATATCTGCTTTTGAATTTTCAAAGATTTGACCTTCAGCTCATTCCAACCCATAAATGCAAAAAAGCTGTTCAATGATGACAGCACAGAATTGACACTTGCGGGCATCAACTTTCCGGTAAGTTCTTCCCTGTAAGCAAAAATATCCTTCCTCCCGATCTGTGAAAAATTCATCCTTTCCGCAAACCCTTCAACATCTCTTATATACTTTTTTATTGTCGTCCCCGACTTTTCCGAATTTATGAGGTATTCCCTGAATTTTTCAATGCTTTCTGCTGTAATTATCTTCATACTTATGATCATAGCTTTCGCTGTTGCGAAAGCTTCCTTTCTCCACGGAATTGGGGCTGGTTTTGCAAGGCAAAATCGCTGCCGTTTAGGTTGCAAAGGCCACAAAACGGCGTCTGAAAAATTTATTTCTCAGACTTCTCACTCCGGTTCAGATTTGATTATTTTTTAACAGTTATACATATATTATATATCATTTACCTGAATTGAAACCGGATTTTCGATTTAAACTGTTTTTTACTATGCAATATACGAAACCGCCTCACCTGCGTATAATGAATTCAATATCTCCCATTTGTAATAAACGAATCCAATAATCAACAGAGAATATAGCGATCAGCGGATAAAATTGCTTTACTTGACAGAATTCTACAACATTCTGTCAACTCGGATCAAGTACTGCTGTTTACATCCTGCAAGAAAGAAAAAACGGAAGATCTTCACAAGGAAGATCTTCCGTTCTTTGTTTTATAAAGCTACCGAAAAATTAAATTATTCTGCAGCAGCTTCTTTCTTGGACTTTTTCTTATCATCAGCAGGAGCTTCTTCAGCTGCAGTCTCACCGATGAGTTTGATTATAGCCATCTCAGCACCGTCTCCACGACGCTGACCGAGCTTGTAAATTACTGTATATCCACCGTTTCTGTCAGCATACTTAGGTGCGATTTCATCAAAAAGTTTACGAACAACTTCTTTTTTGGTGATGAATGCAAGTGCTTCACGGCGTGCCGCAAGAGTGTTCTTTTTGCCGACTGTTATCATCTTTTCGGCAAGTGCGCGGACTTCTTTAGCTCTTGTATAAGTGGTTTCTATCGAACCGCTCTCCAAAAGATATGTTACCATGCCCCTGAGCATCGCTTTTCTGTGCGCAGTGGGTCTTCCGAGTTTACTTGTTCCCGGCATCTTCTGTTATCCTCCTATGATTATTTCTTGTCTTTTCATTCATCTTCATGCTTCAGTTCAAGACCAAGCGAATGAAGCTTCTGAATAACTTCTTCGAGTGATTTCTTTCCGAGGTTTCTGACCTTTATCATGTCAGATTCTGTCCTCTTCGTAAGATCCTCAACCGTATCAATGCCGGCACGCTTCAGACAGTTGAAACTGCGTACAGACATGTCAAGTTCCTCGATAGTCATCTCAAGGACTTTTTCTTTTATTGTTTCCTGTCTCTCAATGAGGGTATCTGTCTTCTTTGCATCATCAGAAAGATTGATGAACAAATTGAGGTGATCATTAAGAATCTTGGCAGCGAGCGAAACGGCTTCTTTAGCTGTAATGATTCCGTTCGTCTGAACGTCCATTGTAAGCTTGTCATAATCTATACTGTTGCCTACACGAGTATTCTCCACTCTGTAATTTGCAGAATGAACAGGTGTATAGATCGAGTCTGTATAAATTACGCCGAGTGCTGCTTGATTGTTTTGTTTGTTTTTTTCCTGCGAAACATATCCGCGTCCGTGATCAAACGTCAATTCCATGCAGAAACGAGCATTTTCCGAAAGAGTAGCTATATGCAGGTCAGGATTAAGAATCTCGATGTCTGCATCGGTCTTAATATCTCCGGCGGTTACTTCACCGGGACCTGTCATATCAATAACAACAGTTTTTCTCTCTTCGCAGTAAAGCTTCGCAATGATACCTTTTACATTCAAAACTATATCGGTAACATCTTCGGTTGCTCCGGGAAGTCCACCTATTTCGTGAACAACTCCGTTGATAGCGATCGATATAACCGCTACACCGGGAAGCGAACTGAGAAGAATCCGACGAAGTGAATTTCCGAGCGTTGTTCCGTATCCGCGTTCAAGCGGTTCAAGGATAAACGTAGCCCTTGATCCATCTTCACTGACGTCTGCTGTTAAAATATTAGGCTTTTCTATCTCAATCATTCAAATTTCCTCCATAAATATTCTGGCTTTCGCTGTGCTTATTACTGTCAGTATAACAGTAATGTGGGGTGCAGGGAGGTTATTACTTGGAGTACAACTCAACGATAAGCTGTTCGTTGAACTCAAAGTCTACATCGCTTCTCTCGGGAACTGCGATTACCTTTGCGGAAACATTTTCTTTATCAGCCTCAAGCCACTTAGGAGTAACCTTCTGCTGAGCATTTTCGATAAGTCCTTTAATCTTTACGGAATTCCTGCCGCCTTCTGCGAGCTCGATAACATCTCCGACTTTAACGACGATCGAAGGAATCGTCACTTTTTTGCCGTTCAATGTAAAGAATGCATGACGGATAAGCTGACGTGCTTCTTTACGGCTTGCCGCCATACCCATTTTGTATACAACATTGTCAAGGCGTCTTTCAAGCAAGCTGAGAAGGTTCTCACCTGTAACTCCGCTCATCTTATCTGCCTTTTCAAAGTAAGTACGGAACTGTCCTTCCTGAACGCCGTAGTATCTCTTAGCAGTCTGCTTTTCACGAAGCTGCTTGCCGTATTCCTTTAACATCTTTTTGCCGGCACCGTGCTGACCGGGAGCGGTTGCTCTGCGCTCAACTGCACATTTTGCCGAAAGGCAACGATCGCCTTTTAAATACAGTTTTCTTCCTTCTCTGCGGCAAAGTCTGCACGCAGGACCTGTATATCTTGCCATATTGGTATATCCTCCTTGTAAATTTAATCAGACGCGTCTTCTCTTGGGAGGTCTGCATCCGTTGTGAGGAACGGGTGTAACATCCTTGATGAGAACTACGCTGAGCCCAACTGTAGCGAGAGCACGGATTGCGGATTCACGTCCGGGACCGGGACCTTTGACGAAAACTTCAACAGTTTTCATGCCATGATCTACAGCCTTCTTTCCTGCTTCTTCTGCCGCCATCTGAGCAGCATATGCAGTCGATTTTCTTGAGCCCTTAAAGCCCATACCGCCTGCCGTTGCCCACGAAATTGCGTTACCGTCGAGGTCAGTGATTGTTACGATCGTGTTGTTATAAGTGGAGGAGATATGTGCTGCACCCTTTTCGACGTTTTTGCGTTCGCGGCGCTTCTTGATAACTTTTTTTACCTGTTTTGCCATCGTGTCATCTCTCCTTATTACTTCTTCTTATTAGCTATTGTCTTTGCAGGACCTTTTCTGGTTCTTGCATTTGTTTTTGTTCTCTGTCCGCGGACCGGGAGACCTTTTCTATGTCTGATTCCGCGATAGCAGTTGATTTCGGTCATTCTCTTGATGTTCATAGCGACATCACGGCGAAGGTCACCCTCAACCGTATAGTTTGCTTCGATCTCATCACGAAGTTTAGAAATATCATCTTCTGTGAGGTCTTTAGCGCGCTTGTTGGGATCTATGCCGCATCTTGCGAGTATGTCGTTTGAACTTTTGCGTCCTATACCGTAAATATAGGTAAGAGCTATTTCAACTCTTTTGGCATTAGGAATATCTACACCGGCTATACGTGCCATTCTGAATAATCACTCCTTCTGTTAATAATAGGTAGCTTAACCCTGTTTTTGCTTATGCTTAGGGTTTTCGCATATAACCATAACTTTGCCTTTGCGTTTGATGATCTTGCATTTTTCGCAGATCTTTTTTACTGACGGTTTAACCTTCATAGTTTTATACCGAACCCTTTCTTTTATTTGCCTCTCCATATGATGCGGCCTTTTGTAAGGTCGTAAATCGACACTTCCACTTTGACCTTATCTCCGGGGAGAACCCAAATATAGTTCATGCGAAGCTTTCCGGCAATATGTGCTGTCACTATATGTCCGTTCTGAAGCTTCACTTTGAAGTTTGCGTTGGGCAACGCCTCAACAACAACACCTTCAAACTCAATAACATCTTCCTTTGACAAAATTGACCCCTCTCTTTCAATTGATCATAATCTTCACCGCATCAGTCCACTTTTGTTAAAAATACAGGACCGTTCTGCGTAAGTGCAACCGTATGCTCATAATGAGCTGCAAGGCTGTGATCGAGCGTAACAACTGTCCAATTGTTTGAAAGGACTTTGACATCCGATCTCCCTGCACACACCATTGGCTCGATTGCTATTACAAGTCCGTTCATGAGCCTGAGTCCGTGCCCCGGTGTTCCGTAATTCGGAACATTAGGCAACTCGTGCAAATCATGACCGACACCGTGACCTACAAAGTCACGTACAACACTGAATCCGTATTTTTTTACATGGTTTTCAACCGCAGAACCGATATCACCGAGTCGCATTCCTGCAACAGCATACTTTACACCCTCATAAAAGCTTTGTTTTGTAGCTTCTATCAGCCGCTTTGCCTCGTCGGAAATATTCCCGCAGGCAAATGTATTTGCACTGTCGCCGTGATATCCGTGATAAAAAGCACCTGCGTCAATCTTGACTATATCACCATCCTGCAGGACACGCTTTGAGCTGGGAATTCCATGAATGACTTCATCATTAATACTGATGCATGCCGATCCCGGAAAACCGCCGTAACCCAAAAACGACGGGCGTGCATTATGCTTTTCGATATAATCCCGAACGATATCATCAAGATGCTTGGTTGTCACACCGGGTTTTACTGCTTCGCCTGCTTTTGCAAGCGCCTCTCCGGTGATCCTTCCCGCAATTTTCATTGCTTCAATCTGTGCTTCGGTTTTTAGTTGGATCATAATTATTTGAGGATCTTGTCAAGGATATCCAATATCTCGGCGGTTATTGCCGAAACATCGTTTTCACCGTTGACTGTCTTTAATTTTCCGCATTCAGCATAGAAGCCTTTGATAGGTTCTGTCTGGATGTGGTATGTCTCAAGACGGCTCTTTACGACCTCAGGAGCATCGTCTTTACGAATCGAAAGCGTGTTTCCGTCATTGTCGCAAGTTGCCCCGTCCTTTGACGGGTTGTACTTTACATGGTATGAAGCACCGCATTTATCGCACACGCGTCTTCCGCTCATGCGTTCCACGATCACTTCATCATTAACTTCGATAGAAAGTGCCACGTCAACACTTACACCCATATCACTGAGCGCCTGTGCCTGCGGAATAGTTCTCGGAAAGCCGTCAAGAATAAATCCGTTTTTGCAGTCATCCTTTGCAAGGCGTTCTTTGATTATACCTATGACAACCTCATCGGGAACCAATGCACCCTTTTCGGTATACTGCTTTGCCGCAGTTCCCATAGGTGTTCCGGTTTTTATAGCCTCTCTGATTATTGCTCCTGTTGATATAGTAGGAATAGAGTACGCCTCACTGACCTTTTCAGCCTGTGTGCCCTTTCCTGCCCCCGGAGCTCCGAGAAAAATAATTTTCATATTATCATTACCCCACATTCTCACTTCGCGCGCCGTTCGACGGTTAAGTCGAACGACGCAGAAATGCGATATCAGTTATCAACCAAGGAATCCCTTAAAGTTACGCATTGTCATCTGAGCTTCGATCTCTCTTGCTGTTTCAAGACAAATTCCGACAACGATGAGCAATGACGATCCGCCGAATGCTATGCTGTTGAGTCCCGAATATCCGCAAAGCGATGCGATACAGTTGATGAAGAGCGGTACACCCGAAATGATTACAAGGAATACAGCACCTATAAGTGTAACTCTGTTAAGAATCTTTTTGATGTATTCGGAGGTCGGTCTGCCGGGACGAATTCCGGGAACAAAACCACCGTTTTTCTGAATGTTGTTCGATACTTCAACGGGATCAAAGGAGATTCCGATGTAGAAGTAAGCAAACAAGAGTATCATGATGATATACAGAAGCAGATATACAAGTGAATCTGAACCGAAGAGTGTAAGGATAACCTTCCAAGCACCGGTTGCTTTTGTAACATCTGTCTGACCTGCAAGTGCAGCTATCGTAGCGGGAATAGAAACTATAGAGCTTGCAAAAATGATCGGCATAACGCCTGACATATTGATCTTGAGAGGAAGTACCGAAGACTGACCTCCGTACATCTTTCTTCCCACGACCTTCTTTGCATACTGAACCGGAATTCTGCGCTCGGAATCCGAAACCCAAACCATAAACCATATCATAGCAAGTGCAATTACAATTCCTACCACTGCGGTTACTGTTCCGAATCCCCAGTCAGTAAATGTGTTGTAAAGTCCTGCGGCAGATTCAAATCCGCCCGATACGATGTTAGCGAAAAGGATCATTGAAATTCCGTTTCCTATTCCATTCTCGTTGATTTTTTCGCCGAGCCACATGATAAGTGCAGCACCCGCACAATAGCATGCAACTATAACTATACCCACGAGGACGTCACCTTTATAATCTGAAATGAGAAGATTGTTGCCTTCCATCCACTTATAATAACCGAAAGCGGTTACAAGTGCGAGCAAGACGGTGACGATACGTGTCCAACGATTTATTACTTTTTTTCCTTCTTCATCCTTTGCTTTTTCACCGAGCTTCGGGAATGCAACTCCGAGAAGCTGCATTACAATCGACGCTGTGATATAAGGTGAAATCGAAAGTGCGAAGAGAGTTGCACGGCTGAGTGCGGAACCTGAAATCATATTCAGATATCCGAAAATCGAGCCGCTGGCACTCTTAAAATATGAGGACAATGCAATTGAATTGACATACGGAAGCGGTATCTGGCATCCGAGTCTGTAAAGGATAAGTATGAACATAGTGAAAAGTATTTTTTTGCGGAGATCATTAACACTCCATACATTTCTCAATGTACCAAATATCTTTTTCAATTAGATCACCTCAGTCTTTCCGCCTGCCGCTTCAATCTTTTCTTTAGCGGTAGCTGAAAAGACCTTAGCCTTGACTGTAAGCTTCTTTGAAATCTCGCCACAGCCGAGGACCTTCAATCCATCATTTTCCTTGCGGATTATTCCGCGTTCAACCAATGATTCAAGGTCGACGACAGCACCGTCTTCAAAGCATGCGTTAAGGGTTTCTACGTTTACGATAGAGTATACCTTTGCAAATTTGTTATGAAAGCCTCTCTTAGGAAGCTTTCTATAAAGCGGGATCTGTCCACCCTCGAAGCCGGGGCGAACCCCTCCGCCCGAACGGGCATTCTGACCCTTGTGTCCCTTGCCGGCTGTTTTTCCGTTTCCGGATCCTGTACCTCTGCCTTTACGGTAAGGTGCCTTGACCGAACCTTCTGCCGGTGTAAGTTCATGGAGCTTCATTATGTTTCCTCCTTTTAACTATTTTCCGGTGAATAATCAGTCGCCGGTCTTTTCCACCTTAACAAGGTGGGAAATAACTTTGATTTTGCCTGCGATGACTTTATCATCAGCATGGACGATACTGTCACCTATTTTACGAAGGCCGAGCGATTTCGCTGTTGCCTTCTGATTCGGAATAGCTCCGATAAGGCTTTTAACGAGTGTAACCTTTACCATTGCTTACCTCCTCATGCTTTGATCGATTCGACCGGAAGTCCGCGTGTTGCTGCAACCTCTTCAGCGGTACGAAGCGATTCAAGACCTGCAAATGTAGCCTTAACTACATTTGTGGGGTTTGTTGAACGAAGGCATTTGGTTCTTATATTCTTAATTCCTGCTGCTTCAACGATTGCACGAACTGTTGCACCTGCAATAATTCCTGTACCTTCAGCTGCCGGCTTAAGAAGAACCTTTCCTGCGCCGTAAACTCCTGTAACCTCATGAGGAATTGTATCTCCCTTGAGTGAAACAGTAATCATATTTTTCTTTGCGTCTTCAATTCCCTTGCGGATTGCTTCGGGAACCTCGGCTGCTTTTCCGAGTCCGTAACCGACATGACCGTTTCCGTCTCCGACTACCATAATAGCCGCGAAACGAGCGATACGACCGCCTTTAACGGTTTTGGATACACGGTTAATAGCTACGCGAACTTCCTTGAGTTCGCCGCATTGTTCTGCTTTGATCTTTGCCATGTTAATCCTCCTACCGATCAGAACTTAAGTCCGGCTTCGCGAGCTGCCTCAGCAAGTGCCTGAACACGTCCGTGATAAAGATATCCGCCTCTGTCGAATACGACCTCAGTGATACCCTTTGCCAATGTACGCTCTGCGATGAGAGCACCGATCTTCTTAGCGGCTTCCTTATTGGCACCGCTTCCTTCAAATCCGCTTTCCTGGGTGGTTGCGGATACAAGTGTTGCACCCTTCACATCGTCAATAACCTGAACTGAGATGTGACGCTCAGAGCGATATACGCAAAGACGCGGTTTTTCAGCAGTTCCGGATATTTTGGATCTGACTCTTTTATGTCTCTTAAGACGCTGTGCATTTGAATCTTTTCTCAATACCATGCAAATCCACTCCTTTCAATTATTTCGAGCTCTTCTTAGCTGCTTTACGGCGGATAACTTCGGTGCTATACTTAACACCCTTGCCGTGATACGGTTCCGGAGGTCTCTTTCCTCTGATCATTGCCGCGATCTGACCGACCTTCTGCTTGTCTGCACCTTTGACGACTATCTGTGTGGGAGAAGGAACATCAAATGTGATACCGTCACCCTCTTCAATCGTAATTCCGTGTGAATATCCGAGAGAAAGATTGAGTGATGTACCCGATTTAGCTGCCTTGTATCCGACACCTACGATCTCGAGGGTTTTTGAATAGCCTGTGGTTACTCCGACTACCATATTGTTCACAAGTGTACGGGTAAGTCCGTGAAGTGACTTGTTAAGACGATCATCGTTGGGACGCTCTACCTTTACAGTAGAACCTTCAACGTTGATTATCATGTTCTGATGCATTTTCTGCGTAAGTGTTCCCTTAGGGCCTTTAACGGTTACCACATTGCCGGGTGCTACGTCAAATGTAACGCCTGCAGGAATTGTAATTATTTCTCTTCCGATTCTTGACATCGTTGATTACCTTCCCTTCAGATTACCAGACATAGGCGATAATTTCGCCGCCGACATTTTCTTTTCTTGCCTTTTTATCAGTCATTAAGCCCTTGGATGTGGAAACGATAGCGATTCCGAGTCCGTTCATGACCTTCGGCATATCCTCGCAGTTTGAGTAAATACGAAGACCGGGCTTTGAAATTCTGCGAAGTCCCTGTATTACCTTCTGCTTGCCGTTGTACTTCAGGGTTATACGGATGATTCCCTGATTACCGTTGCCTTCAACAATTGAGTATTCCTTGATATATCCTTCTTCAACAAGAATGTCAGCAATCGCCTTCTTCATGTTTGATGCAGGAACGTCAACTGTTTCGTGCTTTGCATTGTTCGCATTGCGGATTCTTGTAAGCATATCCGCAATTACATCTGAAATTTGCATATTTTTATCCTCCTTATGCAAGTTATCTCTTGCTGCCGTCACCGCACCGCACGGGGTGTTGCCCCGAATTACTTCCATTCGGAAGTCCACGGTGAATTTGACGGCTGCATGCCGACGGTTAAATACTTATTTCCTATCGGCTGTATGGAGATTAATATTTTTTAATATTATTGGTTATTACCAAGATGCCTTCTTAACTCCGGGAATCTCGCCCTTGTATGCGAGTTCTCTGAAGCAAATGCGGCATATGCCGTACTTACGCATATAAGCGTGAGGACGACCGCAGATCTTGCATCTGTTATACTCACGGGTGGAGTACTTCTGAGGTGCCTGCTGCTTGAGAATCATAGCTTTCTTTGCCATCTTTGTTACTCCTCCTGATTATTTAGCGAACGGTGCGCCCATAAGTCTGAGCAATTCACGTGCTTCTTCATCGTTGCGTGCTGTTGTAACGATTGCTATATCCATACCTCTGATCTTTTCGATCTTATCGTACTCGATCTCAGGGAATATAAGCTGTTCCTTCAGGCCGAGAGCATAGTTTCCTCTTCCGTCAAATGCATTTGCATTGATTCCCTTAAAGTCACGGACTCTGGGAAGTGCAAATGTAAAGAGCTTATCAAGGAATTCATACATTGTTTCGCCGCGAAGTGTAACCTTTACGCCGATCTTCATGCCCTGACGAAGCTTGAAGTTAGCAACCGACTTACGTGCGTATGTCGGAACTGCTTTCTGTCCTGTGATGAGAGTGATATCGTTGATAACATTCTCAATTGCTTTCGCATTGTCTTTTGCATCGCCGACACCGACATTGACAACAATCTTGTCAAGCTTCGGAATCTGCATAACGCTCTTGTACTCATATTTCTTCATAAGAGCGGGAGCGATTTCGGCTTTGTATAAGTCTTTAAGTCTTGCCATTTTATCTGTCCCTCCTTATGATCATATTTCTTTACCGCACTTGCGGCAGTAACGGATTTTCTTGCCGTCTTCAAACTTGAAGCCGACTCTGCGTCCTGCTTTGCAGTTTGAGCAGTAAAGCTGTACCTTGCAAGCATAAACAGCACTTTCAACATTGAGAATCTGGCTCTGTTCGTTCTGTCTTCTTGCTTTCTGATGCTTCTTTACTACATTTATACCCTGAACGATAACTTTACCTTCAGAGGGTGATGTAGCAATAACCTTACCGGTTTTAACTGTTTTTTTGCCGTCTTTAGCTGTTTTCTCGTACTTATCAGCATAATCGCCTGTAAGGAGAACAACTGTATCGCCTGTCTTTATAAACATGATAGTTTACCTCCTTAAAGTACTTCGGGAGCGAGAGAAAGGATCTTTGTATATCCCTTTTCACGAAGCTCTCTTGCGACAGGCCCAAAAATACGTGTACCTTTAGGTGCCTTATCGTCTGTTGCTGTCGGCTGGATGATGACTGCGGCGTTATCATCGAATTTGACTGTTGAACCGTCTGCACGGTGTATACCCTGAACTGTTCTTACAACGACTGCTTTAACAACATCGCCTTTTTTGACGGAACCGCCCGGAGCCGCTTTTTTGACTGCTGCGACAATGATATCGCCAACACCGGCATATCTTCTGCCTGTGCCGCCGAGAACTCTGATGCACATGATCTCTTTGGCACCGGTGTTGTCAGCAATCTTCAAGTATGACTGTTGCTGTACCACTTTGCTAATCCTCCTGTATTCGATACGGGCTTTGTCGTATCTACTTAATTATTTAGCCTTTTCGATGATCTGTGTGAGACGCCATCTCTTGGTTGCTGAAAGAGGTCTTGTTTCCATGACTTCTACCTTGTCGCCAACGTTGCACTCATTGTTTTCATCGTGTGCGTGAATTTTGATCGTGTGTCTGATGACCTTTCCGTAAAGGGGATGCTTGACCATGTCTTCGATAGCTACAACGATTGTTTTATCCATCTTTGTGCTTACGACTTTACCAACCCTTGTTTTACGAAGGCTGCGCTCTGTAACTTCACTCATGACTGTATCTCCTTCCTAAATCAGGCGTTCTTTTCGTGAAGAACTGTCATAACACGAGCTATATCTCTCTTGACTTCCTCAATTTTATGAGGATTGTCAAGCTGATTTATAGCGTGCTGGAAACGGAGGTTGAACAGTTCCTTCTTGAGGTCAGCGAGCTTTTGATTAAGCTCCTGCTCGCTAAGAGCCTTAAGTTCTTTTGCTTTCACTGCTTAGTCCTCCTTGTTCTCCTGCCTAACTACAAACTTGCACTTTATAGGAAGTTTGTGGCTTGCAAGACGCATTGCTTCTTTTGCTACTTCTTCGGTAACTCCTGCCATCTCGAACATGATTCTGCCCGGTTTGACAACTGCTACCCAATATTCGGGAGAACCTTTACCTGAACCCATTCGAGTTTCAGCAGGTTTCTCTGTAATCGGCTTATCAGGGAAAATATTGATCCATACCTGACCGCCACGCTTTGTGTAACGGGTCATTGCGATACGGGCAGCCTCGATCTGATTGCTTGTGATCCAAGCCGGTTCAAGAGCAACAAGTCCGTACTGTCCTCTGGTAACAACATTTCCGTTATTTGCTTTTCCCTTAAGTCTGCCGCGCTGTACTCTGCGGTACTTGACTCTCTTAGGCATTAACATTATTTATTGCCCCCTTCCTTATTGAAAGGTTTACGATCGCCCATCGGCTTACGATCGCCGTAAGGCTTGCGCTCACCGGGTTTGCGATCTCCCATCGGCTTGCGGTCGCCGGGTTTACGGTCGCCTCTGCGGTCACCCTTGCGGTCGCCGCGGCGGTCGTTTCTGCGATCGTTTCTCGGAGCTGAAAGCTCTCTGGGTTTGATAGTTGTGAAATTCTTCTTAACTTCGGGAAGTACTTCGCCCTTAAATATCCAAACCTTGACACCGATCTTACCGTATGTTGTGTTTGCTTCCCAGAAACCGTAATCGATATCGGCTCTGATGGTCTGAAGCGGAATCGTTCCTTCATGGTAAGATTCGCTTCTTGCAATTTCTGCTCCGCCGAGACGTCCGCCGCAGGTAACCTTGATACCCTTAGCACCCGAACGCATTGTACGGCTGATAGCAAGCTTCATTGCACGGCGGAACGATGTTCTCTTCTCAAGAGAGAGAGCAATGTTCTCCGCAACGAGCTGAGCGTTTGTATCGGGATTTCTGATCTCGATAACGCTGATTGAAACAGGCTTGCCGGCAATTTTCTTAAGCTCTGTACGAAGCTCTTCGATAGAATCGGATTTCTTCTTTTCTTCGCCCTGAGCAACTTTTCCTATAACCATCCCGGGTTTAGCTGTAAAGATATACACCTTAACTCTGTTTTTGTCTCTTTCGATCTCGATTTTAGGAACGCCTGCATCCTGAAGTTTTGTTTTCAGATATTTTCTGATGTTATAGTCAGATACAAGTGTATCTCCGAAGGTTTCGTCTGATGCGAACCATCTGGAGTCCCAGTTCTTTATAACACCTACACGAAGACCGTGCGGATTAACTTTCTGTCCCATTTTGACTTAACCTCCTTTATTAGTCTTTCTCAGCCACTTTTATTGTTATATGGCTTGTTCTTTTAAGAATACGGTCTGCACTTCCTCTTGCTCTGGGCATCATTCTCTTGAGAGTAGGACCCGGGCATACGAAGCACTCCGATACGTACAGCTTTTCGCTGTCCATTTCGTGATTAGTTTCAGCATTTGCGATTGCCGACGCCAGAAGTTTTATAAGATACTCAGACGCTCCTTTACGGGTGTTCTTAAGAATACCCATAGCAACTTTTGCGTCCTTTCCTCTGATGAGGTCGAGTACTATTTTAACCTTGCGAGGAGATATTCTGGCATATCTAAGGATCGCTTTTGCTTCCTTTTTTGCTTCCATTGGTTTTCCTCCTATCGCTGTTTGCGAATTCATTCAATAATTATTTACCGTTATTTGAAGTTTTCGAGCCTGCATGACCCTTGAATGTTCTCGTCGGTGCAAACTCGCCAAGCTTATGACCGACCATGTCTTCAGTGACATAGACAGCAATGTGCTTTTTGCCGTCATGAACGGCTATCGTATGACCCACAAACGCCGGGAATATTGTGGAAGCTCTTGACCATGTTTTTATGACTTTCTTTTCGCCCGACTGATTCATTGCTTCGATTCTCGAAAGTAATTTCTCTTCTACGAATGGGCGTTTTTTCAAACTTCTGCTCATAATCCTTTGCCTCCTTCAATTATTTGCCTTTTCTGTGCTTGACAATGTTCTTTTCGGTTCTTGCCTTCTTGTTACGTGTCTTGTATCCGAGAGCAGGCTTGCCCCAAGGAGTAAGCGGTCCGGGATGTCCGACAGGTGATTTTCCTTCACCACCACCGTGAGGGTGATCGCAGGGGTTCATTACAGAACCTCTTACTGTAGGACGGATACCTCTGTGACGTGTCTTTCCGGCTTTACCGAGGTTGACAGTGTCATGCTCAATGTTTCCGATCTGACCTATAGTTGCCTTGCAGTCAAGACGGATGTAACGAACTTCTCCGGAAGGAAGTCTGACCTGTGCCTTGCCGTTTTCCTTAGCCATGAGCTGAGCGGCAACACCTGCCGAGCGGACAAGCTGTCCACCCTTTCCGGGGTAAAGTTCAATATTGTTGATAAGAGTACCTACCGGTATGTTTGCTATCGGAAGTGTATTACCAGGCTTGATATCTGCTGTTGCAGAGCTTTCAACGACATCGCCGTCGGTAAGACCGAGAGGAGCAACGATATACTTTCTCGTTCCGTCTTCGTACTCAACAAGTGCGATATATGCAGTTCTGTTAGGATCGTATTCAATGCCGATTACCTTAGCCGTGCCTTCAGTCTGACGCTTGAAATCGATGATTCTGTACTTCTGCTTGTTTCCGCCGCCGTGGTGACGGACGGTGATTCTGCCGTAGCTGTTTCTACCTGCATTCTTTTTGAGAACTGTTGTAAGTTTCTTTTCGGGAGTGAATTTGGTTATTTCGTCAAACGAAGGAACCGACATTCCCCTTGTGCCCGGAGTGGTGGGCTTATAATACTTAAGTGCCATTTATTTCACCCTCCTCAATTCATGCCTTCAAAGAACTCGATCGACTTGGAATCGTCTGTAAGTGTAACAACAGCCTTCTTCCATTCGGATGTGAATCCGACGCTGTAACCATGTCTTTTCGGCTTTTTTCTCATGCTTATAGTATTGACAGATGCAACCTTTACGCCGAACGCAGCCTCAACTGCTGCTGCGATTTCGGGCTTATTGGCATCGCTTGCCACTTTGAAGGTATATCTCTTTCCTTCAACACCGTCCATGCTCTTTTCGGTAATGACCGGTGCAAGAATTACATCATAAGTATTCTTCATTATGCATATACCTCCTGGATTTTTTCAGCCGCAGCCTTGACAACGACAAGTGTTCTGCAATTAAGGATGTCGTATACATTGATTGTGTTGACCTGAGCGGTCTTTGTTCCCTCAATGTTAGCCATGCTCTTGATTACCTTTTCATCAATCGATGAAAGAACAACAAGTGATTTTTCACTGGCTCCGATTGCCTTGAGCATCTCAACCATCGTCTTGGTCTTGTAGCTCTCAGCTGTGATAGCATCAACAACGATCATCTCGCCTGCTGCAACCTTTGAAGAAAGCGCACTTCTCAATGCAACTCTCTTTACCTTTTTGTTCAAAGAAACTTTGTAAAGTCTCGGCTTAGGTCCGAGTGCCACGCCACCGTGTGTCCACTGAGGTGAACGTGTCGAGCCCTGTCTTGCTCTTCCTGTTCCCTTCTGTCTCCAGGGCTTTTTACCGCCGCCGGAAACCTCGGTACGAGTGAGAGTTGACTGTGTACCCTGTCTCTGATTCAGAAGGTACGCTCTTACTGCGGAGTGAAGTACCGCGCCGTTGATTTCGGCACCGAATACTGTATCGGAAAGCTCAATGGTTCCGACTTCTGCGCCCGCCATATTTACTACTTTCAAATTAGGCATCGATATTCCTCCTTTTCTTATGCTTTAACTGTGTTGCGAATGAACACGATTCCGCCCTTAGCTCCGGGAACAGCTCCCTTTACGGCAATAATGTTCTTCTCAGCATCGATTTTAGCGATTTCAAGGTTCTGAACGGTTACCTTTTCATTACCGTACTGACCTGCCATCTTTTTATTTTTGAATATTCTCGAAGGGGATGAGTTTGCGCCCATTGAACCAGGCTGACGGTGAACAGGTCCGACACCATGTGTCATACGGAGCTGATGGCAGCCCCATCTCTTTACAACGCCGCTGTATCCATGTCCCTTGGATATGCCGGTAATGTCGACCTTTTCACCTGCTGCAAATTTGTCAGCGGTGACGGTATCGCCAATACTGTAACCGGAAATATCATCAAGACGGAATTCCTTCAAGTGCTTTTTCAGTGCAAGACTGTTCTTTGTGAAATGACCCTTCAAAGGCTTTGTAACCTTTCTCTCTGCAACTGTTTCAAACCCGAGCTGAATTGCTTCATATCCGTCATTTTCAGTCGTTTTAATCTGGCAGACCGTACACGGACCTGCTTCGATTACGGTTACGGGAGTTGCATTTCCCTTTTCGTCGAAGACCTGCGTCATGCCGATCTTCTTTCCTATGATACCTTTTTTCATTTTGTTTCCTCCTGTTTTAGTTATTGGTTGGCACCCCTCGGTACAAAAGGATGTCAACATGACATAAAACTTCTGTCGTGTCGCAAGAAGCTCAATACAATTTATTATAAGCAGCGTTTTCTACTTATTTTATATTTTAACTTCTATATCAACACCGGCGGGAAGTTCGAGACCCGAAATTGCTTCGACAATTGCATTTGTCGGTTTGATAATGTCAATGAGTCTCTTGTGTGTTCTCAGCTCAAACTGCTCACGGCTGTCTTTATACTTGTGTACAGCACGGAGTATTGTGGTGATCTCTTTCTCTGTCGGGAGCGGAATAGGTCCCGATACCGTTGCGCCGTTTCTGGTTGCAGCATCAACTATCTTTGACGCAGCCTGGTCGATCAGAGTGTGATCATAGCTCTTGAGTCTGATTCTCATCTTCTTGATTTCAGCCACTTTTTTGCCTCCTTATCATTTTTGCTAATGGGGCGTGGGTTCAACACTTTTCCGGGCGTTTCTTTTTTTCTCACACAAAAAACGGTATTCTGCCGGGTCGGTGCAAAATTCCGCTTTGTCAAAGAGAAAAAGAACATCCCTTGTGTAAAACATACTTTTTTCGCCCGTTTATCGGACATACTCTGCGAAAATTCCCCACCGTTCGGTGGCAACCTCTCGCTTCATCGCACATCAAGCTTTGGAATTATATCATAAAAACTCAGAGCTGTCAAGAGGAATGCATTTTTTTTATACCATATATGATAAATTTACTTTTTGTTCACATTTATTTCCTGATTTTTATATATTTTTCCCCTTTCAAGATTTTTTTATGTTTTTTGTCAAAAAATCCCTTTTTTCGTATTGACAAAACAAAAAAAGTGTGATATAATAAGCTCGTCAAAGGGAAAGACCTGGAAAAGGAACTGCCGCTTGATCGCAGATGTCTCAAAAGACATTTTGTAAATACTTTTCTTGCATGTTTTTTTCTCCTGCTTTTCAGTGTTTTTTATCTCAATCAAACAACACTCTGAAATCGAAGAAAAATCAGTAGTATATATTTTAAAAAGTGCTTACCGATTCACTTTTTCATTCTTTAAGTCGGAAAAAACAAATATAAAGGAGTTCAATTATGAAATCAACAGGAATTGTAAGACCAATCGATATGCTCGGGAGATTCGTTCTTCCCAAGGAAATACGCGACACTATGGATCTTAAAGCTAAGGATCCGATAGAAATCTATGTAGATGGCGGCACTGTCATTCTTAAGAAATACGAGCTGTCCTGCGTATTTTGTTCTAATGCCGATAATGTCATTTTTTACAAGGGCAAACTCGTCTGCATGGAATGTATCAATGAACTTAAAGGTAAATAATAAGATAAACAGTATCGATTAAGATCAAAATCATAATTCAGCACGCAAAATAAAAAAGCTGTTGAAATCCGAATGGGTTTCAATGGCTTTTTTATTCTCTGATCAGATATATTTATCCTCATATTATATATAGTTAGACAGCGTATTATATACAGATAAATATCAGGAGGTCAGGCATACAGTATCCCTTATAAAAAATAAGAACAATTTGTTTACCCTCATGTGAATATCATTTCACTTTCTGGCAAAAATAAGCACAGAGAACAACTATCTCTGAAAGGCGGAAAAACAAATGAGTTATCAGTCAAGAACTAAATTTACCAACATCGCTGTTTATTCACTTCTCGGTATTATTATTGCCGCAGTAATTGCAGTGTCGGTGATTACATTTACCACGGCAAAAAGGAAGACTCCGTCGGTTACAACGCCGGTACAAACAAACGCACCGGATACATCAAAAACAACAGAAACACCGAAGCAAACATCTGCACCTAAGACCACACCCGCGCAAACCGATGCAGGAAACAAACCGCAACCAACACCGACGCCTACAAAAACAGACGAGCTTCCGGCAGGAAATGACAAAGACGAGCAATTCACTCAACCGGTAAAAGGGTATGTTATGAAATCACACAGTGTTGATTTGCCCGTTTTTTCACTAACGACAAATGACTACAGGATTCACTGCGGAATTGATATTTCAGCTCCGGAGGGAACGGGAGTCTGCGCTATTGCAAACGGAACTGTATCGAAAATATATGATGACCCTATGAAGGGAAAAACCGTTGAAATAAATCACGACGGATCGATAACATCCAGATACAGCAATCTTGCAAGTGAACTTGCAGAGGGTATCATCGTGGGTGCAAATGTCGGAGAAGGACAGATAATCGGAGCCGTGGGTTCAAGCTCACTCGTTGAAATTGCCGAAAGCGATCATCTTCATTTTGAATTACAAAAAGGTTATACCTATCTGGATCCGATGAAATTTTTCGATTATTCAACAACACCTGTTACGGATGTTCCGGGACTTGAATAAAACTTTATCTCGATTATCGTACAAAAGAGCTCGTGCCTATCACATCGCACGAGCTCTCTCTTTTTAGAAAGCAGAAGATTCAATTCAAGCACCCCCTCATAAACTTCGGGAAGTTTCTCACTTCATCTTTTCAAGTAGGAAGGAAGAAAGACGGCTTGAATAAACAAACCGTCTTTTTTAACAAATTCTATCGCTTCCTCTTTTCAGAGAAGAAGTGATTTTAATTATTTATTTGCTAAGGCAGATTCCGTCTGATGTGAACAGATACCATACGCCGCCGATCGTTCTTGACTCGGTGCACATAAGTCCTGTGCCCTTGT
>CAZXAU010000004.1:0-160889 GCA_964638675.1 uncultured Lachnospiraceae bacterium
GCCGTTTATTACAGCATTTTACAAATAAGTTCAATATCCCGGGTCAAAAAACGCCATATATGCGTCAGACAGTGCGACATATACGGCGATTTGTGGATTTCTTGCGTAAATCAAGAACAAAATAACTGCACAGTTGGTACTCATTATATATCATTTGTTAATTTATATATAATTGTGATGAACCAAAAAAAGCAGCTCGGTGAAGCTTCATTTACGATGCTTACCGAGCCGATTATATTTTTATGAATTATGACTTTCTTATAGCTTTAATAATATCGCCGATCTTCGGTGTCGTTCCGTAGAGAAGAACTCCTACACGGTATATCTTCGCCGCAACGATTCCCACGCCTATAACCGATACTATAAGCAGACCGATCGAAATAGCTATTTCATAGAACGGGACATTGCTCATTGCAATTCTCGTAAACATAGCCATCGGCGATGTAAAGGGAACAAACGAGCTTATCTTCATGAGCATGGTATCAACATTTCCGCTCGACATCGAGAACATGACTATAAAGAATCCGACAATAAAGAGCATTGTTATGGGCATGACCGATGTATTGATATCCTCAAGCTTGGACGCCGTTGAGCCGATAGCGCCGTACATAAATGCATATATAAAGAATCCGAGAATGAAGAAGATTATCATATATACAAGGAGCTCAGGCGGCATATCGAATATTGATGCAATGATCTGGTTTCCACCCCAGAATTCTTTATTGAAATTAAAGCAGAGAATAGCCGTTCCAAAAATCGAAATGATCTGAATCAGACCTGCAATGCAGGATGAAAAGACCTTTCCGAACATCATGCTTGTCGGATTTGCACTTGTTATGAGAAGCTCCATTGCACGTGAGCTCTTCTCTGTTGCCACATTGGTTGCGACCATCTGCCCGTAAAGAAGAATTACCATATAAAGTGCAAAGATCATTATATATGTATAGAAGAAATTCTCCATCTGATCCTTGCCGAGCTTTTCAACATCATGTGTAATTTCAACCGACAGAACCTGCTGTACATCCTGCACCGTCATTCCGCTTGACATCATCACACTTGCCTGATATACATTTTTCAGAACGGAGTCGGCTATATAAGTGGTCTCATCGTAGAGCGTGACATCATCTACGTAATATGTATATTCTGTAAGCGATTTAAGATAAATTGCGCAGTCGATCTCACCCGATGTGATCTTTTCCTTAATCTTTTCATGGCTTTCATTCGTCACAACGATATTGTAATCCGAAAATGCCGCACTGAAGGTATCCTTCATAATTTCAAGAAGCTCGGTCTTGTCACTGACGATCTCCATTGTCGGAAGGTCACCGGGCATTTCGGTTTCATTTCCCTCATCGATGGCATTCATTATTCTCGGGAAAAACATGACAATGACAATCGCCGCTATCATAAAAAGGGTTATTCCCACGAATACCTTATTTGTAAGATAACCGCCAAGCTCAAATTTCAGAATTTTAGAAAACTGTTTCATGGTCCGATCGCTCCTTTCACATCCGTTCACTTGCGTACTGAACGAAAATATCGTTCAGCGACGGCTCGAAAACGCTGACTTCGTCAATATCAAAGGTCTGAGAAAGCTTTTGAATTGCCGATTTTTTATCATCCGGTGAAGGCAGTGTGATCATCAGTGAACCGTCAGACATCTTTTTACAGCAATCCTTAAATTCTCTTTCAATTTCATCGGCATCGCAGGAACGTACAACAAGACGATTTCTCGGATAATTTCTCTTGATTTCCGCGATATCTCCCGAAAGTACGACTTTGCCGCCATTGAGTATTGCGATGCTGTCGCAGAATTCCTCTATGTAGTTCATCTGATGGCTCGAGAACAAAACTATCTTTCCCCTTGAGATCTGCTCTTTTACCACATCCTTAAGGAGCAGGGCATTGACAGGGTCAAGTCCGGAGAAAGGTTCATCGAGTATCACTATATCGGGATCGTGTGCAAGAGCTGTAACCAATTGTATCTTCTGCTGATTTCCCTTTGAAAGAGTGTCAAGCCTCTTGTCGCGGTATTCGGTCATTCCGAGCCTGTCAAGCCATTTGTTGACCTGACTTACAGAATCGGAATGTGACAATCCTTTCAGCTCGGTGAAATAGACAAGCTGATCGATTATTTTTTTCTTCGGATACAGTCCCCTTTCCTCGGGAAGATATCCGAAGCTTATTTTTTTCCTGTCTATTGCTTTGCCGTCTATGAGAACTTCACCGCTATCGGCAGGGAAAACATCCATCAGGATCCTGATACTCGTAGTTTTTCCCGCTCCGTTTCTTCCCAAAAGTCCGAGGGCACTTCCGCTCCCGGCAGAAAACGACACGCTCTCAAGAACACGCTTTGGGCCGAATGACTTGTAAATGTTTCTGAACTCCAATATCATTTTTATGCCTTTCCTATCTTACCGCCGACATGTCGTACAACAGCCGTGCAGACGTTAATTCGTTAAATTTATGACACCGCCATGTTATCACATAAAGCAGCAATTTACAAGAATTTTTGTATTTATTTACAGAAAATTCAAACAATGAATCACTTTATTCGAGAAACCAATTTTATATTGTATCTCCTACGTCCGACAGATTCGGCAATTTCAAAAGCGGCTATAACAAATATCGCAGGAATCGCCGCAAAAACCCATTCAATTCCGGACGGCATAACTATCCCGGTGAAAGCTGAAACCGATGGAATGAGAAATGACGGAATGAAAACGAGCAGGGCGACCGCTATAAACAGGGGATAAATATTGTATATCCTCACTCTTCCTCCGACATGTCCCGTGCGTGATGACAACTCGGGAATCAGAGCTGCCTTGGCGAAAAATCCGGATATAAAAATTATCGCTGTAATATGACTGATGTCAATTGTTCCCTGACCTGACAGTATCACGATAACCGATGTATACACAAATGTAAGCAACAGTGATGTTATTGAATATGTAAGTATCATTCTGGCCGGAATCGGAAAGCCATATAAGCTTTTTCTTCGTGAAGCTATGCCGTACAACGCTCTGCTGTCCGATTTTTCAAAGGCTATCATGATAACAGCAAGCAGATCGCATATGCACCCAGAAAAGATCATATGAAATGGCGTCAGATATATATAACCCAGATTTATCATGACCCACGCCGCAATTCTCGCCGTAAATACAATCGCCAGATATGCACACATTACGAAGATATTCCTGTGCACACCCTTTGATGCTGTCAGTGCAGATATCATCGAATTGAACCCACCGTCTCCGCTGCTATCCGGTTTCGTGACCGTCACATCCGATACAAATCCGAGTGCTTCACATCCGCTTTTTGAGGTCTGCGATGTATTCATCGGAACGAACGGACCATTTTCATCTGTACTCACCGACATTTTATCGAACGGTGAGATGTATTCGGACATACCTACTCTCGCACTCGTGATAGGCAGAATATCCGACAATTCCCTTCCAAGATAGCATACATTGAGAGATAAGTCATTCTGCAATATGTCGATTACGAACTTTATTTGTCTGCCGTCAAGTCCCTTATACAGATTGTAGATCGGAATATTGGTTCGCAACATGTTGCCCGACATGGACGAAAGTGTTTTCAGATCTACGCATTCATCCTTTTTTGAAACTATTCCGAGATTGAGTGCGTGATCGTAATCAGGTTCTCCGTCATCAGGGCACAACATTATGAGCCGTATTCCTGCCGCCTTTGCATCCGAAATATTCTGCAATGCCCCTCGGAGCACAGGACGGTCAATAAATAGCAGTCCTTCAAAAACCATATCCGAAAACGTGTCAACAGGCACATGAAGATCATCTCTGACATTCGATTTTGAGGAAATAGCAAATACTGTACAATTATTTCGTATTTTCTTGTCGCAAAGTGCAACAATTTCAAGTCTTCTGTTCTTATCAAGCTCTCTTGATGAAGAACCTTTTTTTTCATATTTACAGAGATTCAGAATATCGGCGGTTGAACCGCAGACAATTGCGGTATTCATTCCCGAACTCTTTCCGATTATGCTGACATCGTATTTTTTACCTAAAAATACCTGATTTGCAACATGACACTTTAGGGGAAATTCTTCGTCGATCTTACGGTTATATATCCCAAGTTTTTTAGCCTTTTTTATCAGTATCTCATCGCTTTGTGAAAGTGTCGCTTTATCTGAAATATCGCCCCGATAGGTTCTTCCGATACCGTATATCCCTCTTGACACAATGGCACACTTGAGCAGATAAATTCCCTCGTCAGATTTTATGGGTGATTCACTCAGCGCTCCTGAGAAAAGCACCGATGTCAGATCTATGTCCTTTTCGCAATATAAAGATTCCTTGTGGAAAACAAGACAATCTACCTTTTGCAGTTCATCAAATTTAACATTGTTTTTGATCTTTAATGATCGTGTGCCTTTTTTATTTCCCTTTTCTGCATTTATAATGCCGAAAGACAGAATTATCATCGAAAGAACCGGAAGAAAATCTGAAATTGCAGAAACGCAAAATGCAAGTGTAAGCGTAAAGAGATCGAATATTTCAAGCTTTGTTTCAAAAACAAATGAATACAGCGTACAGATAAACAGGAAAGCAGTAAGGACTGTCGATATAACACGGGAGATTCTGCTCAGTTTATCTATGATCTTAATTCCGCCTATACCTCTTACCGGGATCTTCTTTCCACTGTAAACAAGCTGTGTCATATCTCCGGTTGCCACTGCAATTGCCATTGCTTTTCCCCTCATCACTATACTTGCGGCATGAAGCATATTCGCCTGTTCCTCGATAGGGATGTTGCGGTTACTGATAAAAGATGCATTCTTTTTCAGTTGATGTGTCATTCCGTCTTCGGACGATTCACGGACTACAAGATTTTCATCATCGATCAATCTGCAATCGCATGGAACAATATCACCGGCACTCAATATAACAATATCACCCGGAACTATTGCATCCTGCCTTATGGCACAGAGCTCCCCCTCACGCATAACCTTTACAACAGGAAGTAGCTCGTTTATATTTCTCTCAAGTATCTTTCTCGCCCTTGCATACACCAAAAAAACTGTCAGCAGAGAAAACGTCAGAGCAACCAAAGCAGAGAGGACCGTATAATGGCCGTTGATAATTGCACCGATTATGCAGACAATTATCAGCAGAAATACAGGTATGTTACATAAAGCATAAGAAAGATAATTTCCAGTGCTCACACTGTCTTTGACCTCAAACAGATCGTTTTTCCGGTATTTTTTAAGTCGGAATTTAACATCATCCCGTGACAGACCCTTTGAAAGGTCTACATCATATTCATGTGCGACCTCATCGGGCGTCATGTCATACCATCTGTATTTCATTGCGTCCCCTTTCATTAAACATTTGAATCATCTGTTCTTCTCTGCCGGAATCAAAATCAGACATTATCCGCAGATCGACAATATCATATAACGATCCCCCGTCTTTCTCACCGATGGAGGGATCGTTTTGAAATATGCCGCAGCTTCCGCAAACTAAATCCTCAGTCACCGCAGGGTGCTTTGGCAAATTCATTCATATATTCAGCTGAGATATTTTATTTCAAGCTTATCTTTATCGGCATCGTATCCGATTCCGATATTTTTTATCGGATTTCCGTAGTTTCCGATTATCTCATTTGATATGGCATCTTCTATATTTTTCTGAATATATCTTCTCATATTTCTTGCGCCGAATTTTTCGTCAAATGATTCCCTTGCAATAAACTCTGCCGCCTGCTGAGTATATCTGAGGTCGATAGAATGCTCCTTGAGTGCCTGACTAAGCTGTGAAAGCATAATATCCGCAATTCCAACAAAGTTTTGCATGGTAAGTGAATTGAATACAACTATCTCGTCCACTCTGTTGATAAATTCGGGCCGCAGGAAATCAGAGAGTGCCTTTAATGTTCTTTCCTTTATTAACTCATTTTTTCCCTGCAAGAATCCGGGAGTATTGACGGCATTCGTGCTTCCTGCATTTGTCGTCATTACAATTACGGTGTTTTCAAAATTGACAGTCCTGCCCTGAGCATCGGTGATTCTTCCGTCATCAAGAATCTGTAAAAGAATATTCATGACATCGGGATGGGCCTTTTCGATCTCATCGAAAAGCACTACCGAATAAGGCTTTCTGCGTATTTTCTCGGTGAGCTGGCCTGCATCGTCATATCCCACATATCCGGGAGGCGAACCCACAAGCCTTGAAACACTGTGCTTTTCCATGAATTCTGACATATCAACTCTGATAAGTGTTTCGGGGGAGGAGAAAAGGTCGTTTGCAAGCGTTTTTACAAGTTCGGTCTTTCCGACTCCTGTAGGGCCTGCAAATATAAACGATACCGGTTTTCTCTTATATGAAATACCTGCGCGGTTTCTCTTTATCGCACGCACGACAGCATCGACAGCCTCGTCCTGTCCCACTATATGTGCCTTTATTCTGTCCGAGAGCTTTTCAATTCTCTCGTATTCCATTTCGGTGATATTCGTCGCCGGAACGCCAGTCCAGAGCTCTATCACATACGCAAGCTCGTTTACGCTCAGTGCTATAGAATCTCTCTGCTTTGACAGATCGTCAAATTTATTGAACAACTGTATTTCCTTCGATTTCAGATCGGCAAGCACACGGTATTTTTCCTCGTTTGTCTCGGTCATTCCCGATATTTCGTTTTCAAGTGTCTCCCTATCATTTCTGACAGCGGCAAGCTCCTTTTCAACACGTTGCAGATCATTGATGACAGAGCTGTTCATCGAGAGATGTGATGATGCTTCATCAATAAGATCTATCGCCTTATCCGGCAAAAATCTGTCGGTTATATATCGCTCTGAAAGCACAGCAGCTCTTGTCAGCACCTCGTCGGGAATTACGATTCCGTGATGCTTTTCGTAATATTCCTTTATTCCCTTGAGTATCTCGACGGTGTCGGCAAGCGAAGGCTCGTCTACCGTTACAGGCTGGAAACGTCTTTCGAGTGCCGCATCTTTTTCGATATACTTTCTGTATTCGGAAAGGGTCGTAGCTCCTATAACCTGAATTTCTCCTCGTGAGAGTGCAGGTTTCAATATGTTTCCTGCGTTCATTCCGCCCTCTGCGTCTCCTGCACTGACGATCGTGTGTATCTCATCGATAACAAGTATAATATTTCCGAGACGTCTGACCTCTTCTATAAGCCCTTTGATCCTTGATTCAAACTGACCTCTGAACTGAGTTCCGGCAACAAGAGCCGTCAGATCGAGCAGATGCACCTCTTTTTCTTCGAGCTTGACAGGAACATTCTTTTTAGCGATGCGTGAAGCAAGTGCCTCGGCGATCGCCGTTTTTCCGACACCCGGCTCACCTATAAGGCAAGGATTGTTCTTCTGCCTGCGGCAGAGTATCTGCATCACTCTCTCGATCTCTTTTTCTCGTCCGACGATCTTATCTATCTTTCCCTGTCTTGCAAGCTCGGTAAGGTCACGACAGTACATAGGGAGATATTTTCTCTCCTGTTTCCTGTCTTCCTTTTTGTCCGACTTTTTCCTCTCGTTCCGATCGTTACGGTCATTTTGAGATTTCCGATCAAGCTCACCCCTCTCATCACGGCCGCTTGTCATTTCAGTAAGATGATTCATCATTCCCGAAAATATCTTATTGAAATCCATCTGCGGTGTCTTTCCGTCAACATCTTCGCCATCCGAATCCTCAAGCTCCATGAGACCCTCCATTTCATCATCAAGACGGTCAAGGTCCTCTTCACTCATGCCTGAGTTTTTGATTATTTCATCAACCTGCGGAATTCCGAGCTCACGTGCACATTTCAGGCAAATGCCTTCACTTGATCTTTTATCACCCTCAAGCTTGGTGATAAAAATAATTGCAGGCCGTTTATTACATCTTGAACATAGTTTCATTTCGTTTAATCCTCTGTAAAAGTTTTAATCAGTTGTTTTTGTTTATAAGATTATCCTGTCTGCCCACCTATTGCGGAACTTGCAGAATAAATTCGGTTTTCATTTGTCAGTTAAAGAAAGATCTCAGATCCACCATGGATGCAAGTATTGCACTGTCAGAAAATAAATTGACAATACCCGGAATAAATATCTCAAGCAGTACTGCAATCATAAGCGACAATATGATTCCGTTTATTGCACCCAGAACTCCTCCGAGTATCTTATTCGCCTCTTTGATTCCCGGAATCAATGCCAGCATGCTGAGTATCAGATATATGATATAAATGATAAGATAACTTGCGGCAAAAATAATAATGAACGCAAGAATATCAGACAATAACCGTGCAAAGAATTCAGAAGATCTCACAATGATAGCCGTCTTCAGCTCCTTTTCTCCCTTTTCGGCATCGCTTTTTATCTGTTCGATAAGATCGTCGGTCTTAAAGCCGAATAAATCGAGCCTTGCACGAATATCCGACGTTTTTTCGCTGAGATCATTTATCGTGTCATCAATATTATCGGATATATTTTCATTCGAGATAAATGCCTCAATTTTATCATATACCTTTGCATACATATATCTTTCGGTAATCATCTGAGACAGATCCGATGTAAACGTTGCAGCGATCACCAGTGCACACACAAGGCCGAGAGATTTAAAAAGTGACTTGACGAATCCGATCTTTACACCGATGATTATATTCAATAAAACTACAATAATAAGTATGATAGCCAAAACCATTATAATATCCCCCTGTTTGTCATTAAAAACTATTCTTCTATACTGTCATAATTCGTATCTGACATTCTTATGAATTCCGATTTTCCATTTCCTATTGTCATTACACCGTCTTTAAACACAACAATATCAGTGACATCATTCACATCGTAGGCACTTCCGTAGCTTCCGCCCGAAATTCTGACAATTTTCGATCCGGTAAGAATATAATCATACTCACCGACCGTCCTGATCTTTATCACCCTTTCCGCTGAACCTTCAAGCACATTTTCTTGGCATTGCTTAATGTCAACTATATATACATCCGACCATTCTCCGCTGCCGCTTCTTCTCACCGAATATACAAGCCTGCTGCCTGAAATGTCGAACATCGATGAGTCGTTTGTTTTGAGCATGTATTCATTGTTTCCGTCTACGGAAAATGTTCTGAGTGCTTTGTCTGTAAGCACCGCAATGTCCGGAATAAATACAGCATCATTATCCTGTTCATCGTTGTCATCTTCATTATTTTCTCCGTTTGCCGGGATAAAAACCGTCCTGAGCGGTGTTTCTCCGTATATTCTTTCATTCAGCAACAGATCGCTGGATTTTAGATCATAAATACATACTTCGGAAAGCGGCTGTGCATTCTGAATCAAAGTGCCAGAAAGCACTATATATTTTCCATCCCCGGATATCGCAAAATCGGTAACGCTGTTCCTTCGCTTGATCTCAGAAATCAGCTCAAAGTTCTGATCATATACCGATATTACAGCCGAATATTCACTGCTTGATGACATAACCGCAAATACTCCGCTGTCCGACATGTAGCCCTTTATTATATTTCCGTTGCTTTTTTTTGTACAAAGACGTGACAAACAGTTGTAAATATAGAAATCACTGTCCCCTCTGTCATAAACAAGTATGTATTTATCGGAGACCGACATTCTCGGGTTTACAGTATCGTTTGTAGACGAAAGTGAGATCGCTCCTCTGTAATCGTATATCTTTATCCCTCCCGGAAAGACCAGAACCATATCGCCCTGAAACTCATCAAACAGCGTTTTACCGGTATCTCCGAAATATATATTTCCGAATTTTCCGGCCTGCGAAGATGAATTTATATCTATATGCTTCAAAAGATATCTGAAATTCTCTCCGGTAAAAATGTCAGAGAAAACGGTGAACATAATTAATATAAGTCCTATCAGCAAAAAAATTGTTACATACCTTGCAAAATTGAATACATTCGATACAGAGAGATAATATCTGTTTCTTTCTTCCTTTTTAGGTTCGGCGGCAGGCGGAAGTTCTTTTTTTTCCTTTACATTCTCATTTTCATGCTGTTGCTCTTCGTTCACAGCATCCTTATCAGCTATGCCGCCCGAAGAACCGACATAATTTCCGACATGATCCTGTGACTGTATCTCTTTACTTTTTTTCTTTTTGAATCTATCGAAAAAGCCTTTCAGATTTCCTCCCTCCTTTCAGATCACATAATTTTTCATATGCGTATCTTTGATAACATCAGTTACATCAATAAAACACCCGGTTCAGATAAAGTCCGCAGGCAGGTGCCGTCATCCCTGCAAGACATCTGTTTTTACTCTCAAGCATTTTTACTATATCTGTTTTTTCGTATTTTCCTTCAGAAACTCCGACAAGCGTCCCAGTGATTATCCTGACCATATTGTACAAAAAACCGTTGGCTTTTATGCGTAATTCGACTAAATCATCACCGACTCTTTCAACCGTGCAGGAAAATACCGTTCTTGTTTTGTCTTCGACATTGCTCTGTGTCGAACAAAACGCCGTAAAATCATGGCTTCCTATAAAAGCTTCTGCCGCTTCATTCATTTTTTCAGCATCAAGCCTGTAAAATCTGTGCCATGCTCTGTCCGAAAGAAAGGAGTCTCTGTGCGGACCGTCATGAATCAGATAGACATATTCCTTTGCAACACAGGAATATCTTGCATGGAAATCATCTGCACACTCGCTTGCCCTGAGTACTGTAATATCATCGGGAAGCAACGAGTTTGCGGCATAAGGAAATGACGCACAGGGAATCGTAATACTCTCGGCTTCAAGCGTGCAAAAATACTGCAATGCGTGAACGCCTGCATCGGTTCTCGACACACCGGTAATAAGACATTTGCCGCCCAAAAGCCGTTCACACACTGATGTAAGCACGCCTTGTACGGTCTGTATCCCACGTTCCCCCTGTGATTGCCAGCCGTGATATTCACTTCCCTTATATGATAATTCAAGTAATATTTTCATGTTTTCAGATTCATGTCAACTCAGCTATCGAAGGACGACTGCATCTATAAGCTCGACAGCAGTCGGTGCAAAACGGTTGATGAGTACAATGAGCAGGCATACAACTGCCGCTCCAAATACAAATATAAAATCAATTGATTTAAGTTTCGGACGGTTCATTTTTGTTCTTCCTTCTTTTCCGTGATAGCATCTGCACTCCATTGCCGTGGCAAGCTCAATGGCACGCCTGAATGACGAAATGAGCAACGGAATGAAGATCGGAATAAGTGACTTCACCCTCTTGACAATGCCCCCGCTTGTAAAATCGGCTCCCCGTGAGCGCTGTGCATTCATTATTCTGTCGGTTTCCTCTAAAAGTGTAGGTATGAATCTCAGTGCAATCGACATTATCATCGCAAAATCATGAACCGGAACTCCTATTTTTGAAAGAGGATTAAGTACTCTTTCAATGCCGTCTGTAAGCTCGATAGGGGATGTTGTATATGTCAGAAGAAGGCTGGTTGTCATTATAAGGCAGACAATTCTCATATTTGTCACTATTGCCTTTTCAAGCCCCTCCCCGAACATTACGATCTCAAATTTCCCGAAAAGACTGAACCCGAACAGCTTGTGTGTATAACCTCCGTCATTTGCAAAAGCAATGAATACGAATGAAATTATCAAAATCACCCCGAGCATTTTCAGCGTTTTAAGAAACGTTTTAAAGGGTATACGTGATACTGCAATAAGTGCCAGGCTCAATGTCAACAAAAACAGCACGGTTGCCGTTTTTGATGCGATAAATACGAATACAAGCAGAACTGTTGAAACAATTATTTTAATTCTCGGGTCAAGGCGGTGAAGAAATGACTTTCCCGAGAAATACTGCCCTAAAGTGATATCAGAAAGCATAGTTACCTCCCGAAAGCATCTTTTTTATCTCATTTGCGGCTTCCTTTACGGTGAATATTCCCTCCGGTATATCAATGCCGTTTGCTCTGAGAAGCTCAAGCACCCTGCCGACCTGCGGAATGTTAAGTCCAATAGCTCTCAGTTTATCCGGCTGCGAAAAAATTTCGCGCGGTTTTCCTGACATGACAAGCTTTCCGTTCATCATAACGATCAGATCGTCACAATATACAGCCATATCCTCCATTGAATGCGATACGATAATTACACTCGTTCCGGGGCGTGATTCCTTATATTTTATAACCCCGTCGAATATCTGCTTTTTTCCCACAGGATCAAGTCCGGCGGCAGGTTCATCAAGTACAAGCAGATCGGGCTGCATAGCTATGATTCCTGCAATTGCCGCACGGCGTTTTTCTCCGCCAGACAGATCAAAGGGTGACTTATCGGCATAACTGATCGGAAGATCGGTGAACTCAAATGCTTTTTCTACTCTTGATTTGATCTCTTCGTCCGACAGTCCCATATTTTTAGGCCCGTATGCAACGTCCTTGTACACCGTTTCTTCAAAAAGCTGATATTCGGGATACTGAAACACAAGTCCGACCCTTGAGCGTATCTCCTTTATATTTACGCCCTTGGCATTTATGTCATTCCCTTCGAATAGGACTCTTCCGCTCTTAGGCTTCAGAAGACCGTTCATGAGCTGCAACAAAGTTGACTTTCCTGAACCTGTATGTCCTATAATTCCGGTGACACTCCCCTTTTTTATATTTAGATTTATTTTATCAAGTGCCGTTTTACAATTGGGTGTTCCCTCAGAATAAATATACGACACATTTTCAAAACTGATTATATATTCAGACATATCAATCTATTTAATGCTTTTTCTCCCTTTTTTCGCACATTCCGAAAACAGCTTCAATATTTCCCCGGCACATTCATCCTCGCTTGTAGCTCCTGTACCGATATTATATCCTGCAAAGGCAAGTTCCTGCAACAATTCCGAAGTCTGAGGCAGTTCAAGTCCTGCCTCTGAGAGCAGTCTTCCGTTTGAAAAAACCTCGTGTGGATTGCCGTCAAGCCGAATTCCGCTGTGATCTATTACAACAACTCTGTCGGCAAGTGCCGCTTCGTCCATGTTGTGTGTTATCAGAACGACGGTTATGCCCATTTCCGAGCTCAGCTTCGTTATCATCGACATGACTTCTTTTCTGCCTGACGGATCGAGCATTGCCGTTGACTCGTCAAAGATCATACACTCGGGTTGCATTGCAAGCACGCCTGCAATAGCAACACGCTGTTTCTGTCCGCCCGAGAGCTTGGCAGGATTTGCTCTTGCAAGCTCTGTAAGCCCCATGATTTCCATTACTTCGTCCACCCTTTTTCTTATCTCATGCGGTTCAACGCCGAGATTCTCGGGGCCGAAGGCTATATCTTCTTCCACAACCGATGTGACTATTTGATTGTCGGGATTCTGGAATACCATTCCTATTCTGCGGCGGATATCGAAAAATTCTTCGTCACTCATATCGGGATTGCATATACTTTTTCCATCGATAAGTATATCGCCTGCACTCGGCTCAAGAAGCATATTCATCAGCTTTGCCACAGTCGATTTTCCGCTTCCGTTCTTACCGAGCAGAGCTACAAAGCTTCCCCTTTTTATCTCAAGTGAAAAATTGTTTATTACCGTGGCTTTTTTGCCGTCCTCTTCATATGAAAAGCTTACATTGCGGAATTCGATCAGATTATCGCCGTTCGCTCTTTTTGTATTGTTGTTATTGTTATCGTTTTTCATTTGTTGTTTATTCATTCAGCTCTGACCCTTATTTACTCCAACGTGATACCGCACCGCATGGCAGGGGGAGTGTTGATTCCGAAACGGGAAGTCCCAGCTCATCCGAAACTGCCTTTCCTCCGAATTTTTCGCACAGTGCCATATTGAGCATATATCCCATTGTCGAGGCTGAAAGTCCTGTTGTATATGAATTGAGTACAAAGAAGCAGGGATCGTCTGAAAGTACATTCGAAACAAGCTTTACAAACTCCCATATACATTCTTCGAGCTTCCATGTTTCGCCCGAAGGTCCTCTTCCGTATGACGGGGGATCCATTACGATTCCATCATACCTGTTGCCACGCCTTATCTCTCGCTCGACAAACTTTCTGCAATCATCGACAATATAGCGTATCGGTGCATTTTGCAGTCCCGACAGTGCGGCGTTTTCTTTAGCCATTGCCACCATTCCCTTTGATGCATCGACATGCGTAACCGCCGCTCCTGCCTTGGCACACGCTAAGCTCGCTCCGCCTGTATATGCAAAGAGATTCAACACTTTCAGCTGTCTTCCAGAGCTCCTGATCTTTTCATACATCCATTCCCAATTCGCCGCCTGCTCGGGAAACACTCCCGTGTGCTTGAAGCCCATCGGTTTTATGAGAAAAACAAGTCCCAATCTCTCATATGCAATTTTCCAGCTCTCCGGAAGACGATTTGTTCCCCATGCACCTCCGCCCGAATGTGATCTTTCATAAGAAGCGTCGGCTCTTTTCCAAAGCGGCGAGTGCTCGGAATCCGACCATATTACCTGTGGGTCGGGGCGTATCAGTATATATTTTCCCCATTTTTCAAGGCGTTTTCCGCCCGAACAGTCAATAAGCGAATATTCGCTCCAATTATTTGATAAAATCATATATCTAATCTTTCGTTATAAAGAAATTAAAAATTGCTGTCGTCATCGTTGCCGTCCGGAATTTCCTGCGAATCGTAACTATTACTCGGTTCATAAGGTATCCCCAGATGCTCGTATGCCTTTCTTGTTGCACATCTTCCCCTCGGAGTTCTGTTGAGAAATCCGATCTGCATCAGATATGGTTCATATACGTCAACGATCGTAATTGCTTCCTCCCCGACTGTTGCCGCAAGGGTATCAAGTCCCACCGGTCCTCCGTCGAAGCCGTTTATGATCGTTTCGAGCATTCCTCTGTCAACGTTGTCAAGTCCGAGTTCGTCAATTTCAAGCGATCTGAGCGCATAATCAGCGATCGTGCGGTCTATCTCGCCGTTTCCCTTTACCTGTGCGAAATCTCTTACCCTACGGAGCAGTCGGTTTGCAAGACGTGGTGTTCCCCTCGAACGCGAAGCAATTTCAAGTGCGCCGTCGTCGCTTATCGGAGTTTCAAGTATTTCTGCACTTCTCCTGACTATTTTTGCCAGATCTTCGGGGGTGTAGAGCTCAAGCTTGGACACGACACCGAAACGGTCACGCAACGGTGTTGAGAGCTGACCCGCTCTTGTTGTTGCGCCTACCAGTGTAAATTTACTGAGCTGCATTCTCAGCGAGCGTGCAGATGGCCCGTTTCCTATGATGAAATCGACCTCGAAGTCTTCCATTGCAGGGTACAGCACCTCTTCTACCGTTCTCGGCAGGCGGTGTATTTCATCGATAAACAGGATATCATTCGGTGCAAGATTCGTCAGAAGCGATACCAGATCGCCTTTACGCTCTATTGCCGGTCCTGATGTTATCCTCAGGTTTACACCCATTTCCGCTGCAATAACCCCTGCAAGCGTGGTCTTTCCGAGTCCGGGAGGTCCGTACAGCAGGACATGGTCAAGAGCTTCCCCCCTCTCTTTAGCCGCTTTAATGTATATCTTAAGATTTTCAATTACCCTTCTCTGCCCCGTATAATCTTCAAAGCATTTCGGTCGCAGACTCGGGTCTGTCACAGCATCGTATTCGGTCTCCTCGGAGGCAACAATACGGCTTTCAAAATTATAGTCCTCGTTTTTGTCGAATATAGCCATTCTCTCACCTCATAAGATATTTAAGTGCCTGTTTTATCATGCTCTCAACATCTCCGTTCTTGTCGATGTGCGACATCACCGATGATATTTCGATTTTTGTGTATCCGAGCGATGCCAGCGAGTTTTCTACATCGCTGACAGCCTGCGAATTTCTGTTTGTTACAGCCGAAATATCTGTTGCAATATCTTCGCCCTCCTCGGGAGGAGCTACCTTTGTTATTTTATCCTTAAGCTCGAGTATTACCCTCGCCGCAGTTTTTGCCCCGACACCCGGAGCATTCGAGATCGCTTTCTTGTCCTCCGCAATTACTGCAGACGAAAGTCCGCTCGGCGTCATTGTCGAAAGAATCGAAAGTGCCGCTTTAGGCCCTATTCCTGATACATTTATAAGCAATCTGAACGTGTCAAGCTCTATCTCCTGTGAAAAGCCGTACAGCTCCACAGCATCTTCCCTTACTGCCATATATGTATAAAGTGTTATTCCTTCTTTCTGAGAATTCATAACATCGCCCATTGTGTACGATGACACATTTAACAGATATCCTACACCTCCGACATCCATGACAACCGCCTGGCTGTCAACAGGCTTTGCTTGCCCGTTTAAATAATAAAACATTTCTCTTCTCCTGTGTAGTTAGTTTGCGTTTTACAGTTTCAGGGGAACTTTCTGTGAACAGATTTCACGTGCCACCCATAGACTTTATTGCAGGGGGAGGCTATGTTAATTTGCTACAGAAATGCTTAAGTTGAACCCTCAAACGCAAGTCATTCAGGGCAACTTCCCCACTTGGTTATTCAAAATCCCTTAAATTCAATTTATACTTTATGTTTGGTGGGATTTTTCAGAAATAGTTCTCCATTATCATACACTGAAAACAGGTGACAATTAACAGATATTTAGTTATTCAATAATAATAATTTACTTAATATTGTAATAGGGGGACAGTCTGCTTGCACCGGTATGTGCATGGCATATTGCTATTGCAAGTGCATCTGCGGTATCGTCGAGCTTAAGCTCCTCACCAAGAGACAGAAATCTTCTGACCATTGCTATGATCTGTTTTTTCTCGGCTCTGCCATATCCTACGACTGCTTGCTTGACCTGTAAAGGCGTATACTCGAAGCACTCGACCTTGCAGTGCTCCGCCGCAAGGAGCGTCACACCTCTCGCCATTGCTACTGAGATCGCCGTTTTTTGATTTGTATTGAAAAACAGCTCTTCTATCGCTATACAATCCGGACAATATCTTTCAATCACGGTCTTGATATCCGAATATACTGTAGCAAGTCGCTTGTTGATATCCTGCCCTGCAGGTGTAGTGACCGCACCGTAAGATATCACATTGAACTTTGATGCATTATAATCTATAACACCGTACCCGACAATTGCTATTCCCGGATCGATTCCAAGTATCCTCAAGACGAACACTCTCCTTTTCTTTCCGCTTTTCTGGGCTGACCTTAAAATTCTGTATTTTACAACGCTCCCGAAATGGCTCTGACACACAGCAACCTTCAAAAAGCTTTCTCATGCAAATCAGAAATTTGCAAAAAGTCATTAAAAGCGGTGGTTTATTTATGTCAGGATATCAAATCTTGTTTTCACCTATACTTAGCTAAATTATATTATATCATATTTGTTGATGTTTGTCAAAGGATATTGATGAAAATATATTGAATTTTCTGATTATATATGATAGAATAAGTATGTACAAAAACAATATGGCAAACTCACCCGGAGTCGTGGAGAAGGAAGGGTGATTCCTGCAAATTCATCAGAAGCAGAAGCCATGAGCCGAAAATCATACAGAAAACATAAACGGAGAACACGAGATGATAGATCTTTTATCACTGCATAAGCTTTTTTTATCAACACACATAAAACCGGGCGACAGTGTAGCCGATTTTACGATGGGAAACGGAAATGACACCCTGTGGCTGTCACGCACAGTAGGAAGCGATGGGCATGTCTATTCCTTTGATATACAAGAGCAGGCAATTGAAAGCACAAAGAAAAAGCTTACAGAAAACGGTGCCGATGAAAATTATACACTGATACTTGATTCGCATTCAAATCTGAAGAATTACATACAGGGAAAAATTCGTGCAGGAGTCTTCAACCTCGGATATCTTCCCGGCGGCGATAAAAGCAAAACAACAATGCGTGAAACCACAAAAAAGGCGGTCTGTGACGCCATAGACATCCTCGATGATGACGGAATATTGCTGATTGCAGTATATCCCGGTCACGAAGAAGGCGAGCTTGAAGGAAAAATGCTTGAAGAGCTGCTCTCCGAATATTCAAGATTTGTTTTCTGCGTATCAAAGTTCAAAATCATCAACTCACCGACATCGCCGTATTTCTTTATGGTAGAAAGAAGATAAAAACCAACGCCAACCCTTGACCACAAACAAAACACTAACTTCATAAAACGAAGAAAAAACGTGTGGGGCAGTAGCCCCCTACAGTTCGAGCAATCACAAGCTCAGCACCATTCAGAAGAAGCACTATACCCTATCCCTTTCAATAAAGTTTTTGATGAGGGAATGTGAAATTTTCTATAGAAAATTTCACCGGGGAACTTTCTTCAGAAAGTTCCCCCGAGCACTAAACATACACTAACTAAACTACGGAGGCAAGTACTATGACGGAGCTGCTTATACGCAGATTTATAAAAAACGGTAATAACAGCAAGGAGCCGGCAGTACGTGCGGCTTACGGAAAATTTGCAGGCGCTATCGGAATCATTCTCAATGTTTTTCTTTTTCTGATCAAATTGACAGCAGGAATTTTAGGTGGAATATCAGTATCGGTGGTGGCTGATGCGGTAAATAACCTGTCCGATGCATCATCAAGCATTGTAAATCTGATGGGATTTCGTCTTGCCGAAAAACCGGCAGATAAAGAGCATCCGTATGGCCACGGAAGGTATGAATACCTATCGGCGCTTACGGTGTCTGCAATAATCCTTGTTATAGGATTTGAGCTTGCACGCTCGGGAATCGGAAGAATAATCGCACCGGAAATCAAGGATTTCTCGAGCGTCACACTGATCACACTGATTTTATCGATCATAATAAAGACATGGATGTATTTTTTTAATAAAAAAGTCGGAAAAATAATATCATCAGATTCATTGAGAGCGAGTGCTAAAGACAGCCTGAACGACGTCATAACAACATCGGCAGTGCTGGCGGCATCGATAGCATCACCGATAATCGGGTTTGACCTTGACGGATATATGGCACTTGCGGTTTCAGTATTTATACTGATAAGCGGCGTCGGGCTCATCAAGGACACAATAGCTCCACTTTTAGGAAGTGCACCCGATCCTGAATTTGTTGAGTATATTGAAAAAAAGATACTGTCATATCCGAACGTCCTCGGCATCCACGACCTTATGATCCACGATTACGGACCGGGAAGAATGTACGGAACAGTGCATGTGGAAATGCCGTCCGAGCTTGATATACTCAAAGGACACGATATCGCGGACAGAATAGAACACGACTTTTTTGAAAACGACCACTTTACAATGACAATACACTACGACCCGATAGTCAGGAACGATCCGTTGACAGACGGCATAAGTGCAATCATAAAAAGTGAATTGAAAAAGATCAATGAGGAAATCAAATTCCACGATATGCGTACAGTTCCAATGCTCGACCGCACAAACGTCATATTCGATATAGTACTTCCGTATTCAGATAATTTAGATAAGAAAGAAATCAAAAGAACACTTGAAGATGCAGTAAACACGCAGTATGAAAATATTTCGCTCGTCATCAACTTCGAGAGGAGTTATGTGGGATAAACAAAAAAGAAAAGGGAAAGGAAACAGTTAAAATGAAAAGACCTGCCGCACTTATTCTTCTTTTATCCATGATAATTTCACTTCTGGCATCATGTTCCGATACAGTTAAGATCACCGATATCCAAAGCAGCTCGACCCCGTACACAGACAGCACACCAATGCATACATCGCAGACACAAGGTATTGCCAATATCATAATAAATGAGGTGAAAGTAGGCAACAAAGAATATGACGGCACCGATTTCAAAGATTGGATAGAGATTTATAACAGAGGAGATACAAATATACTGCTTAACGGGTATTCGATCGGAAGCGAGCGGCTCGGAACCCATGCACTTGAGCTGACAGGAAAAATGCTCCCATCAGGTGGATACCTGCTTGTCCCGATCGACGAAAATTCCAATTTCAATATTATGAAAACCGGAGAAGAGGTCACGCTGTATAAAAACGGGGAAAAGGTCAATTCTCTTTATATCCCAGAGTTAAACGGATATTGCTCATATACACATGACGGGATATGCAATATGCCGACACCGGGATATGAAAACACAACAGAAGGATATCGGCTTTTCCTTGAAAATCTCGACAGACACGAAATAGTCATAAATGAAGTAATGGCATCAAATTCTAAATATTTTCCTGATGCTTCAGGCAAGTGTTATGATTATATCGAGCTGTATAACAGATCGGACATAGATATATCGCTCGGCGATTATTACCTCAGCGACAAATTCAAGAATCCGCAAAAATACGCCCTACCGGATGTAATACTTGAAAAAGGCGGATATATCTGCATACGCTGTTCGGGACTTGAAGAGCCGTTACACGCAAATTTCAAAATTTCATCAGGCGATACTATCTACTTGACAAAGGGTAAAAAAATCGTCGATTCACTGACCCTGCCCGAAAACCTTCTGAGCAACATATCGTATGGCAGAAGCAGTGATAAAGCAATGATCAATATCTATATGGATATTCCAACCCCCGAAAGTGCCAATAAATCGGGAGCTGTTACACTCTCCAAAGCACCCAAGGCATCAAAGACGCCGGGAATGTACGATTCACCATTCAAGCTCACTCTGTCTGGGGAGGGAGACATATATTATACACTTGACGGTACAAAACCGGACAGCAGTTCAAAAAAATACAACGGGGAGATCGATATCAAAACCGGTATAAACACACTGCGTGCCGTATCATATGACGGAAAATTCCGGGGCGAAGAAGCGATATATTCATATACCGTAGGAATTGAGCACACATTGCCTGTAATATCGGTGGAAATACCGTCAGAATATCTCCGGGGAGAGGGAGGAATTCTCGATACAATAAATGAAAACATCGAAAAAGAGGCAACAATTACCCTATTTGAAAACGGCAATGCCGAGTTTTCACTGCCATTCGGATTCCGTCTGCACGGAAAGGACAGCAGAAAGGGCAAAAAGCAGAGCTTCCAGATACGTTTCCGTGCCGATTACGGAGTAAGCAAGCTGAAATACTCACTCTTTGATGGACTTGATGTATCAGAATTCGACTCACTCATACTCAGCGGCGGCGGAGAAGATTATCCTTTTTCCATGATAAGAGAGCCGCTGATAACTTCAATAGTAGGAAGCGGAGCCGACATTTATGTTCAGAGCTACAAGCCGGTGGTGCTCTACCTTTCCGGTGAATATTACGGCGTATACTATCTGAAAGAACGTTTCTCGGATGACTATGTAGCATCACACCTTGATGTTTCAAGCTCATCGGTAGACCTTCTCGAGCTTCTCGGCGTTGCACAATCGGGAAGCGACGAGGATTACAAAGCACTCATAAAATATGTCAAATCCCACGATCTGACAAACGCTGAGTATTATAAATATGTCACCGACAGAATCGACCTGATATCGCTGATCGACTGGAATATATGCAGGAGTTATGTGGGAGACAGGGATTATCTTAATATACGCTTCTTCCGATCAAGCGAAACTGATGGAAAATGGCGTTGGATGTTCTTTGACCTCGACTGGGCTTTCTATCGTCCGGAAGATAGCACCATACCCAATATCTTGGAAAATAACGAGAGAAATATCCTGTTTTATTCACTGATGAAAAATCCTGAATGCCGTGAAACATTCTTAAAACGTTATGCCTACCTTATGAATACCATACTCAATGAAGAAACATTTCTCAAAAAACTTGAAGAAATAGTTGCACTTATTGAGCCTGAAATGGAACGTGACAGAACTCTCTGGGGCTACAAATACAGCAGCTGGGTTAAAAGAGTTGATGAGATACGTGATTTCTTCCGTGACGGTGCGAGAGATAAAACTATTCTTACCGCCATTAAAAGCCAGTTCTCACTGTCCGACAGTGAAATGAAAAAATACTTCGGAGACAAATACAAAAAATGATATACTATATACTTCTTGCATTCCTTGCCGCAATACTTTTTATCGCATATTCAACCTACGAAGGACTGAAAACAGTTACCTACCGCATTGAAAGCGATAAGGTAGAAAATTGTATACGTTTTGTAATGCTTTCCGATCTCCACGGCGGAAAATACGGTAAAAATCAGAGCGAGCTTTTAAAAAAAGTAAAAAAGATAGCCCCAGATGCAATTCTCATGCCAGGCGATATAATTGATGACCGAAAGAGAAACTCTAACGATCACGGGTTTGTCCGGAATTTCGGAGGAAATTTCAAATGCTATTATTCAACCGGAAATCACGAGCATCGGCACAAGAATTTTGACTATGTCATAGCTGAGCTGCAAGAGAGCGGAATCACCGTTTTGCAGAATGAAAGCACAAAATTTAAGATAGGAAACACATACGCCACAATTTCGGGACTTAACGATTATCTATATTATCTGGATGAAAACAAAAGCGAGCAATGGGCAACAGAGCTTAAAAAGCTTTCGGGATCGCTTGACAAAAAAAGCTTTTCAATTCTCCTGTCCCATCACCCCGATTTTGTGGAAAATTACGCAGACACCGACTTTGATCTTATTCTTTCGGGTCACGCACACGGAGGTCAAATGAGGTTGCCGTTTATCAACGGAGTATACGCTCCGGGACAAGGACTGTTTCCGAAATACGCCGGCGGCAGATACGATCTGAAAAACAAAAATGTGCTGATCGTAGGCAGAGGTCTGTCGAAAGATCACACCCCTAGAATATTCAATCGCCCCGAAATCGTGGTAATAGATGTTGTAAAAAAATCAGCTGTCGGATAAATAAATACAAAAAGAAACACCCGTAAAAACGTCCAGTGCAATAAACTGACACTTTACGGGTGTTTTATTATTATCCGATTATTTCACTTGATATCGATCGGCATTGTTCCCTCGTTTTCATAGTCGTAGATCAGATATTTATCTCCCGATTTCACGAAATAGAAGGTGTAGTTATAATCATATGTTATCTCTTTATCATCGTTTGTTATGACATACTGTGTGAGCGAGATCTGTGCCGAAAAGAGACCTTCACCATGCTTGTAGTAATTTCCCGTCACTATATTGCGGAATCCGTAGCTTTTGTGCTTCTGATAGAATTGGGCATATATCATATTCTCCTGGAATGTATTGTATGCCACCGAATCCTCCACAAGATATTGCTTCATTTTAGTTACGAAATAGTATCCCGACTCACGGGTCATGATCTTACCTATTGTACACGCAACCTCAATAAGCAGTTCTTCGTACTCTTCCTGAAGCTCTTCATCCGAGTGAAGCACTTCTTTATATACGCCGTTTTCATATATCATTTCGGGGGGTACCCCGTATGAATTTGTGACCGACAAAGAAGGTTGTGTTCCGACCCATGTGAGTGAATATTTTTTATATCTTATTCCCAAGACGCCTTCGGGCATATATTTGCTGTATCTTGTAGCTATTTTTTCCTCAACGATATAGGAATCGGGGACATCATATCCGGAAAGTGTCGGTTTGCTTGTCGAAATTACCATGAATTCAAGCTTTCCGCTGCTTTCAATTTCGGGGTCTGAGTAAACATTTCCTCCAATCAGCTTTTGAAGTTCTCTCTCATTGCCGTCCGGATCGACCACCTTCACGCTCTCGGCTATGCCATTATAAACATATATATCAAACTCGAGTGCTTCACTGCCTTTATAAAATCCGCTTACACTTCCGTGGGCAGAAGGTATAATGCATTCCTTTCCTATTTCCATGCCGTTTATCAGAACCTTGCTCTCGCTTTTCGCCCTGACAGTCACGATATCCTCTTTTACCGTCGATATCTGTCCGAACAGAGCTGCCGATGACAGCTTTGTTCCCTCTGTATGCTCAAGTGCAACGTTATTTCCGTTCTTTGTTACCCTGTAATCGGGCAGCTTTGAGAACCACGGGAGCTTATATATTTCATATTCGCCTGCAATAAGCGATCCTCTCTCGGCTATGTAACTCTCGGGAACTCTCTTTCCTCCTATATAGACCTCGCTCCCTGCTTCGACTCTGAGGACATAACACCTGTCATTCGGGAATATCAGCTCGGCACTGTCGAAAACATAAATGTCAAAATTCTTTTTGTTCCTGATTCCCGAAGGCTTGAGCGTAAAATAGCCTATTATCTCATCGCCTGCAATGACCGAATACTTACGATCATCCGACAGTCCGTTTGAGACCTCTTTATACGAAAGCTCTCTTCCGCTGACAAGCTCCGAAAAGCTCTCTGCAAATTCGTCTTTTCCGACAGCTGCGGGCAGCTGCTCACCCATTGTGCCATACAGCGATGCTCTATCACCCGAAAGAAACAGTTTCTCAAAGCTTTCGGATGCAACATAAGACGGTCTCGATTGCTCATAATAAAACAGAAAATCCGAAAGAATACTGCTGACCACAATTCCTGCAACAACTATGATCAGCACTGCGGCAAGCATCGAATACATGAATATCTTACCGCCACGTGTCATTGCCTTGTATTTACTTTTTATTTTCTCTATCATAGCTTTTCTCCGTTCCGGTTTGGAAAGTTAGTTTGCGTTTGGTTGTCGGGGGAACTTTCTGTAGAAAGTTCCCGGTGAAATTTTCCACAGAAAATTTCACCTTGCCCCATTCAAAGACTTTATTGAAGGAGGTGGGGATGGGGCTTCTTCTGGATGGTGCTGAATTTGTAATTGCTTGAACTGTAGCCGGCATGTGGGATCCCTCCCACACACGGAATACCCAACTCTTCACTTTTCACTCTTCACTATTCGCAAAACCTCTGGAATCTCTTCCTCACACAGGTATTTGAGAATTATTAAAGTTTAATTGTGTTTTTTACGGCTTTACCATAAAATATGTCGGTACTGAACGCGGCGAAGATATCTGGGAACGGTTGTTCATAACTACATATTCGCCGGGATTTCCGTATAATCCTCGTGAATCAAGATAATACATAACAGACGAAGTTCCGCCGTCAAGATTTCCGGCAGTAACCGCACCGTATTCAAGCATAATATCTATAACATCCGAATATGAACCGCCGAGGCTGTTGCCCATTCGTCCGTCAATGGTCAAAAACATGACCGCTCCGTCAGCTCTCTGTCCGATTGCAGTTCTCGGATTAAGGCTTTTTTCATCTTCTGCACCCGCATACGATTGCGGTTCTCCGTTTATTATCAGCACGGGAGCACACGACATTCCATCGCGAATGCCGTACTTTTCGTAATCTTCCTTGGTTATCGATCTGTTGAAAGCTACAAGGGCATTGTCATTTGTAAATCCGATAAATCCCTTATACGGTCCTCCGCTATCCTGATATATGAATTCTCCCTTTGAAACCACGCTTCCGAAAGGCATCGAGCCATTATACAGCTCTTTACCTTGATAGTGATAGTTTCCGTCATAGAAAAAGCCGCCATTTATCGCAGCGATCGCACCTTCATGCTTTGCCGCAGTCAAAACCGGTACTCCTGCAACCTTATAATCGAACGTGTTTATACCTCTGTAGCCAATGGATGTTGCGGCAAAAACCTTTGAGGGGTCTTTTATCAGAAGCATGGTTGCATTATACGTCTTTCCCGTGATTTTAATGATCTTGATTCCGTCCGGGCAATCGCTCCATTCGTCATCCGGAATTTCGGTCTCGATCGGCTTTTTATTTTTTTCTTTTATATTTGCATCGTCAACAAGTGATGATATATCGATATTTTTATCATCGCAGTAATCAAGCAGACCTGTCAGATTCATAAATGAAAGTGAATAAAAATCGTTTGCACTGCCGCCGACCGCATTATCTGAAACAAGTTTGCACAGCACGACCTTATTATATGACATTCCGAGCTGTTTTGCAGTTTCGGCTATACCTACATCCTCATTCAGTGAGTAAAGTGAAAGTACAGTTATCGGTATTTCGTTTTCTGAAATTACATTCTGCAATTGACTGTTCAGCATATCATTTTCTTTTTCTGATGCCGAAACACTGCCCATTAACAGTGAATCATTCACGTTTTCCTCAATTTCACCGTTTTTCATCAGCGTCATGAGAAAATCGCACGACACATCTCTGAAGCTCTTTCCAGTTGCAGTATCGCCTGAAAAGCCTTTTATCTGGTCAGACAGCGTACATGTTTCGACCGTGAGATCGGATGAGAGCTGTAATGTCATGCTGTATCCTATATCAAGTGTTACGCTTATAAACTTTTCTTTTTCTCCGCCGAAATCAAATATGAACGGCTCCTCAGAAGTCGGATGTGCTTCTGTGGGGGATTCTTTTCCCTTATTGAGTATCGAATCTATCGTCTCTTTGGAAAGGAAGAGCGATGACAGCCATTTCATTGCCGATGTCTCGTCAAATGATTTTACAGCCATATTTCTTGCCGTTCTGCTCGGTCCGTTAAACAGTGCTGTCAGGATCAAAGTAAGTGACAGCAAAACAGAGAGAACTACCGAAAGAAAAGCAATGGCTATTCTTTTTATAACACGAACAGTACCAACCTTTTTTGAGGCATTGCAAGAGACATTTTTGTCATTTGTCTGTTCTGCATTCATTTCTTTCAAATTTTTCTTACGCATTTTGTATTTCAAAATACCTCCTGAAAACTTTAAAGAATTTTTTTAAATATATTTATTCTCAATATAAATTATTTTTTTTCAAATGCTTTATTCCTGTATATTGCCCCTGTCGGCATGGAATACCCATGTTCTCTGAACATCGTACATTGCAAAGAACATTACTGTCTCAACGACCATTTTGATCAGAACATTCACAAATGAATTGCTCCTTACATCGAGCCATTTTGCAAGCAACGGCACAGCCACCATTGCCACGACCACCTGAATGATCACGAGTATGAAATATTTCCAAAGCGCCTTTTTATTTTTTTCATGGCTTGTGAAAGCAACCTTCTTGTTGAGAGAATAGTTGACTATAGATGAGATTATTCTCGCCGGGATGAACGCCGCCACATTGGGATCGGTTATTTCATAGATAAATGATGCCAGCCATATGAAGATCAGATACAGGATATTATCGGTTGCAGACGATATGAGAGAATTGAGAGAATACAATCCGAAGTTTCTCATTACAACCTTGAAAATTCTCCAGGAATCCTTGAATGGTCTGTAATGAGAGCTTTTGTTCTCCTCAATATACACCGTTTCTATTATTTGCTCCGAAAGGCCTATCTTATTAGGCTTGAGTATCATGAGCATATTTGTCTCATATTCAAATCTGTCGCCTCTTGCACTTGACAGAACAGGTATTGCCGAATTCGGAAAAGCACGCAGACCTGTCTGAGTGTCGGATATCTTCACACCGCCGAAGATGCGAAGTATCGCCGATGCCGTTCTGTTTCCGACTCTTGAGCGTTTCGGTACATCGGGGCCCGAGAAATCACGGACTCCGAGAACAAGATCTCCGGTTTCAAGCATCATTTCGGCACACGCCTTTGCATCGGATGCACGGTGCTGATTATCTCCGTCCACGGTAATGACACCGAGTCCTTCGGGTCTGTTTTGCATATACCAGCAAAGGGCTGTTTTGATCGCCGCTCCCTTGCCTTTGTTGACTCCATGCTTAAGCAGGGTAACTTTTCCGGGCATCAGTGCCGCGGCTTCTTCAAAAAAGTGCTTATTCTTGGGTTTGCTTCCGTCATCAACGATCAGAATATCCTCAAACCCTATTGAGCCTATCTCCCTTACGACATCAAGAAGCTTTGTGTCGGGATCAAGCGACGGAATGACAACCGTCACCTTTTTATATGAATCATCGCCTTGCTTTTTCTCTTTATTATTCTGAACTTCTTCATTCTGAGCTTTCTGAACTGCTTTATCATCATCGAGCGAATCAAGCATTTCAACACGCCTGCAATGCCTTCCGCCCTCAAATTCGCTTTCGGTGAATTCTCTGACAATGTCAAGTGCAAGCCCGGAAGCCACGACCCTTGCGCCGAGACACAGCACATTGGCGTCGTTGTGTTTTCTCGTCATTCTTGCACTGAATGTATCCGAGCAAAGTGCGGCACGGATTCCGCTGTGTTTGTTTGCCGCCATGGACATTCCGATTCCTGTTCCGCATACGAGAATTCCGAGCGTTGCCCTGCCCGATGTAATCTCGCAGCAGAGCTTTTCGGCAATCAGCGGATAATCGACCGATTCAGGGCTGTTTGTCCCGACATCGATAGTCTCATAGCCCATTTTGCAAAGCTCGTCCTTTATTTCGTTTTTGAGGATCATCCCTGCGTGATCCGATCCCAATGCTATAATCTTTTTTTCATTTATGGCATTTATGCTTTTCATATCACTGTACACTTGCTTTCTTTTTTTCATTTGCTTCACGCTCTGCCTGTGATGCCCTTAAATATCCCGGCATAAGTGCAGAATCCGTAAATATACCTTTATCGGTTGCTTGTCTGTATTTCCGAAGTGCCACGATCGCAACCGATGCCGCATTTTCCTTTATAAGATCATCGGGTAGCGTAGCAATTTTATCATATGTCAATATTTTTCCTGCAAGCCCATAACCGTCGCCGACAAGATAAGTCGTCTCTCCGATCTTCCTGAGCTCTGCATCAAGCTCGTCATATGCCGTCATTCTGTCGTTGCACAAACGTGTTATATTCTGCCCTTCTCCTCTGAACAGTGCATTATAGAATTGATTTCTTCTCGCATCCATAACAGGGCAGATGATTCCTTCATATCCGCGCAGATTCTCTGCAAGGGCTTCAATTGTCGACACTCCAACACAAGGCTTATTGCTTCCGAAAGCAAGCCCTTTTATTGCCGAAACCCCTATCCTCACTCCTGTAAACGAACCCGGACAGGATGATGCCGCAAAAAGCTCTATATCCCTGAGGGTAAGCTTTGATTCGCAAAGCAGTGAATCTATAAGCGGCAAAAGCGATTCACTGTGTGTCATACCGTCGTCGAGTGTTCTCATTGCTATGATTTCATTCCCGTCGTGAATGCATACACTGCAATACGGTGATGATGTATCGACCGCAAGAACGATCATTGGCTCTTTCTCCTGACTCTTGTCACAGTGATTCTTCTCGTCGTTTCGGACTGCTTTTCAAATTTTATTACATAGTGCTTGAATGTCAGCTCATCATCAGGAATTCTTTCTGCCCATTCAGCAAAAACGATTCCTTTTCCGACATGGTCAAAAAATCCGGTCGTTTCAAGATCGTCACGTGATGAAGCTCTGTACAGATCATAATGATAAATATGCATTCCATCGCCCTTGTACTCATTTACCGTACCGTATGTAGGGCTGGAAACATGGCATGAGGGGATAATACGTTCGGCGGCACCTCTTACAAATGCGGTCTTACCGTCCCCCATCTCACCATATAAAAGCACAACATCTCCCTCAAGAAGTATGCCTGCTATAAGTCTGCCGAATCTTTCTGTTTTTGCGGCATCATCGGTAACAACGTCAAAAAGAAGTTCCTTCATATTACTTATATCCTTTCGTTTTCACTTATATATCCTTCAGTTTATCCAATACTTTTATTTTATACACTGCCTGACTTCAAAATCCATTTTAAAAAGTTTCGCTTTTACGCCTGACTGATTATTTTCAATTGCTTGCTGTGCTACAACGATATGATAGCATCTTTTTAATGTTTTGTCAAGCTTTCAAAAGCAAATAATCAAATCACAACGGCATATATTCGATCACAACGATAAACTCCGCATAAAAGCAGGTTTCTTGATTTTTATCCGTTTGCTTTTTGGTTATACGTTTATGTTTTGTATGCATCATTGACTGTCTTATAAATATATTCCGGGGAAGCCCCCTGTCGAAGACTTCCCCGGAAATTCTGATTATTTAAAGCGATATGCCATCATTGACCGGTCACTTTATTTTTTTGATTTTTTCTTCAGTACAAAAACAACTGCACCTGCGACAACAAGGCAAACCAAAACTACGACCACTACGATTACAACTGTACTGTCGCCCTTTTTATCAGACTGATCTGTCGGCGTTGAGGTTGCTGTCGGTTCGGGTGTTTCGCCCGGAACTGCCCTTGCCTTAACTTCAACTTTTGCAGACAGGCTGAATGCACCTTCTGAAACCTCATCGGGAATATTCTTTATCTTTCCGGTAAATGTATATTCACCCGACTTGAGCGGATTGTAATCATTACAGCTCCATACGATCTCAACTTCTTCTACGCTATCATCACTGAGTGTGATCTTAACTTTTTCCGGAAGTCCTATATTCGCAATTTCGGTTCCGTTGTCGACAGATACCTTGAGATCTTTCTCCATATCGGATGAAACGATCGTTCTGTCTCCATCATTGTTTTTAACAAATGCAGAAACAGACTCACCGTTGATGCGAAGATCAAGTATTGTTACATTTTCAACAGTTGAACCGCCTGCCGAGCAGGAATAGATTCCGATCATCGGATCATCAAGTGTAAGTATATTCTTCACCGAGACGTTTTTTCCAAACGTTGTCCAGTCCTTGGTACCGCCTGTTGAATATGCAAAGCTTGCAACTCCGTTCTTGACCTCGATCTTCAACCACAGTCCCATATAAGCCACAGTCGACTGGGGCTCGTAAGTAAATCTGCCGTTTGATGAAGAACCGGCGATAGCATACATACTTGAAGGATATTTGTCCCCGTCAGGATCTGTAAATGCGAAGGCCACACTTGCCGCATTTGTGAGAGAACCTTTGTTGAAGATCATTATACCTGCCTGTGAATGATATTTTTTGAAGTTTGCTTTAATCTTTAAAAGCACCTCAAAATCACCCTTAGGAGCATTTGTCGCAATTATATTCTTTATACTTCCCGACATATTGCCGGCAACAGACCTTAAGATCAGATTGCCGCTGTCGTTCACATAAAATCCGTAATCCGAGCTTGCAAGCGGATTGATCAGTGTCCAATCACCTCTGAGAGAGCTTCCGCCTGTTGTAACCTCAATATTGTATACAAGCTTCACGCTATCGTCGAAATAGGATCTTGCGGTAATTGTTGCCTTTCCGACACGAACTCCTGTTATTTCGCCTCTTGTTACAATTACAACGTTCTCATCCGATGATTCCCAAAGAAGATCTGCAAACTTGAGTCCTGCAGGCTCAAGTGTATATCCAAGAACTGTTGTTTCTCCGCCTTTTATAACTATATCGGTTTTGTCCGATTTAATTGCTGTTATATTTGTATCTGCCGATTTTTTGATGATCCTCATCACAAATCCGCCGTTTGAAAGCATGCTTACACTTATCTTATCGCCTTTTTTAACGCTGACAACTTTATTATCGGTGTCATATCTCGACTTTCCGTCAGCAAATATAAGTGCTGTATATTCGCCATCACTGTCAAGGAAATCAAATGTTATATCAACGCTTCTTGCACTTACAGTCATTCCTCCTACATACCACGAATCGCCCGATCTTCTTGCCATGACCGTATACTGACCCGGGAAACCTGAAACAAATTTTGTTTCGTTCCACGAACTTGGGAGATCCTTGTAAAAGAGATATTCATCGCCTGTAAGATATTCATCCGGTTTGCTTGCCATGCACTGCATTCCTGATTCAAAGAGAACATTGACTGCAAGCTGTGAACCTATTGTGGTTGACCAGTTGACAGAAGGATTGTAACGGGGGGTTACATCCATAGGACCTACAACACCTCTTGTAAATGTCCATACAACTGCGTCGTTGGTACCGAATCCGCCGTATTCCTCACCGTTGACCGCTTCACGGTTGATTATGTTGGGGTAATACTGACGTTCGCCTGTGGGCTTATTTGCACCGTGAACATTGGCGATCAGCTTATTCTTATAGCATTCTTCATAGATTGCTTTATAGTACGAAATGTGCGGAGCATCCTCCGAATCGAAGAAGTCGACCTTAATTCCCTTGATTCCCTTGTCTGCCCACTCCTTGAGAACTTCTCTCTCTGCAGGAGTGTCAAGATCGGCACAGAGAACCCAGACAATTATACCGACGCCCTTGTCATCGGCATATTGGATCATCTCATCAAACCATGCGTAATATCCGTCGTATTTCTTACCGTTCTTGTTTACAACCGGCTGCCATCCCTCATCAAGAATAAGGTATTTCCAACCAAGTTCGCTCGCAAGATCGATATATCTCTTGATAATTTTGTAGTCATGCTGTCCAGCATATCCTTCGGTAAGCCACATCCATGCGGTTACACCTGGCTGAACCCAGGATGAATCTTCGTCGCGTCTTTCGCTGACGTCTTCGACAAGGTTACTCTCAACTATGGTATCAAGTCCGCCGACAATTCCCATTCTCCATGGAGAAGTGAAGGGAATGCAGGTCTGAACGCTGTCTGCGATAACCTTCGGTGCCCACTGAAGAGTGAGCTCACGTTTGCTTGCCTTTGTCATAGAACCGACATACGGGTCACCGTAAAGCTCGGCTTCGGTGAGAAGCACCCATGTATCGCCGGTGTTATAAAGAATCGGAAATGCAAGATATCCGCTTACATTGTCAGATGAATATTTTCCGTATCCTGCCTCGTGGTTGAAGCTGTCTGTCAGATTCGAGACCTTGATTGCATAAATATCGCTCTTTGAGGGAAGAACAAAACTGCTTGTTTCACCCGTAAAGGTCAGACCTTTATCATCCTGGGTTCCGTTTTTGTTGCTGATAGTATATCTGAAAGCAAATCCGTCATCATATGCTCTGAATATTACATCATAGTAATATTCCGATTTTTCAAAACGGACTGTAAGCTCGTTTGCATGATCGTATCCTTCATCGCACTTTCCGGAATAGTTTACATAATGCTCGTCAATAACCTTCGTGCTTTGCGAAACGAATGTAAATCCGTCAGTGAAAAGGCACTCCTGAGCCTTAATTCCGATGTCGGAGCCCTCTTCAACGACAACGGTGTTTCCCTTTTTTACAGAGTATGTAATTTCGCCGAATTTTCCCTGCGATATCACTGCTGTGATAGTTTTGTCAGGTGATTCGACATTCCAGGTATTCATGAGCTTTTCATCATAAGAAGACACTGTCAGGGTATCGCTTATCGTTCTGTCGCCTTCTGTATATGTTGCGGTAATGCCGGTGCTTCCGATACCCACAAGCTTAACACTGCCGCCATTTGATACGGTAGCTATCTGTGTGTTCTCGGATTTGTATACCACGCCGGCAGGAGTATAAGTCTCACCGTTCACACGCTTTGCGGTGGTTGTGAGCTTAATAGTGCTTCCTATAGCCGCCTCTGTCTTATCCGCACTGACAGTAACTGACATCAGTGATGTAGGATCTGCGTTTCCGATTACCAACTTTGCATCTGCCCACACCGAGTGGTCACCGGTATTGCCGTCGCCGGCATCTGTGGTTTTCAAAGTGAGGATTTTCGTTCCCGTCGGAATTTCAACAATTATGTGCTCAGCTGCCGTGCCAATCTTGAAAGTTCCGCTCTTATACATGCTCTTTCCGTCGGCAAGAACCTCAAAGGTCACTGATGACGACTGCGGAAAGGCATTATCGGAAGAATTGTTGACGCCAATGTAGGCTTCAAATGTTCCGTACAATTTATTCGAGATATCATATTCTATCTCCGATGAGGCGTGCACAAACACACCCTTGTCATATGTAACGAAATTTCCTTTTCCGTCCGATATGCTGATCTTTTTGCCGTCAAAGCCCTTGTCCTTACACAAAGCCCCCCAACCGGTCGCCACCGATTTTTCGGTCATATCGCTCACATAAGTAAAGTCTTTGTCAGCAAGCGAAAATGTTCCCGCTATACAGATCACAAGAATCAGCACCAGACTTGCTATGCACAGCGCCAATGTAGATTTCTTTTTCATAATGTTTCTCCTTGAATTTTTTATTTTATGTTAAGCCGGTCATCAAAGCACAACGGCAAACATTTATACAGTAAGTTAAATTCCGGGAAAATTGCGAAATACACCGGGCGTAATAAATCGGTCGGTTCCCGGTTTTATTTGATTTGTTTTTTTGTCAGTTATGTTATTTTCTGTTTTTATTTCTTTGCGAAACCTTTTCGATACTTCCGTCAGGCCGCTTTATGACCGCCGAATCAAGAATTCCCGTAAAGCTTGCACGAAATTCAAGAATATACTCATTCCGGAGCTTTGCCTGCTCTTCTTTTTCCTCGTCGGTCAAACCTTCTGCCTTTTGTTTTCTCGCAAGAAAATTGATTCTGTCGATTTTTTCTTTTTCCATGGTTGGTTGTTTCCTTTTCCTTAGGATCTGCGATCATACAATGTTCGCCGGCACTTTTCACTCGCCGTCAAAGAGCGGTGTTGAAAAATATCTCTCGGCAGTGTCGGGAAGGATCGTAAGCACGGTCTTGCCTTTTCCGAGCTTTTTTGCGAGCTTTATTGCCGCTGCAACATTCGTTCCCGATGATATTCCGCACATAAGTCCCTCCTTTGAGGCAAGAGCACGTGATGTTTCAAGTGCTTCATCATCGGTAACGATCTCTATATGCGAATAGATACCGCAGTCAAGATTTTTGGGAATAAGCCCGTCGCCGATGCCCATCTGGATATGACTGCCGATGCTCCCCCCCGCAAGAATTGCGGCATTTTCAGGCTCGACGGCCCATATCTCGATGTCCGGATTGTGCTCTTTCAGCACCTTTCCGATTCCGCTTATAGTTCCGCCCGTACCAATTCCCGAACAGAAACCGTCGATCGGTCGGTCGATATCCTCCAGAATCTCTTTTGCAGTTCCCTCAATGTGTGCCATCGGATTCGCCGGGTTTTCAAACTGCTGAGGAATGAACACTCTCGGATCGTTCTTTGCCATCTCATATGCACTGTCAAGACATTTTGCTATGCAATCACCGATATTTCCTTCATCATGAACAAGCACGACCTTGGCACCGTAATGTGCAACCAGTTTTCTTCTTTCGTATGATACAGAGTCGGGCATGATTATTATGACCTCATACCCCTTGACCGCTCCGACAACCGAAAGTCCGATTCCCTGATTTCCCGATGTCGGCTCGACAATTATGTTTTCACCGGGTTTAATAATTCCCCGTCTTTCGGCATCTTCTATCATATAAAGTGCGGTCCTCGTCTTTACAGAGCCACCGACGCAAAGTCCTTCAAATTTTACAACAATATCCGCCATATCATCCTGTACGATTCTTTTGAGTCTGACAAGCGGAGTTTTACTCATTGCTTCAAGAATGTTTTCGTAAACCATCTATATTTCATTTCCTTCGTTGTTTTGTATAAATTAGTTAAATCGAAATATTCAAAATATTTCTTTTATGTTGTGTATTTATGTACCGAACGAGCAATTCAGCAGTTATACTACACTTCATCTATCTTATTATATACTATTTGCAAAAAAAATCAAGTGGTTTTGTGAAAAAAAGTTTTTGTGCCCGGCTCTCAGCTCACGGGGATTCAAATCAAAGTACCAAAGCAATTATCATCATGAAGTGTTCATGGCTTTTGCGTAAATTTTTTTGCGTTTTTTTCCAAAAGCATCAATTTAACACTTGACTTTTCTTGAATAAAATTATATACTTAAGCGGAAGTATTGGAGAGTGATTAAAAATGATAAACAAACTGATAGATAAACTGGTCGGATATGCAATCGAAAACGGACTGATCGAAGCTGCCGACAGAATATATGCCGTCAACTCACTGCTTAGCATCATGGGCGAGGACGCATATACACAACCCGAAGATAAATGTGATACAAAAGATCTGCAGTTGCACGAAATACTCGATGCTCTTTGCGATATTGCCGCAGAAAAAGGGCTGTGCGGCGAAACGGTAAACGCAAGAGATCTTTTTGATACAAAGCTCATGGGTGCACTGACTCCCCGTCCGAGCGAAGTCATCAGGGAATTCAACGAACTGTACAGAGAATCTCCCGAAAAAGCAACCGATAAGTATTTTGCGCTTTCAAAAGCGACAAATTATATAAGAACCGACCGGATCAAAAAAGATATGCGTTGGAAGGTCTCCTCATCTTACGGGGAAATTGACATAACCGTAAACCTTTCAAAGCCAGAAAAAGACCCACGTGATATTGCAGCGGCAAAATCGGCTCCTCAATCAGGGTATCCGAAATGTCTTCTCTGTCACGAATGTGAAGGATATGCAGGCAGAATAAACTTTCCTGCAAGACAGAATCACCGTGTCATTCCGATAAAGCTCGGCGGAAGCGACTGGTTTATGCAATATTCTCCCTACGTATACTATGATGAGCATTGCATAGCTTTCAACTCAATGCACACACCGATGTCAATAAGTGCGGCAACATTTGAGCGGTTGCTCGATTTTGTAACAGTTTTTCCCCATTATTTCATAGGTTCAAATGCCGATCTGCCGATCGTTGGCGGCTCAATTCTCTCACACGACCATTTTCAGGGTGGAAGATATGACTTTGCAATGGCAAAAGCGGATATAAAGATCCCTCTCGTATTTGAAGGCTTTGAAAATGTCAGTGCCGGTATCGTCCGTTGGCCGATGTCTGTCATTCGTCTCACCGGAAAGCGTGAAGAAATCTCGGAGCTTTCATCAAAGATCCTCTCAGCATGGAGAGGCTATTCGGACGAAAGTGCATATATATTTGCTCAGACTGACGGTGTCATGCACAACACCATCACACCGATCGCACGACGTCACGGAAATGACTATGAACTTGATCTGGTTCTCCGAAACAACATAACAACGATCGAATATCCGATGGGACTGTATCATCCGCACGCCGAATACCATCACATTAAAAAGGAAAACATAGGTCTTATTGAGGTTATGGGTCTCGCCGTCCTCCCTTCAAGACTGAAAAATGAAATTTCGGCAATGAAGAAATACCTGCTCGGCAATGCATCCGAAGTCGATGTCGGGGAACATAAGCCTTGGCTTGACAGCATACTCGAAGAGACTGTCATAACCGAAAAAAATGCAGAGAACATCATAAAAGAAGAGATCGGAAAGGTCTTTGTCAAGGTGCTTGAATGTGCAGGTGTATATAAAGATACCCCCGAAGGAGAAGACGCATTTCTCCACTTTACATCTGCATGCGGTGCAAAGGCTCTGGAGGACTGAGTTTTTCGGCATTGACCAACCTTTCCACTTTTGCCGCACTTTAATTTGCAATCAGAGCAAAGCATGCGGCAACCGTATATAAATTTTATAAGAAAGCAGGAATAAAGATATGCTTCCAAATCCGATTTTGACTCTCGGACCGTTAAAAATTCACATGTATTCGGTTATGATCTGCATAGGTGTTCTGTGTGGATTTGCACTTTTTTTCACACTCGGAAAGAAAAGAAAAATTTCAGAGAAAAATCTTGATTTCGTATATTATACCGCCATTTTATCGATATTTGCAGGGTTCGCATTTGCCGCACTTTTCCATGCGGTATATGCATATATCGAGCGAGGAGTATTTGAGCTTGACGGCAGTATCACATTTCTCGGCGGATTGATAGGAGCTGTTGCAACTGCGACATTGATTTTCTTTCTTTTCAGAAAAAAATATCCGACGGCACTGCGTGAGACTATAGAGCTTATACCTGTATGTGTCACACTCGGACATGCATTCGGAAGAGTCGGTTGCTTTTTCGCAGGCTGTTGCTACGGTATAAAAACCGACAGCTTTATCGGTGTTAAATTTCCGAATTTACCGTATAAAGTCGTTCCGACACAGCTTATTGAAGCAGGATGTCTTTTCATTCTCTTCGCTGTCCTCCTTATCCTTTATGTTAAAAAGGATTCAAAACATCTTGTAAGCATCTACCTCATATCATACGGAGTTTTCCGCTTTGTCATTGAATTTTTCAGAGGAGATGACCGCGGTGCCTTCATCGGCAGTTTTTCGCCTTCACAGTTCTGGTCGCTTGTCATGATAGTAATAGGAATTGCAATGATTTTCCTTACGATCAGGTTCAGAAACTGGGTATGGGGAAAGCAAGACGAGAGCGAGAATTGACCGCAGTATCGGCAATCCTGCAAAATTCCGAAAGGAGTAATTTTATATAAATTCTTATGAAGATAGTACAGTTTTCAGATTCATTTCTTCCGATAGTTGACGGAGTTGGGAACGTGAGCTATCAATATGCATACAATTTCGGTTTAAAGGGCAACGAAAGCTATGTTGTCGCACCTCTGACAGATACAGGTTACCGCGGAAATCTCGGATTTGAGATCATAGATTATGTGGGGATCTCATCAGGCAGGCTCAAGGCATATACCTTCGGCATTCCGTCGCTTGATTCAAACTGCCGTGCAAGACTAAGTATGATAAAAGGCGATATAGTCCATGTACATGATCCATTTACAGCAGGCAATGCCGGCATACTGTACGCAAAAAAGAACAAGATCCCGATTATCGGAACATTTCATTCAAAATATTACGATGATTTTCTTGATACGACCGGTCTTGAGATTGCCGCAGTGATCGGCACAAAGAGTGTAGTTGATTTTTACAAAAAATGTGACGAGGTGTGGACGGTCAGCAAATCGGCGGCAGATGTTCTCCACAGTTACGGCTACAAAAAAAGTATAAAAGTTATTCCTAACGGAACAAACATTGTCCCTCTTGACCCCGTAAAATATGAAGCTATGACAAAAAAATACCGTGCTGATGAAGCATCGGTTCTGCTGTATGTCGGACAGCTCAATTGGAAAAAGAATATAAAAACAATTCTCGAAGCCTTTTCATTGCTCAGCATCAATTGCAAACTTGTACTCGCAGGTCAGGGTCCCGATGAACACGACATACGCAGAACAGCAAAAAAGCTCGGCATAGAAGACAGAATACACTTTACAGGTCATATCAAAGACCGCCCGACTCTCGATGCACTTTATGCCGCTTCTGATCTGTTTGTATTTCCATCGCTGTATGATACATCAGGGCTTGTCATAAGAGAAGCGGCGGCGATGGGCACACCGAGCATCGCAGTCCGTGGTTCTGCGGCAGGAGAGGATATTACAGATCTGTTAAACGGATTTCTTTGTGAAAACAAGCCGGCAGATCTTGCAAAAAGCATCGAAAGAGCACTTTCCGACAGGGACAGGTTGTCTTTGATCGGAGAAAGAGCAAAACAGACTCTGCCAATTCCCTGGTCACAGATCACCGATACCATTCTTTCCGAGTACGAAAGGGTCATCGCAGACAAAAGGAAGCGTGCTCTTGAAAGAGCAAAAGCACGGTCTGCCGGAAAAAGCAACACAAAGAAGTGATAAGTTCCGGGACATTCCGTGAAGATAAATTTGAAAAATATTTTTGAAAAACTATTGACAAACAAGAAAAAAAGTGATATCATAATCGGGAACAATGAAGCAGAGTTCCGCTCTCACCTTTACAGCCTATGAGCAGTACGGGTTTGATATCACTTTTTTCCCGTTTTTGTGGGTTGTTGTGTGCGGAGCTGTGTTTGCACACTTTTTTATTTTTTGTATCTCAGGAGGTACCGATCATCAAACCTAAGAATTCCAAAGACCTTTACATCAACGAAGAGATAATCAAAGAAGCCAAGATAGCTCCCTCGACAGAAGTCAGGGTTATAGGAGAAGACGGAACACAACTCGGAATGATGTCGCTGAGAAGCGCCATTGAAGTCGCCTACGACGAGGGACTTGATCTCGCACTCATGTCGGCACAGGGGCAATCTCCGGTCTGCCGTGTGCTTGACTACGGAAAATTCTGTTTCAACCGTGATAAAAAAGAGAAAGAAGCAAAGAAAAAGCAGGCGAAGGTTGAAATCAAAGAAATTCAGCTTACAGTTCTGATCGACACAAACGATTTCAACACAAAGGTCAATCAGGCGAGAAAATTTCTCACCTCGGGCAACAAGGTAATGGTTAAGGTAAGATTCAAGAGCCGTCAGATCTCCCACCCCGAGATCGGAGCAAATCTTCTTGAAAAATTCACCTCCCTTTGCGAGGATGTCGGTCAGCTCGACAAAAAGCCGGTTCTCGAAGGAAAGAACATGACAATGTTCCTCGGTCCGAAAACAGGCAAATGAGTTCAGGAAGACAGAGAAATACAAAACGCACATTTTTTAATTAGTTTATTTTTACCGTCCGCAGTGCGGACATTCAGCAATATAAGCTGAGACGAAAGGAGTACAATCATGCCAAAAGTTAAAACACACAGCGCATCTAAAAAGAGATTTACCCTTACCAAAAGCGGTAAAATCAAGATGAATCATGCACAGCACCGTCACAAGCTCGGAATCAAAACCGCTAAGCGTAAAAGAATGCTTCGCAGTGCATCATATATGAGCGAATCGATGGCTCCCGTTTACAAAACACTTATTCAGAAGTTTTAATCAAGGTTCAGGAGGTAAATTGAAATGGCAAGAGTTAAGGGCGCGATGATGACGCGCAAAAGAAGAAATAAAGTCCTGAAGGCAGCCAAAGGTTACTGGGGTTCAAAGAGCAAGCACTTCAAGATGGCTAAACAGGCCGTAATGAAGAGCGGAAACTATGCATATATCGGAAGAAAGCTCAAAAAGAGAGATTTCAGATCGCTTTGGATCGCAAGAATTTCCGCACAGGCTAAGGTTTGCGGAATCAATTATTCCCAGCTTATGCACGGACTTAAAAAAGCCGGTGTTGCAATAAACCGCAAGATGCTTTCCGAGATTGCAATTTCAGATAAAGAAGCGTTTGCAAAGATCGTTGAGCAGGCTAAAGCAGCACTCTGATCATAGGATATATTGAAGGACTGTCATCGAAAAGACCGACAGCCCTTCTTTTCGTATTGCAGAATCTCAGAATCTGAAGAAATTTCAGTTTTTCTCACCGGATGCTCTGATTTCAAAACATAAGTTTCAATTCAGAAGAATGTTATAAGGAAAGAACAATGGAACAAATTACATCAAGAAGCAATAATTTTATAGTATTTCTATCTTCCCTGCACGATCGAAAAAACAGGGATCGTGAGGGACTTTTCATATTTGAAGGAAAGAAACTGTTCAACGAAGCTGTTAAAAGGCAGATACCAGTACAGGCAGTGGTTTTCACCGAAGAAAACATTGATTTTGTAAACAAGCTTTGCTCTAATGTACGCAAAATTCTTGTTTCGCAGTCGGTTTATGAAAAAATTTCTTGCGAAAAATCACCTTCGGGCGTATTTTGTTTGTCAAAAGGTATTGACAAATTTCATAAATTTGCTACAATATATAATAAAAGAATAAACGGAAGCAAAATCATCCTTGATTCATTAAGGGATCCTGGAAATCTCGGGACTGTAATAAGAACAGCATCGGCTCTCGGAATAGGCGAGATCATTCTTTCAAAAGACTGTGCTGATATATATTCTGAAAAAACGGTTCGTGCGTCTATGGGTGCACTCTTCTCTCAGAATATAACGATTTGCGATGATCTGTGTCAGGCAATCGATTTATTGAAAAGCGAAAGGTATAAGGTATACGCCGCAGCACTGTCAGAGAATTCAAAAATACTTACAGATATTGAATGCTCAGAAAAGACCATTTTCGTAGTCGGCAATGAAGGGCACGGTATCTCAGCGGACGTACTGTCTCATTGTGATAAAAGTGTAATCATTCCAATGCCGGGAGGCACCGAAAGCCTGAACGCATCGATTGCAGCAGCAATACTGATGTGGGAATGCACCGTAAAAAGCAGCGGATCCTGAAGTTTTCCGGAGCGACAACGCAAACTAACTTCTTTAAGGAGATGTGAGAATGAATATCACAGAAGCTAATCGGTATCAGAAAATTGTCAAATGGGTATGGCTTTCAATTGCTATCGGAGAAGGATGCAAAAATTCGTCAGATGTAATAGACTTCTCAACATGCGATCCGTGTACAGTCTATGATATCAATGATTTTTCGGGTATATCTGGAAAGAACAAGATATTCACAAAGCATCAGGCGGAAAGGCTCGCAAACAAAGATCTTTCACAGGCTGAGAGGATAGTTGAATATTGTGAGAAAAACGGAATAAAAATACTTACTCCTTCAGACGATGAGTATCCGAATATTCTTCTCAACACTCAGGCATGCCCGGCAGTTCTCTACTGTCTCGGCAGAATGCCTGACCTTGAGCAAAGGATATCGATCTCCTGCGTCGGCACGAGAAAAATGTCACGGGTCGGAAAGAGAGCAGGATATGAAATTGCTTATGATCTGGCAAAATGCGGAATTGTAATAACAAGCGGACTTGCCCTCGGAATCGACAGCATATGCCACAGTGCGGCTCTTGACGCAGGCGGCACAACAATTGCAGTGCTCGGTTCAGGAATCGATAATATTTATCCAGCACAGAATGCATCACTCATGAAGGAAATAGTTTCACTCGGCGGTGCGGTGATCACCGAATTTGCACCCGGCACACCTCCTATTGCACACAATTTCCCTGTCAGAAACAGAATAGTCAGTGCTCTTTCTGTGGGCACTCTCGTCGTTGAGGCAGGCGAGAGAAGCGGCTCACTGAACACGGCTAGACACTGCGTGGAGCAGGGACGTGATCTCTTCTCGATTCCTGGAGAAACAGGCGAATTTACGCATATGGGTTCAAATCTGCTTCTGAAGCAGGGAGCCATCACTGTTACAGAGGCGGCAGACATTGTATCATTTTACACTCAAAGATACGGTGACAAGATAAAATTCGATCAAATATTCAAGCGTGAAACTCTGAGAGGAATTTCGACACCCGAAATATCAAAATCATCGGTATTGCCTGAAAAATTTATAAAAGATAACAAAGACAAAAAGGCCGAAAGATCGGATAAAATAAAGAATAAGACAAAGAACGATGCGTCCGATACCCAAATAGACAACAAGAGAATCCCGAAGGAAATACCTATCCGCGGAAATACATCCGGGCAGATCATTGAGCTTCTCAGCCGTGGACCTCTTTTTCCCGATGAGATATCCGAAAAGCTATCCTATTCAATAAAGGATACTATGACCGAGCTCTCACTTCTTGAGCTTGAAGGTGTCGTCACCGTAATGTCAGGCGGAAAATACACTCTTTGATGCCGACTGTCATAAATGACTCTTTACCGTGAGCTCTGATATGATACGTTCAAGGTTATAATTTCCGAAGAAATAAAAATAATAAAAACATCACGTTATCGGCAGAAAATGATTTGCTGAGAATTTAAAGTTTATTTTGAAAAACACCGCAACAGATATCAAAGAAAGGAAACAAAATAATTGGCAAACACACATCTGGTAATCGTCGAATCCCCGTCAAAGGCGGGTACAATAAAAAGCTATCTCGGTTCGTCCTATAAAGTCGTGGCTTCGGTAGGCCATGTCCGTGACCTTCCGAAAAGCAATCTCGGCATTGATATTGAAAACGGTTTTGAACCGCATTATATAAACATACGAGGCAAGGGCGACCTTATCAAGTCTCTTGCATCGGAAGCCAAAAAGGCAGATATCGTATATCTTGCAACTGACCCTGACCGTGAAGGTGAGGCAATATCATGGCATCTTGCAAACGCCCTGAAGCTTCCTGACAATAAGTTCAAGCGTATAACATTCAACGAAATTTCCAAAAACGCCGTAAAATCAGCCATAAAGCAGCCTAGAGATATAGACATGGATCTTGTCAACTCGCAGCAGGCAAGACGGCTTCTTGACAGGATCGTGGGATATAAGCTCTCTCCTCTTCTCTGGAAGACGGTCAGAAGCGGTCTTTCAGCAGGCAGAGTTCAGTCCGCAACCGTAAAAATGCTCACACAGCGTGAAAAAGAGATCAAAGAATTCACACCGAGTGAATATTGGACTCTTACGGCAAAGCTCAAAAACGATGAAGGCAAGAGCTTTATCGCAAGATTCTGGGGAAGTGATAAAAAGCTTGATATCAGCTCCGAGCAGGAAATGAATGCGATAATCAAATCGCTTACAGACAAATATGAGATCGTTTCGGTCAAAAAGTCGGTCAAAATCAAAAATCCGGCACCTCCCTTCATCACTTCCACGCTCCTCCAGGAGGCTTACAGAAAGCTTTCGTTCGGTTCGTCAAAAACAATGCGTGTAGCGCAGGAGCTGTATGAGGGTGTCAATCTCGGAAGCGCCTTTGGCGGAAATCACGGACTTATCACATATATGCGTACCGATTCGCTCCGTATCTCAGAGGCAGCAAGTGCTGCGGCAAGAGAGTATATTACAAAAGAATTCGGAGAGGATTATGTTCCGCAAAATCCGAGAGTTTACAAAACAGAAAGCAGTGCGCAGGATGCACACGAAGCACTTCGCCCCGTCAGTATGGAATACCGTCCGTCACTGATAAAAAAATCGCTCACACCCGATCAATTCAAGCTCTACAGCCTTATCTGGGACAGATTTGTCGCAAGCCAGATGGCAAGTGCCGTTTTCGACACTGTAAGTGCCGATATAACAAACGGTGAATATATATTCAAAGCTTCGGGATCAACACCTAAATTCAAGGGCTTTCTTGCCGTATATGAAGAGGGCATGGACATACCGGCCGATGATGACGACAAGACAACTCTGCCGGAGCTCAGAGAAAACACGCTCGCCGATCTTGAAAAGCTCGAACCGTCACAGCACTTCACAGAACCGCCCCCCCGTTTTACCGAAGCAACACTCATCAAGCTTCTTAAAGAAAAGCGGATCGGCAGACCGTCAACATATGCGACGATCATAAACACCATTATATCACGTGATTATGTAAGGCATGAGGGAAAATGGCTTGTTCCGACACCGCTCGCAGGTGTGACAATTGACGTTATATCAGAGTATTTCCCTGAAATAGTCGATTACAAATTCACCGCTAATATGGAAGATGAGCTTGATGGGATCGAAACCGGAAAAGCCACAATGCATGACGTTCTTTCGGAATTTTACGGCACCTTCAGTGCAGAGCTTGAAAAGGCAAGTAGCTCGATCGAAGATGTAAAGCGTGACGTTCCGGCTGAAGAAACGGATATAATATGTGACAAATGCGGTGCCGTCATGGTTGTCAAGAGCGGACGTTTCGGAAGATTTGCCGCTTGTCCCAACTATCCGAGCTGTAAAAACACCAAGCCGCTTTCAAAGGACGGAAAAACAGAGAAAAAGACAGAAAGAGCTCCCGAAGAACCGACAGATAAAATATGCGAAAAATGCGGTGCTCCGGTGGTTCTGCGTGAAGGAAAATTCGGCAAGTTCTATGCCTGCTCAAATTTCCCGAAATGCGATTATACAATGAACATTCAAACCACCCTCGGAATTCCCTGTCCGCTTTGCGGTAAGGATATTGTTGTAAAGCACGGCAAAAAGAAGGTGTTTTACGGTTGCTCGGGCTATCCCGAATGCAATTTCTCATCATGGGATATTCCGACAGATCAGAAATGCCCGAATTGCGGAAAAATGCTTTTCGGCAAAAAGGGAGGTTCGCTGCTCGTATGCCACACCCCCGAATGCGATTACAAAAACGAAGTCGGTAAATAACAGGCAACTCGGGTCATATGGAAAAGCATTAATCTGTCGAATTCCGAAAGCTTCCCGACTAAGATTCCGCAAGGAAAACAAAACACAGAGAGAAAGAAACAATTATGCATATCAATGTTATCGGTGCCGGTCTCGCCGGATGTGAGGCAGCATATCAGGCATCACGGCTCGGGATGAAGGTCACACTTTACGAAATGAAGCCGGGCAAAATGACAAAAGCACACAAGAGCGAGGGATTTGCTGAGCTGATCTGCTCCAATTCCCTGCGCTCAAACGCAAAAGAAAATGCCGTCGGAATGCTGAAATGCGAAATGCGTGAGCTTTCATCACTCATTATGGAGGCAGCAGAAAAAACTCAGGTTCCTGCAGGCTCGGCTCTCGCCGTAGACAGGGACGCCTTCTCAAAATACATAACAGACAAGATCAGAAGCGATCCGAATATCACTGTAGTTGAAAAAGAGATCACAGGACTTGATGATCTCGGTGATGACGTAACGGTGATCGCCACAGGTCCGCTGACAAGCGACCCTCTTTCACAATACATCGATGAGAATTTTGCACACGGATATCTCCACTTCTTCGATGCGGTGGCACCAATAGTCGATGCATCGACCATAAATACCGATATTGCATTTCTTGCAAGCCGATACGGAAAAGGTGATGCCTGCTACTATAACTGCCCTATGACCAAAGAAGAGTACGATGTATTTTATAATGCACTCATAACGGCACAGGAAGCACAACTGCATGAGTTCGACAAGGAAGAGCAGAAAGACATAACAGTGTTTGAGGGCTGTATGCCTGTCGAATCGATGGCAAAACGGGGATACGAGACACTTCTTTTTGGGCCTCTCAAGCCTGTAGGTCTTCCACTTCCTTCGACAGGAAAGGACGCATATGCCGTGGTTCAACTCAGAATGGAGAATGTGGAGGGCAGTATGTACAACCTTGTCGGATTCCAGACACATCTGACATTTCCCGAACAGAAAAGGGTGTTCCGTCTTATTCCCGGTCTTGAAAACGCCGAATTTATAAGATACGGAGTTATGCACCGCAATACATATCTCAATTCACCCAAGCTTCTGTCACCAGATTATTCGATGAGGAGCAACAAAAACATTTTCTTTGCAGGTCAAATGACAGGTGTGGAAGGATATGTCGAGTCGGCAGGCTCGGGGCTTGTTGCAGGAATTTGTGCTGCATTCCGTGCTAAAGGAGAAGATACCCCGATATTCCCACGTGAGTGTGAGCTCGGTGCAATGGCGTTCTATGTTTCAAACGGAATGCTCGGCTCATTTGTGCCGATGAATGCTAATTTCGGAATTATACCTCCGCTTGATCACAAAGTTAAGGGCGGAAAAGCCGCAAGGAATGCAGAGTTTTTCGAGCGTTCCATGAGGGCAATAGAAAAACACAAAGAAATGTATTCGATGTAGGATATTGTGAAACAATATCTGAACCATCAGGTAAAAATCCATGAAAATAATTATAGATGCAATGGGCGGAGACAAAGCACCGCTCGAAATAATCAAAGGTGCTGCAATGGCAAAGAAGGAGCATACAGATGTCTCAATCTGTCTTGTCGGAAACAGCAGTACAATAAAACAAATATCAAAGGAAAATGAGATAGATATTTCTAATATAGAGATCGTACACGCCTCTGATGAAATAAAAATGTGCGATCCGCCGTTGAGTATACGTAACAGACCCGATTCCTCACTCAGAGTAGCACTCGATATGCTTCAAAGAGGAGACGGCGATGCCCTTGTAAGTGCAGGATCGACAGGTGCTGTACATACGGGTGCGACACTTTATGTCAAACGTCCGGACGGAATAAGCCGTGCATCGATCGGGGCACTCTTCCCTTTTGTCAATCCTGTATTGCTGATGGATTCGGGAGCCAATATACAAGTCACGCCCGACCATCTTGTTCAGTTTGCAATAATGGGAAGCATATACATGAAAGAAATGTTCGGTATTGATTCCCCGAGAGTCGGACTTCTCAACAACGGGGCAGAAGAGATCAAGGGCACCAAACTGCAGGTCGAAGCCTATAAAAAGCTCTCGAATACAGATGGCATCAATTTCATTGGCAATGTTGAAGGTAATGAAGTTCCGATGGGAAAATGCGATGTTCTTGTAACCGACGGATTCACCGGAAATATATTTCTTAAGCTGTCCGAAGGCATGGGAAAACTGGTTTTCGCAAAGCTGAAAGGGGTATTCAGCTCCTCATTCAAAACCAAATTGGCATATCTGCTTATTAAGAAAGATCTGAAAGGCTTCAAGAAAGATTTTGACGCAAGCGAACACGGAGGAGCTCCCATTCTCGGACTGAAAAAGACAGTAATAAAAGCACACGGCTCATCGGATGCCAAGGCAATAAAAAATGCCGTAAGGCAGGCAATTATGTTTGCCGATTGCAATATTGAAGGCAAAATAGAAGAGGAATGTAAAAAATACTCATGTCTTTATAACGGAGATGATAAATAATGGTCGGAAAACCACTAAATGAACTCGAAACGAAGATCGGATATTCATTTCGGGATAAATCGCTCATAACAATGGCGATGACACATGCCTCATACACAAACGAATCAAAAACCGAAAGCTATGAACGGCTTGAATTTCTCGGCGACGCCGTTATCTCGCTCGTTACAACAGAATACGTATACGAAAAAAATCCCGGTATGACCGAAGGTGAGCTATCAAAGCTCAGACTGAATATTGTCAAGGGAAAATCCGAAACCGTATACGCAAACGCTCTGTCACTCGGAGATTACTTGATACTCGGCAAAGGCGAAGAAAAAAACGGAAGAAAAAATCCAAAAATTCTTGAGGATGCATTTGAAGCACTAGTGGGTGCACTCTATCTTGACGGCGGATACGAAATTGCAAGATCATTTACACAGCCATTTATTGCCGAAAAGATGAAAAGTGCAAAAAGCTCGGTCGGAAACGAAGATTATAAAACGAGATTGCAGGAGCTGATCCAGCAGGGCGGCAAAAACGAACGCCTTGACTATGTAAAGGTCTGCGAATCGGGTCCGGATCACGACAAAACATTTGAGGTAGATGCCATGCTGAATTCAAACGTCATAGGTCACGGTATCGGAAAATCAATAAAAGAAGCCGAAAAAGAAGCAGCAAGACAGGCTCTCATTCTCTTCGGTGAAAAGGTTTAAAAAAACAGAACAGATCTGAAGCGACAACAGGATATACCGTTGTCTTTTGGGTACAAGTCGCATATCACAGCAGGAAAAACAATGTCACACAAAAATATACCAATATTTATTCCTCATCTCGGTTGTCCCAATGACTGCGTTTTCTGCAATCAGCGGAGCATTTCGGGGCATTCTGATTTTGTGCGGGAAAATGTCAAAGCCGAAATTGAACGCTCATTAAAAACAACAGATTGCGAAAAGGATGAAGTTGAAATAGCATTTTTCGGTGGATCGTTCACCGGAATAGACAGAGATGATATGATATATCTTCTCTCAGTTGCAAAGAATTTTGTAGATAAAGGCGATGTAAAATCGATAAGACTTTCGACAAGACCCGATTACATCGATGAGGAAATTCTCGATATTCTTGAAAAATATTCTGTAAATGTAATCGAACTTGGAATACAGAGCTTGTCGGATAAAGTTCTGCTTGCCTCAAAAAGAGGTCATTCATCGCAAACATCGATAAAAGCCTGCAAAATGATCAAATCCCACGGATTCAAACTTATAGGTCAGATAATGGTCGGACTTCCGTTGTCGGGCGAAGAGGATGAGATCATGACAGCCGAAACTCTCTGCCAACTGGGGATAGACGGGGCGAGGATATATCCCACCGTGGTCTTTCATGAAACAGAACTTGAGCAAATGCGTCTTAAGCACGATTATACACCGCTCACGGTGCAGGAAGGTGCAAAAAGAGCCGCAAATCTGCTCCGTGTACTTGCAAAATATTCAGTTCCCTGCATCAGATGCGGTCTGCAAGCACAGGACAATCTCACAGATGACACTGTCGTTTCGTGCGGTGCTTATCATCCTGCGATCGGAAGCATGGCAAGGGGAATAATTATGCGTGAGAATGTTGAAAGAATTCTCCTCGGTTTCGGATTTACAAGACCCGAAAGAGCGAGACAAATCCGTTTTGCGGTAAACAGCGGAAATCTCTCGGATGCATACGGATATAAAAGCGAAAACAAGATGTATTTTCTTCAGAAATACAATATATATATAAAATTCATTCCGGAAAGCGGAATAGAACAGTACGACTGTCAGCTGTTGACAGATTTATAAGGAAACTAAAAATGCAGTTAAAATATGTTGAAATACAGGGCTTTAAATCATTTCCCGATAAAAAGCGTCTGGTCGTCAGTCCGGGAATGACAGTTATCGTTGGCCCCAACGGAAGCGGAAAATCTAATATATCCGATGCAATACGCTGGGTTCTCGGTGAAATGTCATCCAAAAATATGCGCGGAAGCAAAATGGAGGATGTCATTTTCGGAGGATGCGACACACGCAGACCGATGGGCTTTGCCGAGGTTTCGATTGCATTTGACAATACAGTCGGAGAAATGCGTATTCCGCTTCCGTATGATGAAGTTTGCGTTACACGTAAATATTACAGATCGGGCGGCAGTGAATACATGATAAACCGAAATCCCGTCCGCCTTAAAGACATAAACGATCTGTTTATGAATACCGGACTCGGAAAATCGGGATATTCTATAATCGGACAGGGACGTATTGCCGAGATCATATCAAAAAAGAGCGAAGACAGACGGGGAATATTTGAGGAAGCCGCCGGAATATCAAGATACAGAGCCAAGAAAAACGAAGCCGAAAGAAAGCTCGCCGAAGTTGAGATCAACCTGTCTCAGGCTGAAATACTGAGAAATGAATTATCTTCGCAATTAGGACCTCTCGAAAAACAGAGTGAAAAGGCGAAAAAATTTGTTGCGCTGCGTGAAGAAAAGAAAAAGGCTGACATCGCAGTCTGGCTGTATGAAATTGCAAATGTCAATGCAAAAACATCAGAGCTGAATGACAAATGTGAAATTACACGGCACGAATATGAAATGGCTGTTGACAGTTTAAATAACTTACAGTCAAGGCAGGATATATTACTCGAGAATTCAAGAAACTCTGCACGTGATATAGAAGAAAATACAAGAAAGATACGTGAATTAACAGATAAAAAACATACCGAAGAAGAAAATCTCGCCGTAATGCACGCTGAGATAGTTCACACAGACGAAAATATAAAACGCCTTCGTGATGAACTTGACGATATAAGGCGCTCAGGCGGAAAGGCAGCAGATGAAACCGCCGCACTTTCCAATATACTGAAGGATGCCGAAGATAAGGTCGAAAAACTGCGTGCTCAGTTCGCACAGTGCGAGCTTGAGCTCAGCAGTATAAGACTTGAAATTGCTGAAAACGATTCACTTATAGAGGAAAAAGAAGCACAGATTCAGGAGATTTCAGGCAGAATAGTTGACAAACGGCTTGATCTGACAAGTATGAAAACGTCGGCAGGCGGAAACGATGAACGCCGTGAACAACTTGAAAATGAGCTCATAAGCGAAAAAGAAAAATATCAAAGCAGTAAGGAAAGCGAAAACGACATACTCAAGACAATTTCGGCATATGAGAAGGCATGTCGGGCGGCAGACGGTGAAATATCACAGGAAAAAGGAAAACTCTCAAAGCTTTCCGAACGTCTCAAAAACCTTACAGACAGAAAAAACAACACACAAATAGAATTCACATCGCTCTCAAGACACTGCGAAACATTGAAAAGAATGGAAGAGCATTTTGATGGATTTGCAAACGGCGTCAAACTCGTCATGGAATGGTCAAATCAGGGCTCACTTGACGGTATTATAGGCCCCGTTTCGGGAATTCTCTCACTCGATTCAAGATATGCTCTCGCCATTGAAGCATCTCTCGGTGCATCACTGCAGAATATTGTCTGCGAAAACGAGCGTGCCGCAAAAAAAGCGATCGGAATGCTGAAGGAAAACCGGGGAGGAGTTGTCACATTTTATCCGCTGAATACAATGCGTCCTTCAAGACCTTCCATCGATGAAAATAAGCTTGCACGCTGTCACGGTTACATAGGCTTTGCAAACAGGCTTGTGACATGTGATAAAAAATATTCAAACGTCGTCGATTACCTTCTTTGCAGAACGGTCATCTGCGAAACACTTGACGATGCCACCGAGATAGGAAAGGCATTTGATTACTCATTCAGAATCGTGACGCTCGACGGTCAGACGGTCAATGCCGGCGGTTCGCTCACAGGCGGTTCAAGAAAATCGGGCGGCGGAATTCTGACACGCCGTGCTGAGATAGAGAAGCTAAGCTCTTCAATATCCGAAAAACAGCATGAGCTTGAAGACATAGAGTCGGAAAGCATGAAGACCGGAAGAAATATTGATGAGCTTACGAACATAATTTCAGAGCTTGAAAGCAAACGTGAGATAACAAACGCACTTTTGTCAAGTGCATTGACTCAAAAGGCGATTTCCGAAGGAAAAAACAGCGATCTTAAAGAAAGCATTTCAAGACTCGAAAATGAGATAAGAACACTCAATGACCGTGAAAATGAAAATGAGCGGCTTATTGAAAAAACCGAAAAGGAAGTGTCAGCTCTCGAACAGGAGCTTGAAGACAAAAAAAATCTTTTCTCCGAATTGAAAAAAACAAGAGGAGAAAACGAAATTCTGCGCGGACAAATTATAGATCGCAAAAATTCGATCGATTCGAAAATAGGGTCGGCACTTGCGTCTCTCGAATATACAAAAAAAGAGATCGCAAATTCTTCCGAAAAAGCATTGTCTCTTGCCGAACAGGAAAAGAAAAACAGCTCGGCTATAGAGCTTCTCATACTCAAAAAGGAAGAATATCGCTCCAGGATCTCCGAAGCTTCGCAGTGCTGTAAACGGCTTGAAGGTGAGATCAAAGCACTCGATGACCGCTCGGCAGAGCTTCGGCTGGTTGCCGACAGTTTTGAAAAAGACTCTGCAATACTTTTCGGGCAGATCAAGGATAAAACAGTCACTCGGGATAATCTGTATAAGATACTCACAAGACTTGAAGAGCAAGCACGTGCCGCAGAGTTCGACAACGAAAAATATCTGACATTTTTATCGGATGAATATGATATGACCTATGCCGAAGCTCTTGAATTCCCTCATGAGGAACTCAATGAGAACACGAAGCAGTCGGCGGTAAACGCACAAAACAAATTCAAGCGGCAGATAAGAGAGCTGGGAGATGTGAATGTCGGTGCAATCGACGAATATGCCGAGAAAAAAGCCAGGTTCGAGACTCTTGACAAGCAATACACAGATCTTATTGCAGCAAAAGAAGATTATTCATCGATCGCAAAAGATATGGAAGGTCGTATGAAATCACTTTTCGTTGACACTTTTGGCAAGATCAACGAAAACTTCGGGGTGGTTTTCACAGAGCTTTTCGGCGGAGGAAAGGGCGTTCTTTCACTGACCGATCCCGACAATGTACTCGAATCGGGAATTGAGATCAATGTCGCTCCTCCCGGAAAGATAATAAAAAGCCTTTCGCTTCTCTCGGGAGGCGAGCAGGTTTTTGTCGCAATCGCTCTCTTCTTCGCAATACTCCGTGTTTCGCCCGCTCCATTCTGCCTTCTTGACGAGATCGAAGCGGCACTTGACGAGGTCAATGTGTCAAGATTTGCTAATTACGCAAAAAAATACTCGGGTATGACACAGTTTATAATTATTACGCACAGAAGAGGAACAATGGAAGCCGCCGACACACTGTACGGTGTTGTAATGCAACAAAGAGGAATTACAAATCTTCTGTCGATCGAGGTAAACGAGGTCGAAAGCAAGCTTGGTCTTAAAGACCTTAAATAAGACACGAAAGGAAATAAAATGGGATTTTTCGACAGCTTAAAAAGAGGACTTGCCAAAACCAAAAATTCGATTTTCGGTCAGGTCAAAAATATAATAAAAAACATGAGGCATGTTGACGAGGAGCTTCTTGAAGAACTCGAAGAGCTTCTTATTATGTCGGATGTCGGAGCGCTCAGCACCGAGATGATCATCTCAAGGTTGCGTGATGAGCTCAAAGAGCGGAATATCAAAGGCGGAGACGATGCTATAGATCTGCTCAAGGAAATTCTGGTCGAAATGATCGGAGAGGATAAGGAACTTGTTCTTGAAACACATCCGAGCGTCATACTCGTTATCGGCGTAAACGGAGTCGGAAAGACGACCTCTATCGCAAAAATGGCAAAGCAATTGAAGGACGACGGCAAAAAGGTCATACTTGCCGCTGCAGATACATTCCGTGCAGGTGCAATCGACCAGCTCGGAGTGTGGGCTGACAGAGTCGGCGTTGAGCTTATCAAGCAATCGGAAGGTGCCGATCCGGCCGCAGTTGTTTATGATGCTATTGCCGCAGTCAAAAAGCGTAACGCCGATGTCCTTATTGTCGATACAGCAGGACGTCTACACAATAAGAAAAACCTCATGGACGAGCTTTCAAAGATCAACCGTGTAATCAACCGTGAGCTTGAAGGGGCAAGCCGTGAAAATCTTCTGGTCATTGATTCCACAACAGGTCAGAATGCCGTCATTCAGGCAAAAGAATTCAAGAATGCGGCAGATATCACCGGGCTTATCCTCACCAAACTTGACGGAAGTGCAAAGGGTGGAGTTATCTTTTCGGTAAAACAGGAGCTCGATATCCCAGTGAAATTCATCGGCGTAGGAGAAAGTGTAAACGATCTTCAAAAATTCTCTGCCAAGGATTTTGTCGATGCACTGTTTGAATAACTGACATTAATAAGGAACAGAAAATGAAAATTCTTATAGCTACAAATAACCGACACAAACTTTCCGAGATCGGAGATATAGTATCATCACTCATCCCCGATGCCGAAATTCTTTCACTCAAGGATGTCGGCTTCAGTAAGGATATAATCGAAGATGCCGATTCTTTTGAAGGGAATGCAATGATAAAGGTCAATGCACTTACAGACTACGGCATGATAACCATAGCCGATGATTCAGGACTTGAAGTCGATTATCTCGACGGTGCCCCCGGTGTTTATTCGGCAAGATTCGCAGGAGAGATCTGCGATGATAAGAAAAACAACGAAAAGCTCCTCAAATGTCTTGAAAATGTTCCGGATGAGCGCAGGAATGCAAGATTCGTTTCATGTATCGCTCTGCGTTTTCCCGACGGCAGATCATTTACCGTTCGGGGCGAGAAAGAGGGTACAATACTTCGAGACTATAGAGGAAGCGGAGGCTTCGGATACGATCCGCTCTTTTACTGCCCCGATCTTCGCAAAACATTCTCCGAGCTTACACCCGATGAGAAAAACAAATATTCTCACCGTGCTCTGGCACTTGTAAAATTTGCTGAAATATTCAGACAAATGATATAAAATAATAAATACACAATAATAACAGCAAGCAGGTAAAAACAAATGGAAATAACAAGCAAACAACGGGCATGGCTCCGCTCAAAGGCTGCTTCTATAGACACCATTTTTCAGATAGGAAAAGGCGGTGTAAATGAGAACATGCTCGAACAAATGGAAAAGGCACTTGAAGCGAGGGAAATGATCAAGTGCAAGGTTCTCGAAAATTGTGAATATACTCCGCATGAGGCGGCAGATGGAATTGCCGCTGCTATCAATGCACAGGTCGTTACGGTCATCGGCATGAAATTCGTGCTTTTCAAAATTTCCCCGACAAAACGTCAGTATGATCTAAACAATCTTAAAATGATTACAAATGAAGAAAAAAAGGCAAAACCGATCGGCAACAATTCAAAGAGAAAAATCGGAACAGGCGGAAAAAAGCCGTCAGGTATAGCCGGGAAAAAAGCCGGAAACGATTCGGGATATAAAATCATAAAGAAAAACAGCAAATAAAGAAGCAATGAAAAAGACAGGAATCATGGGCGGAACCTTTAATCCGCCGCACAACGGTCATGTGTATTCCGCACTGAAGTTCTATGATCTTCTCGGACTTGATGAGCTTTATATAATGCCCGATTCGACCCCCCCGCACAAAACCATCATCGGAGACGACACACCGCTCATCAGATACGAAATGTGCAAAAGTGCGTTTTCGGAAAAATATATCGGCACCAGGAATATCACCGTTTGCGATTACGAAATCAGAAAGGGTGGGACAAGCTACACATATCTCACGCTCGAACACTTTTATTCAAAAGAGGGCGAACTCTTTCTTTACTGCGGAGAGGATATGTTTTTAACACTCGACAGCTGGAAAAACCCCGAGAAAATTTTTGCCCTTTCCACACCTGTCTGTTGCAGGAGAGACAGTTCCGATGAAACATCTGCCAAAGTGGAAGAGAAAAGAGTATTTTATAAAGATAAATTCGGCAAAGACAGCATAATACTCAGATACGCCCCCCTCGAAATGTCGTCAACCGATATAAGGCAAGCCATCTTTTCAGGCGAGAGTGTTGACGGTTTTGTCTGCCCCGAAGTCCTCGATATCATACGGCACGAAATGCTGTATACAGACAGCGAAAAACAGCTTTCTGAGCTGCGTGAGGCAATAAAGCCTATAGTCGGAAAGAGGATCACACATATTCTCTCAACCGAGCAGGAGGCTTTTGAAATGTCAAAGCTGACGGATATGACGCCGAGAGAGGTATATGAACTCAGGGTTGCGGCACTGCTTCATGACATTACCCACGCAATGGAGATCGATGAACAGCTCTGGCTATGCCGGAAATGCGGTGTAACTCCCGATCCCGAATTTCTCCTCGCACCGCCGACACTTCACTCTCAAAGCGGACCTTGCTATGCAAAAATTCATTTTCCCGAATATGCAACGACGAATGTATGCCGTATAATTTTGTCGCATACCGTTGGACGTGAAAGGATGACGCCCTCGGAAAAAATACTCTGCCTTGCCGATTTTACCGAAAAGACGAGAAAATATGAAAGCTGTCAAGCTATGAGAAATGCATTTTGGAACGCAGTGACACAAGAGAATTTCACTAATACTCTGAATGAATCGCTTTTGCAGTATTTCAATATTACCGAAGAGAATTGCATAAAAAAAGGTGAGCATCTTAATTCACTCATGCTCAAATCAAAAAAAGCACTTGAGAAAGAGCTGAAAAACAATAAGTAATGCCGCCGGGCGGCTTTAAACAAAACAAAAGACAATAATTAAGGAGATAAAGAATTATGGAAGAAAAGGAAATAACGATCTCTCCGATAGATGCAGGTGATTCACTTGCCGTATCAAGAAAGATCATCGAAATACTTGACAGTAAAAAGGCAAAAAACATAAAGCTTTTACACGTAGAGGAGCAGACCGTTCTCACCGACTATTTCGTTCTCTGCACAGGAAACTCAAACACGCAGATCAAAGGATATGCAGGAGAGGTCGAGTTCAAAATGGGCGAATGCGGTGTCAAACCGCTGTCGATAGACGGATATGAAGGCGGCACGTGGGTGGCACTTGACTACGGATGCGTAATAGTCCATATATTCAACCGTGAGCAACGCAATTTTTACAATCTTGAGAAGCTCTGGGGCGAATCATCACAAATTGATATATCCGATCTTATTTCGGAAGACTGAGAAGAAAACGAAAGAAGGAATAAAAAATGAAGTACGATTTTAGATCCATCGAGCCAAAATGGCAAAAAAGATGGGACGATGAGAAGGCATTCGTAGCCTCTGATGACAGATCCAAAAAGAAATTTTATGCACTCATAGAATTCCCTTATCCGTCGGGGGCCGGAATGCACGTCGGACATATAAAGGCATATTCCGGACTTGAGGTCGTTTCAAGAAAGAGAAGAATGCAGGGATATAATGTGCTCTTCCCTATCGGATTTGATGCATTTGGACTTCCGGCTGAAAACTATGCCATAAAACACGGAGTTCATCCGAGAATTGTTACAGTTCAAAATATAGAGCATTTCACGCAGCAGCTAAAAAATGTAGGATTTTCTTTCGACTGGACAAGAGTTGTCGATACCACAGATGTCGATTATTATAAATGGACGCAGTGGATATTCCGCAAAATGTTTGATCACGGACTTGTTTTCAGAGACAAAACGCTCGTAAACTACTGCCCGTCGTGTAAGGTCGTCCTTTCCAATGAAGATTCACAGGGTGGAAAATGCGATATATGCCACAGCGAAGTAGTTCAGAAGTCAAAGGATGTATGGTATCTGCGTATTACCGAATATGCCGACAAGCTCCTTACAGGTCTTGATAAGGTCGATTATCTCCCGAATATCAGAATGCAGCAGGAGAATTGGATAGGAAAATCAACAGGTGCATTTGTCAGATTCACGCTCAAGGATACAGATGAAACGCTTGAAATATATACGACAAGGCCCGACACACTTTTCGGCGTAACATTTATGGTCATGGCTCCCGAGCATCCGCTGATCGACAAATATGCATCAAGAATTTCCAACATGAAAGAAATCGAAAACTACCGTGCGGAATGTGCAAAGAAAACCGAGTTTGAACGTACACAGCTTGTCAAGGACAAAACCGGTGTATGCATTGACGGACTCTCGGCAATCAACCCGATCACAGGTAAGGAAATTCCGATATATATTTCCGACTACGTAATGATGGGCTACGGAACAGGTGCGATAATGGCTGTTCCTGCGCACGATGAGCGTGACTATGACTTCGCAAAGAAATTCGGTATAGACATTATAGAAGTCATCAAAGGTGGCGATATTTCAACAGGTGCTTATACCGGTGACGGTGAAATGGTCAACTCTGGATTCCTGAATGGATTCACAAAGAAAAAAGAATCAATAGAAAAAATGCTTGAATATCTCGAAGAAAAGGGTATCGGCAAAAAGGGCGTACAATACAAAATGAAGGACTGGGCGTTCAACCGCCAGAGATATTGGGGCGAACCGATTCCGCTTGTACACTGTCCGAAGTGCGGCATAGTAGGCGTTCCGTATGAAGAGCTTCCTCTTCGTCTGCCCGATGTCGAAAACTTCGAGCCGGGCGAAGGCGGAGAAAGCCCCCTTGCAAAGATCAATAGCTTCGTAAATTGCAAGTGCCCGAAATGCGGTGGAGATGCCAAGAGAGAAACAGATACAATGCCGCAGTGGGCAGGCTCAAGCTGGTATTTCCTGAGATACATCGATCCTCATAACAATGAGGTATTCGCAGACCCCGAAAAGCTCAGCTATTGGCTTCCTGTAGACTGGTATAACGGTGGCATGGAGCATGTGACACGTCACATGATCTATTCACGTTTCTGGCATAAATTCCTGTATGATATCGGCGAAGTTCCGGTTGATGAACCGTATGCAAAGCGTACAGCTCAGGGCATGATCCTCGGAGCTAACGGCGTCAAGATGAGTAAATCTCTCGGAAATGTTGTTGACCCCAACGATGTCGTTAAAGAATACGGTGCTGATACTCTCAGAACATATGTCCTCTTTATGGGCGATTACGGTTCGGCTGCTCCCTGGTCAGATACATCAGTCAAGGGATGCAAGAGATTCCTCGAAAGAGTTGCCGATCTGCCTTCGATGATCGATGACAAAAAGGACAATTCAAGTCTTGAAAGTGCCTTCCATAAGACAATAAAACGGGTTGACGGCGATATAGAGGCAATGAAATTCAACACAGCTATCGCCGCAATGATGTCACTTATAAACGAAATATCAGACCACGGCTCTCTCTCAAGTGAGCAGTGCAAAATATTTGTAAAGCTTCTCTGTCCCTTCGCTCCTCACCTTTGTGAGGAAATATGGAGCTCGCTCGGAGAAAAATCACTGCTTTCGCTCTCGTCCTGGCCCGAATACGATGAGAGCAAAACTGTTGACGCATTTGTTGAGATCCCGGTTCAGATATGCGGAAAGCTCCGTGCAACAGTAACGGTACCGACCGGATCGGATAAAGATACAATGCTTGCGGCTGCAAAGAGTGATGAAAAGATAGCTTCGTGGATCGAAGGAAAAACCATCATCAAAGAGATCGTGGTTCCGGGCAAACTTGTCAATATAGTTGTAAAATAAAAAATTACGGATGGCAGACCGAGGATCATCTTCGATTCCCGGGGCCTTCCGATAATAAAAGCTATATCAGAAATTCAAATTCAAACCCGAAAGGAGAAACAAATGAAAAGAATCGTATCACTCGCACTTCTCATTATTATATCCCTCTCGATCATGGCATGTTCAAAGGAGGGTTCCAACACAACCTCCCTGGGCACAAACACACCTACATCTGTAATTCAGACCGGAAATACAGCATCTACCCCTACATCGACTTTGTTTAATACACCGACTTCAACTCTGCTTCCCACTCCTACACCGAGCGGAACTCCCGATCTCAATTCTCATTCAAATGACCCCGGCATGACAGAAGAGGAGCTTGGAGTTTTCCCTGTCGGACAATACAAAATATCAATACCCGATGTCGGATATCTGACTTATGACAATTCTGATGAAAGTGTGGCACTTGCGATAACAAAAGAGGATTCGGGTTCAAGATATGCCATCGTATTTCAGACAACCGATTCAGAAAGACCGAGCTATGTCATATGCCCCGGAGATGATGTATACAGGGTTGTCGGCCTTGAAGATGCTACTCTTATCCGCACATCAGGAAACATAGAGTATATTGCGGCTTCCAACTACCGCTCGCTTTACACAAATATCAAGGGAGCCAACATAACAACTCAGGACAGCAATTACACAATGCGTTGGTATTTTGAAAAAAACAGTGACGGCACATATAAGATCGCAATGTACAACACTACCGACTTTGCATATACAGGTTTGAAGAAATACTACCTGAATTACGAGAATGAAAAGCTTGTACTGCGTAAAGAAGAGGACAATGTTTCTACAGACTTCAATATAGAAATGACAGAACGCAGCACTGAACAATTTTTACAATACATATCTTACAGCGGAAGGATAGCACTCAGACTCCCGCCAGATCAAAAAAGCAGAACTGTTGTTTCAAACGACAAAAAAATGGTAAAGCTCACCGATAAAAGAGCACAGAAACTGGCAAATGACCTTGAGCTGGCATATTGGTATTTTTATGAGCTTACAGGGTATATTCCTTATGAAAATATCATTGTCAAGGCATACGCAAACACAACTTATATGGCATATATAATCAGCGGGTATAACACGATCACCGCTTCATACTCAAAAAAAGCGAATGACTTTGGTCCTTCTCAGATGTGGTTTTCAAATGACATCAGCAAATTGGTCGGAAGAGACGATGAGAACGATTGGAACTTCGGACTTCTCCACGAAATGGGACATATGTTTGATAAAGACCAGGGTTGGAAATTTGAGACCGAATGTGAAACCGATTTTAAACTCTGCTATGTTCTGTACAGAGGAAATGCAGTGGCAGCTCCTTCGGAATGTACACAGACACAGTATTACGGATATGACAATATTGAAGAGATATTTCTCTCTCTGGCAGGCGGAACCGATTGGAGTTCAAAGCCTGTATCTGCCGACAGCTATAATATTTACGGACACGCATACCGTCTGATCATGATACAAAAGGAGATCGGCTCATGGGATCCGATCATAAAGCTCTTCCACTGGTATAAGGAAATGGAACAGCTCGACCCAAGCGACCCAAATTATGTAGAAGTACCCATGGGATATTGGGATAACTATAAGAGATTTGAGCTGTTTATTCAAAAAATGAGCGATTTCTCGGGCATCGACTGCAAATCGCTATATCAGGAAAACGAATATGATATAGTAATGGCACAGTGCGGATATAAATCCGAATAAACCGATAAACTTTTAAAGAGCAAAACACATATAAAAACAAGGCATAATTAACCGGATACAATTTACCGGTTGGTTATGCCTTATTTTATTGAATAATTTCATAGTAAAAAATATTATTTTAAATACAGATCATTCGATCAATATCAATAGCTAAAACACCCCTGCTTACATATACTGTCAGTGGGGATATAACGATGAATACAGAATTCCGATCAAATCGGAAAACTATTCCGACACCTCTCACGGTTTTATCTGAAACCATTTAATGATGTCATGAATTTTAATATCCCCGAAGGAAATAAAAAAAGAAAGAGAGTATAAAGCTGTGTTTGGCTGCATAATCACGGTAAAAACGCTGACTCACGCACTTCGCGGCGAGGCTTTTTTGAAAAATCGGGGGATCGTCTGCAGGGTCGTAAAGCCTGACGGCGAAAATGTCGGTTGCAGATACGGAATTGCCCTGAATTGCAATTATGCCAAAAGTGCATTTGACATGCTGAAAAAAGCCGGGTTCGAGGTTGTGAAAATACTTGCATAAAAACACTTGCAAGAAAATAAAGAGATTCACCGATTTCCTGCCCGATTATTTGTGCACAGTGATTTCGGTGAATCATTTTTTATTGTTTTTTTACTGCCCAAAACCATTATACGACATGCCGAAAGGAATAATACTGATGAAAGAAAACCAAATCGTATATCTCGATAATGCAGCTACCTCGTTTCCAAAGCCGGAATCGGTAATAAGGGGAACGACAAATGCCTTGCGTTATCGCTCGGGAAATCCAGGAAGGTCAGGACACTCGCTCTCAATGGCGGCGTCACGGGATATATATTCACTGCGTCAAACTGCAAGCGAGTTCTTTTCAGCTCCTTCTCCAGAAAATGTAATAGTTACCCCGGGAAACACCTATTCACTCAATTATGCAATATATACACTCAGCGAAAAAGGGGGAGCGGCACTCTGCTCGGATATGGAGCATAACGCCGTTCGGCGTCCGCTTATAGCCGCAACAGGCAGAGGTCTTGTATATTTTGAATTCCGTGCAGGGGATATAGGCGATAATGAAATGCTGTCAAGGCTTGAAGCTCAGATCAAGGCGGTTCGCCCATCATTTATCGTCTGCAATCATTCATGCAATATTTTTGCACGGACGCTCCCGATAGAAGAAATCGGAAAGATCTGTGCGGAAAATTGCGTTATGTTCATCGTTGATGCCGCACAAAGTGCAGGGCATACAAATATCGATGTAAAGCAGTGCAATATTGATGCTCTTTGCGTCCCGGGACACAAGGGACTTTACGGTCCGTCGGGTGTGGGACTGATGATCGTATCGGACAGATTCAAGGAAGCGACAATAGGAATGCCGACTCTTATATCGGGCGGAGCCGGAACAGCATCACTTGATGAGGGTATGCCGCAGGAGATCCCCGAGCGTTTTGAACCCGGAACACAGCCCTCATTTTTGTGTGCAGGGCTTGAACAAGGTATAAAGCTTGTTAAATCGATCGGTCTTGACAGAATAAAAGCAAGAGAAAACTACCTTTTTTCGCTTATTCTCAATTCACTGATGGAAAGAGAGCGGGACGTACTGCTTTACCGCCCGGAACTGAAAAAAGGAAATGTGCTGTCATTCAATATCAAAGGAATGTCCTGCGGTAGGGCGGCAGGTCTTTTTTCTCAGCACGGAGTCTGCCTTCGCTCAGGCTTCCACTGTTCGCCGCAGGCTCACAAGCTGATAGGAACTCTGCCTATCGGCGGAAGTGTCAGGGCATCTGTCGGGATCTTCAACAACGAAAGGGATATCCGATATTTTGCCGATGTTCTCGATGAAGTTATACGGTGCGGACGAAAAACAGCAAGAAAAGAATAAACGATCAGAAAAGCGGGTCAAAGAGCGATACAACAGAGTCGAAAAGCTTAGTGAAAATATTTCGTTTCAGCGAATCGGGGGAAAGAGTGGAACAATAATTGTCTTTTGTTTCTTCAAAATCTCTCTCTATCTGCGCAAGAACCGGCTCGTTTTCGAGATACATCCCACACTCATAATTGTAATACAGACTGCGGTAATCGATATTTGACGTTCCTATATATCCGAATTTTGAGTCTGCAAGTATGATCTTCGAGTGTATAAACCCGGGGTTATACTCATAAATTTTAACTCCGCTCTTTATAAGCTTTCTGTAACTGCTTTTGGTAGAACGGAATACAATTTTCTTGTCGGTAACATACGGTGCAAAAACAGTTACCAAAACCCCACGCTCGGCGGCAAAACACAATGCCGAGAGAAGTGCATCATCCGGTATAAGGTATGGCGAAAATATGTTGAGTGAAGATGTGGCACGTGAAATAATATCAAGCATCACATCCCTGCATATACTGCCGTCCGAATACGGAGAATCGAAAAAAGGTTGAATGATGCCCTTATTGCCCGGCTTTGATCTTCCGAGAAGTCCGTCGAGCGATATAGTGTCCACTCTGAAGGCGTTCCAGAACTGTGCAAATGACGCAGTGAATGAATCAACTGCACGTCCTTCGATCCTTATGACAGAATCCTTCCAATAACCGTATTTTTCCTCACGGTTTATATACCTGTCGGCAATATTGAAACCGCCGGTATAACAGCATTCTCCGTCAACAAGAATTATTTTCCGGTGGTCACGGCAGTTAAGCGATCCGAAGGCGAGAGGAGAAACGGGGTGAAATTTAAGACATTTTACACCCGGGTGTTTTTTCTCCACCTCTTTATGAAAATATGATGAAACCGATGCCATATTACCAAAGTCATCATAAATCATTCTGACATCAACTCCATTTGCGGCTTTGTCGGATAAAATTTCCATAATTTCGTCAAACATACTGCACTTTTCGATTATGAAAAATTCAATGTAAACAAATCTTTTTGCACAACGCAGGTCTTTTATAATCTCAGGATATGCATCTTCTCCCGATTTATAATAACTGCTCCTTCCGCCTCTCGAAGCAGGAAAACCGCATCTATAGAAGAGGTATTCAAGCGTGTCCGATTTTACAGTATTGTTTTTTCTTCTTTCCGCAATTATCTGATTTGTTTCCTTCAATGCATTTTTCGCTATATGTTCGGGAAGAGGTGGCGTAGATCTTTCAACCCTTCCACGAAGACGAATTGTCGGAATTCCGTTTGAAAAGAGCAGAAAGAAAACCGTTCCCGAAAAAGGAAAGATCAAAAGAAGCAAACACCATGGAATCTTTGAAAAGTGTCTGCTGTTTCTGCCGATCGTATACAAAAGACACCCGATCGATAACAGACGAACGGCAACGAAAACATAAGGCGATCTGTATATATCGTCCGTAACAAATAAAACACACAGCAGTAACAGCATAACAGCAATTATGCCGAGAATAATATATCTGTAATATTTTTTCAATAATCCGAATATCTTATTCATTCTGTCCTCCTTTGTTTATTATGGCTTTCGGTTGGTTGTAAATACAACTTTTTACAGTATAAAACTAATCCCCATAGTGCAACCCTCGAATGTCTGAGATATTACGAGTGCCTGCTCTATGGGGTTATACAGTTGAACAGTTGATTTATTTATCAAAAATCTCCTGAACGTCTTCTTTTTTCATTCCGAGAACAATATTGAGCTCCTCCTCAATACATCTTTCCGCATTACGTATAAACTGCAGATCAAAAACATGCGGCTTACGAGAGTATTTGTCACTTGAATCACGGTATTTACGAACCATCTTGACAGCCGCTATCAGATCGAGACGGCTGGAGCTGTCAAAAGCTTCCCTGTATAACTTTTTTCTTTCCTCTGCGTTTTCGATCCAGTCCACAGAAACAAGAAGCGAATCGGATATTGCCTTTTCAGCCTCCTGCTCAGATATTATGGGCTTCATTCTCGAAACAAGCAATTCATTATCGATGGGAACGAACAAAGTTGCACTCGGTCTGAAGACAGGGCGGAGCAAATAATACTTCGATACAACGCCCGAAAAATCTTCTTCACGTATTTCAACAACGGTACAAGCACCCTCGTTTCTGTACATTACAGTATCTCCTACCGAATACATTTACTCATCTCCCTCAATATACATTTTTTTCGCAAAATAACTATCTTTATGACATAATTATAACATATTTCTTTAAAAAATGCCATAGTTAAAATGCACAAAAAAATTTCATCCGCCGAAAAAAATCAATATCTTTCCCCCGACGAACTCGGTGCCTAAGGAATGCTGTGAGAAGCAATTCAGCCCGGATATGTTATAGAATCTGCAAGCTTGTATCCCTCATAGCAAAGACGCATACAGAAGTATTCACTGTCATTTAAAAGGAGCTCTAAAAACTTTCTGTCACCTTCCCACATGGGCAGTGAAAAGAGCCTGTCCTTTTGCACCCATTCAAGAGTTCCCTCATCACACTCAATTGAAACATCACCGTCATATCCGGCAGTATACACGAACATACACTCATCATCAACGCTGTCGGAATAGAAAAATACAGTACCTCGAAGACGGACGGATCCAAGCGTAATACCGGTTTCCTCCCTGACTTCACGCAATATACATTCATAAGGCGTTTCGTTTTTTTCAAGATGTCCGCCAACGCCTATCCATTTTCCCTCATTGGGATCATTCGTTTTTTTATTACGGTTCAGCATGAGGTATGCTCCGTTTTTTTCTATATAACACAGAGTAGTAATTTTCATTGTCCGTTCCTTTCATCTGAAATACTGATTCTCTTACCTGAAGCAAACGGCTCTATTGCCAAGGTTAATTCATCTGTTCAGATATATAATGAGCACAGAAATGTCGGCAGGGCTTACACCAGAAATTCTCGATGCCTGACCGAGGGTAAGCGGTCTGATCTCCGAGAGCTTTGCTCTTGCTTCAAGTCTCAGACCTGTAATCTGATTATAATCTATATCCTTTGGCATACGGTAATTTTCAAGCTTTGTTGCGTGGGCAACGTCATCTATCTGACGTGCTATATATCCCGCATACTTTGTCTCTATCTGCACCTGAGTTATGACACGTCGGCAGAGCTTTGGATGATCGGGGTCGAATTCCGAAATATCGTCATAGCTAAGCTCAGGCCGCCGCAAAAGCTCGGCAAATGATATTCCGTTTGCAACCGTTTTGCTGTTTTTGCTCTCAAGCATTGCATTCAATTCGGCAGTCGGTTTCAGGAACAGTTTTTCGATCCTCTCGCACTCATGCTTTATCTCTTTTCGTCTTTTCTCGACATCCTCATATCTTTCGTCACTCACAAGGCCGACAGAATGACCTATCGGCGTCAGACGCAGATCGGCATTGTCCTGGCGGAGTATCAGGCGGTATTCGCTTCTGCTTGTCATCACCCTGTAGGGCTCTCTCGTTCCCTTTGTAACAAGGTCATCGATCAGCATTCCTATATATGAATTATCCCTTGTAAGGATCATCGGCTCTCTGTTTTTGAGCTTCAACGCCGCATTTATTCCCGCAACAAGCCCCTGTGCGGCTGCTTCCTCATATCCAGATGTGCCGTTGAACTGACCTGCACCGTAAAGCATGCCGATCTTTTTAAATTCAAGTGTCGGCAAAAGCTCGAGAGGATCGACACAATCGTACTCTATGGCATATGCCGGGCGCATTATCTGCGCATTTTCAAAGCCCTTGAGCGAATGCAGCATTTCAAGCTGAACATCCGGCGGAAGTGAGGTCGAAAAGCCCTGAATATACATTTCGTTCGTGTCCGCACCGACAGGCTCGACAAAAAGCTGATGTCTTTCCTTGTCTGCAAACCGTACTATTTTATCCTCGATACTCGGACAGTATCTCGGGCCTGTTCCTTCAATAAGTCCCGAATACATCGGAGAACGTCCGAGGTTGTCTCGTATTATTTTGTGGGTAACTTCATTGGTGTAGGTGATATAACAGGGGATCTGATCTATAGAATTGAGCAGATCTTCGTCATATGTCAGGGAAAACGGCGTTATATGATCTTCTCCATCCTGACGCTCGAGCTTTGAAAAATCAATACTTCGGCGGTCAACTCTTACAGGCGTACCGGTCTTGAATCGCATGAGGTTGATCCCAAGTTTCCTCAGATTCGCTGAAAGTCCGACAGAAGGAAGTCCGGCATCAGGCCCCGATGATATCGATACATTGCCGACAATGACTCTACCGTCAAGATATGTTCCCGAGCATATTATCACCGCACGGCAGGAATAATAAGCCCCGAGTGATGTGACAACACCGCAGACGCTCCCTGAGCTGTCAAGATCGATCTCAACTATCTCAGACTGCACTATTGACAGATGCTCTGTGTTTTCAAGCGTCTTTTTCATGATCGTATGATACTTCGCTCTGTCCGCCTGTACACGTTTGGAGTGTACAGCAGGGCCTTTTCCGGTATTAAGTGTTCGGCTTTGCAGAGTGACCTCATCAGCCGCACGTCCCATTTCTCCGCCGAGAGCGTCAATTTCAAATACAAGGTGTCCCTTCCCGGTTCCGCCTATCGAAGGATTGCATGGCATATTACCTATGCTGTCAAGCGACATTGTAAAAAGAATCGTATCCATTCCGAGACGGGCGGCGGCTAGCGACGCCTCAATACCGGCGTGACCTGCTCCGATAACCGCTATATCACAGCTTTTGATATTAAATGTTTCTTTAGTTTTCATTTGTTTATTTTATAATAACGGTGAGGAATATATTAAATACTTCGATTTGCATGAATACATCGGTATATCAATATATCGCTGTATTTCAAAAGAGTGAAGTATTGTTTTCACCGACCTTTGCATAGGTTAAATTATCTTATTTTCACTTTGATTTCTGTTGACAATAATCAAAATACAGCATATAATTATAATAGAAAGTGAAAAAGAAATATCAGACAGTATAATTGTATCATAAAAGCAGAATTTTGTCAATGCTTTTAATATATACGCAATTTCAGCTCTGCGATGCAAAAAAAGAGTAAAGAATTATCAATTCAAAAAAATAAAATGAAAAAAGCACTTGACAAGTGGGAAATGATGTGCTATAATAGCAAAGCACTGTTGAGAAAACAATTTAATAAATAACGGCGCCATAGCCAAGCGGTAAGGCAGAGGTCTGCAAAACCTTTATCCCCGGTCCGATTCCGGGTGGCGCCTCCATTTGAAAAGGTCCCGCAGTTAGAACCATGAGTGTTCAATTGTGAGGGCTTTTCTTATTCTAAAATGCTTTTATAGCAAGGATAAAGAACATTATTGGAAATGTAATAATACTTGTTTACATATTTTTTGTATACAAAGGAGAAAAGCTAAAGTGGATAGGGTGGGATATTGTTTTAAACAGCTTGATGAGAGTAAAGCAACTGTTATCGAGGAGCTATTTGTCAGCGTTTTTACGAAAGAGCCATGGAATGATGATTGGTCTGATAAAAATCAACTACAATTATATATTCATGATTTGATAGGTCAAAAAAATTCCCTGACTTTTGGCTTATATGAAGAAACAGAATTGATTGGAATATCTATGGGACATATAAGACACTGGCATACCGGTACGGAATATTATATTGATGAACTGTGTATCAGAACTTCAAAACAAAGAGAAGGAATCGGCACTCTATTTGTAAATGAGATAGAGAAGGCATGTAAAGAATTAGGTTTGTTTCATATCTTTTTGCTGACCGAAAATAATGTACCGGCATATGAGTTTTATAAAAAAAGAAAATTTTATGAGTGCAAAAACAGTGTAGCGTTTGTAAAAAAGTTACAGTAAGATTGTATAACAACAAATTGATTAAAAATCCGGATTTATCGAGAAAATTACACATTTTACAAACCCAAAAAATTCCCGTATAATTATGTTATGAATATGTATTGCGAAGATTTTTCATGAGATATAAAGCTGAGAAAAGATACTTGACCGTTTGCGGTGTGGATTTGGATGATACATCGAATATATTATGATTGCAAAAAACGTATACATAGTAAAGGGTAGTAATCCCATTGAAAATGTAAACGCATTACTTGAATAATTCTTGAAGTTATGGAAAGCGAATTTTTACTATTTTGTCCGTTAATCACAAAAAACCGAACGCTGCCGTGTCCGGTTTTTTATATAGTGTTTTCAGAAATCATTTTTGCATTGAGTGCAGATATCCGTAAGGACAGAAAAAAATATTTTACATGTATAGAAAAGCTGATCTTATTGATTGCATAAAAATCGAAAGAATAAAAAATGGGAATTGGGCGTATAATCAAAAGTGCTTATGGTTTAGCAAGTAGGCTGTCTATCTTCAAATGTCTATTAATGAATTATCTGTTCTTCCCGACGAGGATCTTTTCGACGCCGTTCTTGTGAGAACCGAACACAAGGTAGACAGCTTTGACGAATGGGAAGACGGAGTGAATTCTCTGAATCGGTCGCAGAAGATCTTTTATTCTGTGAATTGGCTGGATACAGAGGTAAACAACGGCGGTCTGTGCCAATTTTTTGTTAATTCAAGCCGTATGGTCGCACCGTATATAAGCGAATATCTGGAGATCATCGGAGCATATAAACACAAAAATTTGTATGACGGCTTTATAATAAAAAACGGGATCGACCTCGCCGATCTCTCGTTTTTTGATATTGATGATGTCAAGGAATACGAGAAAAAAGAAGAAAGTTATCGGTTTGATGAATTCGATGACGCTTTCTACGATCTGAAACCGCTTGAAACATATCTGACTGAATTTATTAAATCACATCTGACAGATTTCTGACAGTCACAGCCTTAATCAAGTGCCTTTCAGGGTTCGCCCGGAATTGCTTTTTCTTCAGGATAAGACAGACCAATAAAAGGTCTGTCTTTTTTATCTGATTTTTCATGACAACATTCGACAGGACGGAACTGCGGATCAGTTCCGACCCTCACACAGTGTTCCGAGTGCCTGCTCGAAGTTGACGCCGTACCAATTGCCCTTATTGTCATCAAGCGTCTTTCTTATCGAAAGCGCCGTGAAATCTGCCGCTTGCGCACATGCATCGTGCAGAGTTTTTCCGTTTACAAGTCCGCCAAGACAGACGGATGAGTATATATCGCCTGTTCCGTGATATCTTGCTTTGACTTCGTCTGTAAAATACGAGAAAAATTCGCCCTTTTCTCCATCATACCCGTATACGCCGAGCTTATCTTTTTCGAGCGTTACACCTGTAATAACAGCGCTCTTTGCACCGAGCGAGAGCAGTCCGTTCAATACTTTCTTAAGAAATTCTTCGTCATAGCTCTCTGGATATTCCATTCCGAGCATATAGCAACTTTCTGTCAGGTTGGGAACGATGACGTCTGCTTTTGCACAGAGTGTAGCCATTGAAAGTGCAAAGCTTTTGTCGAATCCTGCATACATTTTTCCGTTGTCTGCCATTGCGGGATCTACAAATTTCAAAATGCCGTCACCGAAATCATCAAGCATCTGCTTCATCAGATCTATCTGTGTCTGCGAGCCGAGATATCCGGTATACAATGCATCAAAGCCTATCTTTTCCTCTTTCCAGTGGTTGAGGATGGGTGATATATCCTCTGTGAGGTCACGGAAGGTAAATCTCGAAAACTGTGTATGCGTCGAGAGAACTGCGGTCGGAAGCACAGCCGCCTCAATTCCCATCGCCGAAATGATCGGAAGTGCTACTGTCAACGAACATTTTCCCACGCACGAAATATCCTGTACTGTCAAAATTCTTTTCATATTAATCTCCATTCTGCCGCTTAGCGGCGATACAAATAGTTATGGAATTCTCCTTAAAAATGGATTGAGTCTATTTAAAAGGAGAATTTGAGCGTGAAACAACTGTACATATAGTTTGATTTAATGTAATTTTCACGCTACCTCTTTTTTTATTTTCTTGTTGCATTTTTCTTATGACTGTATTATAATTGATTTTGGTATTATTTAAATAACCATTTTTGTATAAATTAATAATACCAGATCAAAAAAGAGGATAACATATATGTACGATTTTGAGAAAAGGGGAAACACTCCTATATTCAAATTTCTCTGCCAATGCATAAAGGATGATATATCGAGGGGAACACTTCGTTCGGGTGACCGCCTGCCGTCAAAACGCAGGACCGCCTCGCAGTACGGCATAAGCGTGACAAGCGTTCAGAATGCCTACGAACAGCTGATAAGCGAAGGTTATATAGTCGCCCACCAAAAAAAGGGGTATTATGTTTCTGATATATCCGACATTCCCGATTATAAACCGGTAAAAAAAGAAAAGAGGGCAAATAAAACACCCTCACAGCCGGAAACAAATATCAGATCGACTGCCGGAAATGATCTTTTTCCCTTTTCAGTATGGAGTCGTCTTATGCGGCTTGTGCTGAGCGAGCAGATGGGAAACATCCTCCTTCGCACTCACCCGAACGGAGTTTTCGAGCTTCGTGCGGCAATATCCGACTATCTTTACAGATCATCGGGGATCGATATATCACCGGAGCGAATAGTTGTCGGTGCCGGAACCGAATATCTCTGTTCGCTTATAGTCATGCTTCTCGGCAGAACTAAGATCTACGGATTTGAAGACCCGGGTTACAAAAAAATAGCCTATCTTATCTCGTCATGCGGTGCGGGAATCAGATTTCTCGAAACCGACAAAGAGGGCGTAAAGCGTGATTCTCTCGAAAAAAGCGGTGCTTGCGTGCTTCATGTATCGCCGTCAAATCAGTACCCGACAGGAAATCTCATGACGGCGCCGAGACGCTATTCGCTTCTTTCATGGCTTGAAGAATCGGAGGAAAGATATATCATAGAGGATGACTACGGATCTGAGATATACCTTTGCGGCAGAAAAATGCCGACGCTTTTTGAAATCGATCCCTGCGGCAGGGTTATCTATATGAACACCTTCACGACCACAATTTCCCCCTCTTTTCGTATAGGATATCTTATCCTGCCCGAAAAGCTTTGTGAAAAGCTGAAAAACGATCTCGGCTTTCTCTCATGCACCGTTCCCTCTTTTGAACAGTACACACTTGCCAGATTCATTTCAGACGGTCATTTTGAAAGCTATCTATCCAAGCAAAGAACCAGATACAGAAATACGCTGGCTGAACTGAAAAAAGAAATATCAAATATTCCGGGAATCGAATTAGAATATCACGGAACGGGAACAAATGTCATACTGAAACCGACAAAGAAAACAGACAATGAAAGAATCAAAAAAATTGCTTCCTCCATTCCCTGTCTTTCAATGCTCAACGATTACAGAAAAAATAAGATCGAAAACGACACAACAATGATACTTGATATTTCACTGCTTGATAAGACAAACGATATATCATTCCTCAAATCGGATATTTTTAAATCATAGATTTTTCTCTCTTTTCAAATCATGTTTACTGACGATCTGTTACCCAAATTCTTCGTAAAAGTGACATAACGGGCGGCTATATATAACAGATAACCGCCCGTTAGACCGGAAGTTGTATCTCTTACCATCGCAACTCACACTTACCGGTAGCACTCTCAAATTCCCAACGTATATAGTAGCTGTTTTTTGCTTTCAGATCCATTTCACCCGTACGGCGGCTTTTTTGCGTTTTTCGGTTAAGCCTTCGACCCATCTGCGTTATAGTGTGTACAGCGTTCAAATAGAACCTATTCAGTTATGGTTGTTTAATAAAATCAGCACCTGCATCACATTATTATACTATTGCTAAATAAATTAGTCAAGTGCTATTTAATATTAACAGCGGATTCTTTGCAAAAAAAGTATAATAATATTTAGAAAACCGTGATGTGTAAGGGAGGTGTCCGTATGAGTAAAAACATCGATTTCAAAAACAGAGACAGATTCATTCAACTTGGGATTGCAATAAACAATTTAAGACGGGCAAGAGGCTTGTCGCAAACACAACTGGCAGAGAAAGCAAATATAAGCCGTGCACATCTGAGCGCCATTGAAGCGCCGGGAATCATGAGATCTTTTTCTCTTGATGTATTTTTCAATATCGCAGATGCGCTGGACATTGATCCCGAAGATCTGATCGCCGCTTCCGTCTTTCCCGACAGGGTGTTCAACAGTTCAAAGGATAAGTAGAAAAAATAAAGTGACTATCCGTTTCTTCGTGCGGTCATAAAAGGACGGTGATACGCAATCGTATCACCGTCCTTAAGTTTATTCATGCTCAATATATATCCCTTATCCAATAATCATTATCCCGGAAATCGATATTCTCGATAGGATGAAAGCTGTAAAGCCGGCGTTGCGGTTGGAGTTGGTAAATATCAGGGGTCACATCAAGATTCCACCACGAGCCACAAAGTAAACACGATTCCGGACATGCTTACTGTTGTCATTATAAGCCATTCCTGAAACCACATAGCAAGGAATGTGCCGCATGCGACAGAGTGCGGCAAAGGGTGGACAAAATCATAGAAGCCGCCCATTGCAGATATTTAATGTTTTGCGAACATGAAAAATGCGGGAGCAAGGACGTTGGTAAAATTGCCGGGGATCACTCCGACAACCATTATTTTAAAAGGGACGATTATTTATTTTTTTCCATATTCATCAACATGGCGTTTGATCGCCTCAAATGTTTCATCGCTTATAGTATGCTCCATTTTGCAGGCATCCTCGGCTGCTGTCTTCTCATTAACACCGAGACGGATGAGGAAATCGGTCAGCTTTGTATGTCTTTCATAGATCTTTCCTGCAACCTCAAGTCCTTCGGCGGTAAGCGAGAGATATCCGTCACCGTCCATTTCAAGAAAGCCACCTTTTTTCAATATGCCGACGGCACGGCAAACGCTCGGCTTTGAATATCCCATATAATCGCCGACGTCAACAGAGCGGACATTACTGCTCTTTTGTGATAAAATGTATATGGTCTCCAGATACATTTCTCCCGATTCCTGAAGATGCATGACCGTTTCCCCCTTGTTTTGAGTTTGTTATTATGTCTATCATACTACAAATTAAAACAAAAGTCAAGTCGTTAAGATTACAAAACTCCGAACGAACGGTTAATGAATATGAGATCTTATGATCGAACACACTCGCTGTGATCGCATTTTTCCCGTGTGAAAAATGAACAAATAATCAGTTAGCTATTGCTAATTGACTGTGCGACACGATGAAAAATGTTGATTCGGGCAAAAAAATAAAAAATGGGGTTGACAAATCTCCGCATCATGTATATAATATGTTGTGGTTAGCGAAGGCTAATCAATTTTTAAGGACAATGGTTAGCATAGACTAATGTGATGCATAAAATAATATAAAATACAAAGAGGGTATGAAAAATGATGCCGCTTACATTTGCAGAAATCGGAGAGGAAAATATCATAAAAAAGATCGGGGGCAGCCGTGAAATAAGGTCACATCTCGAAGATCTCGGATTCGTTGCCGGGGGCGAAGTTACGGTGATAAATATCGTCGGCGGCAACATTATCGTAAAAGTGAAGGAATCCCGCATTGCCGTCAGCCGGGAAATGGCACAGAGGATTATGATCTGATTCTCTGCCGCAACAAATGCAAAAGATTTAACAACATTTATACATTTATTCAAGGAGGAAAACTGTATGAAAACATTGAGGCAGGCTAAGGTCGGCGATACAGTAAAAATCGTTAAGCTTCACGGAGAAGGAGCTATCAAACGTCGTATTATGGATATGGGGCTGACAAAGGGCGTGGAAGTGTGCATCCGCAAAACAGCGCCGCTCGGCGATCCTATTGAGATAACAGTACGTGGATATGAGCTGTCACTGCGGAAAGCTGATGCAGAAAATATTGAAATCGAATAAATTTTAATTAAATCGAATAAATCTGAAAAAATGAGATCGTGAGATCTCTATTATTTAAGGATTTGGTTAGCACATGCTAATATGGAACGGAGGAAATATATGAATTTGCGAATCGCCCTTGCGGGTAACCCGAACAGCGGTAAGACCACCCTGTTCAATGCATTGACCGGCTCGAATCAGTTTGTCGGAAACTGGCCGGGCGTTACGGTTGAAAAGAAGGAAGGAAAACTGAAAAAGCAGGACGGTGTGACTATCACAGACCTGCCCGGTATTTACTCCCTCTCCCCCTATACTCTGGAGGAAGTAGTTGCGAGAAACTATCTTATTATTGAACGTCCCGATGCGATACTGAACATTATCGACGGAACAAATCTTGAAAGAAATCTCTATCTGACCACACAGCTCACAGAGCTTGGTATTCCGGTAGTCGTTGCAATCAACATGATGGACATCGTACGGAAAAACGGCGATAAGATCGATACCGATGAGCTTTCACGCCGACTCGGATGTAAGGTAGTTGAGATCTCAGCGCTTAAAGGCAGTGGCATTATGGATGCCGCAGATGAAGCAATCAAAGCGGCAAAGAACGGAAAATGCATTCCGATGCACACATTCAGTGGAGACGTGGAGCATGCTCTTGCGCACATTGAAGAAGCCGCTGTACATAACCTGCCCGAACAACAGCAGCGTTGGTACGCCATTAAGCTTTTTGAACGTGATGACAAGGTGCTTGGGCAATTGAATCTCGATAAATCTGTCCTTGACCATATCGAAAAAGATATCAAGGCTGTTGAAGAGGAAATGGATGACGATGCGGAATCGATCATCACAAACGAACGGTATATATATATCGGCAATCTTATCAAAGGCTGTTATAAGAAAAAGTCTGTCGGCAAGCTTTCAAGCTCGGATAAAATTGACAGGGTGGTAACCAACCGCTGGCTCGGTCTTCCGATTTTTGCGGCGGTTATGTTCATCGTATATTGGATAGCTATGATCGGTATCGGTGCATCGGCTACAGATTGGGTAAATGACAACCTTTTCGGCGACGGATTTCATCTGCTCGGCATCGGATCATCCGAATATACGCAAGCTTCTGACGAATACACCGACGCTTCGCTGATCATTGAAGGCTATGAAGCCTATATTGAAGAAAACGGCAGTGCCCCGACAGGCGAATTCCCCTATTACATCACAGATGAAGAAACGCTTGAAGTAACCGAGGAAATTGCTACGATCTCAGATTACGAGAACGCAGTAAAAGTAATAGGAAAATATGAAGATGAACCCGATCCTGCCGATTACGGTGTATGGGTGCCCGGTATTCCCGCACTTGTCGAAGAAGGACTTAATGCAGTAAACTGCGCCGATTGGCTTCAGGGACTGATCCTTGACGGTATTGTTGCGGGCGTAGGTGCAGTTCTCGGCTTCGTACCTCAGATGTTCGTTCTCTTCCTGATGCTTGCTTTCCTCGAAGCATGCGGATATATGGCACGAATCGCATTTGTGCTTGACCGTATTTTCCGTAAATTCGGTCTTTCGGGTAAATCATTTATACCGATGCTTGTCGGTACAGGATGCGGAATTCCAGGTATTATGGCGTCGAGAACGATTGAAAACGAACGTGATCGCCGTATGACGATTATGACAACCACCTTTATCCCCTGCGGTGCAAAGGTTCCCTTCATCGCTATGATCGCAGGCGCTATATTCGGCGGCTCTGCATGGGTTGCAACCTCGGCATATTTTATTGGTATGGCGGCGATCATCCTTTCGGGTATCATGCTCAAGAAAACCAGAATGTTCTCGGGCAAACCTGCCCCCTTTGTTATGGAGCTTCCGGCTTATCATCTCCCGACGCTCAGGAATGTCCTCTTGTCCATGTGGGAGCGTGGATGGTCATTCATCAAAAAGGCAGGAACGATCATTCTGCTTTCTACAATTGCAGTATGGTTTGCCACATATTTCGGATTCACCGCAGACGGTTTCCGTATGCTCGGTGAGGAAGAAATGGATCAGTCGATCCTCGCTTATATCGGAAGTGCGATCGCATGGATCTTCAGCCCTCTCGGATGGGGTAACTGGCAGGCGGCTGTAGCCTCGATCACAGGACTTGTGGCAAAAGAAAACATCGTCGGAACTATGGGTATTCTGTATCCTGCCGGATGGCCCGAAATTGCTGAAAATTTCTCCGCAATCGCAGGCTACTCCTTCCTCGTATTCAATCTGCTTTGCGCTCCATGCTTTGCCGCAATCGGAGCTATCAAGCGTGAGATGAACAGTGCAAAATGGACCTGGTTTGCAATCGGTTATCAGTGCTTATTCGCATATGTGATCTCCATGATGATCTATCAATTTGGTTCAGCTTTCAGCGGAGATCTTCATGTTATCGGTCTGATCGCATCAATAGCAGTTCTCGCACTTATGATCTATCTGATATTCAGACCTTATAAAGAATCTGTGAGACTGACAAAAAACGCAGTGAAAACAAATAAAGAATAAATATCATTATTAAATATCATAGGAGGGAAAGAAATGCTTACATGGATCTGCGAAAATATTGCAACTATCATAATCAGTCTGATTCTCATTGCGGTCGTTGCGGCTGTAATTATCGGTATGGTTCGCAATAAGAAAAAAGGAAAGTCCTCCTGCGGATGCGGCTGTGCAAATTGTGCTATGAGTGCAACCTGTCATTCGGCAAATTTCAAAAAATAGACTTTGCCTGTCAGGTGAAAAAATTCGGGGATGAGAAATTAAAGTAGATACTCTGAAGGCTAATTTCATTACCGATAAATAAAACCAAGGCATGCGATGGCTGAAAAATTGATCCGGTCGTTCCGATTCCGAATTCACGGAAAAGGAACGGCCGGATAATTTTATTTTGCACCGCAAAGAGATGTTCTGCACACTTTAGAACAGAGCATTGACAATTCGTGACATCAAAAAGGCAACCAAAACCGGTTGGGTTAAGGTTGCCAATGACCCGAAGGTCTTATGTTTTAACTATGTTGTGATGACTGAAGATTCAATCCTCGTCTTCCTCGTCCTCTTCACGGTTCTCGATCGCTTCTTCGATCATGTCGTCGATCTCATCCTTAATGTCGTCGATCTCATCTTTAAGATTATCGAAAGCCTCAAGAATCTGATCTCTTATCTCGCCTGCCGCTTCATAGATCTCTTCAAGGCGTTCTGAAATCATCTCTTCAAGCCTTTCATTGATCTCATCCAGATCGTCCTCGTAGATCTCATCTGAACCTTCAAGCTCTTCAAGCCTTGATTGCATTTCCTTGCGAAGTTTTTTAGAAATATTATCGGCTGTAGATCTCAGTACGATTCGAGCCTGCTCAGCCAATTTTGACGGGTCCATACCCGATATATCGGTATCGCCGCCCTTTGTCTTTTCTGTTTTCGGTGCAGAAAAACTGCAAATCGGCTTTCCGTGTATGACCGGACAAGCATTCAACACGATCTCGGCTTCATCCGAAATGTAAAGCTTGCCGTCTGTACCCACAGCTTTAAATGAGATCCAGTATCTGGCGTTCCTGTTCGGAGCCCAGAAGTTGTCATCTTTTCCGAGACAGGGTGTAAAGCGGAGAATCGAGAGTCCTCTGCGGTGTCCTCCTTCGTACATGCTTGACACACGGAGCGTAATATTCTTTTCATTATCGTCATAGTCGAATATTGAAAAGTTAAATTCTATATCACCGCTGTGCAGAGCAACAGCGTTCCGCCCGTTTTCAAGAATCGGACAAAGAAGTATCTGAACCTCGTTGTTCCAGTTTTCCATACCTCTCTGATAAATATCAAGGTGTACCTTGACTTTTTCAAGCTCGGCATTTCGAGTTGTTTCCTCAGCCACTTTTATCTTTTCATCACAGGGCTGTTCGTTTGTTCTGCTGATATTGTTTATATTATCGTTCATATCGTTTTCCTCCGAATTTATTATATCCGGCGGACACGCTATAAGACGCAAGGTATGCTCATCAATATAGCGTGCCCTGCCCTTTTTCACGAGACCTTTTGCCCTTTTGGGGTAGGTCTCACCTATCACCGTTCCGTCATCTGACAAAATGGTTATATTTTTTACGTTTTTTATCATGGGTGTCTTCCCCTTTATAATTGTTATACAAGTAATTTCGTTTTTTCCTATGGGTGCCTTCCCCTGGGTATCATCCCATATACACTTGTCCGTGCAGTAAATTTGTTTTTTATAATGGGTATCTCCCCTTACTGCACTGTAATTGTATCATATACTCATTTGTTTGTCAAGAGTAATCAATATTTATTTTACATTTTTCTGTTTCTCATACTTACTGCATACAATTTCTTATACTGAATTCAAGCCTTTTGCTGCTGTTGCATTTAATTTAAGAATTTACGATAAACATCGGTTCCCCCCAAGCAGCAGACTGCATTTATACTGTAAAATGAATATTGCGCCATAGTTGAGCACAGAAAATCCCCGCACAAGGCGGGGCATAAATGGCGATAAGCTACTCAGATATATTGTTCACGATGTCGAGTAATTCAGCAAAACGATCCTTTTGACTTAGTTGCTTAATATTTTCGTCGGATAATTTTTCAATAAGCCTCTTTTTTATTATTTTTTTGCTGATACGTTGATGTAATTCACTCTTTCCCAGAAGCGGAGATTTTATATCGATCCGATAAACGCAGTCGCCTTCTGTTTTCTTTTCCGGTTTCACTTCAATGAGTTTAAGATAGTACATAATTGAATTTTCTACTGCTTCCATTGCTTTTTTATCTTTGCCAACAGCGAGGTACGATCTTGCAAGCAATAAATAACAGTCTCCGGAATCAAAGTCATGGTACGGCAGCGGACATTCATCTTTGAATATCGCTTTCATAACTTCAAAAAATGTTTCGTATACGTTAATCGCATCGGCATATTTTCCGCTGTTATAATATGCCATACCCAATCTGGCAACATTGTCTTCAAGAGCCTGAAGCGAATAATCAATATCACTGCACAAACATCTTGCCTCGCACTCATAATTTCCCATATATTCATTCACTCTTGCCATATTGGAATATAGCGTCAGATCTGTACGGACCGGGAAATTTCGGGCTTCTATTGTTGCTAAATCAAACTTTTTGCTTGCACTGTATAAGAAAACCAGGCATTGGCGTGTACTTAAAATATCACTCATGTTTTTGGAATTGGAAATTATGAAATTAGCTTGCCGAATCGTTTCGGGAATAATTTCATCGGCACGATCCTTAGCGTAAATCCATCCGTTTTCGGGCATAGCCAAATCTACACCCAATCTCATGCAATTATTCATTAAAATGAGATTGCTTGGGTATTTCTTCAAACCATTAATTAAAATATCATATGCTTTTAAATATGTGTCAAGGTTGCCGTATTCTTTCACTTCATCCGCAAGTGAAACTATTTTCCATGCCTCTTCGGATTCGGCTCCTTTGTCGATTCCGAACAATACATCGGTGCTGACATTAAATACAGATGCCAATGGAACGATCTGTGATATATCAGGCATTCCGGAATCATTTTCCCATTTGGAAACAGCCTGATAAGTAACACCGAGCCGTTCGGCAAGTTCTTCTTGTGTAAAGCCGTATCCCTTTCGCAGACTTTTTATAATTTGTCCCATAGTTGTTGCCATAATTTTTTCTCCTGAAAACTGTTTATATCGGTACCGTATTTGAATTATACCATATAATCTGACATTATGGAAGCGACTGAAAAATGAGTGTTCTAAACTTTGCGTTGAGTATATAATATCATAAAATCATGAATAAGTCTACATAAAACCAAAGATGTGCTCCTATAAACAGAGATTTCCCCACAATCGGCTGACTGCGTTTATACGGTTAAATGAATACTGCTCCATGTTTGAGCGTAAAAAAACCCCGCACGAAACGAGACCAAGAATTAATTGCTTGCTTTCTTGCGAATTCCGATAATAAAATCGCTTTCATTACCTTCAAACAACACATCCAATATTTTAATAATCTTTTCTTTGTATTGAGGATTGTTTTCTGTTTCTGAAAGTGCAGTCAGATGATACGATAGCAACCATGCCAATGGTTCTATTGCAGATTTTGCAATTTCGTTCTTTTTTGCAGTATCTTTCAAAATGCGCACCAAGGCAGTTTCTCTTGTCTTATACAAATTCGGCAATTTATAGGCATATTCAAGTGCTTTCTCATAATCTCCATATCTGTAATACGCATCAGAAATATTGGAAAGTGCAGCACCTCTCACTTCTGAATCGTCACAATATCGCAAAATTTGCTCATGAATCATAATGGATTCCTTTAGAAACTTGCGTTTTTCGTTTTCAGTACCATCGAGTCGTTCAAGAGATGCAGAGAGCTGAATCAATAAAAGTGAATTGTTGGGATATGTTTTCAGAGCATTTCGCATGAGCTCTACATTTTCCTTATGCTTACCTGATTCTCTGTTTTTCTGCCACTTCTGATTGATCTCATCAAGTTTGTTCGCAGCAGATATTTCATCCATACCGATCAATTCATCAATTGACACCCCAAAATAATTTGCCAATGTCGGTAGCATTGTGATATCCGGATATCCGTCACCTCGCTCCCATTTGCTGATTGCCTGAAAGGAAATACCGAGATGAGTTGCAACTTCTTCTTGAGTCAAATCTCTGTCACGGCGCAATTTTTTCAATTTATCTCCAATCATCAATTCCATAATAATAACCTCCGTATTTATATTATTTCGACATGTCTGAGTATATTATAGGGCATTTTTGATAGTAAATCAATAACCGTAGCATAGACTTAATTATACGAATCGTAGTATTTTTCTACAAACACCAATTGATGATACATAAACCTAAAGAAAGTAAGTAATCCCATGAACAGGATTTTCCTCCTAAGTAGCGGACTGCGTTTATACGGTAAAAAGAATGATGCTCCCGTAGCTGTGTATAAAAAGCCCCACACTAAGTGTGGCAAAGGATCAGAGAGCAGCGAGGCGTTTCTTAATGTTCACATACCTGCAATCATCTTTTACCGGAACAAATACATACTCTTTATTATTGAGGTATCTCAACTGGGATTGAGCCAGTGTTTCTTCACTGCTTTTTGTAATGTTGTTTTGATTGATTTTGACCTTGTTTACAAGCAAAGATGAATGTGAGATTTCAGTGAAACCTTTATAATTTTTAATATGTTCGAGCATCTGTTCAAGCTCGTCGAGTGCTTTTTCAAATTGTTCGGATCTTGCGCTTTCGATTGCCATAAAGAAACTTATTCTTGCCAAACGCTCATCCCATAATCCGAAATCTTTATTCGGAAAGATCATATAGAAAATATCATACAAAGTATTCCACATTGAATGCTTTTCCTTATGGGTGTATCCGGAAGCATCGCAGTCGAGCAGATATTTCATATACAGATACATCCGGTCGCATACCTTCCAAAAATAATTACGGCAATGATCTACAAGTTCATCGCCTTCAAGTACATGAACACGCAGATCTTCTGCGGGCGGCATCATCTCGGCATACTGCAAAGCTTTATTTCTGTCACCTTTATGCAAATAGGAGAAACACAAACCGCGAATGGCTCCCATTCTATATTCCATATTGGCAGATGCTAAAAGCCGTTCTCCGAGCATGACGATTTCATCAAAGCTTTCATCAATATATCCGTTTTGTAAGACTCTCATTAAGTAATAGTTTATTGTTTCGTCATTCGGATATTTTTTCTGCATGGAACGGCACAGATCCAATCTTTCCGCTGTTTTTCCTTGGCTATGCAGCTCAGCATATTTTATTGTGAATTCTTTGATCTCGGATTGCTTTTTACTTTTGGCAATATCAATTTCAAGCAAAACATCGGCGCTGACCTCAAAAATGTTTGAAAGTACAGGGAGATGAGAAATGTCGGGTGCGGTCTTATCACACTCCCATTGAGAAACGGCATTTGTGGAAACCCCCAATAATTCAGCAAGCTGCTCCTGCGTGATATTTCTATCTCGTCGCAGTTTTTTAATCGTAGTTCCAATAGACATAATATAATCTCCTTTGTTTTTTCAAAAGCACTTTTGTACCATAATTATATACATCTTCTTTTTGATTTTACACCAAGTATTTTACGAGCGTAATTAAATTAATGCTTTACTTTTTTCAGTAATAGTTTATCACAAATGTATATAAAACATAGTGCTTCGGCACAATGTCCGAGACTGTACTGTATATCTACTCAGGAAAAGTCATTAATACATATGTGGCACTCTCGTGGGCACTAACGAAGCCCAGAAATGCATTTATTTCACGGCGTGCCACACCTGCATCTCACATACGCCTCGGTTGGCAAAGGCATAATACGGTATTAACTTTGCTTGTGTGACGATATCAGAGTCATGCTTAACGCTGTAGAGCGGAGCATCTTTATCATATTTTCTTCTGTACGCCCTAACTCTCAGAACCGGAACTCCGAGCGAGACATCCCTGTCCGTGATAAAACGAGCCCTGCCATCAATACATATATCACGGAGATATGCACCGTTATCCACACTTTCCATGCAGTATACAACAGGCCCTTTCATGACAGCATATCTCCGACAGTCAAAGACAGCCTCGGGTCTTGCTTCGATCAGACGCACCTTCATTCCGAAATCAAATGAGAGGCTTTCTCCGTCTTTCACATCAAAATATGCGTACCCTTTGACCGTTTCACCGGTATAATTTTCGCACCAATCGGGAATCCTCACGGCGATTCTCGTATCTGCACCGGTCACCGTAATGCATACCTTTCCGCTCTCCGGAAAACGAGTCTTTTGCTCTATACATATCTGTGTTCCTTTGCGGTCAATAACCGTTTTACTCTGCATATACTGATGCACATACAGCGTATGACCATCATCTGTATAGAGCAGATCTGCCAAAGACGAGATAAACCGTACGATATTGGGCGGACAGCAGGAGCAGGAAAACACCTGCGAGCGTTGCATCTGCGGCCAATGCATTGAATGATGTGTACGGCTGACATCACGTGTATGAAGATATGGTATTATCTCCAGCGGGTTTTCGTAAAAGAAAGCTTTGCCGTCAAGCGACACAGACGAAAGAAAGCCGTTATATATTATCCGCTCTATGGTATTCGCATATTTGGAATCGGGATCGAGTCTGAGCATACGGTTTGCAAACAATGCAAGTCCGAGTGCGGCACAGCTCTCGGTATATGCAAGCAGATTGGATAGGTCAAAGGCAACAGTGAAGGCTTCTCCGCACGAGGATGAGCCTATACCGCCCGTGATATACATTTTTTTATTTATGATATCGTCAAACAGCCGCTCGCACGCTCTGCGCAGTTCAACGTCTCCTGTTTTCAGTGCGATATCTGCCATGCCGCAATACAGATAAACTGCTCTGACGGCATGCCCCTGCGCTTCATACTGCTCTCTTACCGGTTTATGCGACTGATCGTACAGACTGTTTGACCAATCGGTCGGCTTCTCCTGACGCTTGCCTCTCTCATCTATAAAAAATTCCGCAAGCTCAAGATATCTTTCCTCACCGGTACAATCATAAAGCCTGACCAGAGCAAGCTCTATCTCTTCGTGTCCGGGCGTTACAAAAGCCGTATCACGGTCGATCTTGAAACGCTTTTCGATATGATCGGCATATCTGCACATACAGTCCAGCAGCTTACGTTTCCCCGTTGCCTCATAATATGCAACTGCCGCTTCTATCAGGTGTCCGGCACAGTAAAGCTCGTGGCAGCTCCGGTCTGTATAGCGTTTTTCGGGTTCTACCGCGGTATAATATATATTAAAATAACCGTCGTCTCCCTGATTCTTTTCAATGTTATCAATGATCTTATCGGCAAGTCGTTCCAGCTTCGGTTCTTTCTTCAGCTTTGTCAGATACGCCACACCTTCTATCCATTTGGCTACATCAGAGTCCCAGAAAATGTGCGGCCGATGCGGCATTCCTTCCTTCCAATCACATTTGAATGCATCGATACGTCCTGTCTCCTTGAATCGCTCGTATACCGCATAGACGGTCGTATCTCTCACCATCTTCTGCTTATGTTTCCAAAGTCCTCCCGTGACGACCGTGTGCTGATATCCTATTTTATTCATGCTTGCCACCGTTTCTTCATTCTCTCTTTTATTCATGCCGGCGTTGCTCCTTTCTTCCCTCAAACAAGCTTTTCCGAGTCTAAAACATGCAAAAAACAGTTGTTTTTTCAGACATCTATTGATTTTTTGGGGTTTATCTGTTATTATTATATAAAACATGATTTTAGTTTTCAATCCCCCGAAACGGAGAATAGGAGCAAAAATCCGACATATGTACGATCATATCAAATTCATGGGCGGCGGCAAATTTATTTCAAGAGGAAAATGGAAGCATCCCGAACGCATAATCGACAGTACGGAAATCATCATCCTCACACAGGGAACGGTGTATATATCTGTAGATCAAAGAGAATACATACTTACTCCGGGAGATGTGCTGCGGCTTGATGAAGGTATTCGACACGGCGGAACGAGATTCAGCACCGAAGATGTTTCTTTCTTCTGGATGCATTTTACAGGTGCAAAAAAGGATGAACTCCCGCCCGCTTACTTTCAGCCGTCAAGCACGGTACAATCAGAGCTTATCTGCCGTCAGCTCCTGCACTATGCAAATACAGAAGGTTATCCGCCCGAAAGTGCCGACTGTCTCATGCGTGTACTGCTCATGGAGCTGCATTTTGAAAACCAACGCGCGTCCGTCGGAAACAACCATACATGCATGCATGTATGCACAGCGGTCCGTGAATGGGTACGAGTGAACTGTGATCTTCCGATCAAGGCTTCGGATATAGCCGCACATTTCAACTACAATGAAGACTATCTGAACCGTATATTCAAACAGTATCATCCCAAAGGTCTGAAAGCGTATATAGACGAAATAAAAATGCAAAAGATCAAAAACGACCTCATCAACTCAATGCTTTCGCTGCAGGAGATCGCATCAAAATACGCATTCGGCGATTATAAGTATTTTTTGAAGTATTTCAAATATCACGAAGGTGTTTCGCCTACAAAATACCGTCAGGTATATTGCAACATACATACAAACAATTCTTAGCCGTTTCGGAAAGAGTGAAGTTATTTATGACCGGATCTGTTTCTTTTTTGGGGAATAAATAATTAATCATCAGTTAAGCTCTTGTTCCCACGGCTCAATTGTGAATAGGCAATCGGGAACACCTGTAAAATCCATATATAATTGCTTTGTCAGTTAAGTCGTTGTCGAACTCACCTATCATTAGTTTGCAAAATTGCGAAAAAACACAAAATATTCGGAAATGATCAGAAAACAGGCGTGACAATAACAACTCACCCGGGCTGTTTCCCTTAATTCGGAATCAGCCCGGGTGATCTTCTTATTTTTTTATAAAGGTTTGAAACATATCATTCCTCGACATTCCACTGCCCTGCGTACTCGGAGAGTTTATTCCTTATATCGGTAAACTCTTGAGTTTCGCGCATATTGTCAAAAACCTTATTATCCATTGTTTCAATAAGGCAACACGCATCATTTTTCGATGAATCTGTACACCATGAGCCGGGATCCATTCCCCTGAAAACAAGAGATGTGTATTTCTCCCCATCGGATGTAACAAATTGAATGGCGTGTTCTGCTGCCAGACGAAGGTGTGTCAGTGCCTTATCATTTTCACCGTTTTGAGCATAATAGAAAGCCTGCTCCCTATGGGTGTCGGAAAGATGTGTATGATAAAATCCGAAATCTCCGTTTTCAAAAAACAGATGCAGCAGTGCTATGCGTTTGTCCCGAAGAATGGCATTCTCCTGTGCTGTGTAAGCATTCTCTCCCGAATCCAATTTTGTCTGTAAGGTAGACAGAGCGTTTGAAAGAAATTGAAGCAGAGCAGAAGCTTCTTTTTGCCTGGCGTAATATTTTTCGCTTCCCGAGTAAACACTGCTGAGCAACATTTCCTGTGATATAGCCATAAACGGCATGGATCTTGCCATTTTTACCGCTTCGTCAAGCCTTCCGGCGTCACGGTAGGTAAAACATAAAGTTTGAATTGCACTGTTTCTTTGACGATCTACGTTGCTTTGTGCAAGGATCTTTTCCCCCCATTTGATGGCCTCATCGAGATATTTGCGCTCTCCCGTATTCCTGCGGTACTGCCAGAATGCTACATACATCAGTGATTCTATTATATCACAATGATCGGGATATTTTTTCAGCCCCTCTTCCAATATTTTGCGTGCCTGCTCAAGATATCCTCTGCTCGAGTATTTTTCCGCTTCAATGCAAATTGCGGCTACCTTTTCCTGTCTGCGTGTTAGGTCAATTTCCAAAAGCTCATCTGAAGTAACACCGAACAAATTACAAAGCGGAGCAATCAGCGAAATATCCGGCATTGCAACATCGGTTTCCCAGCGGCTTACTGCCTGCGGAGAAACAGACAGTATGTCGGCGAGTTGTTCTTGTGTCATATTTGTATTTCTGCGTAATTTTTTTATTATCTGACCGAATGACATATTAATACCTCTTTGTTATAAATTCAGGTGACGTCGATCCTGTAGCTTTATTATATCAGACGGTACCGGGCATTTCAAGTTCACGTTAATTGATAAAATAACAATTTTAAATTGAGTGCCGGACATGAAAATGACTCTTTAAAAGCTGACCGAATCTGAATTCGGCTTGTTCTGACAGAAATATTATAAAATCAAATCGGGTATATCGAAATCGGTCTGCCCCTCGCCGCACTGCTGGCTTCGGCACGCAGAGGTTTTATTATGCTTATTCGGGTTTTACAAAGAAATATTTTTTATATGATTTTATATATCCGTAATAAATTCTCGAAACGATATATTTTCTTTTTGGTGAGTTGTCAGGTTTATAGAAAAGCGTGCTTTCGCTGTTTTTATAAAGCTTTTTGACTTCCTCACGCAATTTTGGGTCTGCTATATACCTATTCAGAACATATCCGGGTACGCTTGACCACAGTCCGGTTTTCTGCGAATGAAGAGTTTCCCCCGCTTTTACGCCGTAAACAACATCATCTACGAGAGTTTTTATCATATTTATGCCTGCATTGTGAAGGAAAAAGCTCGTTCTTGCAAGACGGGGATTGATCTCAAGTACATAATACTTATTCTTTGTTGCGTCGTATTTCATATCGATGTTCGAGAAACCGACATACCCGATATCTTTGAGAAATTTGCAGATCTTCTCCTCAACTTCGGGAATATTTCTCGAAATAATGGCAGATGAATTTCCGAGCATTGAAGGTGCGTATTCTTCAAGCACGACCTGACCGAGAACCGCAACTCTGACATTGTGATCGGCATCCGAATAGCAATTCATTACCCTCATTGCCGAATCGTTTCCTCTGATGAAATCCTGAACAAGCATATTTCCCTTGAAATCACTTTTGTCAAGCGCTTTCATGACCTCGAAATATTCATCATAGCTTTTGAGGTAATACACCTTCTTTTTGCCATCAAACTCACAGTGGAGATATTCGGTGCTATTTGAGTTATCGGGTTTCATGATATACGGAAAATCCATTTTTCCTATAAACGGAGGATCAAAACGGTTTTCCTTAGTTATTACATATGTCTTCGGATATTCTATCCCATACTGTTCACACAGCTCATAGAACTTGTCCTTTTTATACATACGCTCCATGAGGTCTTTTGTATAGAACTTGTTGGCTATAAGTCCGCCGAATTTTTCATAATTGCCTGCCACCAGATGCGTATAATAATCGGAGCATGGTATGACGAGAAGTTTACCATATTCTTTTTTCTTCTCTTTAAGTATTCCGCACAGTGTATCGACAAATATGTTCGGATCATCGAGTGCTTCAACACATTCGATATCGCATATCTTCGTATATTTTGTTGCCCTGAGTCGCCTTGAGCAGAGCAGAAGCGCCCTCTCACCGTAGCACTCGTGAACAAGTCTGGCAACCGAATATGCGTTTTCATCAGCACCGAGTGCTATAACAAGAAAATCTTTCATATTATTTAAATTTCCCTTTTAATATATAATAAAAATCAGTCTGTCGGAGCTTCATGGCTTTTATTGTATTCCTCAATATATTCCATGACAATTCGTTTATCCGATTTATATGGCACATATCCTTCCTTATGATACATTGTGCATTCTGCACCTTTTCCGGCAAGCACGACAAGATATTCCCTTCCGAAACGGTTCAGAGCTTTGAGCACCGCTTTTTCTCTGTCCATCTCGATTTCATAAGGGAAACCTTCGGGCAGGTTTTTCACAACATCACGGTTTATTGAATCGGCGTCCTCTTTCCCCGAATCATCGTCCGAAATATATATAAAATCGCTGTATTTTGCCCCAATCGATGGAAGATCAACTCTTCTGTCAAATGCCTTATACCCCGGACATCCGAAGAGCAGGACTCTTTTTTTGTCGGGAAATTCTTTAATAAGCGATTGAAACAGGGCTTCATAGCTCACACTGTTGTGTGCATAATCAACGACAACATTAATAACGCCGTCATCCGATGAGAAGAATTCCATTCTTCCCGGCACTCTCGTTTTCATCAGCCCTCTCTGTATCGAAGAGGTCGGAATCCCAGCCATATCACATGCGGCGATTGCGGCAAGTGCATTGGCTACATTGAATTCGCCCTTCATTCCGATTCTGAATTCCCGATCACTGTCGCTTGTCCTGACACGGAATGATATAAAATCACGCTCTGATTTGATGCGGTATGCATAATAGTCGGCACTTTCGTCCTTAAGGCTGAATGTAATATATTCTCTACTGCAGAGCGAGCCTGTAATTTCCGAAAACTTATCACTGTCGAGATTTATTATGATCTTTTCGGACAGCGGAAATATTTTTTTCTTTGATTCAAAATAGTCTTCAAAGGTCGGATGCTCTCTGCCGCTTATGTGGTCGTTTGATATATTGAGAAATATTCCGACATTATAGTGCATCTTGTCCACTCTGTCATATTTCAGACCCTGACTTGATGCCTCCATTACAAAATATTTTATTCCTGAATCTACAGCGATCCGCAGATCGTTGAAAAGATCGGGACTCTCTGGCGTTGTCAGCTGTGCTTCCTCAAGCTCCCCACCGAAATAATTGTCAACCGATGAGAAAATTCCGCAGGGCTTTTCCTCTCTCATTGAGGTATAGTCATCAATTATGGTTTTGACAAAGTACGCCGTTGTAGTCTTTCCCTTTGTTCCCGTAATTCCGACCGTGAAAAGCTCTTTGTCGGGGTATCGGTTGTGAAATGCCGAAACTTCGGACATCGTCTGCCTTATATTCCCCACAATTATTATGGCAACATCATTTATGCCCTTGATCTTCCCGGGATCATCGCATACAAGCAACACAGCCCCCGATGAAATGGCAGTCTTTGCATATTCTTCCTTAAACGCCTCACCCTTACAGAAAAACAGGGTATTCTCACAGACTTTGTCTGTGTGATATGCGATATTCAGGATCTCTGTCTCGCTGTCTTGTGCCTGATCGTTATACATCACGACAAGGTTTTTATTCATCAGAAACTCAAGGTATTCCTTTATCTTCATTTTCCCAACTTCCTTATTGTTTGTTATATGTGATCGTTAGTTATATATGTCTATATTTTAGGATCATTTACCGAAAAAATCTTCAAGCACTCAAAAATGCTTCCTACGGGTATAATATTTATACCTTTTACGTTACCGCTGAGCTTATTTCCCTTTGGCAGCAAAACTTCGGTAAATCCGAGTCTTGACGCTTCGCCGATACGCCTTTGCGCATCTCCTACAGGTCTCAGCTCTCCCGACAGTCCAAGCTCTCCGAAGGCTATCAACTTATCATTGATAGGCTTGTCGTTTTTCGATGAAAGCAGTGAAAGTGCCATCGGCAGATCGCATGACGGATCATCTATTGAAAGTCCGCCTATGACATTCAGGTATACATCATCCCCCGAAAATCTGACACCCAACCTCTTTTCAAGCACTGCGAGCACGAGACACAGGCGGTTATAATCTATTCCGTTTGAAACACGTTTGGGAGATGTGAGAAAGGATCTTGCTGAAAGTGCCTGAATTTCGGCAATTATAGGTCTTGTTCCCTCAATGATGCAGGCGGCACAGTTTCCCGAAACACCGCAGGGACGGCTTGCAAGAAGCATTTCCGAAGGGTTCGGAACTTCTTTGAGCCCTTTATCTGTCATTTCAAAAACGCCGATCTCATTCGTCGAACCGTATCTGTTTTTTACGGCTCTTATAATTCTGAAAGACTCCCTGCGTTCGCCCTCAAAGGAAAGCACTGCATCAACCATGTGCTCAAGGACCTTCGGTCCTGCAATTCCGCCCTCTTTATTTACGTGACCGACGATTATTACGGTTATTCCGGCGTTTTTTGCGTAGTTCATCAGCTTCGAAGCACACTCTCTGACCTGTGTTACGCTTCCCGGTGTTGACGAAGATTCTTCGTTATACATCGTCTGGATCGAGTCAACTATCATAAATTCGGGAGAAAGCTTCTCGCACTCGTTTATTATAACTCCGATATTGGTCTCGGTCATTACATAAAAGCTGTCGCTGTCTGCCGCAAGACGTTTTGAGCGGTATTTCAGCTGCCACTTTGATTCCTCTCCCGATATATACAGCACCTTCGACTTCCTGCCTATCGATGCCGATATCTGCATTAATAGAGTTGATTTTCCGATTCCGGGTTCGCCCGCAGCAAGAATTATCGAGCCTGTGACAAATCCACCTCCCAGCACCCTGTCAAGCTCACCGATGCCCGATGATACCCTCATATAATCGGGCAGCTCAAGCTCACAGATCTTCTCCGAACGGATCTTTCCGTCATCGATCCTCTTGCTCCCCGTTTGGGGCGACTCAGAGATGACCTGCTCGCTCAGCGTATTCCATTCGTTACACTCCGGACACTTTCCGAGCCATTTTACGGTAGTATAACCGCATTCGGAGCAAACATATACACTTTTTGTCTTCATTTGTTTTGTCTATCCCTTTCCCGAGTCCGTTACCTTGTATCAATTATATCATTTTATTTTTTGACATTTCGGAAATCATATGGTCAGTTTGTCTCTTTAACCTATAAGAGATGTTGCAATTACTGCCGAAAGCTTTGAACGGTAGTCCTCGCTCAGCAAAAGCTTCGATTCGTTTTCGTTTGACAGAAATCCGCATTCGACAAGTACAGCCGGGCTTTCTATACGGTTGAGTATAAATATTGCCGAATCCGCCTTTTTCATTTCACGTGTGTTGTCACTCTGCAGATATCTTATATTCGCCTGTCTGATCGTCTCTCCGAGCTTCTCACTCTGAGGATTGTTCGGAGAATAATACACCGTCATACCGTGGCAATATTCAAGCGGAAACTTATTCATGTGGATCGATATGAATGTAGCCCCGGGATGCTCACGTGCAATATCCAACCTTGCCGTCAGATCCTGCATTTTCGCACTGCCCTTGTCTGAATTGCCGAGCATTACATCGCTTTCACGTGTCATAAGCGTACTGTATCCGCAGACATTCAGAATATCATTCACCGTCCATGCGATAACAAGATTAAGATCCTTTTCAAGCGTGCCGTTCAGACCGGACGCTCCTCCGTCCATGCCGCCGTGTCCGGCATCGATAATAAAATCGATATTTCCGTTATTTGCATTTTCTCTGTTGACATTTTGATCGTTATCTGCTAAAATCGGAAGTGTAAATATTCTTCCCAAAAGAATTATACCGCAAACAACCGTGAATACAACTCTTTTTATATATCTTTTCATAAAAATCACCCGATAAATCAATATTCATCAGATGATTCTTTTATTCTTGTTTTATTGGTTTTTATTATTTTTTGCTTTCGCTTTTTTTGGAGTTTTCAATAATGCGTCTGATGCCGCCCTTTGTGCCGATAATATAACCCACAGTGCATACAACAAGTGACGGAACAACGCAAAGAAGCGGAACGAATGCATTGTTAGAAAGCAGATTCATCCATATTCCGGTGTACATTCCCTCAGCGATCCTGAATATCCACATAAAGATATATGCCATATTCGAAAACCACTGCGGACTGCTTGCTCCCGAAAGAAGGACCGCACCGACAACGGTGAAGAAAATTCCGACAATGATATTCAGCAAGTTTGCCGCCAAAGACAGCCACAAAAACTTGAAAGGGTCATATTTAATTCTGCCGCCTTCGATCCTTATCTCATCCTTGAGTCCTTCATCACGTGCGAGAACATACAAAAGCACGAGATAAAACAGCACCGAGAATACGCTCGTCAGAACCTTCATCATCTGACCTGTTCCCGCATTTGAAAGGCCTGCGGCGATCGATGCCATATAAAGAACATTTCCGAACATTGTCATTCCTATCTGGTTGACTATTATTCTTCTTATAACGTCTCCGTTTTTCTTGATTGTTTCAAACATAAATATACTCAAACGCCCTCCGGTACTGAATTTAACATTTCTATCATAACACATTTTTCCCAATCATTCAATAGAAACACAAAACAGATAATTAAAATTTTCAATTTATTAACTATTTTCGAGGTAAACATGACAAACAGCGAAACGATCGACAGATATTGCAACTATCTCACCCTGATGGGTCGCTCAAGGCTGACCGTATCACAGTATGAGACAGACCTTGTAATGTTCTATTCGTATATATACTGCAAAAGACAAGGCCTGAGAGCTACACCCGAAGAGCTCGGCAATGTTCCCATGTCCGAGATCGATCTTGACTTCATCAGGTCAATATCAAACAATGATGTTTTTGATTTTCTGCGTTATGTCACCGATGTGAGAAAGAACAAAGCCGCCGCAAGGGCGAGAAAGCTTTCATCGATCAAGGCATTTTACAAATATCTTATCAATACAGCGCACCTGTGCGAGACCAATCCCGCAGAATCGATCGGTACTCCGAAGATCGAGAAACGAAACCCGAAATATCTGACGGTTGACGAGAGTCTGTCGCTCATGCAGGCGGTGCTTGACGATAACTACACCAAAACAACCGTAAGAGACTACGCAATAATAGTTCTTTTCCTCAACTCGGGCATAAGACTTTCCGAGCTTGTCGGCATATCGCTGTCCGACATAGACAAAGAGCTTCGCTCAATGCGTGTTGTCGGTAAAGGAAACAAGGAACGGCTTGTATATATCAATGAAGCTTCCCGTGCCGCACTTGCCGATTATCTCGACTATCGCAAGACGATGCAGGGCATCAAGGACAAAAACGCACTTTTTCTCTCACTGAGGGGGGACAGAATAAGTAATAAGACAGTTCAGTATATCGTAAAAAAATACTTAGGACTTGCAGGGCTTGAATATAAACATTTTTCAACACACAAGCTCCGCCATACCGCCGCAACACTGATGTATCAGTCAGGCAAGGTCGATATACGGGTGCTCAAGGATATTCTCGGACACGAACAGCTTAACACAACACAAATATACACCCATACAAGCGACAGCCAGATGATGAAAGCCATGGACGACAACCCGCTTTCCAAAGTCAAAGGCAAGAAAAAGAAATAGATTTTTTCATGGAATTGTCTGCAGATAGTTCATGGTGAAAGACTTAAAAAGAGAAAAAATTGCTTTTTGATAAGGAACGACAGGGTGTCCGATCGTATAATAAGTGAAGGGTACAGACTTATAGCCCGATCGGACAAAATTTGTTTTGAATGTAAAATTCTTCATTGTATGAAGTATGAACCAAATCAAAACAAAGTGTATTATTATAGGGGATGAGATTTTTTGGATTACACCATAAGTATTACCAACAGATGCAATCTGAAATGCAGCTACTGTTATGAAAGACATCTGAATACAGACTACGGTTGCATCTGCGATGAGAGGATGTATCAGATAACCGAATTTGTAAATCGTCGTGCCGATGCGGGAATCGTATATCTCTTCGGAGGCGAACCTCTGCTTTACAAGGATACCGTAAAGTATTTCTGTGAAAATATAAAAGCAAAGCAGTTTGTCATTACAACAAACGGAACTCTCCTTGACGAGGAATTTGTAAAGTGGTGTGCGGAGAATAAGATCATTATCAACATGTCGCATGACGGTGCAGAATGTACCCAGCGATGTGCTGATACAGCTCTCCTTGATAAAAATCTGGGGTTGCTTCTGAAGTATCAACCCGAGACGCTTGTTCAGCTTGTCTATACGAAGCAGACACTCCCCTTTTTATATGATAACATCATCTATCTGAAAGATCTCGGCGTGAAAAAGGTGTCTGCGGCAATGGATGCGTTTCTTGTTCCCGATGATATTGACTCCTTCGGAGATCTTTTGAGGGAACAATGGAGGAAAATTTCCGCAATAAACGATCTGTATATATATGAGCTTGCCCTGAAAAAGAAAACGATCCTCGAAAAAAAACAAAGCAGATGTGAAATATGCAAAAAGAAACTGTTTATAAACTGGGACGGGAAGATCTATCCTTGCGTACAGTTTCAGAACATTCCGGAATACCGATGCGGTGATATTTATTCGGGAATCGATGCCGAAAAAGTACGCTCTGCTCATCCCGATTATTCACTGATGGCACAAAGATGTGAAGGCTGTGAGATATCCCAATACTGTCGGAATTCATGTGCCTGCAGGAAAATGGGGACGACAGGTACAATACAAAACATTTCACAGGCCGCATGTCTTGAAGAACAGGTGCAAATTCTCACAGCACTTGAAATGATATCTGATGAAACAGAAAACGGAGGAAAAACGCAATGAGAAAGTTTACAAAAGAAATAACATTACTTATGGCTACGGTAGCTGTCGGTGCAGGTTTATTGATGTCATGTACAAACCAGCCGATAGCAGGTAATCTTGTAGCGCCGGAAGAAACTGTTTGCACGGAAACTTCGGAGAAAACGATCCACATAGCGGGCAGCATAGTTTCAACCGAAGCTGATTCTGCGACCGAAATTCCGCCGCTCGCAGGTGATGCCGTTATTGATTATGATGAATAGTTAAGATACTCCGGGGCTTACGACCTGAGCTGCATCAAATAATTGATAACAAATACTGTCCATATCCATACAATAAATTTCGATGTAAAACGCCTGCTTTCGTAAATCAATGGAATGTTTTTCGGGGGAACTTTCTATAGAAAGTTCCCCCAAACTCTTTTAAAGACTTTTAAAAATGGTGAGTTATCGTTTTCCCATAAAAGGCAAAGGTATATTCATTCAAAGCATTCCGCATATTGAAGATCGGCTTTTATACGGTTTTTAAGTTCGTCCGGAAAAATACCCATCCATCCTTTCCAAAAGGAGTCAGGTACGGAAGAAAAGTTTTCACTCGGTAACGTAACCTTTGATACGAGCGGAGCGGTATATTGATATTCGCCCTTACAACGAATAGAGTCATAGATTTTTTTATGTTCAAAACCTTTTTTGAAATATTCAAATGCCTGATATGAATCCTTATTACCGTGTCGGGCCTCGCATATTGCTGCGTGAAAATATAGTTCCATGACATGAAAATGTGCAATGCCGAAATTTCCATCACTGAAAACAGATTCGCACAAATGTGCGAGATCTACAAACAGTTTCGCTCCATAAGCAGTCGTAAACAGCGATATCTTTGTAAGCACCGAATTAGTGATAACATTTTTCATTTCTATTAAAAGAGCGATTATCGCTTCACCTTGATATTTATCGCGTTCCTCTGCTCGGGTTGCTTTTGGCATAAGAATTTCACGACTCATAATTATTGAATTTTGTTTTGAAGCCAAAGCTTTTGCTTTGTCGTTGTAACCCATTTGGGCATAAACATTGACCATCATCATGATAATAACATCCCGATCCTCGGGAGAAATATCCATACTTAAAACTTTTTCAAAGACACGAACCTCTTCCTGCCAGAATATGTTACCCGAATTATATTCGGTATCTTCATAGGCATAGTCAGAACCATCTTTGGTATAGCTTCTTGCACCGTATTTTTTCCAACCATGCATACTCAGCGCGTATCCGAGATTAACAAGGACTTTAGGTTCTGAAGGAAATTCCTCTGCGGCTGCACGAAGCATTTCAACACATTCGGTTAAATCCCCCTGCTCATTAAGAGCCTTTTCTGCCATATCCAATATGGATTTTAATTTTTCTTGTCTGTCTTTGCTGTATCCGAAAAGCTCGTCGATGCTGATGTTGAAATAATTAGCTATCGAAGGAATAAGCTCCATATCGGGATAACCGCCGTTTGCCTCCCAACGGGAAACGGCTTGAGGACTGACCCCTAAAGCACTTGCCAGATCATCCTGCTTTCTTCCGTCACGCTGACGGAGCTGCTTTATCTTTTCGCCTATCTTGATATTCATAAATTCACCTCATATTATCAGTATTATTCATATCACCGGTGTGAATATATATTATCACGAAATATATCGGCAGTCAATTATCAATTTGTTGTTTATGAAACAAGCAAGACTTGATTTTTAATAATAATTATATTTAGTATACTACCTTCATGATAATTCAAATTTAATTTTGTCAGCTTGCAAAAATTCGGGAAGAGCTGACCCCTCTACCGCCGTGATATAATTAATCGGAATCCCATATTGCAGAATGAGGAAAAAATAGAATATTCTTTGCATTGAAATCATTTCGGATATGAGTTAGAATAACGGCGAGGTGATGAAAATGAAATTTATGAAATTCAACAAAAACAACAGTTCAAAAAAATTCACAAAGATCATTTCGGTAATTCTCTGCTGTGCAATTCTTATGACTGCCGGCATATCGATCCATTCATCGGCTGACAACGGTAACAAGGAATCAACGCAGGTCAGCGGTATATACACTGCATTCCGCAGTTTGTTTGACAGGATCGTTTCGCTGTTCAGCGGAAAATGTCCGCAGGAAAACGAGAGCGAGAATATAAAGAATCCGGCAGGCAATATAAATCAGAATAATACAAACTCTTCAAACAAAGGAGATAAAACAGAAAACAAAGCGCAGAACAAAGCAGATAAAACCGAAAACAAAACAGACAATAACAGCGTAAAGGAAGAACCGAAGAAGGAGACGGTCAAGGAAAACAACAAAGACAAAAATGAAAATCAGACTGTAATCAAGGAGGATACAGTACATAAAACCGAAAACAGCACGCAAAATTCAAAAGACAAGAGATCACAGTTTGAAAGTGAGGTCGTACGGCTTGTCAACGTAGAGCGTGCAAAGTACGGACTGAGTGCATTACAGATGAATTATTCACTTGTAGATCTTTCAAGGCAAAAATCTCAGGATATGCATGATCTAAAATATTTCGCACATCAAAGCCCGACCTACGGAAGTGCATTTGATATGATGAAGAAGGCAGGGGTTTCGTACCGTACCGCCGGAGAGAATATCGCCATGGGTTATTCAACGCCCGAAGCGGTCGTGAATGCATGGATGAATTCCGAAGGACACAGAGCAAACATACTCTCCTCCAAATACACACAGATCGGAGTCGGGTATGTAGAAGACGGACATTACTGGACGCAGATGTTTATCGGCTGATCACAACAAAAAATAAAATATTTTGGGAATCCCCCCCGATTTCTATCTGAGAATCGGGGGGTTCCCTTTTTTTCAATTCCTCTTTTTTAGTTAAAAACCGCTCTTGCAATATCTATAATTATATGTTACAATACTTACAATAAAGGGCTGTTTTCGTGAAAGCTTATTGTATATCCGGTATGGCAACTTGAAGCAATATCACCATTTAAAGTGTTCACGCCGAAAGCCTGAATTAACAAATCGAAAGGAGTTATCTTAATGGCAGAAGTATTCGATGTTGTAATTGCCGCATGCGACAGTTACGATGCCGATCTGAAATCAATACTTGAAAAAGCACTTGACGATATAAACGGTCTTGATTTTGTCAAAAAAGGAATGACGGTAGGAATCAAGGCGAACCTTGTTTCTTCAATGAAGCCCGATAAGGCAGCAACGACCCACCCGAAGCTGATAGGTGCTTTGTGCGACATTCTGACAGAACACGGTGTTTCTCAGATCATTATAGGCGACAGTCCGGGAGGGCTGTACAATTCGGTTTTTCTTTCACATGTATATTCCGCTACCGGAATGAAATCGCTTGAAAGTGACAGGATCAGATTGAACAACGATTTTTCCACCGAGCTTGTAAACGTGAACGACGCAAAGGCAATGCATTCATTCACATGCACTGCATGGCTGAAAAAGGTTGATGCAATTATCAATTTTTCCAAGCTCAAAACCCATGGAATGATGGGAATGTCTGCGGCGGTCAAAAATCTCTTTGGAACGATTCCGGGAACAATGAAGGCCGAATATCACTCACTCTACCCAAATCACGCCGATTTTGCCAACATGCTTGTTGACCTTAACGTCTATTGGAAACCACAGCTCAATATATGTGATGCTGTTGTCGGAATGGAGGGCAACGGTCCGACTGCCGGAACGCCACGTCAGATTGGAGCTATCCTCGCCTCAAAATCTCCGTATATGCTTGATTTTGCGGCATCAAAAATAATCGGACTCACTCCCGATGAGGTGCCGACGCTCGGCAGCTCGATAGCGAGAGGACTGACCCCCGACAGCATCGAAAAGATCAGGATATCAGGAGACCCGAACGATTTTTATATAAGCGATTATCAAAATATTGCCGACAGAAAAAATCTTGATTTCAGTGATTTCGGAAAAACACCTTTCAAAAAAAGGCTGTATAAGATTGCCGGTGTACTGACTCGCTCAAAACCGTATACATACAAGAAAGAATGTATAGGTTGCGGAAAGTGTGCAGAGCTCTGCCCTCGCAAAACGATCCGGATAGTCAAAAAGAAGGCCGTGATCGACAGAAAGAACTGCATCCGCTGTTTTTGCTGTCAGGAATTCTGCCCTGTAGGTGCAATGAAAGTCAAGCGGTCATTTATCGGAAAAATACTCGTCAAATGAACACAAATTTACAATTTGTTGAGGAATTCAGCGGATAAATATTGTATAATACGAACAATAGGCAAACAAAAAATGCCGAAAAACACAAACAAAAAAATGAAAAGGAGATTTATCATGAATAAATCACGAATTTTTATTTCACTTCTTCTCGTTCTTGTAACGATAGTATCAATCATTCCACTGGCAATATCAGCAGACGATTCCGATGCAAAAGATACGCCAGCAGTCGGCGAAGAAGCACTTCCCGAACAGTTCTCACTCGTGGGAACGGTTCACCTTCCTCCCATCAGTAATCAGGGTGAAATCGGATCATGCGCATCTCAGTCTATAACATATACTCAGATGACCAACGCAGTATCAAGATATATTCACTCTATCGATCCCGAGACCGATTGGAATCCTTCATCGGGCGATCCGAAATATCTTATGTCTTCAAAATTTACATATGACTTCTCAGGCTCGGGAACAGCGTGGGTATACGATATTTTAGTTGACCACGGATGTGCAACAATGGACTACTGTGCTTTTGAAACCAACAGACAGGGCGGATACAGCATATGGTTCAGCAAACCCGCAAAAGTACCGAACGAAAAATCCACAAAATGGACGGTCGGAAAGGACGAAATGCTCAACGCTCTCCAGTATCGTCTTACAAATTATGAACAGATCTGGGCAAGAGATATAGACGCATATGTCGACGGAAACCTTTGCCTCACAACAACAGAAAACGGAAAAGCATTTCTTGATAAGATCAAATCTGCCGTTGTTGCAGGAAATGTCGTCGTCACAGGCGGAATTTCCGGCGGATGGAAGTATGACACACTCAAAACGGCAAGCGGAACCGCAAAAAAAGGCGAAAGTGCACTTGTTTACACTGTAAAAGGTGCCGGAGGACACCAACTTGCTATCGTAGGATACGATGACAATGTCGTCTATGACTTCGAAGGCGGTCAGATGAAGGGAGCATTCCTTGTAGCAAATTCATGGGCAGAAAGCTGGATGAATAAGGGATACATATGGGTAATGTATGACTCGCTGAACGGCGTATCCGAATACGAGGCATTCAATTCACTTCACTCAGGAGAAGAAAGAATACCCACAATGGACCAGTATGTATTTACATATTGGGATAAAGATATCGAGATCGGACTTCCCGAGCTTATGGTTGAGGTTGAGGTATCATGCCTTAACCGTGAAAATGTAGCGGTTTACCTCACAAGAAATACCGAAACATACTACGACATATATACACCCAAAATGTTCTTCTACGGAAAAATCGGAAGGAACTACCACCCGAAGTATGACATTACAGAAGGATTTACATTCGACGGTAAGGTTATTACAAGCACTGTAACAAAGAAAAAAACTGCAATCTTTGCATTAAAATACTCCGACCTTATCGATTCTATACCCGAGGGTAAGAGCTTTTCAGACTATACTTGGGGTGTAAATGTATACTCTGTGGATAATGAGCCTATCATAATCAAATCGATATCACTGATCAATTCACAAAGACAGGTAATTTCTAAGATAGACATTCCTGAGGGAGGAACTGAATTCACCGGAACTCAAAGAATTGACTGCACAAAATTCGTCTTTGATTACACAAATCCGACGATCTCGGTAGAAGAAAACGATACATTCACCCTTGAATATACTTCAACCCCGGCAGAATATCTCGGAGTCGGAAATGACATCTCATTCAAGGTTGCTCCCGCCAACGGAAAAGAGATCACAAGCGTCAGCGTTGACGGAAACAAGATAGAAGCTGTTGACGGAGTATATACTGCTAAGCTCAGCGCAAACACAAATATCAAGGTTGAAACCGCCGATGTAACTCCCGAAGTTACCGAAACACCCGATGTAACAGCGGCTACAACAGAACCCCAGCCCGCAAAAAATGACAACAGCAGTACTATAGTCATCATCATAATCGCAGTAGCTCTGGTAGTAGTAGCTGCAGTAGTTGTCCTTGTAGTCGTTAAAAACAAGAAAAAGGACGCCTGAATCAAAGCTGAACAATGCCGGATAAAACTTTATCCGGCATATCAGTCCAAAAGGCAACTTACGATTTTAAATAAATCATTTTAAAAGCAGCTTTTATAATGCAGGAAAGGATAAGTCATAACTATGTATGCTCCGCTTGCAGACAGAATGAGACCGACAGATTTTGACGAAGTATGCGGTCAACATCATCTTTTCGGAGAGCGTGGAATACTGAAAAAAGTGCTCGAAAAAGGTCATATCCCGAATATGATCTTTTTCGGGCCTCCCGGAACCGGAAAGACTACTTGTGCCAATATTATAGCCAGAAAAAGCTCGATGCAGTTTTTCAAGCTTAACGGCACTTCGGCATCGGTTGCCGACATAAAAGAGATAATATCATCTGCAAGCGGTGTGCTCTCTGAGAGCGGCGTGCTTTTGTATATCGATGAAATTCAGTATTTTAACAAAAAGCAGCAGCAATCACTGCTGGAATATCTCGAAAACGGCAAGATCACACTTATAGCATCAACCACAGAAAATCCTTACATTTATGTTTATAATGCTATAATATCACGTTCGACCGTCTTTGAATTCAAATCGCTCCTGCCGGAGGATATGATACGCCCTCTTCGCAGGGGTTTGAAAATTCTCAATGACGAGAGTGCCACGAGTACCGAGTGCAGTGATGAAACCTTTGAATTCATTGCAAGATCTGCGGCAGGTGATGTTAGAGCCTGCCTTAATCTCCTTGAATCAGCTTATTTTATTTCGGACGGAAAAATTGACAAAGAGGCTGTCGAATCGCTGATTCCTAAGGTCGTCGGAAATTTCGACAGAGCCGGAACAGTGCATTACGACATGCTTGCAGCGTTGCAGAAATCAATTCGGGGTTCTGATCCCGATGCGGCAGTGTTTTATCTCGCAAAAATCCTTGCAGGAGGAGATATGCTCGGTGCAATAAGACGATTGCTTGTAATCGCAAATGAAGATATAGGACTTGCATATCCGATGGCAGCAAGTATTGTCTATTCGTGCACCGAAGCCGCCAAACTCGTCGGAATGCCGGAAGCTCAGATTCCGCTCGCAAACGCAACGATCTTTCTTTCAACATGCCCTAAATCAAATTCGGCAATGGCTGCTGTATTTAAAGCAATGGAAGCCGTAAACGAGGGAAAAGGACAGATAGTACCACCTTATATGCGTCCTGTCAACAACTATGCAGGATATAAGTATCCACACGATTTCCCAAATCACTATGTTGAACAGCAATATCTCCCGGACGATCTCAAGAACAGTTCATTTTATGAATACGGTTCCAACAAGGCAGAGCTTGCGGCGAAAACATATTGGGATATCGTAAAAGGAAAAAAATAAAACAATATATTGATTGAACTATTGGCAAAATAAAATCAGAGCTTTGCCCCAAATCCCATTCAGGAAGCTTTTTAAACTTACCGAAAATGGAATCGTAAAGAGCAACAGCCCATAAACCGGTGTCCGGCATGACGATGCAATACAAGTATTTTGCCTTCGCTCTCAAGTCTTAACCTGAAATCTTTTATTTCAGGTTTTTTATTTTTATCTGAGTGAAGATTTTTTCAGACTATACTTACAGTTTCTTCCACCTTAATATCAGTATTTCCCGATTTTATACACAAGTGCAACTATAAACTTCAAAGTATTCAACGAAGTGTTAAGATCGTATTTCTTTTCGCTTTCGGAAAGCTAAGAATAATTAACAAAACAAAGCGTCTGTTTTAAAAATGTCGTCACGCTTCTCGCCATATGTCCAATCTTCGGAAATTCTTCCGACCACCCAGGCATAATGGACATTTTCGGCAATTTTTTCTGTCAGTGACAACAGATCTTCCGGCAAAATAATAACATCTACTAAGTGACGTCTTCCAGCATTTAATCTTCTACAGTTTTTTATTCTCTTAACCGCTCGAATAACCTTCGGCAGTATCCATATCAAAAATGAAATGGCAACTATAGAAATAACTGCAATTCCTGATTATTTACTGACGAGAAATAAACAAAACATTGAAAAACAATTATTTCTTCTTGTCTTTGCACTGAACATTGAAAAACTCTATGACAGCACCAGCAGAGGAAGATTTGGCTCAAATTTGTTCCCACTAAACATCTCATAATCTAATTCTTAACAATTAAATACAAACTCAAAAACAAAGATTCTTCTCATTTCGCCGTACTCATTTTATCAGACTGTTTTCAAAACTCTTTCTTTAAGTTCTGTAAATAGACTGATTTGTCCGTAAACATACTCTGAAAGCTGTAATCTTTGTGATAAAAATGAAAAACATATACAATTTAAATTGACATTTCTGCAATATGACGAAATATTTTCTATTGAGTTATTTTAATCGCTTTTTTCGCCCTCTTTACTTTTTGTTAATTATATGTTATAATTAGGCAAATGTTGGTAGCGTGCTGACAAAATAATGATTAGGAAGTATTAACATGAAAAACTCCGGACAATTGATTCTGAGAGAATCAACCAAAACAGTCGACCAGGCGGAAAAGAGCCTGACCCTTAAGTATACACTGACAGTCGATAAAGATCGCGATAAATGTATATGTGACAGTGGTAAATGCGTAAACATTGCAGACTGCACCGTAAAATCTGATGTTGGCGATGTATACGATAATGAAATTTCTTTGATATACTCTTTGACAGTAGCTTCATTTATTGACGGAGTTGCGGATGATGAACAATATTTTGAGGATATTTCACGTAATAAAGAAGAGGCAGAGCAGATATTTGATATTATGAGCGAAAATACGGTTACCCCAGAAACTGCCGAATATATCCTTGAAGAACTGATATCATTCGGTTTGGAAAAGATTCAATATACAGATCTATCGATATGTTGACATACTACATATACAAGATATAAACATTCATACTGTAGTTATGTAAAAATTAATCAGAACGTGATACCTGATAATATTGTGGCTTTGCCACGAACAATATAGGGTTGAGTCATTCGCTCCTGAAAAGCCTTTGACTCTGCCCTATTTGTTATAAAAAATAGATCGATGTAGATAAGATATCGTATGGCGAGAGTTTGCTCTCGCCGCTTTTTTATATAATAATAAAACGTCATGGATAAGGTTATATATTTATTGTTTATATGTAAACCGTAAGGCGGGCAGTTTTAAGTTCGGCGATAATACTGTCAACTTTTCTTTTTTGTGTCTGTCTTAATTTGTGACAGCAGCTTCTTTGACATTGTTTTTTACTATATTTATATAAATTGTTCACATTTTGTTAATGCAGTCAAGTCCAATATCTTTAAAAGCATCGTTTTTTATTGCTATAACTATAAATGTTCCGTACGACTTTTTTCGATTTATTATCTCTTTTTTAAAGCAAAATGAACTAAAAAGCGAAAAAGAATAAAAAAAGTTGTTCGTTATTTTTAACGAAATTTCAGCTATAAAATCCAGTTTTATTGATACGATTCAAAAAAACAGCTTAAAAAACGGTTATTTTATGTTTTTATTTTTTCATATCAATAAATTTAATAATTTCTGATTTTGTAACACTTGATTTGAAAGAAAAATTATTGTATAATAGCTTGAGATGTGCTGAAAAAGGAGAGTTTATTGTACAATATGGGGCATAATGAATTTGACGGACCGAGCAATACCAGTAAATCGGTTAAATTTACTGTATCTGCAAAGAAATCAAAGATTATGAAATTCGTTAAAACGGAGCAGAATAAGTCTGTCTATTATGAAGAGGGTAAAAACGACAAATCAGCGGGGAATATGATGAATGATAACAAAGCCGTGGTATTGAACTCAGAACTGCCGGTAAACACAGCTGTGAATGACTTGGTCGAAATAAAAAAGAAGGCTAAAAAGCCTGAAAAGTACAACCCTCACAAAGACCACAGGAAAAGAATGCGTGAGCGATTCCGTGCCGAAGGTTTATCTTCCATGGCAGACCACAACATTTTCGAGCTTCTTTTGTTTTACGCTATTCCCATGAAAGATACCAATCCCATAGCTCACTCTCTTATAGAACGCTTCGGAAGCATTTCAGGTGTATTTGATGCCACAGAAGAGGAATTGCTTGAAATACCGGGAATAACCGAAAACGGTGCGATATTGATCAAACTTATACCCGAACTTGCATCTGTATATATGAAAAGCAAATTTGAAAACAAAATAGAACTTTCGGACATTGACAGTATCGGCAGATACCTTGTCGGATATTTTATGAATAAGACAAACGAGCATGTCGTATTGCTGTTTTTCAATGACAATAAACTGATACATACATGCGAGCTGTCATCCGGAACACCCGATATGTCTGACGTAAGCTTCAGAAGAATTGCCGAAATTGCATTTTCAAAAAAGGCTACAAGTTTTGTAATTGCCCACAATCACCCATCTGGCGACTGTACTCCGTCAAAGGAAGACATTTCGCTGACACAAAGAATGCTCACCTCATTCGAGAGCATGGAACTCTACCTTCGTGAGCATATCATCGTTTCAGGTGAGAAATATTGCGGGATTATTGAATTGATGAGAAAATAGTGCGGGATAGACGATCAAAATAATCTACATATCGGAGTGTTCTGTTTGTTATTTTTAATACTGCGTTACAAATTGATTTATATTTAAATTACGATCATTATGGCTGATTGCAAAAGAAAAAGGAAACAATTTTTTTAAGAACACTGTATAAGGAAGCTTTTTATGAAAAAAACGGCACAATGCATTTATTTGCATTGCACCGTTTTTTGTTATAGGAGTTTTACGAAACTTCCTGAAAAAGAATTGTCTCTCGCTGCCGATTCGAGCGGAAACTGTCCGTACAATTTCCCTGCTCGCCAATGTCAAAGACAAACAGGAATCTCGTTTTCTACTATTTTTCTGATGATCTCATAATTCGTATTTAAGTCATCAGCACCGTTCAGTTCAATGAATTTGCATTGCAATAATTTTTGCCATTCATCATGTTTCGCTTTACTTCTCATAGCCAAACCACCCAGATCATACGATTTTGCCCAGGATATAAACTCTTGATGTTGTTTAAACATATCTCCGCCAATGTCGATTCTTTGTCCAAAGCGTGCTCGTTCTCTTTGCTCCAATCGGGAAATTCGGATATCCGTTGCAGTTTCCAATCGAATAGCTAATGTAAATAAAGGAATCAACTCATCTCCCCAATCAACTAACGAACCTGATATTACCACATTTTCAGCATCCTCAATATCTGCTCTCATCATAGCCAAGCGTTCTTCGGCATTCCGCTTAGTAGTAAACTTAGGATTTGTCGGCAACCAGAAATAGTCATCCGTGTCCATGAATTTATAGCCAAGTTCTAAACATATTTTTTCGCCAAGCGTAGACGTCCCTGATCCCGATGCCCCAAAAATATGAATCACATTTTTAGACATGATATTTCTTCCCCCTCCTCTGTAAAATGCGCTTTTTATACTGCTGTATATGCATATTTTATCATATATAGTCACACGTGTCAATGACCGATAACTGCTTTTTCTGTATGTTGCTGTTCATCTGCCCGTTATCGCAAGAATTTGGCATATTCAAATATTTTCATGGGTTAAAAAATACGTCACTTCATATTTTTGCTTTTGCAGGATATGCATTGCGGAAAGCACCATATAGGCAACGATGCCGCAATGTCCGCTTATTTTATAACCGGTTGAATTAGCGAATCTGCGGTCTGATACGAATTCTATAATTCTGTTTTCGCTGAACAAAAGAAGCAACTCGTTCAATCGGTGTATCTCTATATTTGTTTTGGAGATAATATCTTCTTTTGATGTAGGGAAAGCACATTCAAGTGCAATGATCAGTTTTTGCCCCTCTTCACTGCACAGTGCAGATATGACCTCGGAAACAGACTCCGGTGAAATGCCGAGGTTTTTGATCAAAGATTTTTTCACAACGCACGTCACTCCGTCGTCATCCCAAAGCTTAACACCGAAATCTCCGCAAATACGCAAATTTCCTCGTGCTTTACTTTCCTCCTGGATCTTTCGGTCTCCTGTTTCCGCAAAGTAGATACCTTTTCACATCTTCCACAGATCTTCGCCAAGCTCCTTGTGAAGATTATTATTGTACCGATCACAGTTTGCCGTTGCCCAAATAAACTCGGTTCCGAGCTGTTCGATTTTTCTTGCCACAGCTTCAATATCGCCGTCCGATTCGGTTTCAAGGAGAACATCTGCCGAAATCTTATAAACATCGCTGATTGCTTTAAGATTAAAACAATCGGGAAGACAGTCGCCTGATTCCCATTTCGAAATTGCCTGAGGAGATACGCCTACTCTTTCTGCTACCTCTTCCTGCGTCATGCCGAGACTTTTTCTATGATTGCGAAGCTTTTCGCCGAATACTTTTTGATCTAACATTTTTTATCCTCCAGATTACTTCAGATTATTATAAATTCTTTTGCTTGTTTTCGAGATAGCTATCTTGTGATTTTATTTTATCACAGCATTATTCAACTTACAATAGTAAAAATGTTGAATATTTCGCTCTGCATTCTACTTGAGGTTGATTTTTTATAGGTAAAGAAAAACGATGATCAATAAATAATCATCGTTTCCTTCATTATGTTTAAAATCTCAGTATTGCAGATATGTTTTTCATAACGCAAAAATGTGATATCTGATTATGAAAACCAATATTCATACATTTCACCGAGAAACTTTTCGCTGACAGGGTATCCGCAATTATCGCTCACAACAGAATCGATTCCGCAATAAGGGCATCTTGCAGTACGGTTTTCAGGGTCATCTCGGTCGCCGATCCAATCGACAATTTCGGACGGCTCGAAGATTTTTAAACAGTAAAAACATCCGCATAGCTGACTGCTTTTTAACATTGTCTCGTTGCAGGTACAAAAATTGTGTGCCTTGCGATATTTTTCACTGTTATTCATAACCTTTACCTTTTTATTTTATTTCTGACTTGCATAGTGCAGTATCAAAAGTGCACGGAATGTTATATCACATAGTTTACGCTTATTTGACCGCCAATCGGTTTCGAGCTGTAGACCTGCATACGGTCCCCAACTGCGAAACTCGTTTTCATAGAATGGCACTGTACAAACACCGTCGTTATTGATAAATTCTTCAATATAATTTACTTCTTTACGGAGTTCAGGCAAATACGGGTACAATCCGAGACGACAAAGCCATTCAACCTTTTCAAAATTTATCCTATGTATACCGTTCGAATCAAACAAACCGATTGCATCGGCGGAAACAGAATAGCCCTCATTCAGATACCACGCAGGTCCTACTGCATGTCCCACCCAGCATGCAACCTTTGTATTAATAATTTCGGGGCGGTCGGTTCGCATCAAACGACGAAAAGACTCCGCAAGCATTTTTATATTCTTTTCGGTCTTCCATGAATCTGTAAATGCAAGTATTTCAAGATGATAGCGGCAGGGCCATCTCTCACATTCATTAAACAATCGAATTTTTTTTGACGGACGCGATACATCAAGTATAGAATCAACTTCGGTTACACGCCGAAATGATTCCAGTGAAACGCCTATTTGCGGTTCAATATTGATAACATCGTCGTAATGTGCTCTTGCGATACAGGCACAACGGATGATATTCTGACCATACGCGGGAACTGTAAATTCGCTATATACTTTTCCTTTTGTTTCGTAACAAAAATCAGTCAACTCTGTAGTGACATAGGCATCCATAGCACGATCAAGAAGTGATGAACCTTTTAATCCCTTTTCACCCATATATTTTGTTGCCGTTTCCTGATTGTCATATTGCCCGGCATTTTTGCTCGATCCGTGAAAGCCCAAACCGATCCAGCCGTTCGGTTGCTGTTTTTCTGCCATAAAGAGAGGAATTTTTTCGTTCAAGATCTGCATTTGCAGAGTCTTTTCTTCGGCAGTAATATTTCCGAGCACTTCCTTTTTGACACGCAATCTGATAGACGGGTTGGCGTTATTTAGCAAGAATTCGATCATTTTATTTTTCATGTGTAGCCCCTTTATTTCAAAGTCTTCTAAATAATCATAATTGCACCGATGAGTGTAGCGAGAATTATCTGTTTTTCGGAATTCTGTATTTATTTTTCCGAATCAAGCGGCGCTCGGACATATCTTATATAATCAATATCGATCGCACCCCATTTGCGGAAGTTCTCTTTACCGGCATTCAGAGAAATCTTATTTGCACCTCCCTGTAAGTCAGGATCGTCATTTTGTATGGGGTCATTTTCCCAATAACACACGGGACAGATATCGTGATATAGGCTTTCTTCATGTTCCATGGTTTTATACCCGCAACAAGGACATTTGTATTTGTTTGTCATATTGTTTTCTTCAGTATCTTCTTATTATTTTTGGTTTTTTAGTTTAGCATATATGATGTTGCGCTTGTTTAACAAATAAACATCGCATCGCCAAATGAAAAAAATCGGTATTTCTCGTCTATTGCGTGTTTATACGCCTTCATTATCAGCTCTCTTGATGACAGTGCCGAAACGAGCATGAGCAGGGTGCTTTCGGGGAGGTGAAAATTTGTTATCAGTGCGTCGGTTGCTTTAAATTTATATCCCGGATAAATAAATATTCCGGTGTCGTCATGCATTGCGTGCACGATTCCCTCGTCATCGCTTGCACTTTCAAGCGTACGACAGGATGTTGTTCCGACGCAAATCGTTCTTCCGCCTTTTTTGCGGCGTTCATTTATAGTATTTGCCGCTTCCTCACTGACTTCAAAATATTCGCAGTGCATATTATGTTCTTCAATATTATCGACCTTGACGGGACGGAATGTTCCGAGTCCGACATGAAGCATAACCCTTACGACTGCAACACCCATATCTTCGATCTTTTTGAGAAGCTCGGGAGTAAAGTGAAGTCCTGCTGTAGGTGCGGCGGCAGAACCTTCTTTGTTTGCATATACCGTCTGATATCTAGATTTATCTTCAAGTTTTTTTGTTATGTATGGCGGCAGTGGCATCTGACCTATTTTATCGAGCATTGCATAAAAATCGCCCTTGCCGTGGTCATAATCAAAATGGATAATACGGTTTCCGCCTTCATTTGTTTCTATAATGTTGCCTGTCATAAGGCCGTCTGCAAATGATATAACAGCTCCAGGCTTGAGCCGTCTCCCCGGTCTTACAAGGCATTCCCATGTGTCAAGTTCCTTGCATCTGAGGAGGACAACTTCACACATTCCTTCCATACCTTCTTTTTTTCCGTAAAGTCGTGCAGGTATGACCTTTGAATCGTTTATTACAAGTGTATCTCCCTCATGCAGATATTCGGTTATATCGTGGAATACACGGTCGGCAAGCTCTCCGTTTTTTCTGTCAACAACAAGTAAACGTGAATTATCCCTTATGTCTGCCGGGGTTTGTGCTATCAACTCCTGCGGCAGGTCATAATAAAAATCGTGTGTTGTAAGCTCTGTGTGCTTTCTGTCATTTATTATCATTTACTTTAAATTCTCCGTAATTTTGATTTCATTTAATTATACATCAAAATATTATTTCTGTCAACAATCGAAATGAATTGTAAAAAGGTTTACAACATTTAATAAATGTGCATAACACGAAATATTGTGCATAACTCTGTGCATATTGTGTATAAGTCGTTTTGCATGGCTATAATTCGGCATTTTTCGTGTGCAAAACTTTAAAGATAGAAAAACAGGGCTGAATAAATCACACGAAATTATTACAGCCCTGTATATTATAGTACTTTATGACATATCATTATGCCGTGACAGCGTCATCACTTTTGGTTTCGGTAATGACAATTGTTTTGGTTGCCGGCTCTTTTTCAAGCCCAAAGGATACAGTAATGGCATCGTTGACCTTTTGCATTACACTGTCTTCGAGATGCCCCATTTTTTCCTTCAAGCGCTGCTTATCTATAGTTCTTATCTGCTCGAGCAAAACGACAGAATCTTTTGCAAGTCCTAAATTTGCCGTCATTCCCGATTTGAAAAGATCTATATGAGTCGGAAGCTTGGTCTTTCCCATCTGACTTGTTATTGCCGCCGCAATAACAGTAGGGCTGTATCTGTTTCCTATGTCATTCTGAACGATCAGCACAGGACGAAGGCCGCCCTGCTCAGAGCCTACAACAGGACTGAGATCGGCATAAAATATGTCTCCCCGTTTTACATTCATATCAGTCACACTCTTTCTCTTTGAACATTTCCTGGTTTTTTGTCTCCCGGTAATGTCCTGTAATTTACATCCTTATTATTGTCAACTTGTCTGTACTTTTATACATCGCAGGAAGAATTCCTCCACTGATATCTTATAAAAAATCAGAGATATTTGACACTGTAATTTTAAGATCAAGAGTTAATGTGAAAATTTTATATTTACCGTGTGGTAGAGAAGCCCCACATGCCAGCTACGGTTCAAGCAAAACAGTTTAAGCCATATTTAGAAGAAGCCCTATACACATCCCATTTTTATAAAGTTTTTGAAAGGGGAAGGGGGAACTTTCTACAGAAAGTTCCCCCTTATGTTTATCAAAAACTATCTTAACTAAACAGAATAACCAAGAACTGTGAAACGAATACGACCGATATAAGGGCTACGGGGTAGGTTGCTGCATAAGCTGCCGCAACATCTTCCGACTGTGCAACATGTATCAGCGTTCCGAGTGCAGGAGTTGAGGTCATACCTCCGGTTATCGAACCGAGATTGTTCAGAAGGCTGAGCTTAAGAACATATTTTGCAAACAGGAATCCGATAATCATCGGGAAGATCGTCATTATTACACCGAATACAAAGTAAGATACGTTGAAGTATTGGATGAACTTTGCACCGCCGGGAATTCCGGCACCGATAAGGAAAAGCATAAGTCCAAGCTCTCTGAATTCTTTAAGTGTATGCTCGGACGGCATAACGTTAATTTCACCGAAATGTCCGAAATGTCCGAAAATCAGCGATGTGAGCAGACATCCGCCGGTCGTTGTCAGACTGAAGCATGTTCCCGAGAATCCTTTTGCCGAAAGCGGAATCTTGATCGAGCCGATAATGATTCCGACTGCTGCGGCAAGGAAAAATGGAAGGAATGAGAAATCATCAAAACTGAACAGCTTTCCTTTATACTTTGTTCTGTTTGATTCGCTGACACCCGAAGCAAGATGGCGTTCCTTTTCCATATCTGCGTGCAACATTTTCGGAATAAGCTGCACAAAGAGAACAACTCCTATAACTCCGAAAATATACGCAATACCGTGTCCGACTGCAACAATATCCTGAAGCTCTGCTGCAACAGTATCCTTTGTTGCTGAGAAAGCAGGGGTTGATGTCAGTGAGCCTGACAGAAGTCCTACTATCATCGCTGTGAGTTCGGCATTGCTTTCTCCGAGTCCAAGCCCACGTCCTGCAAATATGCATCCTATAGCCGAAAGTCCGCCGGCTACAATGATGATAACCGCAAGAGCAACATATGACTTGAAGTTCTTTTTAAAGTTTCCGAAGAATTTAGGACCTGCAATGAAACCGACAGCGGTAACAAAGAGGATAAGTCCGAAATTTTCGATTATCTTGAGAGCACTCCCTGTATAGCCGGTCGTCTGTGCCTCTATCTGCGGATAGAAGAAACAACCGAATATAAGTGCGACGATAAATACGCCTGCCGTTCCGAGATTGACTCCTTTTATCGTGATTCTTCCGAGAGCGTATCCTACTGCGGCGATCACGAGAACACAGAGCATTAAGAATGAGACACCGGTGACTGAAACAGCACCTCCAAATAAAACCATACTATATTTACACCTCTTTTGTCAGCCTTCGTATTTGTTTGTATAGTTGGGAAGAAGCTTCGGTGATACAGCAGTTGTTTCAATTCCTGCATCTGCGATTTCCTTCTCGAATTTTGAAATGTGGTCGAGTGTAAGCTTTCCAACAGTTACATTCTTCGACTTTGCGGCAGCATTCTGTCCTGCGTTACGTCCGAACACGATGATATCGAGCAGTGAGTTACCCATAAGACGGTTGCGTCCGTGGATTCCTCCGACTGCCTCGCCTGCAACGAAGAGATTTTCAACATTGGTGGTCTGTCCGTCAACATTGATGTCAAGTCCGCCGTTCTGGTAGTGAAGTGTCGGGTATACGAGAATCGGCTCTTTTCTGATATCGATTCCGTAGCTTGCGAACATACGGAGCATTGCAGGGATTCTCTTTTCAATCGTGCCTTCTCCGCCGATCTTTTCGATCATAGGTGTGTCAAGCCAAACTGCCTTGCCTGTTCCTGTTTCAACGCCTTCGTCTCTGTCAGAGCATTCACGGATGATCGAAGCTGCCGCTACGTCACGTGTTTCAAGCGGATGCATGAATACTTTACCGTCACGGTTGACAAGCTTTGCACCGAGCGAACGTACTTTTTCGGTTACGAGAGCACCGAAGATCTGCTGAGGGAATGCCGCACCCGTCGGGTGATACTGAAGAGTATCTGCATAAAGAAGCTTAGCTCCGACACGGTATCCAAGAACAAGTCCGTCAGCTGTAGCACCGTAGTGGTTGGATGTCGGGAATCCCTGGTAGTGCATTCTTCCTGCACCGCCCGTAGCTATGATTACTGTTTTAGCTTTGGCAACCATAAGCTCTTTGGTTTCCATATTCATAAGAACCGCACCTGCGGCGTTGCCGTTTTCATCGAGAATAAGCTCAACTGCCGCTGTGAAGTCCACTACCGGAATTCCACGGTTGAGCACTTCGTCACGGAGAGTTCTCATGATCTCGGCACCCGAATAGTCTCTTGCGGCATGCATACGCTTTCTTGATGTTCCGCCGCCGTGAGTCGTTACCATTGTTCCGTCGGGCATTTTATCGAATTCTACTCCGAGCTCGTTAAGCCATTTGATAGCACCGGGAGCGTCGCAGACAAGCTTGGAGAGAAGCTCTCTCTTTGCCGCAAAGTGTCCGCCGCCGAAAGCATCAAGGAAGTGAGTAGCCGGTGAATCGTTCGGCTTATCAGCTGCCTGGATTCCGCCCTCTGCCATCATTGTGTTGGCATCTCCGATACGGAGCTTAGTGACGATCATTGCACTTGCGCCTGCTTCGTTTGCTTCGATAGCCGCACTTGCACCTGCTCCGCCGCCGCCGATGATGAGAACATCAACATCGTACTTAGGATTCTCAAGGTTGACATCTTCAGCCTTTATACGGCTGTGTGCCTGGAGCATTTCGCAAAGCTCGTGAGGAACGACTTCGCCCTTGTTGGGACCGATCTTCAGTTCGGCAAATTCGCTTTTTTTGTAGTCAGGATGGTATGCGGCAAGAAGGTCTTCCTTCTCCTGTGCCGTCATACGCTTGGGTTCTAAGGCGATGTTGGCTTCACGTGCCTGTTCTACCGCCTTAAGGGATTTTTGAAATTCTTCAGCGTACATTTTATTCTTCCTCCCTTATTTCTCGATCTCTCGATTGTTATAAAGTTCTTTGAGCTCTTCAACAGGCTTACCCATGAGCTGCTCAATAAGTTCCTTGAATGTTCCGTTTTCTATCTCTTTAACACGGTTTTCAAGGTGTTCTGTTTTGGGTGCAAGATATTTACCGTTGATGCGGCGTGCAAGCATTGCAACCTGAGGATGAGATATTCCGGCAGGGCAACGAGATGAACAGCATCCGCACATTACGCAGTCAAATGACTCTTCAGCGCATTTTTCAAATTCGCCGCGCTGAGCGTAAGCAATATACTGCATAACATTGAGTCCCTGTGTACAAGCCTTTGTGCAGGCATTGCATCCTACGCAGGCATAGATCTCGGGGTAAAGCTGCATCATAATTGTTTCATTTGTGCTGATCTTATTGACATCGAATACCTGCTTTACAAGCGGGAAGAAGGGGAGTGTAGCGATATACATTCCTTCCTCGACCTTAGTCTGGCAAGCAAGACATGTTTTCAGATCCTTCTGACCCTTTATACGGTAGATCGTGGCACATGCACCGCAGAATCCGTTACGGCATCCGCAACCTCTTACGAGCTGATAGCCGGCGTATTCCATGGCACACATAATTGTGAGATTATCCGGGACTTTATACTGTTTTCCGAAAAGATATATATTTACGAGTTTTTCCATATTCATTTTCCCTTTCGATTGGTTATCAATATTCGTTTGGAAGTTCATCAAGTTCATCAAAACGGAATACAGGCCCGTCTTTGCAAACATATTTTGAACCGACATTGCATCTTCCGCACTTGCCGATTCCGCATTTCATGCGAAGCTCAAGTGTTGTATAAAGCTGTGTCTTGTCGAATCCGAGCTCAAGCAGTCCGGCAAGCGTGAACTTGATCATGATAGGAGGACCGCAGAGTATCGCAATCGTATTATCTGTCGGGAAGGCAAGCTCTTTGACATAATTCGGAACGAATCCTACATGGCCGTCCCAGCCCTCCTGTTCACGGTCAATCGTCAGGTGAACGAATACATTTGTGTCGTTCGTCCATTCATCGATGATTTCCTTATAATCAAGAAGGTCATCCTTTGAACGTGAGCCGTATACGATATCGATCCTGCCGTATCTGTCTCTGTAGTGACGGCAGTAATTTATGACCGAACGAAGAGGTGCGAGTCCGACGCCGCCTGCTACGAATATAAGGTTCTTACCGACAAATTCGGTATCTACGGGGAACGGGTGACCGTAAGGACCTCTTACAGTCAACTGCTGACCGACATCACAGCTGTGAAGAAATTCTGTCAGACATCCGCACTTTTTGATTGAAAACTCCATATATTCGGTGTTTGTCGGAGATGAAGTGATCGAGATCATTGCTTCACTGATTCCGGGGATCGAGATCATGGCACACTGTCCGGGACGGTGCGTAAAGGGAACCTTTCCGTCGGGCGTGACTACTCTGAAGGTCTTGATATCGGGTGTATCCTGACGGATATCGACGATCTCACCTATATAAGGCATTAAGGGTTCATTGAATTCAGCCATTTTCTTTTCCTCCTTCTCCGAGCGTTTTCATTACTTTTACAATATTCATTTTTATAGGGCATTTTGAAATACATCTGCCGCATCCTACGCAACTGAACAGTCCGTTATTGTTTTCAGGATAGTAGACAAGCTTATGCATAAATCTCTGACGGAAACGCTCAAGCTGTGTGAGTCTCGGCTGTCCTGCCGACATTTTTGTGAAGTTTGAATACATGCAGGAGTCCCAGCAACGGTAACGTATAACTCCGTCATTCGTCTTGAAATCTCTGATGTCATAGCACTGACAGGTCGGGCACACGAATGTACATGTTCCGCATCCGAGACAGCTTTCCGAAAGTGCCTTCCACGCCGGATCGTCAAAGAACTGCTTTGTCTTTTCTCCGCCGAATTTGTCTGCACTGAGAGTTGCAAGGGGAAGCTTTGCAAGACGGTCTTTGATTATCTGTTTCTGAGCCTGTGCTTCCTGCTCTCCGCCCTCTTCGGTAACGCCCGAGAGCGTTGCAAGCAGTTTTTCGCCCTTTTCGCTTTTTGCGTCGAGGATCAGCAGGTCGTCTGTCATATGACATACGACGTCGCCTTCGGGCTGTGAAGCATCGATTCCGAATGTGGCACAAAAACAGCTCTCGCAGGGACGGTTGCAGGCAAGTGAAACGATAACTCCGTGTTCACGGCGATTCTTGTAATATGAGTCGACAGGCTCTGAAAGGAAAACATTATCGAGAACCGCAAATGCACGGACGTCACATGCACGCACGCCGAACACTACGAAATCTTCGCTTTCGCTTCTTACATCGTCTATCGATATCTTTTTGCCTTCTGTTTTGAAGGCCATGAGGTTTTCTGTCTGAGGAAAGAAGAAATCCTTCGGGCTTTTTCCGGTGTTGAGAGCGTTTGCGGCATACTCTTTGCCTTCGCTCCATTCACCGTAATTTGCGCCTTTTTCGCCGACAAGCGGCATATAAAGCTTATAATTTTCTGAGATCCTTGCAAAAAGGGAATTCAGATTTTGTTTCGAGAGTTTAAGCATTGTTCTTACCTCCCTTTACTGCGTCTTTGGGTTCTACATCTTCCTTTGTGTAATTTACAACAGGATGACGGCTTCCGACTTCGCTTCCTGCCTGATAATCTCCGTAGAATTCATTTATATCCTTTATGAACTTACGGTTGAGCAGATGGAGCGGAATGTGCTGAGGACATACTCTTGAGCATTCGCCGCAGTCTGTACAACGTCCCGCAACATGGAATGCTCTGATAATATGGAACATTTTTTCTTCAAAGCTGTCTGCCGCAGCTTTGTTTTCGAGTCCCGAATTCGGGTTGTCAAAAACACAGTGCTCGCATGTACATGCAGGACATACATCACGGCAGGCATTGCAACGGATGCAACGTGAAAGCTCACCCTGCCAGAATTCAAATCTTTCATCGGCAGACATACTCTCTATCTTTGCGACTTCGTCAAAACGGTTGCTGTCAATTACATCGCCGTCTTCTCCGATGATCTCGTCATATGCCACATGCTTTTTAGACTTGCAGTTAAGGCATCTTTCAGCAAGAGCTTCCTCATAAGAAAGGGTGATAACACCGTCATAAAGTGTGTTTATCTTGATTCCTTCAGCTGTTGATTCGCAATCTACTATGCTGTCAGCTTTTTCTTTTATCTTCTTTGCATCGATCATTCCCTCACAGGGTATTGCGATCGCATAAACCTTTTCACGGTTAAAGCGATGCTCTGTAAGGAGCTGATTGAAGCTGTATGTGTCGCAAGGCTTGAGGAATACAAGAACCTTGCTTGCACTTTTTGCAGATTCTTTTATAAGATATTTTGAAAAATTTGCTCCGCAGAAATCGCCGTAAACAAATTCATCCTCAAGCTGCTGTGCACTTGTGAATACACCGGGAGTCACATCGTATACAAAATCTCCCTTTTTCCATCCGAGAACACGGTCAACGCTTCCGCTCTCAAGAAGAGCTTTCGCTTTTGAAATCAGAATTTCACGAGTTATCTTTTGCATCTCAGGTCCTCCAATCTCTTATTTCTTCCGAGCGATGCGACACTCTGAGCGAATTCATTCATCGTTGCAGAGAACTTAGCACCTTCTGCGGCAGAAACCCATTCAACACGTGTACGCTCACGCTCTATGCCGAGATAGTCGAGCATAGAGAAGAGCAGTGCCATACGGCGGCGTGTATAATAGTTGCCCGATGTATAGTGGCAATCCCCGGGGTGGCATCCGCAAAGGATAACACCGTCAGCTCCTCTTTGGAAAGCACGGAGAATGAATGTGGGATTGACACGGCATGAGCAGGGAACACGGATGATCTTTACATCTGCAGGGTAGGCAAGACGGTTATTACCGGCAAGGTCTGCACCTGCATACGAACACCAGTTGCAACAAAATGCAACTATAAGCGGTCTGTAGTTTTCTTCATTCATCGACATATTGCATCTACCTCCGCAAATATCTGTTGATTCTTGAATCCTTTAAGATCCATAGCACCCGACATACATGCTACTGTACAGCATCCGCAACCCTGGCAGACCGCTTCGTTGACCTGAGCAACACGGCGGACCTTGGTTGTACGGTCGGGCATACGGAATTCTTTATCGACATATGTGATAGCACCGTAAGGACATACCTTTTCACAGCTTGAGCATCCGTTGCACATGAGTTCATCGGGTGATGCAACGCAGGGGTTACCTGTGAGCTTATCCTTAACGAGAAGTCCGATGACCTTGGATGCCGCAGCACCTGCCTGAGCGACAGTTTCGGGGATATCCTTAGGTCCCTGGCATGTTCCCGAGAGATATACGCCTGCTGTAGGGCTTTCTACCGGACGGAGCTTGGGGTGCGCTTCTGTAAAGAAGTCGTTTGTATCCATTGATGCTGTAAGCATTGTAGCAAGCGGACGAGCCGACTTATCAGGCTCAATTGCCGCCGCAAGCACTACGAGATCGGCATCAATTTCAAGCTGTCTGTTGTCTATGAGATCGGAAGCACGAACCTTGAGCTTTTTACCTTCGGGCATGACCTTTCCGACCATTCCTTTAATATAATGAACATTGTATTCTTCGACTGCTCTGCGATAGAATTCATCAAAGTTCTTTCCGGGTGTACGGACGTCTATATAGAATACATATACATCTGTATCCGGATATTTATCTCTTGTCAGCATTGCATGCTTTGCCGTATACATACAGCAGATCTTGGAGCAATACTCTTTTCCCTTTTGTGCACATGCGTCACATCTTGAACCGACACACTGAACAAAAACGATCGTGTGAGGATGCTCACCGTCTGAGGGACGGAGAAGCTTTCCGCCTGTAGGTCCTGCCGCATTGCAAAGACGCTCAAATTCGAGAGATGTAATTACATCCTTTGACTGAGAGTATGCAAATTCATCGAATTTATCCATAGAGATCGGGTTGAAGCCTGTTGCAACAACGATAGCTCCGTACTTCTCTTCTATGTATTCATCCTTTGCCTTATAATCGATAGCTCCTGCTGTACATATCTTCGAGCATACTCCGCACTTACCTGTCTTGAGCATTGTGCAGTGCTCGGCATCTATGGTTGCCACCTTCGGAACTGCCTGTGCAAAGGGAATATATATTGCACGGCGGTTATCCATACCGAGGTTGAACTCGTTGGGTATCTTCTTCTGCGGACATTTTTCGGTACATGCTCCGCATCCCGTGCAAAGCTCTTCTTTTACATATCTTGCTTTGCGCTTAATGGTTACATCGAAGTTTCCGACGAATCCGCCGACAGATGTGACCTCGGAATATGAGAATATGCGTATATTTTCATTCTGTGCAACATCGACCATTTTAGGTGTGAGGATACAAGCCGCACAGTCAAGTGTCGGGAAGGTCTTATCAAGCTGAGCCATCTTACCGCCGATAGTCGGCTTTGTCTCAACGATATCAACCGGGAATCCTGCATCTGCTATATCAAGTGCGGTCTGAATTCCGGCAATTCCGCCTCCGATGACGAGCGCACGCTTGGTAACAGGTGACTCTCCGGCTTTTAAGGGAGCATTGAGGTGAACCTTTGCAATCGCCGCTCTGCCAAGAATTATAGCCTTCTGAGTTCCTTCTTTTACATCCTTATGTACCCATGAGCACTGCTCACGTATGTTGGCGATCTCAACCATATAGGGGTTGATTCCTGCTGATGTAGCCGCTTTACGGAAGGTCGCTTCATGCATACGGGGTGAACATGAGCAGACAACGATACCTGTGAGACCATGCTCTTTGATCGCATCCTTCAATATATCCTGTCCTGCCTGCGAACACATATAGGGGTAATGAGTTGAAAATACGACGCCGGGTTCGTGGCTGAGTGCTTCAGTAACAGCGGCAACATCCACGGTTCCTGCAATATTGGTGCCGCAATGGCATATAAATACACCTATTTTCTGCATATTTTCAATCCTCCTTATTTCTTATACTTTCTGAATGCCGTAACGAGTGCCTGCGTCGGCATCTGATCGTCTATGATCTCGGGGATCATATCGGGTGTGACACGGTCTGCACCCTTTTGTCTTATTGTTATAAGGCGTACAGCTTCGATGAGCTTGCCGGGTTCGACACCGCGGGGGCAACGCTCGACACACGCCATGCATGAAAGGCACTTGTAGATCGACTCGGAATTCTGAAGTCTTTCAATATCACCGTTTTCCACCATTGAAACAAACTGATGGGGATGATATTCCATTTCATTGTAAGAGGGGCAGCTTCCCGAGCATTTTCCGCATTTCATACATTTGCGTGGGTTAACTCCGCTGATGCGAAGAATTTCTTCTCTTTTGAGCATATCATTTGCCATATGTTATACCTCCTCAACGCCGAGAGCTTTTGCTAAAAGCTCGGTGAAATAGAGTACGGGAATCTCGTTTTCGCTGTTCATGAGATTGTAACGGCATAGAGGGCAGGCTGTAAGCATCACTTCAGCTCCTGCCGAAAGCGCACTCTTTGTGATGCGATTACTCTGCTTTTCAGCCGCCTGCTTATCTTCAACAGCCATATATCCTCCGCAGCATTCATTTCTCTGAGGATATTTTATGACTTCACCGCCGAGAGCAGATATAAGATCTTCAAGAAGTGAAGGATTTTCGGGATCATCGGTATTCATGACCTTGCTCGGACGGAGAAGAAGACATCCGTAATAGGGAGCGATCTTCATTCCCGTGAGAGGTGAAACGACCTTTTCCTTTACTTTTTCAAATGTGACGACATCACGAAGGTACTCAAGGTAGTGATAGATCGTAGCCTCACCATTGTAGTCACCTGAGAAGTCCTCATCCTGAGCCATATAATTGTTTACACGGTTTGCAAATGTTTTGTCGTTTTGCATTGCCGCATTTGTGCGTTTGAGCACATTGTGGCATGCCGAGCAGACCGTGATGAGCGGTCTGTCGCTTTCGTATGCACTCTTGAGTGCACGTACAGAAGAGAGCTTTGTGGCAATTTCATCGCTCGAGGAGGTGAATGCACCGCCGCAGCACTGCCAATTCTCAACTTCACATAATTCAAATCCGAGGATCTTTGCACTTTCTCTTGCGTAATAATCGAGCTTTTTCGCCTTATTACGCAGTGTGCAACCCGGATAGTAACTGACTTTCATATTTAAGACCATGGCTTTCGCATTGCGAAAGCGTCCTTTCTTTCGGAATTGGAGCTGGTTTTGCTTAGCAAAATCGCCGTTACTTTAACGGCGAAAGCCGCAAAACATTGTTTGAAAGATTTATCTTTCAAACCTTTTTCCTTATCAAAACAGCAGAATTATACCATCTGTTCGGGATGGAAAACCTCGTCAAAGCATTCGGCTGTGAGAAATCCGAGTTCTACACATGCCTGCTTGAGCGATATATTATCTTTGTATGCTTTTTTCGCAGTCTTTGCTGCATTTTCATATCCTATGTAAGGATTGAGAGCGGTTACGAGCATAAGAGAGTTATGAAGATTGTGATGCATCTTCTCTTTGTTTGCCTTAATTCCGCAAACACACTTATTGCTGAATGAAACGATAGCTTCTGCAAGAAGTCTTGCCGACTGAAGGAAATTGTACGCAATAACCGGCATGAATACATTAAGCTCAAAGTTGCCCTGTGATGCGCCCATTGTAATTGCAACATCGTTACCCATGACCTGTACTGCTACCATTGTAACAGCTTCGCACTGTGTCGGATTGACCTTGCCGGGCATGATCGACGATCCGGGTTCATTCTCGGGAATCGTGATCTCTCCGAGTCCGTCACGAGGACCGGATGCAAGCCAACGGACATCGTTTGCAATCTTCATCATATCGCATGCCGTTGCCTTTATTGCAGAATGTGCGAACACGATCTCGTCCTTTGATGTGAGTGCATGGAACTTGTTTGAAGCTGTGACAAAGGGTTTGCCGGTGATTTCAGCTACCTTTGAAGCGACAAGCTTGTCAAAGCCCTTGGGGGCATTGAGTCCCGTTCCTACAGCCGTTCCTCCGAGTGCAAGCTCACGAAGAGGATCAAGTGAGATGCGGAGGAGCTGTGCGTCACGCTCAAGGCTTGAACGCCATCCGCTGATCTCCTGACTGAATGTAATAGGTGTTGCATCCTGAAGATGTGTACGGCCCGATTTTACGATTCCTTCATTTTCTTCTTCGAGCTTTCTGAGAGTTGATATCAGAAGCTCAAGTGCCGGGAGAAGCTTATCTTCTATCGCAAGAACTGCCGAGATGTGCATTGCAGTCGGGAACGTATCGTTTGATGACTGGCTCATATTGATATCATCGTTAGGGTGAGTAAGCTCTTTTCCTGCGATCTGATTTGCACGGTTGCGTATGACCTCATTCGAGTTCATATTCGACTGAGTTCCCGAACCTGTCTGCCATACGACAAGCGGAAAATGTCCGCTGAGCTTTCCTTCGATAACCTCATCACATGCTTTGCAGATGGCATCAAGCTTTTCATCTGTCATTTTTTCGGGGCGAAGCTCATGATTTGCAAGAGCCGCCGCTTTTTTCAGAATTCCGAATGCGTGTATAATTTCGGCGGGCATTGTTTCGATCCCTACACCGATCTCAAAATTCTCGTGGCTTCTTTGGGTCTGTGCCGCCCAAAGACGGTCGGCAGGAACCTTCATTTCGCCCATTGAATCGTGTTCTATGCGATATTCCATTATTTGATTATCCTCTCTTGTGGATTAATTGTTGATTAACGATTTATATTTTTGTCTGAGAAATGATATCCTTAAGACACTGCGCACTGTGACGGAGAAGGTCTTCTTCCGCAGGTGTGAGGGGGAGCATAATCTTTCCGCTCACAACACCGCTTCCGATGTTGCAAAGAACGCTCAGGCAGACATCATCTATACCGTATTCGCCGTGCATCATCGTTGAAACCGCAAGAGTTGTGTCAAGTCTGCCGAGGACAGCCTTGCACAGATTGCATACAGCCATTGCTATAGCATAGTAGGTTGCTCCCTTGCACGCGATTACGTTTGCAGCTGTTTTTCTTACATACTCTTCAACTTCATTTGTATTGATAGTCGGGAACTGACCTTCTTTGCAGATAAGCGGAGCATACTCGGTTACCGGTATTCCCGAAATGTTTGCAACAGACCAAGGAATGAACGAAGAATCTCCATGTTCGCCGAGAACATATGCGTGTACATTTGTCTGATTTATGTTGTAATATTCGGACATACGGCTACGCAGACGTGCTGTGTCAAGAAGTGTACCCGAGCCGATAATTCTGTTTTCGGGAATTCCCGAGAATTTGCAGAATGTATATGTCATGATATCGACAGGATTGCTTACGATGATATATGTAGCATCGGGAGCGTATTTTGTAATTTCAGCTGTTATCGATTTCATGATGTTGACATTGACCTGTGCAAGATCGAGTCTTGACTGACCGGGTTTTCTCGCAACGCCCGATGTGATAACAACGATGTTCGAACCTGCGGCATCGGGGTAATCGCCCGAAACTACAGTGCAGGGATTGCAGAAGGGAGTTCCCTGACGTATGTCAAGTGCTTCACCGAGTGCCTTATCCTTGTTGATATCGATTAAAACAATTTCAGATGCCAAACCTGTGATGGTAAGGGTGTAAGCGATAGTGGAACCAACGCTTCCGGTTCCGATAACTGTGATCTTGTTCATGCTTTTTCTTCCTCTTCTCTTTATGTGATTATTAGGATGCTGTTTTTGGCGACGATCTGCCGCAGATATGCTGAAGTAAGCCGAAAATATCATGATCATAAAAGAGCTCGGCATAGATATCCAACATACTCATGCAATTATAGCATAAAAGCTTGCATTTTACAAGACCTATAATGCTAAAAATAAATACCACTTTAAGAATTTTTTTGGCTATTATTTGAGCATTTATGTGTAAATTATGGGTTATATCGATCATTACAAAGTAAAAGAGGCTGAGTCATAAGCCTTTCTTCGGCAAATGACTCACCCCTTATATTAATATTTTACAGAATCGTCTTCGATCGATCGGTCTGCAGCTTATTTCGTAAAGAACAAATCAGAGATCAGCTTTAACCATTTAGTTCTTCATTCAGAATTATTTCAAGCTGTTTTTTCCATTCGATTCTCTTCGCACTCGTAACAAGAGGCCCGGAAATCAATCCGCCTATGTTGTTTCTCAAATACCCCAAAGGAGATTCCGTTTGACTACCCATAAAACACCCCCATGCAAGAACGAAATCACTGTATATACGGCTGCGTATGAAATCAAGCATTTCAGCTGCATTCCTGTTATCATCCGTTATGTATTTGCCCTTAAGGAATTCATTGTAAATAGCAGGTGTAACATATTGCTTTGAATAGAATCCGAGTGCTTCGAGAGTTGCCACAGCTATACGGATATTCTGAGATTCTGCCCAGATACCGAATTGATTTACACTGTCACCGGTTGTCGTATAATAATTATCCTGGTTGTCATTTGATTTAGGCGGGGGAAGAATATAATAGTCGTCAGCCATATTATAAAGGTATCCTGCATGCCCGAGAGCAGACACAGTCATAAGCGCTTTTCCGTCAGCAAAGACATGCATGGCGGTTCTGTCCATCTTATATGATGGAAGGAACAGAGACTGAGAATTATTGTACAGATTTCCCGTTGCATCGGCATAGTTTTTGAAATCCTGTGTAGGATATTCGATCGAAGGCAGACCGTCTTTTTTTTGTGAGAATGTCACATGGCTTCCCGAGAACAGTCCGTCAACAACTATATTGCTGATTCCGCAGGCTTTTGCATATCCGACAAATCCGACCTGATCGCCCTCATCAATCGTTCCATTGTCGTTAAGGTCTGTGTATAGAATCTCGTTAAGCTTCAACCAAAGGTCAATAGACCATTTGCCGCTTTTAACCACCTTGTATATATCCTCTTCGCCGTCGGTGTATTTTTTTATCTCATCAATATTTTCTTTCCAGAGTCTTTGGTTGACATATGATACATACATCGAGGTGACCCATGTCTGTGAAAGATCTCCGGTGAGCCAGAAGTTTTTACCGGAATATCCGAGGGTTTCGTAGGAATCCCTATCCCAATAGCCGCCGTCAAGATCAATAAACATGTCTTCTTCTTTAAGCGATGTAAGATCCAGCAGAAGACCGCCGGTACTGCCGTAGTCAGTACCGAGTCCGAGATCAAAATATTGATAAGCTCCGATGATATCATATTGAAGATCGCTGTCCGGAGAGTATTTATATTCTCTTAGATGATTAACCAACGCTCCCGGACTGACAGTCATATACACCTTCAGCTTTATATTGAGTTTTTCTTCAATTATTTCGTTGCGATGTTCAACTGCAATATTTACAGGGTCAGTTTCATGATAACCGACTTCTGATTTGTCAACGTAAATTGAGCGGGTTGCCAAGTCTCTGCCCGAAACAATAATTCCTACCTCTTCTTTATTGAATCCGCCGTCTTCTATGATTTCTTTCAGCTTTGACGGCATGGGTACATCATCATAGCCAACGGTGACAGTATCGCATGTAGGCGTTGGTGTTGGTGTTGAATTGCCGGGGATGTCGGTCGGACTTTCCGGAGTAACCGATGTGGGCGTTGGCGTACTTTGCCCCGAAGGTGTTGATGATATGGGCGTCTTTGAAGTTAACGGCGTTTGCGGGTTTGTGCAAGATATAAACAGTGCTGACAGCATAAGGAACGCCATAACCAAAGATAAAATGCGCTTTGTCATTTTGTAGCTCCTCCAAAAAACATTTTACCATTTTAAGTACAGCTGTATTATAGCATTATTTTTCGGATATGTCAATACACTTTCTGTAAATGAACATTATTGGGTACAGCCTGTTTCCTGTGTTTTGATCAGGAAGTCTTCCATTACAGAACTTTCTGCGCCCTTTTTCTTTTTCTTAAAGCACAACTATTTGTGATGAACCATTTTTTACAAATTGTCGCTGTCATGTCTGTACAGCACCAAAAAAGAAAAATCTGCAACATTATCACCATGGGCATGGATTATCAACATATCTTTTTATAATACAACAGAGCTGAGTCAAAAGCTTTCAAGGGGCAGATGACTCAGCTCTTTTTGTTGATATTTTATACGGGGGTAATGCCCGTCAAAGCTGTACGTGATATATCTGATTTATAAATTTCAAACAAGTTTATTTATTTTTTCTTTTTCCTTTTTTGAACACGAAGAATCTCTGACCGAAATAATTCAATGCCGCAAAGAAGCCCATTCCGACAAGCATTGCGAGGTTATCCTTAACCGTAACCGAGGCATTTGCAAAAATTGCCGCAGTAAGAGGCTTTGCCACTCCGTAGGCTATGGCATAGCATATGAGGATATTGAGTACGAATTTCGGAATTGTCGAGCTGTCGTATTTTTTATCGTTGAATGTGAAAAATCTGTTAAGAAAGTAGCTGAGAATACTTCCGAAAATATAGTTGGAAGCAGATGATATATAGTAGTTTATATGAAATACATTATAGAATATGAACATTATCCCGCCTCCGACAAGTGTATTCAGCACACCGGTGAGAATGAATTTTAAAAACGATCTGTCAAACAGCTTTTTTGTCAGTGCTTTAATTTTGTCTTTCATCTTCGCTTTCTCCGCATTCTCCGCAATTGTCCGAAACAAAGTATTTCGGTCGGTTTTTTATTTCATCATAGATCTTCGCAATATAATATCCTATGATTCCTATACTTATCATTGTTATGCTTCCAATAAAAAGCTGAATGAGGATTACAGTAGTGAAGCCTTCGGCGGCATAGCCCATAAATTTTTCCACAAGAGTGACAGTACCAAGGATCAGCGAAATGATAAGCATTAAAACACCGAGGGCCGTGACAAGCTGCATAGGCGCTGTTGAAAAGGAGGTTATATTTCCTATAGCGTATTTTATCAGCGAGCGGGTTGACCACTTGCTTTTTCCTGTCGTTCTTTCCTGCACTTCAAATGTGACAGCGGTCGATTTAAAGCCGATCCAGGAAGAAAGAGCCCTGAAGAAAGCGTTTCTTTCCTTCAATGTGAGAAGAGCATCGACCGCTTTTCTGTCGAGAAGCTTGAAATCGGATGCACGGGACATATCAAAGCCGGCAGCATTACTTATCAGCTTATAAAAAGTTCCCGCAGCAAGCTTATGCAGAAAGCTCTCTTTTCCTCTGTCGCTTTTTTGCCCTTCTATAACCTGATAGCCTTGCTCCCAGAGCCTGTACATTTCAACAAGCTTTGCGGGAGGGTGTTGAAGATCACAGTCAATAACCGCACAGCACTCACCGATTGCCGCACAGAGTCCTGCGTTTATCGCCGCTTCCTTTCCGAAATTTCTTGAGAATCTGACTCCCCGGACACATGTGTGTTCGCTTGAAGCCCTAGATATATTCTCCCATGTTTTGTCTTTTGATCCGTCGTCAACGAAGATCAGTTCGTGAGGTATCGCCTCTTTTTCAAGCACCGAATGAATCGTTTCGGCGGCTGCATCTATCATTGCTTCCTCGTTATACGAAGGAATCACTACCGACAGAAGTTTTCCCATTTTAATTAAATTCCTTTATTTTATATGCTTTTTATGTTTTATTTTCATTTACGGTCGTTCTGATCTGCCGAATCGAGCGGAGAAAATTTTATCACGACTGTTTCACCTATGATTTCAACTGAATCGGACGACGGCCAGCATCCCATTTGCTCAAATTCGGGCGATGCCGCTATCATTTCTTCGGTATTGGGATCGCACAGCGGGAATTCCATCCTCCATGTGCTCGGAACCATCGGATATATTTGTGCGGATATCTCGGGCATTTCAGCTTCGGGATGTTCTATATAATAAACCAATTGAAAATTCAATATGTCAAGATATGCGGCAACATTTTTCTCACAGAACAAAAAATTTCTTCCGATCTCCTTCAGCCCTCCGAGTTCACGAAGTCCGCCCGGAGCTTTCTTGAAATCTTCGGAATAATCTGCCCATGAAAGTCTGCCGATGATTGCGATATTCCTGACTTTTCCGTCATCAAGAAGGTGTATTCGTGTCGTCAGTTCGTTTGCCATTGCATAACAGCTTTTATTTGCCTTTTCCATGTACAAATAGAACAGATTTGCACTCAGCGAATTGTTCAGCATTATGAAAAACAGAATTATAGCCATAACATTGCTTGCTTTCGGTTTTGACCATCTGCAGAACAAAGCCCCTGCAAAAACAAAAAGGATACATACGCTCTGTTCCATTCTCATACCGTAGCCTAGATCGGGAGATACGAACAGCAGTATAAATGTCATAAATGGTATGGAAGCAAGAGCTGCAAGCGAAAGAAAAAACTGCAATTTTCTTTTGTGCAGTCTGCTTTTCACAGCCGCATAGATAAGTATTGCAAAAAACAGAAACAGGAAGATCAAATTCAATAACGAATATCTTGTAAGTCCGTATTCGCTAACATTCCATTCGGTAAAAACAGATACAAAAAGCTTTATTGAATATTTTAGTTTTCCTGTCAGAGTCTGCAAGCTGTGTTGTCCTATTGTATCAATACCCTGATAATTTGCGGGGACAATTCCCCGTATTTTCATCAATATCTGCCATACAATATAATAAACCGACATCCCGAGTCCGTATATGACAGACTGTTTTCCGATCCATAATCCGATCTCGCTGTTTGTTCTTCCGCCTTTGAGCGCCTCCTGTATAAAGTGGCAGGCGGAAAGGATCAAAGCGAAGGATATATATGCCTGATAAATTCCACATGAAAGGCATATTAAAAGAATTGAGAGGACAACACGCCAAAGCTTTTTATTCCCTATCAGTGAACATCTGACCGCCAATGCCGCAAACAACATTGCAAGCATATATCCGTCTGCTGTGTACTGAAAATAAAATGTCTGGGTGATTGCCGGAAAAGAAACAAGCAGTCCGCCGGCGAGAACAAGCATGACCGGATCTTCGATCTTAAAGATATCCGCTACAACAACAGCCGTCAGCGATATGAGAATGATTGAAAATAGTCCTGTTACCCATGGAAGATCGAAATAAGAGCTGAAAGAACACGCAAATGACAAAAACCATCTTCCCGAGGCGAGCATATCCTGGTCACTGTAAAAACAGAATACGGAGTCATGATTAAGCAGATTATTGGTGAATTTATAGATGTGAACAAGAAGTCCGATAATAAAGGTTGAAATAAAAATTATTTTCCGGCTCTTATTGATCTTGTTCTTATAAAATGTAATCAAACCGTTTCCCACTGCAAAAAAACTCTCTTACAGTATAGAATGTACGGAAAGATAACAGGGGACCATATGTTGGCTATAATCGGTCACCGAATAACTGCATAAAAATTCGGAACGACACCTTAAGTATAGAGCGATACTTCCGGGTAATAAAAAGTCATCAGATTTAATGGAAAATGAGTTAAGTCTGTTGAGAAAAGAGCGGTTATGCATATTGATCTCCTTTTTAGATCGTTTTTTTCGTCAACAAAGCGACGATATATCCGTTTAGATATAACAATCATATATCCAAAAGTGCATAAAGTCAATATATCCAAGTGGGTATATGATAAAATCTCTGTAATGCACAAAAAAAGGAGATAAAATTTATGTATTATTATCAAAGACTGAGAGATATGAGGGAAGATAATGATCTGAAACAGGAAGCGGTGGCTAAAATTATAGATACAACACAGGAACAATACAGCAGATATGAAAGAGGCACAAGAGAAATTCCGTTGCATAGCATGATAAAGCTTGCAGAGTTTTACAAGGTATCAATGGACTACATGTGCGGACTTGTAGATACACCTTTGCCGCTGAAACGAAAGTGATATATCTTTCGATACGGTTAAGACAAATCCTTCTCCGGCGGAGAAGGATTTGCCGGACTGAAACTGTAAACATTTCGGCATACATTTTGCATTATTTAATGTAAGTTTTATTCAAACAAGGTAGTGCTTCAACGACAGATAAATGAAGATGCTTGCAACTGCGGTAGATGTACTGTTATGATAATGTAAAGCTAATCGCAGTTTGCAATCAATTATCATTTGTCTGCCGTTTTTTATTTTTCTGCGAATTTTATAACAACCGTTTCGCCTATCACCTTCACCGAATCGGATGCCGGCCAGCGACCCATTTCTTTGAATTCGGGCGAGGCTTTTATTATCTTCTCGGTGGTTCTGTCGCAGAGAGGGAATTTCAACTTCCATTTATTCGATACCGGTGAAATCGATTCCTTGAATGTTTCGGGCATTTCGGCGTTCGGATGTGTTATATAATAGATCAACTGAAAATCAATCATATTTAGGTACATTGCGACATGGTTTTCATCGTACAGAATACTGCGTCTGATCTCTTTGAGTCCTCCGAGTTCCCGAAGTCCGCTCGGCTCATATTTGAAGCTCGAAGGGTATAATTTCCATGAAATTTCGCCTATAACCGCAATTTTTTTCACCCTTCCGTCATCAAGAAGATGAATGCGTGTTGCGATCTCATTTGCCATGGCGTAGCAGCTTTTGTTTGTCTTTTCCATGTATATGTAGAAGAGATTTGCGCTAAGCGAATTGTTCAGCATTATAAAGAGCAGAATTATTGCCATCAGACTGCCGACTTTCGGCTTCGCCCAATTGCAGTATAAAACTCCCGAAAAAATGAAGAGGATGCATACGCACTGTTCCATTCTCATGCCGTATCTGACACCCGGAGATACAAACATCCAGATAAATACTATTGTAGGTATGAACACAAGAGCCGCAATAGAAAGGAAAAACTGTAACTTTCTTTTATACAGCTTGCTTTTTATTGCCGAAAAGATAATTATTACAAGAAAGAACGACAGAAAGATAAGATTCAGTACCGAATATCTGGTAAAGCCGTGTTCGGTTATATCCCACTCGGTAAAGATCGTCATAAACTGCTTGCCCACACTTTTAAAGCATTTAATTATATGATTTAAATCGATCTTCCCTATTTTGTTGAGTCCCTCATATGATGTCGGAGTAATGTTTCGTATCTTCATTAGTATCTGCCAAACGAGATAATAGACTGCGATTCCTATTCCGTATATTATAGTCTGCTTTCCGATCCATAAACCGATTTCTTTGTTTTTCCGTCTGCCCTCAAGCGATTCCTGAATAAAATGACATACAGCGAGGATCAATGCGAATGACACATATGCCTGATATATAGCACACGAAAGACATATAAAGCAGCTTGCAATTCCGACATGCCATAGCTTTTTGTCACCAATCGTCGAAAACCCGACCGTTAATGCCGCAAGCAGCATTGCGAGCATATATCCGTCCGATGTATATTGAAAATAAAATGTCTGAGTTATCGCGGGAAATGATACAAGAAGTCCGCCCGCAAGAATAAGCAGAACCGGATTTTCGATCTTAAAGATATCCGCAACTACGACAGCCGTCAGCGATATCAGGAAAATCGAAAGCAGTCCTGTTACCCACGGAAGATCAAAATATGAACTGAAGGAGCATGCAAATGATAAAAACCATCTTCCCGAGCCGAGCATGTCCTGATCGCTGTAAATATTGAAAAGCGAATCGTGATTAAGAAAATTATTCGTAAATTTATAAAAGTGTACAAGTAGACCTATGATAAATGTTGAAATGAAAATTATTTTCCAACTCTTTTTAACTTTGTTTTTATAAAATATAATTAAACTGTTTCCCATTTTAAAATTCCCTTATATTTTTATGCAGTATAGCATCGTGGCTGATCGAAAGCGGTTTGTCTTTCGCACTTCTCCCCACCGAGCATAGCTATACACATACAGTAAGATTTTGAGTTTCCCGGGTTACATCAAAATAAAAAAATTATTTCTTCTTAAATTGCCGATTGTTTTTTTACAGTCCACGAAAACTATTTCTCCGGATCAAAACCCTCGAATATCGGAACACAGTGATTTGCTATAGCGTCGTCAAAGTCCTTCTTTGTCCGCAACGTCCATGACGCTTCGCAAATGCCTTTTTTATCAACCGCGCGGCGAACAGCGGCGTTGCTTCTGTGTTCATGGCAGTATGCAATGAAATCCGGCTTTGTAAATATGTTGAGCCACATATCTGTAAGCATATGCCGCATAATGAAGGACATTGTTTTAAAGCCAGTGAAATCCTGTGAGAGCTGGCCACGTATTATATCGGGACGTATTTTTTTCAGTCTCAAAAGCACTCTCGGATCAAACGATTCAATGACGAAATCCCCTTTGTAATCACGAAGTGCTTCGCATACTTTATCTGTGAGTGCTTTATGATTGCCTCTTTCGCTTTTCAGCTCAATAATAAGCGGACAGGGCATGCCGTTTTTGGCTTTTGATTTTTCGAAAAGTTTGAGAACCTCCTCAAAGGTCGGTATTTTTTCCTGAGTTCCTTCAAGGTTGAGTTTTTTTAACTCATAAAGAGTCAGATCCTCTATTTCACCGTCCACCCCTGCACACCGTTTCAGCGATGAATCGTGAAATACGGCAAGCGTTCCGTCACGGAGAAGGTGAACATCGAATTCGGCTCCCCAGCCACGCTCTATCGTACTGGTAAATGCCGCCATAGAGTTTTCGGGCACAGTGGGTTTATCGTGATATCCCCGATGTGCGTATATGTTGTCAGTCTTCCATCGACTCATATGCTTCAAGTCCTTTCTTTATTCCGACGGTAGTATCTCCGTGCCGCACGAACAGCATCGTGATCATACTGAAAAAAACAAATATCGCAGCATAGGGAAAGAGTGTCATATAGCTTACATTTCTGAGCAGATACCCGGAGAGAACGGGAGTGATGACCTGTGCGAGCATCGATGCTGTATAGTAATATCCCGTAAACTTTCCGATATCAGATCCTTTGCACATTTCGACAACCATAGGCAGAGAATTCACATTGATAGCCGCCCAGGCGAATCCGACAATTGCAAAAATCAGATACATTATTATATTAAGACTTTCAAACAGACTCGTGAGCAGAAATCCGAGGGCAAAGCATGCTGAAAGAGTAACAGTCCCTATGATTATCATCTTTTTTCTTCCGATTTTCGATGAGATCATTCCGATCGGAATATATGAAACTATTGCACCTACAGTTCCTACAAGCAGACAGGTCGAAGCTCCGCCGATTCCTTCTCCCATGACCTTGGATATGTAAGTCGTGAACCATGTCGAAACCGCATTGTAACCGATATACCAGAGTGCTATCGAAGCTAAAAGAAATCCCAGACTCTTTTTGACCGCGGTCGGTAGAACCTCATTTCCTCTTCCGTCGTCAGCGGTCAGATTCCATTCAGGATGCTTTTCTTCAAGCTCTTTATTTTCTTTTGAAAGCTTATTTTCACGCACTGTTATGAGAAGAATAATAAGAGCAGCAAGCATTATCCCTCCGACTATAAGAAAGATCGGTTGATAATTTATGTGCTCGAGATTCTCGGTCTTTGATTTAGGGTAGAGCAGAGCGGTAATGAGCAGATAAAGAGCTCCGCCGATCGCCCCCATAAGATTAATTATGGCATTTGCCCTTGAACGCAGGGGCTTTGGTGTAACGTCAGGCATCAGAGCAACTGCAGGCGAGCGATAAATTCCCATTGCAAAGAGGAGGAGTCCGAGCACTGCAATGAATAGCACCTTTATCAGTGTTCTGTCGGCTGAATCGTAATAGAAATACAAGTTGTCAAATATAGGGAGAAGATTCATCAATGCAACAGCACTTATAGTTCCTATGAAAATATAAGGCGTACGCTTGCCGAATTTTGTATTTGTTCTATCAGAAAGCGAACCGAAAAAGGGCAGAAGAAAGAGTGCAAGAATATTGTCCGCCGCCATTATAATACCCGAAAAGGTTTCGTTTATCTCGAATGTGACGGTCAGAATAAGCGGAACAACAGCATCATAAAGCTGCCAGAATGCACAAATCGAAAGAAAGGCAAGTCCAACTAAAACAGTTTTTTTGTTGTCAAGTTTCATTTGTTCACATGTCCTTATATTTTTTTGTTTTGAATCTTAGCTCTATGTATCGATTTATAAAAAAACAGCGATGTACTATCGGTATTGGATACACAGCATCGTTCTTAACTATGATATTGTACCATAAAATAAATTCTTTGTAAATAGCTTTTTCTCATTTTAACTTCAAAAAAAGTGAATTATTCTGTTATCTTTCATTAAATATTTTTTTATTTAAAATTTAAACCCAAAATGTCAATATATGACTTGATTTATGATACATTCAGTTTATATTCAAGTGTTATAGTGCAAAAAAGTATATGCGACAGAATCTTCCGGATCTTTCCGTGATCCGTATATTTCCGGAAATTCTACAGGAGAAAAAGTTTAAAAGATAAATCTTTTAAACGGCGTTTTGTGGCCTTCGCCACCGGAACAAGCCGATTCGAGGAGAATCGGCGCGATTTTGCTCCGCAAAACCAGCCCCAATTCCGCAAGAAAGGAAGCTTTCGCAACGCGAAAGCCATAGTCATAAATATGGAACTGACAAAAAAACAATTTGACATACTCTCAACGCTTGCCCTTTCAAAGGAAAAGCCAAGCCGTCAACAGCTCAAAGAAAAGTGCGGACAATCACCCGAAGATATATATATAATAATGAAGGATTTTGAGTCTGCAGGGTATATTGAAGACGGAATGATCACACCAAAGGGAATCGACGTTCTCGAACCGTACAGAGCGAAAAGGGCGATTTTTATAGCCGCAGGATTCGGCAGTCGATTAGTTCCGATAACGCTGAATACGCCAAAACCCCTTGTTCGTGTAAACGGTAAGAGGATGATCGATAGCTTGATCGATGCCTGCCTTGAAGCGGATATAAACGAGATCTATATTGTCAGAGGATATCTCGCAGAACAGTTCGACCAGTTGCTGTATAAATATCCGATGATAAAATTTCTTGAAAATCCCTCATATAAAGAGGCGAACAATATCTCATCGGCGATGGTTGCAAGAAATTTACTTCAAAATGCATATGTACTTGAGTCCGACCTGATAGCCTCAAACCCTTCAATAATCACGAAATATCACTATCAATCGGACGTTCTCGGAATTTATAAAGAAAAATCAGACGACTGGTGTATTGATGTCGATAAAGACGGGTATGTAGTTGAAGAAAAGATAGGCGGCATCAACACCTATCAGATGGTAGGGATCTATTATTGGAATGCCGCAGACGGAGCAAAACTGTCAGAACATCTGAAAGAAGCTTTCCATGCCCCGGGCGGAAAGGAAAGATATTGGGAAACAGTTCCCAATCAGGTATACAAGGGTCAGTACAAAATTCAGGTTCGCCCCTGCAAGGACGAAGATATCGTTGAAATTGACAACTTCAGAGAACTGAAGGCGGTCGACAAAGCCTACGATGTCTGATTCTGATTTAAAAATACGATATTCCCTTCTCCCTTGTTCACATCAAATGTCCGATGAATTGCGGAGCATGAAGGCTATTGTTTAAATGGTGCAGATACTGTTGCATTTTTATCAAATATATTTACTTAGTTTTGCAGTAAAATAGCTGATTGCTTTTTGATTTCTCAATGCACAAACCCGAAAATAATTTTCAAGGTAGATTGACAACGTCTCTGAAGTATGATATCATTAAAGCGATTTATGAGTATGGATTCCATCCTCGACTGCTTTGTCTTAGGTTAAGGAAAAAATCCGTAGTTGAATCGAAAAGAGAAATTTACGGCTGTTTTAAGTAAATACGTCATTGGTCCCGGAGAATCTTTTTTGACAATTGACCGAAAATATCTGATTCAGGAGAACACGGATTTATGGACATAATTTTAAGTTTTTTATTGTTTGCATTCCTTTTTGCACTTTCAGTGGGATGGGGATTTATAACCAAATGGAAATATTCGCTCGCAAGATTGTGCACCGTTGCGGGTTGTGCACTGATATCACTTATTGTGACTCTCATAGTAAAGTGGAATATACCGTTTACGTTCTTAATTAGACCTGATGCCGCACAGTATGAAAGTGAACTGCTGAACTTTCTGCAATCAAACGAAATATTACGTGATACAACAACCTCTTTTTCCGGAGCATTCGCCGCACCGATCATCTTTGCGGCAGTGTTTGCGGCTCTTTCGGTTATAACATGGATCATTAACGGAATTGTCTTTATCGTTATCTCAATTCTGAACCGGAATAAAGAAAAGAGCCGTAGCTTAGAAATGCGGTTGGGAAAAACTAAAATGATATTACTTACCGTTACAATGGCATTTTTGCAGCTTTTTATTACACTTGGAGTGTTGATGGTTCCCGTCGTTACATATACCGACGGCATAAGCGAAGCTGTTAAAGCTATTGATGAATCGAAGATTGTGCCCACACAATCAAGGACGGCAATAGTTCTTGAATATATGGAAAAAATCGAAGATAATCCCTTTGTAGTCATTTACGGAGCGGTCGGCGGGAGAGCAGTCGGCAGGACGCTGACAACAATGAAGATCAACGGAGAAAAGGCTCAGCTTGCTGATGAGCTCGAAATCATGACAAAAATTGCATTTAAAGTCGAACATTTATCAGGTGTAAAACTGTCGGAATACTCAGATAAAGAGATCAAAATAATAAACGAGTTGGACGATGATATCATTGAATCAAAGGTTTTGACTCTGTTTGCAGGCGAACTTGTTTACGGTGCAACCGATGCGTGGCTTGATGAAAGCGGAAGCGGAATGTTTTTGGGTGTGGAAAAGCCGAAGATCGAATACACCAAAGAGATGATCTTTAATCAGGTGTTCGATCGTATTCTCGAAATATTGCGTAGCGACGCACGCCAAAACGAAGCACTTTGTGCTGATCTGCACACATTTTCGGAGCTTCTTGAGATCTGTTCAGAAAACGGAATGCTTGAGATGATGATAAATGCCGATTCCGACAAATTGATAGGAATATTGAGCGAGGGTGAAGTAATAAAGGGAATGGTCGATGTGCTCAATGCCAATAACAGCTTTAAGGTTCTGGTAAACGATATTTTACGAGTCGGTATGAGTGCAATCGGATCTTCACTTAATAAACCTGAAAGCACTGAGGAGCTGTTAGAGAAATATAACAGTGAAATCGAACATGCCCTCAATGAGTTGCTCAAAGCCGATGGAAAGACCTTTGAGGAGCACAAGGCAGAACTTACGGATGCCATGAAGAAAGGACTGAAAGAATCGGGAAGTGATATACAGATCGACGGAATGGTCCTTGAAATGTATGCAGAAATGATTCTGAATGATCTTAAAGGCTACGAGAGAGTTACATCCGAGGATATAGCAGATTATTTCAAGACATTCCCGGAATATCAAACCGAACATCAATAAAATCGCTCAAGCACAGCAGACTGCATCAGATTAAAAAATAAGATCACAAACAAATAAAATGCCGTCGGGCTTAACCGTTAAAGGTTATTTCCGGCGGTGTTTTTGTTATGCTACTATGTAATCCACGATATACTCTTCTTAACCGTCGGAAATTTTTCCGATACTGCAACATGCATAAAATAATTTACAAAATATCTCTTGCTTATGTCTGACGATCTAATTTACAATGATAGGGAGATTTCCGCCATGTGGCTTCAAAAAATTCTGCATAGTGTGCACTGATTGCTTCATCGGATCTGAGACAAGATTTTACCTATATAAAAAGCTATCTCCGATTACAAAGATGAGTCATGAAGCCGGTGCATCTATTGTGGCAAGTGCGGTTTATGTCAAATCGAAAAAACCCAAACACTCTCCAAAGTAAACTAAACTGTAAATGAATATAAAAACTCCGATAAATTTTAAATACGGAAATACAAATACATACTTTATAGACGGGTTGCTGATCGACACCGATTATGCAGGAACGATGCCTGCTTTTTACCGTGAGATCAAGAAAAAAGATATTGCAGTGAGTGACATAAAATATGTTCTTGCCACGCATTATCATCCCGATCATGTCGGATTGATTGGTGAGCTTATGACGCTTGGTGTAAAGCTGATTCTGATCGAACATCAACTGCAATATGTTCACTTTTCGGATGCGATCTTTCAACGTCAGCCGTTTTTAAACTATAAGCCGATCGACGAACACACTGCCACGGTCATTTCAATTAAAGAAAGCCGCACTTTTCTCGAACAAATAGGAATTCGGGGAGAAATCGTGCCGACAAACAGCCATAGTGCGGATGGTATCGCACTTATTCTTGATTGCGGCGATTGCTTTGTGGGTGATCTGGAGCCGATCGAATATATCGAAGGCTACGCTGACAATCAGGCACTGGCAGAGGATTGGCGTCGTATCATAAGCTATGATCTCAAAACAGTATACTATTCACATGTAAATAAAAAAGTGCTCTGAGCGAGAATCCCGGATTTATAAAGAGAAAAAGGTATATATAAGTTTAAAAGATAAATCTTTCAAACAGCGTTTTGTAGCTTTCGCCATCTCAGCGGCGGCGATTTTGCTTTGCAAAACCAGCCCCAATTCCGAAAGAAAGGAAGCTTTCGCAATGCGAAAGCCATGGTCATAACTATGTATGATGTAATTGTAGTAGGTGCCGGTCCTGCCGGAAGCTGTGCAGCCAAAACTTTAGCTGAAAAAGGGTATAAGATCCTCATGGTCGAAAAATTTAAAATGCCTCGATATAAATCTTGTTCCGGACAGCTTATCAGAAAATCAATAGACTTGGTGCAGGAATATTTCGGTGAGAGTGTCCCTGCTTCCGTCATGTGTACACCAACCGAAAATCGAGGAATGATCCTCACCGATGATAAAGGAAGAGAGTTCCGCTTTGAACAGGAAGGGCTGAATGTGTGGAGAAGTTCTTTTGACGAATGGCTTGCAAACAAAGCAGCTCTGGTTGGAGCAGAAGTCCGTGACAACACAGCAGCTCTATCCTGTACAGAGCTAAGCGGCATTGTAACAGTCAGACTGAAAGGCAAACAGCCATACACCGAACAGGCAAGGTATGTTATTGACTGTGAAGGCGTGACAGGTACATTAAAGCGAAAGCTGCTCAGACATGATCCCAAGTATATTACTACTTACCAGACGTTCAATCAAGGCAATATTCAACTTGATCATCATTTCTTTTATGCCTATTTGCAGCCTGAACTGTCCGAATACGACGCATGGTTCAATGTCAAAGATGATCGTCTGGTGTTGGGGGTGTCGGTTAAAGACAGCAGCAAAGCCGAATATTATTATGCCCGTTTTATTGACTACATGAAAAGAAAACACGATCTGCGAATTGATAAACAGCTAAAGGTTGATAAATGGCTCATGCCACGTATTCACCCCGGTTGTCCGATCGACTACGGCGTGGGACGGGTGCTGTTTGCCGGTGAGATTGCAGGTTTCCTGAATCCGATGGGAGAGGGTATCTCTGCCGGAATGGAAAGCGGACACCATGCCGCAAGGGCAATCACAAAGAATTTTGAAAATCCGGAACAGGTTTATGCCGACTATATGGAGAATACCGCCACTTTGCATACCTACATGAAACGGCAATGGAGCTTTGTCGGGCGGATGGCTGAAACATTCAAGGAAATGATTGTTTGATTTGAATGCGAGCTCTTTTGCCATTTTGCACAGGGTGACGGTTTTATCGGATCGGAGTTATAAAAATAAGTATTCAGGAGTAATTATATATGATAATCGAAGGTAAAAGAATAATTTTAAGAAGTTGGACGAATGAAGACATTGGTGATTTAACAGAAGGTTTAAACAATATAAATGTTTCAAGATGGCTTTCCACAGTTCCATATCCTTATACAAAAAGCCATGCGGAAAGTTTTATTTTCTATGCAAATCATATTGCCGAAGCAAAAGGCGATATCTTATTGGCAATCGTTCTGAAAGAAAATAATAAAGTGATAGGCGGAACCTCGATAGAATCGATCAATAAGAATCACGGAATTGCCGGCGGAGGTATATGGCTCAACGAAAAATACCAGAAAAACGGCTACGGAACCGAAGCCTTTTCTTTGAGAATCAAATATGCCTTTGAAGAATTGGGCTTGAGAAGAATAGAAGGCGGTTATTTCTCCGGAAATGTAAAATCGGAAAGAATGCAGAAAAAGCTGGGATTCAGGAATGAGGGCATCAGAAGAAAGCGTTTTCTGTGCCTGGCGACCGGCGAATATGCAGATGAATGCATTACAGGATTGTTGAAAGAAGAGTTTATCGAATATGATAAATAGTTGATTCGGGTTTATAGGGCTGCACAGTGTTTATAAAAACAGCCGCCACGGGAGGACAGATCAGCTTCGTCTTTGCCATAAAAAAAGATCTGTAGCGTGCTTTCGGATAACTTTTTTATCATATAAGTCGAAGACATGAATTATATATAATCTGTATCACGGGTAATCAATTTAATGACAGGAGAGCTATTATGAAAAGAACAAAACTTGCTGACAGAGTTTTATCGGGATACACAAAAGGCGAGGAAATATTTAATATGACCTCTCACATAGTAGGTGCGGGATTCGGTCTTATAGCAATGATATTATGCATTATAGTCGCAATAAGCCACAAAAATGTTTATGGAGTTATAAGCGGTATTATTTATGGAATTACAGTGATTCTGTTATTCACAATGTCAAGTATATATCACGGATTGAGTCCGAAATTAAAAGGAAAAAAAGTATTGCAGATCTTAGATCATTGCAGTATATTTTTAGTAATTGCCGGAACATATACACCTTTTGCATTATGCACCTTAAGAGAATACGATAATACAACCGGCTGGCTTATTTTCACTTTCATCTGGGTGTTTGCAATAATCGGAATAGTATTCAATTCAATAGATCTGAAAAAATACAGTGTTTTTTCAATGATTTGCTATTTGCTGATGGGATGGTGTGCCGTAATAAAGTTCGATGTATTACCCGAATTACTTACCGTGACAGGGTTTGTACTGCTTTTGGCAGGAGGTATAATATATACCATAGGAGCTGTATTGTACGGATTAGGAAAGAAACATAAATATATACATTCTGTATTTCATTTGTTTGTTTTGATGGCTACTGTCCTACAGTTTTTAGCCATAGTGCTGTATGTGATGTAAAAAAATAAATTTGAAGTACTGAAAGTTCTAATTAATTGAGGACAAAATGAGAATTGAATTGATAAGACCAACCGAAGAATTAAAGCAAGAGGCATTAAATTTCAGACAGGAGTTTTTTGACAATGGAGAGAACATCATCAACGGCAGTGAATTGCTTGATAAAACAGAGAATTATGATGATTGGCTGAACTCTGTGACTGCTAATACAAATATTGAAACGGTAAGTGACAATTGGGTACTTACAGACACATTTTTTGCCGTTGACGAAAGTGGCAGGGTCGTCGGAATTATTGATTTAAGACATACACTCAATGATTTCCTGAAAGATCTCGGAAATTGCGGTTACAGTGTCCGTCCTTCCGAAAGAAGAAAAGGGTATGCAAGTGAAATGCTTCGGTTATTACTTGCAGTTGCCAAAAATGCAGGAATGAGTGAGATATCTTTGTCAGTCGAACATGATAACACACCTTCGGTAAAAACAATCATAAAAAACGGTGGAATTTATAAGAGAAGTTTTGAATTTGAGGGCGAGCAGGCGGATATCTATAAGATAGTTTTGTAAATACATATTTATCGGGCTGACCTAATAGTTAAAAAAGAGATTTCTCCGACATATAGCTTAACTTGCTCAGAGCAATAATCGGAAATAATAAGGTTTGCGATTGTAATCCAAAAACAATAATCGTTTTAAAAATTAAGATTCCGGTATCCCGTTATCTATGGACATAAAGCAATAAATAGACACATATTTTTTTATCAAATAAACCATTTTACACTTTTCGACTGATTTTTTTCACAAAAAATAAAGATTATTTTCAGATTTCCTATTGACTTTTTCTGAAAATATGATACAATGTGCATAGGTCGGTATGACCAATTAAACGAAAGAGAGACTAAAATCATGAAAAAAATCGTTTCCTTTGCACTCGCGGCAGTACTTCTTCTCAGTGCAATCGTAATTCCCTCATTTGCGGAACCCACGAATGTGATCGAAAAGGCATCTGAGTGGGATTATCTGATTTATGAGGAATCAACAGATGGCTTGACATCTGAAGAACCCGAAGGATGGCTTGACGGAACAGACAGTGAAGATTGGGACACCGATTTTGCACCGTTCTCTGCTCCTACGTACACCTATTCAGAGGCAAATACTGTATTTGATTATCAGTATTTTTCCGCATTTCTCCGCAAGACATTCACAATTTCAGATGCTTCCAAGGTCTGCGAATTGAAGATGTCTATCATCTATGATGAAAACCCCACAGTTTACATCAACGGCACAGAAGTCTGGAGCACCACCGGATACTATGATAAGGGCTATATAGAAGTTCCCCTGAATGACTGTATCAGTGTTTTGAATGACGGCGAAAATACAATTTGCGTAAAATTCTCCAACATCAACGGCGGTACTGTAATGGATCTTTCACTCTCTGTTGATGATAACCTCGTTTTAGCCGATGAAGAAGGCTATCTCATAGCAGAATCGGTTACCAACGCAGGCTTTGTCAATTTCGGCGCTATCAACGCTCCGACCAATGTTCTTGATATGGATCAGAACACCTGCACAGGCTCGAACTTCAATGCGGATATTGAACAGTCTGTAACAATTACATTCAAAGCTACTGCTTATATTGACGAAGTATTTTTACAGTGTAAAGATGAAGGTACGACTACAAATGAAGACGGCACACGCGGAACATATGATATATATGCAATTCTCGGAGACGAAGTTACTCTGATCGCAGAAAACGTTCCTGCAGTAACCGGTACTGACGGCGGATATACCGTAACACTTGATAATGAAGTTAAAGCAGATGCAATTAAGGTTGTAATCACTTCATGGCAGGGCGACTGTTGGGCTTGTGTTGCCGATATGAGAGCACATCAGGGCAGTACTCCTGTAGTCGTCAATCCCCCTGTAACTTCTCCTGCTACAGGAGATTCTACAGCTGTAATTGCAATTGTTGCAATAGCAGCGCTCTTAGGAATGGCTGTTGTTGTAACAAAAAAGGTCACAGTAAGATAAGTCATCTGTAATAAGAGACAATAAAAACTTTTAGATCACAAGTCTCATCTGAAAGGGTGAGTCTTGTGATTTTAATATTTCAGAAATTCTGTCTTAAAAATTTAGATTTTTTCAAAAAACAGCTTAATATAAACTGTTCGATCGGTGGAGTGCCATTTGTTATTTAACACAATAACAATGCTCGCAAAGTTGATCTACATGTCGAATCTACGTATATTGAGCTTTTTTGAATTAATTTTTTACAAAAAAACAAAATAATTTGAATTTTATATTGACTTTTTTTACAAATATGGTATAATACCTACAAGTCAGTATGACTAATCTAATGAAAGAGAGATCAGAAAATGAAAAAAATCATTTCCTTTGCAGTTGTAGCAATACTTCTGCTCAGCGTACTCGTTATTCCCTCATCTGCAGAAACCACCGATGTTGTCGAAAAGGGATCAATGTGGGATTACATAGTTTATGACGGACAGTATGTTGCTGCTCCCGATGGATGGCTTGACGGAACAGACAATGAAGAATGGATCGAAGGGCAGGCACCTTTTGCCGGCTTGTACTATGTAAGTCCAACAGCAAATACACAAATGCCTTACTATCAGTTTTCCGCATTTTTGCGTCAGACCTTCACAATTTCAGACGCTTCCAAGGTTTGCGAATTGAAGATGTCTGTCATCTATGATGAAGACCCAACAGTGTACATTAACGGCACAGCCGTCTGGAGTGCTCAGGGATACAAAGACAATCAATACACCGAAGTTAATTTATCCGAATATATCGGTCTTTTAAAAGACGGAGAAAACGTTATTTGCGTAGAATTCTACAATGAAATGGGCGGAGCAATTATGGATCTGTCTCTGTCCGTTGACGATACCCTCGTTGTAGCAGACGAAGATGGTTACCTCTTAGCGAATAAAGTTACAACTTCGGGATTTATGAACTTCGGTTCGGTCAACGCTCCGGAAAATGTTCTCGATATGGATCAGAACTCCTGCACCGGCTCGGGCTTCAATGCAGACGTTGAACAGTCTGTAACTCTTACATTTAAAGCCCCCGTTTTCATTGACGAAGTTTTTGTACAATGTAAAGATGAAGGTACTACCACCAACGAAGACGGCACACGCGGAACATATGATGTATATGCAATTCTCGGTGATGAAGTTACCTTGATCGCAGAAGGAATTCCTGCAGTAACCGGTACTGATGGCGGATATACCGTAACGCTCAACAAAGCTGTCCAGGCAGATGCCATCAAGGTTGTAATTACTTCATGGCAGGGCGACTGCTGGGCATGCGTTGCTGACATGAGAGCACACAAGGGAAGTGCTCCGGTTATTGACGAACCCAAAAACGGTTTCATAACAGAAAACGGCTATCTCTACTACTATGAGAATGACGAGCTTGTATCCGGCTGGTTCACAGTTGACGGACTCGCATATTATGCTCACCCTGTTACAAATGTTGTAACACCTGAAGGTGAAAATGCAATCATTTCTCTTAAGCAGTACCTCTGGGACGAAACAAAGGGTCTTGTCCTTGCAAACGGATTCTATGAAAATGCAGGAACAAACAAATATGCTTCTCTTGATACTTCAAACGGTAAGGCTACGATCGTTACGGTTTCCGCAAACGGTACGATATGCTTTGAAAACGGATATCTTGTATACGGCTGGAGACACGCAGACGGAAGCTCTGTAAGCGTTGTTGACGGTGTTTACGAACAGTATTCTGCAAATCCTCAGAATCTCTATTACTTCCTGTCCTCAACATACACAATGGTAACATCGGACAGTTATGTTCTCGGCGGATGGACACGTGAATTCAATGCAGATCACACAGTTAAACCGCTTGACGGACTCCAGAACCGTTACGGCGAAGTATACTACTATGTAGCCGGAACAATGCAGGACGGATGGCAGACGATTGACGGCAATACCTACTACTTCTACAAGGGTACAGGCAAAGCCGCTACAAAGTGGATGATAATCGGCGAAAAGGTATATTACTTCTACGCAGGCTCTTCTGCAACACCTTATGTTCTTAAGACATCCGGAGCAATCGGCGGAATCAACTACACATATGCTGAAGACGGAAGCATTACGACAACAGGATTCTTCAACACAGCATATGCAAATGCGGCTAACAACAACGCAGCGGCTTACATCCAGTACAAGGATGGAACAACAATGTACTATGAAAACGGTGTAAGAGTTGAAGGCTGGGCACAGATCGGCGGCAATTGGTACTACTTCTACAAGGGCACAGGACTTATGTGCACCGAATCAAGAATGATCGGCGGCGTATGGTACGAATTCACATCCGAAGGCGTTTGCACAAATAAATAAAATATAGACTCTGCTTCTTTAAAAGAAGTAGAAATAAACTTTAATAAAAGTCAAGACGGTTTGTTCGTTCAAGCCGTCTTGTTTTTTATTGTTATAATTGTTCTTATTTTTTGAAAAGAAGAAGAAGAAGAAGAAAGAAACTTTTCTGCAGTTTAAGACGGTTTGTACGACTTAAATCGTTAGCTTTCTTTGATTCAAACTTAAAAACGTAAATGCATATCGTTGACAAATACGAAAAGTATACTAAAATCAACACACAGGAAGCACAGCCATACCCTCAATAAAAGCAAAACCTATCATTGATATTGCTGTTGCAGTTGATATCTTTGAAAATGTCCTTGCTTTTGAGGAAGAATTAAAATCAGAGGGTTCTATTACAGATCTAAAGCAGATCTCAGCGGACAACTTTTATTCGCATAGGGGAGCTTTTATGACGGTACACGTAATTGGCAAACTCATTTTATCCATGTCGTTCTCACAAACAACGTTGACTGGATAAATTACATAAATTTCAGGAATTGTCTCAACAGCAGACCTGAAGTTGCTAAAGAATATGAAGATTTAAAAATATCCCTCTCCATGAAATTTCCGAACGACAACGGAATGGAAAACTATCTCAGGGGTAAGCATAATTTTTAATTTGCACCCTGAAAAAGCAATAAAAAAAGAATACAGCATAAAAAAAGCCGTCTCTATCCTTCCGATACAGGCGGCTGTTTTTTTAAATATAATATATTGTGACCTATTTTAAGATCAAAGCTTATTTAACAATCTCTCCGTATACTTCGCCGAACGCTCCTGCCGCATTGCACTCATCGGTGTCAATATGCATTGCAAGTGCGTATTTAGGAGATACTCTGCAAACAACATCGCCGAAAACAAGCGATCTGCCGTTGGTTTCAACCCTAACGCTGACAACATCCTTGTCCTTTACGCCGCAGCTCTCGGCCTCTTCGGGATTGAAGTGGATATGGCGTTTTGCAACGATAACGCCCTGTGCAATATCAAGCTCTCCGCAAGGACCCTGAATCTTAAGTCCGGGTGTACCCTCGACATCTCCGCTTTCTCTGACCGGAACTCCCTTAAGTCCGAGTGCTCTGCAATCGGTAAACGAAAGCTCAACCTGATCAGCCGAACGGAACGGCCCAAGAATCGACACACTCATACTTCCCTTAGGTCCTACAAGTGTAACCTTTTCTTCACACGCAAACTGTCCGGGCTGGCTGAGGTATTTTTTAATTGTAAGAGTTTTACCTTCTCCGAAAAGCTTTTCAAATGTCTCTTTCGTGACATGGATGTGTCTTGCCGACGTTTCAACGATAAATTTCATTTTATTGCTCCTTTATAAAAGTATGATAATTTTTTATAGTAGATTGAAAAATCAGAGATCGCCCAGAGCAATCACTTAACCTTTTTCAATTGCCTATGAATTTTTTATTTTACATTGGGAATTATCTTAATATGCAATTCCACCTTGTAATTGTATCACACAAATTGCGAAAAGTAAATATCTTTTTCAAAAAACTTTCTGTATCATATTAAAAACAGTTTTAAAAGGAGAAAAAATGTCAGACGAAGCAAAAAATCAACTGTCACATAAGGATGACGGTTCAATTGTTACAACAAAAGACGATTTCACCGTATTTACAATGAGTATTATAGGTCAGGTCGAAGGTCACTATGCACTGCCGAGCGAACAAAAAACCACAAAATACGAGCATCTGATACCGCTTATAATTGCGGCTGAGGAAAGCCGTGAGGTTGACGGACTGCTCATTGTTCTTAATACCGTAGGCGGCGATGTAGAGGCAGGACTTGCACTTTCGGAAATGATCGCAAGCATAACCAAACCCACCGTATCTATAGTTCTCGGCGGAGGACATTCTATAGGCGTTCCGCTTGCTGTATCTGCAAAAAAATCTTTTATCGTCCCTTCAGCCACAATGACGCTTCACCCCGTGAGAATGAACGGACTCGTTATCGGTGTATCGCAAAGCTTTGATTATTTCAATAAGATGCAGGACAGAATAATCAATTTCGTGACGGCACACTCGGGAATATCCCCTGAAAGACTTCGTACCATGATGATGAAAACCGATGAAATGGCAAACGATGTCGGCAGTATCATTGACGGAAACACAGCCGTCAACGAGCATATTATCGATTCTATCGGCGGAATTTCGGATGCACTTTCGGCACTGCGTGAAATGCGAAAATAAAACAGATCAAATTATTTATCAAAAATCGTTTTTTCTTCAATAATCACTTATTTTTCTTTATTTTATTGACTTTTGCCCTTTACGGAGTTATAATATACGCTGTAAAATTTCAATATAATGTATTGATCTTTTAATTAAAAAAATACAATGGGACAACAGAAAAATGATATTTCTCCCATCTCTTTTTGATTGTTCTCCAATCCACGCAAAAACCAAAGGAGATTTTACAGCATGACACTGAACGAATTAAAAATAGGAAACAGTGCAAGAATAACCAAGGTCGGAGGAAGCGGCGAGCTTCGCCAGCACCTGCTTGATATGGGAATGATTCCTGGTGCTGAGGTTACGCTTGAAAAGCTCGCACCGATGGGTGATCCTATGGAGCTTATAGTTCACGGATACAACCTGACACTAAGGCTTGCAGATGCCAAAGCAATTGAAATATGCAATATCCCCGAAAAAAAGGTTCGCACATCGAGCATAAGTGCATCAACCGAAAGGGAACACCCCGGTCTGGGTGAGGGCGGACGATATCACACAAAAGAAAATGAAGATCCGCTCCCTAAGGGAACAAAGCTTACATTTGCACTTGCAGGAAATCAGAACTGCGGAAAAACAACGCTTTTCAACGCACTGACAGGCTCGAATCAGCATGTCGGAAACTTTCCCGGCGTAACGGTTGAGGGAAAAAACGGACAGATACGGGGAAACCCCGGAACACTTGTCACCGACCTGCCCGGAATTTATTCTCTCTCGCCCTATACATCCGAGGAGCTTGTGTCAAGACAGTTTATTCTGGATGAAAAGCCCACCGGAATTATCAATATAGTTGACGCCACAAATATAGAGCGTAACCTATATCTGACACTTCAACTGCTTGAGCTCGATGTTCCGACCGTGCTTGCCCTTAATATGATGGACGAGGTACGGGGAAACGGCGGAAGCATCAATATAAATCTGATGGAGGAACTGCTCGGAATTCCGGTAGTGCCGATCTCGGCGGCAAAAAATGAGGGAGTCGATGAGCTTGTACAGCATGCCCTTCATGTCGCAAAATATCAGGAAAAACCGGGAAGGCAGGACTTCTGTGCAAAAAACGGAAGATTCGCTCCGCTTCACAGAGCACTTGAAGGCGTCATGAACCTGATATACGACCACATCGAAGAATCGGGAATTCCGCTAAGATTTGCGGCAAACAAGGTAATAGAAGGCGATGAGATCATTATCAGCCGTCTGCGCCTGAGTGACAATGAAAAAGATATGATAGACCATATTATATTGCAGATGGAAGAAGAATTGCATCTTGACAGAGCCGCGGCGATTGCAGATATGAGGTTTTCCTTTATAAGCGAGCTGTGTGAAGCTACCGTCATAAAGCCGCATGAGAGCAAGGAGCATATCCGTTCACGAAAGATCGATAAGCTGCTCACCGGGAAATACACTGCAATTCCGTCATTCATCGCTATTATGGCTCTGGTATTCTGGCTTACATTCGATCTTATCGGCGGAAATTTGCAGACATTGCTTGAAGGCGGAATAGAGCTTTTGTCCTCAAAGGCAGCCACACTTATGGAAAGCGTCGAAGTCAATCAGATAATCCGTTCTCTTGTTATAGACGGAATTTTCACCGGCGTTGGCAGTGTCCTGAGTTTTATACCTATAATCATAGTTTTATTCTTCTTTTTGTCAATGCTCGAGGACAGCGGATATATGGCGAGAATAGCTTTTGTCACCGATAAACTGCTGAGAAAGATCGGACTCTCGGGGCGTTCTATCGTTCCGATGCTGATAGGCTTCGGATGTACCGTTCCAGGAGTTATGGCAAGCCGAACTCTCCCTTCCGAGCGTGACAGAAAAATGACGGTAATGCTGACGCCGTTCATGAGCTGTACGGCAAAACTGCCTATTTATGCATTTTTCGCAAACGCCTTTTTCAGAGAATATCAAACTTTAGTTGTCTTATCTCTTTACATATTGGGTATCGCCGTCGGAATAATAGTGGCACTTATATCGAAAAAAACTCTCTTCAAGGGCGAACCTGTGCCTTTCGTCATGGAGCTTCCGAATTACCGTATGCCGGGATTCAAAAATGTAATGATGCTTTTGTGGGACAAAGCAAAAGATTTTCTTCGCAGAGCGTTTACTGTAATTTTCGTTGCATCGATAGCTGTATGGGCGCTGCAAACCTTCGACATACATCTGAATGTCGCACAAAGCCCTGACAAATCAATTCTTGCAATGATCGCCGGTTTTATATCACCCGTGTTTACCGCATCCGGATTTGCAGATTACCGTATCGTTACAGCACTCATAGCAGGTTTCATGGCGAAGGAAAGTGTTGTCTCCACAATTGAAGTTCTTTTTGCGACAACTTCAATTTCTTCAATTATTTCTCCGATTTCTGCTGCATCTTTGCTTGTCTTTTGTCTGCTTTATACTCCCTGCGTTGCCGCTATCAGCTCGGTGAAACGTGAGCTCGGTGCAAAATGGGCAGTCGGTATGGTATTTATGCAATGCATGATAGCATGGATAATGTCAATTGCTGTATATATGATAGGAGGTTTGCTGATTTGAATACTGCCGATATCATCATAATTTCACTGATCGCCATTGCATTGGTATTCAGCATTCTCGTTATTATAAAAAAACAGGGAAGAAATTGCTCCTGCTCTGCCCTGTGCAGCGGTGAATGCACGTCATGTAAGGCATGTCAAAAAGATAAAATCAAGCAAAATAATCAAAAGATATAAACATCACTCTATCAAATTCAGATTTGATTATACGCTTTTTAGTCATAATTTAATATTTTTTCACATATATTTGAATATTAAACATATTTGAAAACAATTGAATAATTTTTTTTTACAATTTGTAATAAAACTATTGACAAAATGATAGATTAATGATAGAATGTTTTCAACAAAATACTTGGAGGTATTTAATAATGAAAAAAATCATAGCACTCGTCCTTACACTTGTTATGGTCGCTTCTATGGCTGCAGTTGTTTCTTTTGCTGAAGATACAGCTGAAGAGTTAGAAGTAAGTGCCAAATATGACCATATTGAAAACTGGCCGGCTACCAACGGTAAAACATGGTTTATCGTAGGAATAAGCTCAGAAAACAACACCGCTCTCTTTAAGCTTCTCAAAGACGGAGATGGAGTACTTAGAATTAAAATTACAGCAGAAAACGGAACAACCTACTGCATTCCCCATTATTTCTTTGATACACCCGGAAGAGAATTCGGCGATAATGATACATTCCTTCGTATTGCAGTTTGCGACTACGGCATTCCGGTAACTGTCGGTGCAAAATATTCCGTATACCTCGATGTAGTTGTAGACGGTAAGATCGCTTACTTTGGTCAATCTGCAAACCTTGCATTTGACGGATCTAAGCAGGCAGGATTTAAAGCAGATGGACCTATCATCCCGAATCCCGTTCCCCACGAATATACAGAAACTCTTCCCGATGCAGGAACAGTACAGCCTGCACCCTTCGGAACAGAGCTCACAGTTCAGCCGATATTCGGTGAGGTTGAAAACTTGAGCGGCAAAACATGGTTCATTACACAGGTTGATTCAACTAAAAATTCAAAACTTTATGGAAACCTGGCAAACGGAACATGGACTGCTGACATCATCATCAAGGATGAAACAACAGACGAAGCAAGAATCATCAAGGGATATGCATTTGATGATGCAGGCAATGAAATTTACGGTACAGATTTCTTCCGTATTGCAGTTTGTGAATACGGAATCGTTCCTGTAGTAGGTCATGCATATACACTCACAATGAATGTTTATGAAGGCACAGAGCTTATCGCAAGCGGATCAACTGAAACCGGTGCGTTTGACAACTTCAACGATGCCATTACCGCTGACGGACCTATCGTCCCCGGAAACCCGACTCACTCGAGCGAAATTTACAATCCTACCGTAGTTCCTACTCCTACCCCCACTCCCACTCCCGTTGATCCTCCTGTTACAGCTGATGCTTCTGTTTACATGATAGTTGTTGCTGTAGTTGCAGTTCTTGGAATGGCAGTTGTAGTTACCAAAAAGGTTAACGCTTAATCGGTAATTCGGTACAAGATTGTTTTTGAACAATAAATAATTAAAATTGCTCCCCTGTATATTTAGGTATGCAGGGGAGCAATTTTGCTATTAAAAACAAAGTGATAATTTGTGAGACATAACAGAGCAAGAGCTTGCTATCGCCGTTTTTCTTATAAATTATAAAGCAATATGTGTAGAGAATTAAATTCTTGCATTAAACTATAAATAATTCGATAATCTTTCGGCTAAAATGCCTATACGCTTATACGTAATTACTTTGCACAGAAAATCGGTAAATTTTCCGTACTTACGGTAAAACAAATTAAATAAAAGGTATGATACTCTCTGCTCGTTACTTTTCGGCATGGCATCCGCATTCCTTCATTAAATCAAGCAATTCGTCATTAAAACAAGGCAATTCCATCATTCGTTATTTATAAAAATACTGTCAAATGAATATTGAATACTAAAAAATAAAAAATCCCATCGGCATAATCGAAAGGATCTTTTATCTAAGCGATATAAATACGGGAAATTCGATCACCATTTTCTTGGTACAGCCAATTGACAGTGACTTTAGTTGAACATTAATATTTTCAACTGAAATTTCTCAATACCAGTCATGCTTCTCATTTCTGTCCAATGCTTCAATTTTTTTCATCTCTTCATCCGTCAGTTCAAAATCAAAGACGGAAATGTTTTCAAGAATGTGATCGGGATTGCTTGATCCGGGAATCGCAACCACGCCCCGCTGCAAGTGCCAGCGCAGTATGACCTGAGCAGAGGTAACACCATGAGAATCGGCAATAGCGCTAATCGTCTCGTTTGCAAAGATCTCACCTGTATGACCTCTGCCGCCGAAAGGATACCATGCCTGCATGACAATACCAAGATTGTGCATATATTCAACAACTTCTTTTTCCTGATAGTATGGATGAATTTCATTCTGTATCAGAGCGGGCTTAATATTTACCTGCTCTATGAAATCGTCGATTTCCTCAATGTACCAGTTGGAAAGACCGATGGATCGGATTTTTCCCTGTTCCACAAACTTTTCGATAGCGAGATATGCTTTTACATCGTTTTCTCCAGGGTGGTGAAGAAGCATCATATCAATATATTCAATGTCCAACTTGTCAAGTGAGTCCTGAATGGCTTTTTCGGGATTTGCAAACTGTTCGCCCGGATAGATCTTTGTAATAACAAATATTTCTTCTCTCGGAACATCGGAGGCTCTGATTGCCTCCCCGATTTCTTTCTCATTTCCGTACATATAGGCAGTATCAATCAAACGGATACCATGGTCCAGTGCAGCCTTAACAGATTTTTTTACAGTGTCACCATGTAAGGAATATGTTCCAAGCCCTAAAATCGGCATTTCATACCCACTGTTCAGCATAATGGTAGGAGCACTGCCGTTTTTACCCGAGGCAAGATTGAATGACGAAACATCGGTATTTGAAGTTGTCGACTGTTGGATGTCAAGGTTCAGCGTTTTAATCCATTCTGTAACTTCAGATTTATTCGCACTTCCCGAAAATCTTTTTCCATCCATCCAAATAGCAGAATCTGAAATGAGTGAATGCAAATCCCTGTCACTTGAACCGATCGGACTGCTGTGAGAGGTACAGAACGGCACAAGCGTCTTACCGGAAAAGTCATAGCTATCCAGGAAAGTACTGATAATCCTCGGTGCCTGTCCGTGCCATATCGGGTATCCGATAAACACAATATCATATGCAGCCATATCATCGACTGAGCCGGAAATTTCGGGGCGGCAGGACGAATCTGCCTGCTCTTTATCGGCACGACAGTCAGAATAGTATTTCAAATCAGCTTCTGTATAGGGATCAACCGCCTTAATCTCGTAAAGCGTACCGCCTGTTTCCTCTGCAATGGTTTGTGCAATCCCCTTTGTCGTGTTAGTGCAGGAAAAGTAGGCTACAAGCACCTTACATTTTTTCTCTGTAGGTGCAGTTGATTCCGTGGGGGTATTTGTAATGCTTTCTGAATTTGTACCGATTGGTTTCACTGACGGTTTTCCGGAACATCCTGCAACAGGCATAAGGAGAACAAGCGAACATAAGGCACAAAATAGCTTTATAGTAAATTTCATATCCTTACCTCATTAATTAAAAATCTAAAGCCGTCAGAAGAACTTCTTAAGGCTCAAGTATCGTTTATTTCAAGTTTTTTTCAAAGAACTGTACCAATTGATCAAAAGGAATTGCATCCTTTCCGCCGCCATCATACAGATCGGTATGAACGGTATCGGGGATTATCAAAAGTTCTTTATTGCCTGAATATGGATTATCATTTACCATTTCGGCATAGGCATCCTTTGAGAAGTAGCATGAATGTGCTTTCTCTCCGTGCATGATCAGAACAGCACTTCTGATCTCGTTGCTGTAACATAAAATGGGCTGATTCATAAATGACATACAACCGATCACATTCCAGCCGCCGTTCGAATTAAGGCTACGGATATGATATCCTCGATTCGTTTTATAGTAATCATAATAGTCCTTGACGAAAAAGGGTGCATCCTCAGGCAGGGGATCGGCAACACCGCCGCCAAGCAAATAACTGTTCTTTTTATAATCTGCAATACGCTGTGCATTTAGCGCTTTTTTCTTTTCAAAACGCTGTTCTTCGGTATTTTCGCTGTCAAAATAGCCATTTGCATTCACCCTCGTCATATCGTACATAGTTGAAGCTACCGTTGCCTTAATACGTGTATCAAGAGCCGCCGCATTCAATGCTATACCACCCCAGCCGCATATGCCGATAATACCGATTTTATCGGGGTCTACCCGATCGTTAAGTGACAGAAAATCCACAGCCGCCTGAAAATCCTCAGTATTGATATCGGGAGAAGCCATATAACGAGGCTCGCCGCCGCTTTCTCCGGTAAAGGACGGATCAAAAGCAATGGTCAAAAATCCACGCTCTGCCATAGTCTGTGCATACAATCCCGCTGCCTGTTCTTTGACCGCACCGAATGGACCGCATACTGCGATTGCGGGCAGTTTTCCTTCTGCGTTTTTAGGAATATACATATCTGCCGCCAGCATAATACCATAGCGGTTGTGAAAGGTCACCTTGCTGTGTTCAACTTTTTCACTTTTCGGAAATGTCTTATCCCATTCGTTTGTCAGTGTTATTTTTTCAGAATTCATTTCAAAACTCTCCTTTATACTTTTTATTAATTTCATATACAAGATAATCCAAACAGTCGATCTGCTTTTCTTTTTCATGCAGTGCTGAAAGCAAATGCTTTTTCTGCTTTGCAAGTTCTCTCAACAGTTTGTTCCATTCTCCGTCGTCTGCAAGGTTTTCATATTGCTCCGCCATTTCAGCATTGCATCCGGCATCCAGTAGGTTCTGGTATAAGCTGTTGTATTCTCCATTCTTCTGCATCGGTACTTCCTCCTCGTATTCCTATTATACTCATATGTTCGTGTTATGTCAAATATTTATAATTTATATCACGATATTCTTTACAAGAATATCATTGTGTGGTATACTGTAAATAAACCGATGGAGGAACGCTATATGGAAATAAGAGTTTTGCGGTATTTTCTTGAAATTGCACGAGAAGAGAACATGTCAAGGGCGGCTGAGCGTCTGCACGTATCACAGCCGACATTATCAAAACAGATGAAGGATCTAGAAGAGGAGCTTGGAAAAAAGTTATTTCGACGAGGCAGCACAAGCATCCACTTGACAGATGAAGGAATGCTGCTGCGCAAACGTGCTGAGGATATTCTTGATATGGTCGATAAAACAACTGACGAGTTCAAATCGCTTGGAGAGATCATCGGCGGTGATGTTTATATCGGCTGTGCGGAATCGTATCAGATACGGCATCTTGCAGATATTATCAGGTCTTTTCGTGAGCAGTACCCACTTTTGAAATATCATATTTTGAGCGGAGATACGGCACAGGTGGCTGAACAGCTTGACAGAGGACTTCTTGACTTTGCAGTCATTGTTGAGCCTCCGAATTTGCAAAAATATAACTATATAGAACTTCCGACCTGCGACACTTGGGGCGTGATTATGAGAAAAGACGCTCCTCTTGCCGCAAAAGATGCAATTACGGTAAATGATCTTATAGGACTTCCGCTCCTTTCTTCTCCGCAATCCATAGAGTCAGATTTCCCTCGCTGGTGCGGAGAAATGCTGGACGAACTTACATTTGTCGGAACGGTCAACCTCTATTATAACGGCAGTATATTCGTCAGAGTCGGCGATGCCTATCTGCTGACCTTCGATAAGCTTGCCAATATGGGAAATGACAGTGAACTATGCTTCCGTCCGCTTACTCCGAAGCTCGAAACAAAAATGTATCTTATATGGAAAAAGTATCAGGTCTTTTCACCGATAGCAGAACGGTTGCTTGAAGAGATCAAAATAAGTCTGAATACCTTCCCTGATTCAGGCAAAAACATTTCTCTCTAAGTGACGGTAACAAAGACCTGAATCGGAACACAACGCTTTTTACAGTTGTCAATTACATATTTTGTTCCGTCCTGCAAGTATTCATACAAATTATTAATTTTTAATCATCTTGAACATATTATCACTACTTTCATACTTACATCCGATTATTATAGATATTATAAATATAATTATCAATTTTTGACATTATACCGCATAGTCGATATAAAACGAACATATAATATGTTTATTTTGAGATAGTTATATGGCTATTAAAAGTGTTTCTATCCGCATTGAGGAAGAGATGTTGAAAAAACTGTCTTTTGTTGCCGATTATGAAGGACGGTCTGTCAACAGTTACATTCTCGTTTTGATAAGAGAAAATATCGTTAAATATTTGTTGATTATTATTGACAAACGGCAAATTATATGATATAATTAGATAAAGGGAGTAGTTAGCGTGTAAACGCGGGCATGTCGTCAGCACAGAGAATTCTCGGTATGTCCGGTCCGAAAGGATTATACAAGACTTTTATCATCTGTTATGATAAAAGTCTTTTTTTGTTCCCGCTGAAAATGTTTTTTTCAACAAAAAACGGATAATTTGAGTAATAGATGATCTTCCCGAATATACTTTGGAAAGGAGGAAAAATCAGTACTCATACTCTACGTTTTTGAAAAGAAAACTCGATATAGTATGAAAGTAACTGCCAATCGTAATTCTTATGGAGCTGTCATATGAAGCGACAGCTTCCGAAGCCGTATACGGAATATCCGTATACGTAAATTTAATTTGCCGCTGTAAGCGGCAGGAGGTTTGTTATGGAATATATTCACTACATCATTATTGCTGCTGGAGTCATGTTGGCTCTGATTCTGTTTATCAGCGGTTATCTAAAAGCGCCGCCAGATACAGCATACATCATTTCCGGCATGAGAAAGAAGCGAATCCTGATCGGTAAGGCAGGCTGGAGAGTTCCGTTCTTTGAGCGTGTTGATAAACTCTCGTTGAGAGTTATGCAGGTCGACGTAAAAACTTCGGAAGCCGTTCCGACCAATGAATTTATAAACGTAAGCGTCGACGGAGTTGCTAACATTAAAATATCATCTAATCCTGAACTTCTGAAACGTGCGGCGGAATCGCTGCTCGGAATGAAACAGGCGGAGATGATAAGTCTGGTAACTCAGGTGCTTGAAGGAAACATGCGCGAGATCGTCGGTTCTGTAGGACTGAAGGAAATGGTTCAGGACAGACAGGGCGTTGCGAAAAAAATCACTGAGAACGTCGTACCGGATATGGAAAAGCTCGGTATAGAGGTTGTAAACTTTAATATCCAGAATTTCAAGGACAATGCGGGAACAATTGAAAACATGGGTATTGACAATGTCGAGCAGATTCGGAAAAATGCCCAGATCGCAAAAGCAAATGCACAGCGTGATATTGCTATCGCAGCTGCGCATGCACAAGAGGAAGCAAATGCCGTCAAGGTTCAGGCGGACAAGAAGATTGCCGAACAAAATGCAGAGCTTGCAGTTCAAAAGGCAGAGGTGCAGATTCTTGCTGATACCAAAAAGGCAGAGGCAGACGCAGCCTATTCCATCCAGCAGGAAAATCAGAGAAAGACCATCGAAATAACAAAAGCAAACGCCGATATTGCCCGTCGTGAGAAAGAAACAGAGCTTGCAGAGCGTGAGATTGCGATCAAGGAAAGACAGCTTGACGCCGAAGTGCGCAAGCAGGCAGATGCGATGAAGTATAAGGCGGAAAAAGAGGCAGAGGCAGATCTGATTCGCCGTCAGAAGGACGCTGAGGCGAAAAAGTACGAGGCGATGCAGGAAGCAGAAGCAAAGAAAGCAGAAGCGGAAGCCATCCGTTTTGCAATGGAACAGGAGGCCGAAGGTATCAGAGCGAAGGGACTTGCCGAGGCAGAAGCTATCGAGAAAAAAGCCGAAGCTCAGAAAAAAATGGGCGAAGCATCCATACTTGAAATGTATCTTGCCGCACTTCCCGAGGTTGTTAAGAATGCTGCCGGTCCTCTTGCGCAAACCGATAAGATCGTTATGTACGGAGATGGAAACGCAACAAAGATGGTGAAAGATGTCATGAACAGTGCCGGACAGGTGATTGAAGGATTAAAAGAGTCCACCGGCATAGACATTACAAGTATTATTGGTGGAATGATTGGCGGAAAAGCCGTGAGCGCCGATAAGACGGAAGAATAAACGACAACGCAGTGCGAAAAAAATCATTCATTCAATATTATTATTGAAGATCATCATTGAAGGCATTTGAGCATGTACCGAATCGGTCGACTCAAGTGCCTGCTTACCCGAAATGGATTCGGCGCTATGCCGGATCCATTTCACTTGAAGCAAAAAGAGATGAATACAAAAAAAGCCGCTAAAGCGACTTTTTCTTTTTGCCTGTGGGCTACGAAAAAGATATTTTCACGGTTTCGGCTGATGGTATTAAACCATTGGCAAAAGTACTGGCATCACATTAGTTCGACAGATTCTATTCCGAGAATGTCAAGATGCTTTTGAAGTATAATCTTCGTGTTTTCACACAGATGCAGCCATGCGGCTTTTTTTGCGGTATCCAATTCACTCATAATATGATTTTCGTTATAGAATTTTGAAAAAGCGGATGCTATTTTGTATGCGTTCTCGCAGATAAAGTTTGGTGCTTTCTCGTTGTATGCGAGTTCGTACACTTCGTTGCTAAGAGCTAATATCAGAATCAAATCCCGTTCCGTGTCCGAATATATCTTTTGTATTTTCAATTCGGCATGATCACAATCAGCCTTTTTTAATATAGAATTGATTCGTGCAATAGTGTAAAGAAGAAATGTTCCCGTTTTACCTTCCGATGCCGTGAATTTCTCAATATCAAATATATAATCTTTAGCTCGGTGATTTATCATATCTCCGAATTTCATAGCCGCAACGGTTATTTTATGTGATATATCATGTTTATCAGCGTTTTCACTAAATGTTGATGCGCATACACGCATATAAACTGTTTTATAAACCGTATTATAAAAATCCGAGAGTTTCATAACCCCGCCGTCTCGTGTCTTATACGGTTTTCCGTCACTTCCGTTCATCGTGCCAAAACACAAATGAATCAAAGCTGTCTCATCGGAAACAAGAGATGCTTTTCTTGCGCACCTGAATATCTGTGTGAAATAAAGACTCTGCCGATTATCAACGATATACCATATCTCGTTGGGTTTATAAAGTTTATTCCGTTCGATTATCGTCGCCAAATCTGTGGTGGCATAAATATTTGAACCGTTGGATTTTTTAATAATTACAGGAGGCATTGGTGCATTATCATCCGAAAGCGATACATCGACCACCTTTGCACCAAGACTATCCTCAAGCAGATTTTTATTTTCAAGAATGTCGATCAACTCGGGAACACACTTTTCAGCGTCACTTTCCCCGTTCCACAGATCAAAGCTTACACCCAACAGTTTATAATTTGCTTTTATATTGTCAATGGATATTTTCATAACCTTTTTCCAA
>CAZXAU010000005.1:0-146730 GCA_964638675.1 uncultured Lachnospiraceae bacterium
CGATTCCCAGTCCGCGATATTCTTTATACAGGGAAATCGCAAACGAAGGCGTTTCATTGTCGATGTGTCCGTAGTCATTCATGATTCGAACCCAAACAGCACCTACCGCTTTACTATCTGTTTCTGCAATTAAAGCTATGTCATGCGGCTCCGATCCGAAATCCGAGATATACACCTGCAGTTCCGGAGCATCCACGATTGACCTAGGCGGCGGTTCGACTCCTTCAGGCACAAAAATCGCTTCATAGAGAAAGTCCTTTAGCAAGGGGCACTCATTTTCTTTTATTTTGCGTATTGTGTAATCCATATCAATCACCAAACTGAAATTTGTTAAGTATCAATGCGTACCATGTCTACAATAGTTAGATTCCGATAGATCAGATCCGACCGTTGGGCAAATCCCATCTTTTCCCAGAAGGCGTTGCCTTTTTCGTTGTTAGCAAAAGCAACTAAATTGACTTTATTGATTCCTTGCTTCTTTAAGGCATTTAAAGCAGCCTCAACTAGTTGTTTTCCAATACCTTGCCGCTGGTAGGCTGGAGAAACTGCTGTGTGGCTGATATAGCCGCGACGACCGTCATGTCCGGTGAGAATTGCCCCAATGATATAGCCCTGTTCCATAGCAACAAAACAGGTATCCGGATTCCGAGCAAGATACTTTGTAATGCCTTCCCGTGAATCGTCCAAATTATTCAATCCCATACCAGGACAACTCAGCCATAGAGCATATACGCTATCATAGTCATCGAGTTTCATATTCCGTATTTCCACAGTTAATCCTCCGCAAATTCCGATTTGTCCGATTTCTCATATTTTGATTAGCCTATAGTACACAGTTTTCCCCTCGGAATATATCCTATCTTTTCGTAACAGGCATTCGATGCGGTATAATCTGCATCTGTATAAAGCATAGGCATATATCCTGCGTTCTTTGCTATTTGTGTAACCTGATAAACAAGATTTTCTGCGTAGTGTTTTCTTCGGTATTCCTCACGTGTATACACTAGGCCGATGCTTGCCAAACCGCCATTCGGTCTGTAGTTGCAGATAGATACATTCACGCCCTGCTCATTTCTCCAAAGAAAATGGTTCCCGCTTCTTATGGCTTCCTCACACTTGCGGCGATATGCTTCAATATCCTCTTGATCCAGCTCGGTTTCTTTATGAAAGAGGTCGGTAAACTCAACCAACTCATCGATATCCTCAACCGTACATCTATGTAATTCACCGTCGGCAAGTACATGCGGCTGAATCGGATCAGGGCAATCATAGGCGAACATATTGGTCTTTATAGACAGAGCCATTGCATCTTCCGACGATCTTCTTATGAAATAGTCCGCTAAATCATATTTCAGATTGAAAGTATGCCTCTCATTGAGATAACCGTTTTGTCTGATAAGCTCATATGCCTTTTCCTTTTCTTCTTCCGTAACATCATCCGGTGTCCATATCCATATTGGATATGGATTGCATGTAAAGCAAATGATCAGCCTTTCATGATCTGTCGCAAGCAGCTCGCATTCTCCACCCATAACACGGCCAAGCACAAAAAATGTATACTTGTCATTTTCTAATATCTTATAATCTCTTTCATTTACAAAATTGTCCATGGTTACCTCCGTAAATTATGTTTCTCTCAGCTTTCGTTATGTGCTGTGATGATGGTATAACTGTAGGCATTTACCGTAATGATAATGTTATCTACATGCACATACCAATTCTTTCCGTTTCTTGTGATAACAGCGTAATCAGATTTGATTTTAGCTTTGCACCAGTCGACTACATCATCTGTATCTGAAGATAGATTTCTTTTTATTCGCATTGCACCCAATTCCGTTGTATGTAAGGCATCGAGATTTTTAAGCAATTCATTATTTATATTCATTTTTAGATTTCTCTCTCAAGTTTGATATCAGTTGCCTTTTTTATCTTTATATAAATTCCAACGAAACAAGTATATGGTTTGATAATTGTTTCAAAGTGTTGTTTGTCATCATTAGCAAATTTATTATCGGTTGCAAGCCATTCGCTCCAAGCTTTGCTAAAGCAGTCCATCTCCCATGTTACTACCGATTCGATTCTTTCATCGCTGCCGATAAGCTCTTTCCAGTGTTTTGGACTTTTGAACATATAGGCGTCATCGCCAAGCCAATCGGAAAGAAGTTCTTCGGCACGATCTGTATAGGTATCTTTCAGACCGGGAATGCCAATGAAAACTACACCGTCATCTTTAATAAACGGTAAGATCTTTTTCTGAAAAAATCCCTTATGACCTGCAAAATAATGATAAGAGTCGATACTGAACAAAGCGTCGAATTGTTTTTCTTCAAAATGAAGATCATTTGCATCTTCACAAATCGGTGTTATTTGTTCACTGACGTTCCACAGGTCAAATCGTTTCTTATTTTCATCTGCACTGATCCAAAGGTCGTTTGCATAAACCTTTGCTCGGGTCTCTTTTGCAATTACAAGACTTGTCAATCCTTTTCCGCATCCCAAATCAAGAATCAAATCGTCAGCGGTAAATTCCATGGGATATCTGCCAAACAATTCTTCTAAGATCCTTACACTATTTGGCCCCATCATGGTTTCTGATGAGATATATTTTTTATAGTCATTTATGTTCATATGCCTTATCTCCGCAAATGCTTAATATGTAGATAATAGTACCGGAACCGCTATATGAAAGCAAGCTCAGTAGGCAGATCATTCCACATTTTTGTTCGTGTTTTATATGCTCTGAACTTTTCCAATACATTTTCGTCCGGCTTAGGAAAGACAATATCAATATCTTCCTCGCCCATATCCGGTCGAACAGGAAAGGCAAGCTTTTCTTCGTCTGTCGAAAACTCTGCGTGAACGCCTGCTTTGTTGCCCCTTGCGTCAATCCTTATCCACTTGTCATATTCGCTCAGGTATACCCCGTTTAATCCGTGCAAGATCAGAACAGGGGCGGTGTCATCATCTAAAATCAGTCTTTGATAGCAGAACCCTGTAGGTATTCCTTTTGACCGAAGCAACGCCGCCAACAAGTGGGATTTTGCAAAGCAAATGCCGTGTCCCTCTCTTAAAACCTCCGAGGCCTTGCAGGTTAGTTCATTTCGACCGACATCGGCAGAATGGGCGATATTGTCCCTGACAAATTCGTATGCTTTTTTTATGTAGTCAATCTCTGAAACAGAACCGCTTGAGATCCGCTCCGAAAGCCGGACTATCGCTTTGTCTGTATAGTCAATGATATCGCTTGACTGCAAGTACAGTTCTACATTTTCTGTATAAGGTTTTATCATCATACTTTATCCTCTGTTTCTGCGATCTGAAAATTATAACTGTTTAAAATAGGCTTTTAGCTCTGCTTTGCAGGCAGAGTCCAACTCTTTTATTGCTACTCCCTGAATCGCCGCTTCTAAATGATAGAGAATAACTACGCAGGTGTTCGGATATTGCTCCTTGAGCCGAAAAACCGCCTGTCTGCTGCCGATCTGCTTTAGCTCTTCTGCCGAATGGATCCCCACGGAATGCAGTTTCTTTTCCATTGTTTTACCGAGTCCCAAAGTTGTAACCGAAGTCATGAATTTCTCCTTTTCAGTCATGTATTTTATTTCATCGCTACCGACAATCTGCAATAAACACCAGTAGCGGCTCCAGATATTTTCTATCCGTCCAATCGCAGGTTTTGCCGACCGCACTCATCAACGCCTTTTCCCACGGCTCATATTCCTGCGGATTTTTTTTCGACACTGCCTTTTGCAGCATTTTGCATAGCGTTCTGTCCGTGAACTTCATATTATCCTGATCCCATGCGCCGCGTCCGTAAAAGACGGGAATACTTTTCAGATCATCCTTTAAATTATGTGTCTTTATCGCTTCAAAAGCGTCATTATCATAAGGAGACGCCCCCACACAAAAGACCGCAACTTTCTTATCTTTCAGTTTTTCGTAATTCTTTCTGAGGAATGAAAGTCCCGCGATCCCTGAAGCATAGATACCACCGCAGAGAATTACTGTTTCATATTGCACGACCTGTCTGATATCTGCCTTTGAGGTATCGGCAATGTCAAATTCGGTTGCATCGCAAATCCAGTCTGCATACTTTTTGGTTGTTCCGTATTTGGAGCGATACAATATAATGCCCTGTTTCATGTTTTCTCCTAACCTATCCCATTCGTACTTCTTATTTTTCTTTGATAGCATGAAACACCACCATCATTGTGGTTAATAAAATTCCTGCTATAAATCCAAAGGCATGCGTTAAAAACGAACTCACATTATCGTTGGCGAAAACTAAGAAAATTATAGTTACAAGCAGATCCGGTCTGAACCGTTTCAATTTGAACGCAGCAGGAAACCGCAGATAGCATACAATGAATGCCGCAATCAATGCAAAAATGCCGCCTGATGAGCCACCGCCGTAATTAATTTCTCCATAGTGATAAATGAGTGAAAATGGAATTTCAGCAAGTGCTCCACCAAGAATAAAGATTATCAAAGTTCTCCACTTTCCGAAAAACGGACAAAGCAGTGATCCAATACTTATAAGAGCAAGGGAATTGAAGAAAATATGGATAAAGTTATAGTGATAAAAAATGCAGGTAATCCATCTGTAAAACTCATTGTTAAGATATTCGATGGAAGTTGTCCCTATGTAATTCACTACTTTATCATTATTTTGGGTCAATATAAATATTGGAATAAATATGATAACAAGTGCTATCGCAACTATATTATCACTAATCCATCCTTTTACTTTTGTCATGTTGATTAAACCTCTTTTTCATCTGCAATTTACTGATCCTTATTTACCCTATCAAAAATGACCGTCTGCTCTTTCATAGATATTTTTCTGACCTGCCAACCGTACTCCGCAAGTTCTTTTTTATATTTCAAAAAAGAGTGATCGATCGGAATTCCCGCAATCTTTTCGATTTCCGCAAATGTCAGCTTCAAAGTTGTTTCGCCGCTTTTGCCTATGTATTCCCACAAAGCACTATATTTGCTCATGATCTGTTATTCCTTTCAGCCGTGCAGATCCTACTGTCATTTGCAAAACTTTTCTTCTGTTATCATTCTCGTAGGGAAAAACTCTCCCATTTGAATTCCCGTTATTTTGGCTTTTACGGGTTTGAAAATATCTTTTAAACACTTTTTTGCTTCAATTACTTGTTCTTCATTGCCGCAGAAAATTGTGGCATGTGCGTGCCAAGGAAATCCGTCAGCAAAATTGTTGTCAAATAAATTATGCAGGCAACGGAGTTGTATATTCTCTTCCGGTTCAATAAACAACACTCTGTTATTGAAATGATTGACTTTATTCAGATTAATCTCGAATCCATCTTTTTGTGAGCAAACTTCTTTTATTTTTGCTTTTAGTTCCTGCTCATCTTCAACCTTGAAGCTACCGAGCGAAATGTGAAAAGGAATATCCATAGTTTGCGTTCCCGGATACCCTAAACTTAACACTCTGTCTTGAAAAGCTTTTAGTTTTTGCTGAGTAGCATCATCAAATACAGCGAAAACTGTTAAGAATTTATTTTGTTTCATAACTTACCTCATCAAATTAATGTTTATCTTTACTTTTTGTTTGACTTTATTTTGATACGCAACAGTCTTTTACAATAATTTCGTAGTATATTCTTTGTCCTGCCAATTCGGGGCAAATTGTTTCTTCGCCCTTTTTTACAAATTTGAATCCGACACTTTCATAAGTACGTTGCGCTGCCACCAGCTTCTCGTTAGTCCAAACGATTATCTTCTCTGCACCCTGCACAATGATACGATCTACAGCTTCACGCATCTGCCGCTTTCCATAGCCGTTTCCTTTATATTTTGTCGCAATACAGTTATGTCCAACTTCTGCCGATTCGGGTAACTTTCTCGGGTCCCATGATACAAGTCCGATCGGCTCACCGTCCAGAACCGTAAGAAATCCGCATTTTTCGGCAATTTGGGGATTGTCGTAAAAGAAGTCATCAAACTCTTGCCATTGCTTCTGCCAATAATACGCAAACTGCGGTTCAAAAGAATATCCGTCTTTCAATAACGCCGCAAGCGTTCCTCGTGGAAATTCGGTTATTTTTCTGAATTCAATATTCATCAGAATTATTTTTCTTCACCGGAACATACAAATAGCAATACTCATGCCTGCACTCTTCGGGTTTGAAAAAGCCGTAATATTCAATGATCGGAAGCGTATCGCTGCCATAAGTATAGCCAAGTTCAGGTGCAATTTGCTCTCCGATCCAATGATACGGAGGAATCCCGCCCATCCACAGTTCGCGTCCAAGCGCTTTTGCGGTTTCATCACACATTCTTATTCGTAAAAAGTTTGCGGCAGGAATTTTGCAGATATCATATGTGCCCGGCTGAACATCGGTTGCAACAAGAAATCCGAACATCACGCCGCTTGGTCTCTTGTTTGAAAGATAATTCAAACTCATGCAAATATCCCAATGATCTTCGCGGTTATTTGGTATTGCGGATATAGACATGAAATCTTCCATGATTTTTTCAACATTCGGTTCATCGGTATTGTCCTCTGCATAGCCGACTTTTCCGCACCAGACAGTGTCGCTCCATTCAACCAGATCAACAGCAATTCCGTTATAGTCATAGGTTTTAATAATATTTTCCTGTGGATGTTTTATACTCATTATATCTTTACTCCGTTATATTTCTATATCTTCCGATTTGAAATTACTGTAATATCTTGCTGAAACAGCAGTAAACTTCAATACACAGTAATCCGGATCGGTTACACCTTTTTTATAATACAGTGTATCGCCAAACTGCCATATCATTTCTTTTGATTCTTTGTCTTCTAAAACTTCAACTGTTCCTTTCAGCATGATTCCTCTGTAAAATCTTTTATCGCAAAAATACACACAAGCCTTTGGATTATTCTTAAATGATTGTACTTTTAGTGAAGATGTATTTGTTGAAAAATAAATCTCCTTTATTCCGTTTCTTTTTCTGGGTTTCAGCATTGCTTTGGTATTTGGAAATCCATCTTTATCAATAGAACTTATATAACAAATACTTTGCTTGTCTATCATATTTCCAATAGTTTTTTCTGCATCTCTCATAATTCTGATTCCTTTTTAGATTGTTTTTTTATTATAAAACCGTTACATTGACTTGAGATCTCTCCTCGGTCTGTCAGCCATCCATGCGATGCGCTTTTCATGTTCCGCACCCGTTTTGCGATAGTATTCCATTGTATAAGTCTGAATTTATCTGCCATAAGCGTTTTTGAAATCTTCGCCATCATTCAGCTTGTCGATTAACTTCAACAATCCCTCTTGCTTATGAACATCCATCCACTCGCTGACCTCATGCTTTGCGTTCAGGTAGCGAAAGCGCCTGTCATCTGCTGTACCTGCATAAAACTCCGACGGCTCATCCATATCTTTAAGAGCGACAGTATTTTTACCGTTATCTGTCTGCTTGATCCATTCATCCAAGCTATACTGTTCACGATAGTCATTCTGTGTAGCAAGTCCCTCATCAAACCATGACGGAATTTTATCAAGTGCCTTAGCAGACAGACGGCAATGCAATTCTGCGTGAGTCATTTCGTGTGCTAAAATATCAATATTACAATACTCATCTGAAACAGAAATATAACTCTGTTTTGAAGGAAAGAAAACTGTTAAAGTATCATGGTCACCGCCAAGTCGGGACAACAGTTTTTTATTATCACAAAATATGATGACAGGATCGCTTTGCAGTTCTCCCCAGAAATCAGCATTTCGCTTTTTGGCATCACTGATAAGTGTAATAAGCTCGTCTTTGTCCCCATTAAAATCACGGTTCATATAAACATTATCAGCTATCTCTATAAATGAGTGCCTATATGGGACACTGATACGATATCCGGTTGATATAAACTGAAAAAAACAAACTATTGCAATCAACAGTAAGACTGGAAGTGAGATAACGATAGTACGGATGACTTGTCTTTTTTTCATTTTCTTGCCTCCTGAATTCTGATTTTCTGTTTAGATTAATTGTGCGACAAAAATTGAAGTTATTCTATTTAATATACTTTTTAATTGACTTCAACCATATATTCATGATCCATTTATGCGGATAAACCTTTGAAAAGAACCGCATCGTTTTGACATAAGTGCTGTATACCGAAACATCTTTACCGTTCTTAGTGTCCCTGATGGTTTTAATGACCACATCATCCGCCTGTGCAAGATGCGGAAATTTTATTTTATGACCGTTCATTTCGGATTGTAATAAATCGGTTTTGATCCACCCCGGACAGGCAACTGTAACACCGATTCCGCTCCCTTTAAGTTCCATATTCAATGCTCTTGAATAAGAACAGCAAAATGCTTTTGATGCCGCATAAAGATTGATATATGCAACCGGCTGAAATGCAGACTGTGATGCCACATTGATAATATGGCTTCCGCTTTTCATATACGGAATACATATATTACAAAGGACTGCCATTGAGGTATTATGCGTGTTAATGTGTGAAGCGATCTCCTGTGCAGAAAAATCACTTGACGGAGCCATTCTGCCCGATCCTGCGTTATTTACCAGATATTTGACGGTATATTCGTCTTTATCTAACTCATTCTTAATTATATCTAAATTGGCTATATCGGATAGATCAACCGAATACCTTTTGATTTTTGCTCCGAACATTTCTTTCAGGTTGTTCAGTTTTTCGATATTCCGTCCGATTGCCCATACCTCATCAACTTCGTCAATCAGGTGTTTTGTAAATGCTTTTCCGAGTCCGCCGGTGGCTCCCGTAATGATTGCTAAGCTTTTCATACAATAGCACTCCTTTTTTGATGTTACATCGGTTTGAGGTTTCTGTTAAGTCTATCTACCATCCATGCGATTCGCTTTTCCCGTCCGGCATCTGTCTTTGCGTCCAGATAGGCTTTTGTATAGGTTTTCTTTACGGATAATGACATGGCTTTAAAATTCGTGTAGGCGGGTTCATGCCCTTCCAAAACCGCACAAAGCTGTGCAATTTGTTCCTCGGTGATCCCGGGTGACTTCGGAGCGTTCCACTGACCGTTTTGTTTTGCTTCCTCTATCTTCTTTCTGCCGAAATCGGTCATGAGTCCTCGCTGTTCAAGGCTTTTAACCAATTCTTTATTTTTCTCAGACCACTTGCTGTTCTCACGACGCAAAGAAAAATATTTCTTATATGTTTTATCGTCAATGCTTTGCATCTGACCGTCTATCCATCCGAAGCAGAGGGCTTCTTCGAGCGCTTCTCCTGCCTTTACCGTTTTCGGGCCGCCCGATTTGCCGAATAAAATCCAAATTCCGTCGTTTGAAAGGCAATTCTCGTAAAGCCATTTTCTGAATTCTTCTCTGTTTGCAAATTGCATGATATCGTTCATATTTATGATCATAGCTTTCGCATTGCGAAAGCTTCCTTTCTTTCGGAATTGGGGCTGGTTTTGCAAAGCAAAATCGCCGCCGTTCCGGTGGCGAAAGCCACAAAACGTTGTCTGAAAAATTTTTTTCAGACTATGTACCTCACACCGCCATAAAATCATGGAGAGCTTCAGGGGAGTTTTACGGCAGTTCCGATCTGCCGATCAACTGAAACCTTCTATTTTAATTATATCATAAATAACAGCCTTTTTCAATCTGTTTTTGCAGTTTCTTTGCATTGTTTGTACGATTGCAGCCGATTGATCATAAAAAATCCCTGCCGACAAGCATGCTGTCAGCAGGGAATTTTTGAATTTATAAATAATATACATTTATAGGTTACGGTTTTATGATACATACCGCAATCATTCAGGCGTTCTCGTTTTATTGATTATTTCCGACATTATTTCCGCTTTGTAATTCATCGGATGTATTAATCTTCAACTTCAACACACTTGATTACAAACGGAAGTATCAGATTAATGGGAATACCGATAAGAAGAGCGTACATTTCAAACCAAAATAGTGTTGTAGATAACATTTCCGATCCAAGACTGAACGGAATCTTCCAAACCCATAGGAAACCTACAAAGTATGCGGGTAAAACAATGACGGCAAATATAAGCGATATAAGCCTTAAGAATATTGAAAGTTTTTTCTTATTCTTTCGGGCAACAAAATATCGAATCTCCTTATATACAATGCACTCTGCGATATAACACGGAGTCACTATTATCAGAGTAAATATAACAGTCGTTGCAGGAGTAAAGTGGATAAAATCATCGCTATCGTTATCCAGATTAGATATAGAGTCAACAATAAGCTTAACCATCGTTGCCGTGGTCACAAGCAGAATAACAATAAAGAGAATAGCAGATATTTTCAAAAACCTTTTCATGATCTTTTTCCTTTCAAGCTCAGTATTCGCCTATAGTATGACGTAAATCCTGAAGACTTTTCAAAAAATTATATGTATCGTGATAATCTCTGTCAAGAATGTTCCAATGATAATCTTCATCTGCAAGCAGATTGCTGTATATAATTCTATTAAACATATCATCCGGATCTAGTCCAGCAATTTGTAGTTCAAGACCATAATCAACCAAGTAATAAAAAACATGTTTTTTAACATATTCATAATTAATATGACTGAGAAAGATCGTTGCACGATTATTATTTGGTGTAAAACATGAATAATAATCCGAAACAGCCTCCATATATGAGCTTCCGTCGATTATCATACTGTATATGTTTTCCGCATCCAAATCCGCACAATAGTCATCATTTTTTAGTGAAGTTGTTCCATTGTTTTCTGCAAGAACCGCATCTCCGAGCCATCCCACAAAATAGGATGCTTCTAAAATCGGTACTGTAAAGGATTTTGTTTTAAGTTCCTTTGTTATCCCGAGATAGTACGCAAGTCTTCCGGCAGCTGCAATTTGCATATGAGCATAATCAATTGTAGATGAATGGCTATACTGATACATTACTGCATTTTTCATTGTGTAGTATTCTTCCTCGGAATAATTTAATGTTTCTGTAAAAAAATACATTTCACTTTGAAATATCGGAAGTACCCTTCCCGTCACTTCATCCCAAAACAATCTTTTATCCCAATCATCCTCGTTATATTGCAAATCTCCACTCAACTTGCAGAACTTCCAAGCAAGCTGAATATCGTTATCATTCGGATAAACAGCTTCCAACCTATCATAAAGCCCACGAATCAATACGGCAGCTTCGGGTGTAAATCCAAATTCGTTAACAAGTATTTTCACATACCCATCTACGGTAAATGTTAATGTTATATTTTTTCCTGTCGGTAAATGAGTAATCTTGTATGTTGCCGAACCGTTGCTGCCTGCTTTTAGAAGACTACTGCTCATATACATACAGTTACTGCCCGAGAGCTTTGTGAATGAGAAATAGGATGAATCGCAAAAATCAAATGTTCCGTTAAATTTAAGCTGTACCTGATCTCCCACATCATATACCTCGGAATTAACATTTATCTCATTCAATTCCCTGTAATTATCAAACTCACGAAGCCTCATACAGCATGTTGTTGTATTTTTATATGACAGAGAGGAGACAGTTCCGCCCGAATTTATCGATAGATAGTATCCCGCTTTACTGCTTAAGTAATATCCTTGCGTAGTACTCTCGATCTTTATCAGAATATCATTGCTTATATTGCTTGCATTTTTCATTGCGACTTCCGATGATGATATAGAAAGATACTTTCCTTTTCTGAAATTGCTTTCAATGATATAATATCCGTTGCCTACATATTGAAACTTCCATTTCATTGTTTTTTCATTGCTTGACTTAAGAGCCGCCCTTGCCAAGACATTTGTTTCGGAGCCAATCAAAAATGTTTTTGACGCGCTACTGTTTATTACATATTCTCCCTCTTTTACACTTAAGCCTGCATTTTGAACAGAGTCCGATATAATTGACCATGTCTGTCCCTTCTTTGATCTGTCATACTTTTCAAGCCTTAGATCACCGTTTTCGGTCATTGCAAGCGAAAGTGACAGGTCGCAGGATGGCATTATTCTGTAGTCAAATTGCCCGCACTGCACAATTATCCACTCTATTGCATCGCTTGAGGACGTTCCGATGATAGAACTTCCGTCAAACGGATATTCGTTAGTTACTTCAGTTTCCTCAGGTTCTGTAGTTACTTCAGGTTCTGTATTGTCATTTTTCGTAAATGCCGAAACATATACGCCGTCATAGCATCCGTATATCTTGATAAAGTCTGAGGAGTCTGAGCCTATAAAAGCAAAATGTCCGCGAGGATCCCCTGTATTAAATAAATCGGTCGCAATGCTGTATCCATTCGTTTTTATCATTCTGTTGCTCATGGCTGAAGTGTCGATATTGTTTTTCAAAAAGAAGCGGTTGCTACCTATATTTGAAACACTCGTGGAAATAAAGTTCTCAGGGCGCTGATATCCGTATATCATAGAAAATATCGGACGATCAGAAATATCGGATGATTCGGATGATGCGATAGACATTCTTCCATCGGCGATTCGCTGTGACTCGTCAATATACAGGGCATAAGTCATGCTTTTCCCGTTGGTACAGTTGTCGATAAACCTGTCTGTCAGAAGATCGTAGCTCATTATAACCGGAGGAGAGACTGTGCCGAAGCTTCCGATCCTCTGAATTTCGGTAAACGGCGTTGTATACCTTATATCTTCTATTTTGGTTCCCTCAGCGAATTCAACCTCACTCATTACCACATTCATTCCCGCAAGTGAGCTTTCCGCTTGTGTCATTTTGAAATTTATACCTGCCGAAATGATCGGAAGACCTCCCGTTCCCGGAAGATTGTTTATTCTGATAAACGCCTTTCTCCAAGGACCCGAATTTCTTCCGATACAGAGATCCAAACTCTTCGACATGTCTCTTGTCACAAATTCTTCGACATATGTATCTTCAATATTGCAGTAATGTGAGTCATTGTATACTGTCGGGTCAAAAACAACCGGGTATTCCGCCTTTGCGAGCCATTCTTCGCTTGGGGTATATACGATTGCATATTTACCCGAACCAAGATCGTACAGCTCGGTTTTGATATCACAGCTCGACTCGCCTGTCGCATCGAACATTACCGGCGGGTCGATAAAATACTCTGAATTTTTCTCATCTGAAACGAAAGTTACCTTTCCGTCATCGAGAGTCAGGCTGTAACCTTCGGCATTTATCGACATCACGAGAACATCTACGCTGTTCTTTTTATTAATTATAAGATTTTCCTTTATTTTATCTTTGGAGATAGAACACTCAATATCGACATTACTCGTAGCGAATGCGCCTCCAACCTTTAATGTCTTTACAGAATCTGTCAAACTTGCCTGCGACAGTGCAGAAACCTTCATACCGACAGCGCTCTTCTTTGAGACAGACTGTGTTGTCGACATTTTCTTTGTAAATACTGAGTCTTCTGTTCTGCTGCCTGACGACACGCTCCAGCTCCAGCTTATTTCTCCGATCCCGGCAGAAAAGCTTCCGTCCGAGTCAGCGCCGACAGAGATCCTTTCTCCGACGCCGTTGGCGTTTTCAAATTTTCCTTTTTTTTCGGAATATACAAGACTGTTGTCAATTTCTTCCCATTTATCGTCCTTTAAATAATGTACGGCTTCACGGTAAGAAACAGCAAGATATGTTCCGTCCTCAAGTATGAAATGCTTTTCGAACTCTCCGCGGAGGTTCACATCCTCACCTATAATTTTTACTTCTCCTGAATTCTGCTTACTGAGTTTTTCCGAAGTAACCCCGGCGGCAAAAATATTCAGAACGAAATGGGGTAATATCATGGCTGTGATAAGAAAAAGCGCTATGAAAGAAATATGTTTTGTTTTTTTCATATTAAAACTAAGCCCTTCTTATACATAATATCATATATTGCCCGGTAAATATTTCAGGCTGTGTATGCTCTTCCGGTAAAAAGCATACACCTCTAAATCTGGAAAACAAGCCTGATTACAGATGTGTTCCGCCTATGTCCATACTCTGATTGCCGAGCGTAATACGCGATTCGGCAATCTGCTGTATCGAATTTCTTTTACTACATTACTATTGTATCATATTTAACAACTATTTGCAACATGTGTTTGGATTTATTTATTTTTCGTACGATTTAAACAAAGATAATCAAAAGACCTTGTTAACAATGTACAGTCAACAAGGTCTATTGATTTATAATAATCTATGCTTATAGGTTATTCGTTTATAAGTTAAGTATACAGATCACTTAACATTCTTCACGAATCCTGCAATTGCCCAGTCGGAGTGGTCGTTAGTGTTTCCGCCGAACGCTCCCTCGTATGCGTAAAGCTTGATCTGACTTGCATTTTCGGGGATATCGATATCGAAAATATAGTACTCTCCGGTGCAAATGAAGGATGAACAGTCGACGAGCTGACCGTCAATATAGACATAAAGGATCATTCTTCCGTCGCCCTTCATTTCGTTGTCACAGCCGCCTATAGCGAGGAACTTCTTCGAGCCTGTCGGGATGTCCATTACTATAGTTGATGTTGCGTGAGTTCCTATGCCCTTTGAGAATGTCTTGCCTGCTATGGTGAGATTATTCTTTTCGACCGATTTATCTCTGCCTATCGTTCCCCAGCCGATATCCGACTGCTTCCATTCAAGATCGGATGCGAAGACATCTATCGTCTTTTCAGACCAATAGATAAACTGCTTTTCACACTCTGCGTGGCTGACGCCGTCCTGAACAAGGTATGCTTTGAGGGTGAGATAATATCCGTCATATTCGGGGACTTTGAAGCCCTCAAGCGGAACCGCATCTTTGAATGTCGAATCTTTTCCGCATGATACATAGACGGTAGGATCATCGTATACGCTTGCCGTGAAGTTTACATCCACTTTATCGCCTGCTGTAACCACTTCACAAGTGTCATGTGAGAATCCGATGATCGGGGCTGCTGTCAGGTTGCTCATGCTTCCGAGATTGAATACTGCGGTGTAACCGAGTTTAATAAGGGTAGCAGTTGCTTGAGCCGAACGCTTTGCACTCTTGCAGTAGATAATTATTTTTGCGTTTTTATCGGGAAGGAGAGTTGCGGCTTTTTCGCCGATCTCGCTGTAATCGATATTGATCGCACCGTCGATATGATCTTCCGCAAATTCAGAGGGAGTGCGTACATCGACAACTGTTGCTCCATCCTTTATCAGCTTCTTTGCTGTCATTGAGCCTATCGAGTAATCCGAAATGCTCGATGAGTTTACCGATATGCTCTGAGCCTTTGTCAGAGGTGTGCCGTTCTTCCAAAGGAATATATCGACCGTACCTGCAAAGCCTACGCCGACCGGAATCTTATTCTCGAATGCCGACCACTGTTTAGCTTCAGCAGAGTTATATACGACATTCTTGAGGACTCCGTCATTGTCTTTGACCGATACGATGAGCTCACCGCCGTCAAGTGTGTATGCCAGAGATTTTACAGCGATAGTTCCTTTTGCATATTCGATCGTGGGGCTTTCAAGTATATTTTCAGCAGACGATCTTGAAAGAGCGATTCCTTCAATGTTGATGCTTTCGGACGCTCCTCTGTCTGCCGTGACCTCCCAACGGACTATAGCCGTTGTCGGTATATCACTTGAATATTTTACGGTGAGCAGTCTGTCCTGCTTTCTGCTGTCCGATCCGCTGTAGGATTCGGTTTTTATCACCTTACCGCCTATAATAACCGAAATTTTTACATCAGCCGAGTAGCTGCCTATAGCGACACTGAGTGTTCTTTCTGTGCTGTCGCATGGGGTTGATACCTGTGCATACGCACCTAATCCGTATACGCCGAAGCCGGACTTTGATGTGCCCTTCGGTGTGCCTGTGCCGTCACTCCATGAATAGGTTGCCGCCGCAGAATCGTATGTTCCTGTGTTGTTTCCGTTGTATTTAACGCTGATCTCTTCAGGGCTGTTTTTCTTTCTGTCGTTTGTTCCGTAATATACCCAGTCGTATGTTCCGAGCTTGGATAGATTAATGAGCGGATCTTTTGATGTGATCTTGATATCCGATTTGACTTTTGAGCCGTCATCTTTAATTTCGATCTCATCATCCGATACCTGAGTGGGTGTTCCGTTTATCTTGAAAACGAGTGTTCCGTGAGAGGGAACTGTGACGCTGATCTTGCCGTCACATGAGTAGTCGCAGTGTGCCCAGAGATCTCTTGCACTTTCAACGCCTGCAAATCCGATATCTTCAAAATTCAGAGTGAGCGTCTGATCCTTTGCCGAACGGTTGAGAAGAGCTACAGCCGCAGTTCCCGAATTCTTCGATCCGAGATCCTTTACCCAAACTTCGATATTGTCGCCAAGTGTCTTGACAAGCGATGCCTGAATACAAGCGACATCCTGGTCAAGTGCTATCAGCTCAGAGTTGGAGATTATCGAGAGTGTCTCCTGTGATATGCTGTTCAGGTCCATTCCGAGCATAAGAGGTGTGGACATCATGCACCACATCGAGAAGTGCGACTTGTCTTCTTCATAGGTCATGCCGTTTCCGACCTGCATCATGTCAAGGTCGTTTACATGTCCGGGTGTGTTATATTTTGCAAGAACCTTGATGTTGTCTATCTGACCCATAACATCATTGAAGTTGCGGAAGAGGTCTCCGCCTGTTCTCCATGAATCTGCGACCGAGCAGACCCATTCGCCGGGGAATGACCAACAACATACGTTATATATCTTGTCCTTGCCTGTTTCTTTTTCGATCTGTTCAACTACTTTACCGATCTCGGTATATCTTACCTGCTTACTGAGGTTTGCACGCAGTCCGCCGCACCAGTCAACCTTGATAAAATCATATTCCCAATCTATCAGATATCTGCGAAGATCGGTATCATCATGACCGTAAAGTCCGACATTGTCATTCAGCTTCTGATTATCTGATACCCAACCGCATGTAACAGCTCCGGCATCGCTGTAAATTCCCGCACTGAGTCCGAGTGCATGAATTTTATCTGCCATTGCTTTCATGCCCGAGGGGAATCTCTCTGAATTGGTGCGGACATATCCGTCCTCACCTCTTCCTGCTTGCCAACCGTCATCGATGTTGACAAATGTATATCCGAGATCCTTGAGTCCGAGCTCTACGAGCTTTTGCGCCTGTGAATATATGATCTCTTCACTGATGTCAGTTCTGTAGGCGTTCCATGACGCCCAACCCATTATAGGGGTCTTTCTCGATTCTTCCATTTCTTTTTCTCCATCTTCTGCAAAAGAAATTATACCCTGAGGTAATATTGCAAGAATTGTTGTTGCCAAAAGGAGGATGGCAATTATTTTTCTCGATCTCATTGAGTTTTCCCCTCCTTTGTCAGCTGCTTTCCGCCCTCGCTTGTGGCCCATACCGTGAACTCACCGTCGTAATCAAGGACAAGCACTGCACTGCCTTTTCCGTCGTTGTCGAGAGTTACCTGAGTTATGGCGAGAAGTGATCCTTCATCCTTATGATCTCCGCCTTTTTTTACGATGACCACCGCCGCTTCTTTTCCGCCCTCGAGCGGAAATCTGAACGATACTGTGGCCCTCTTGCCGTCTGTAGTCAGTGATATTTCGCTTTCAAGTGCAATACCGGCGGTGTCTGTGTTGAGTGTTTGCGGTGTTGTTTCGGAGACTTGAGTATTGCTCGGTGTCTGGGTTGCCGTTTCCTTACATGATATCAGTGATATCAGAATGAGGAACAACATAATTGACAATATGAGCTTTTTCATTTTTTCCTGACCTTTCTTAGATTATTATTTGACAGAGTTTGTTTTTCAGGCGGTCCTTCACACGGCGGGGTATGTCCGGTTTATCTTTTACCTGTGGGCGCTGTGTGTATCGCTGTTGAGTTTACGCTCTCGAATGCTTCGGAGATTCCCTCGTTGAATGTCGGGTGAGGGCGCATGACCTTGAGCATATCGTCTACTGTGAGCTTATTTGCAACTGCCGTTGTCAACTCGGATAGCATATCGGTAGCTCTCTCGCACATCATCACTGCACCGAGAACTATACCGCTTTGAGCTTGCGAAATAATTTTGATGAAGCCACGCTCTCCCGATGCGATGATAGTTTTACCGTTTGAGAACATTGTGACCTTACCGACCTTAATATCGATTCCTTTTTCTTTACACTCATCCTCACTCAATCCTATTGAGGCGATCTCGGGTGATGTGTAAATACATGAGGGGATCAGTGAAAGATCGGTGTGCGATTTTTCACCTGCGATCAGATCGGCTACGAAAACTCCCTGTGCCGATGCAACATGTGCAAGCTGTATGCGGCTTGATACATCGCCTATCGCATAAATTCCCTTGATATTTGTTTCAAAGTTTTCGTTTGTGACAATTCTTCCGCGATCGGTCTCAATTTCTACTCCCTCGCCAAAGAGAGAGCCTGTATATGCCCTTCTTCCGATGGCAACAAGCACCTTCTCGGCTACAGCAGATTCTTCCTTTTCCTTGCGTACAAAGTTGACCGACAGCTCTCCGTTTTCTGTTTTGGTGACATTCGATACTCTTGACGCTGTATTTATTTTGACTCCGCGCTTTTTGAGTATCATATTCAGATTTTGCGAGATTTCACGGTCGAGTGTGGGCAGAATTCTGTCCATTGCTTCGACTATTGTTACATCGCATCCGAGTGATGAATATACGCTTGCTATTTCAACGCCGATAACTCCGCCGCCGATAATTACGAGCGATCTGCAAAGCTCGGGCGTCCCGTCAAGAATGTCGTTGCTGTTTATAACGCCTTCAAGATCAAGACCGGGGATCGGCGGCATCGCAGGAATGCTTCCCGTGGCGATCACGATATTTTTAGTTTCGTAATCAGTGCCGTCAACGCTTACCGTGTTTGCATTTTTTATCATTCCGACTCCGCGTATAAGCTCAATGCCGTTTGCCTTGAAAAGGCCTTCGACTCCGCTTTTGAGCTTGTTTACAACGCTCGCTTTGTATTCATGGATCTTCGAAAAATCAAATGTGGGGTTTTCGATATTGATACCGAATTTTGCACAGTCCTTTGCGCTTGAATAAATTTCAGCCGAATGAAGCAGAGCCTTTGTCGGAATGCATCCTCTGTTAAGGCATGTTCCTCCGACATCCTGCTTTTCGACTATTGCGGTTTTCAGTCCCTTGTGTGCCGCTTCAATGGCACAGACATATCCTCCGGGACCTGCACCGATAACTATAAGATCAAACATTATCTATTATCCTTGATATAATATTTTTTAATGAAAACAATGCTTCCAATAAAAGTCACTGTTATATATAACTATCGCCTCGCCCCTGAGGGTGAGGCGACAGAATTTGTGTTTACTGCTCTATAAATGCCTTATATGTTTATAAAATTTGCAATGGCATCATTCCGAAAATTCGTATTTCAGAACAGGTGTTCTTGCGGCTCTTGTTTCGTCAAGACGGCGTACAGGAGTCTTGATCGGAGCTTCGTGCAGAGCTTCAGCGTTCTCGTAAGCAAGTGCGTAAAGCGATCTGAAGACTTCGACCGCTTCATCAAGAGTTGCCTTTGATTCGGTCTCGGTAGGCTCTATCATAAGCGCTTCGTGAACGATGAGAGGGAAGTACATCGTAGGCGGATGAATTCCGTTGTCAAGAAGTCCTTTAGCTATATCAAGAGCCGAAACTCCTGTTTCCTCGTGGAGCTTTTCGAGTGACATGACGAATTCATGCATACATGTTACGTCATAAGCCATCGTATAAAGATCTTTAAGGCGAGCCATCATGTAGTTGGCGTTCAGAACGGCATTTGTAGATGCTTCGGGAATTCCTTCCTTGCCGAGAGTGAGAATATATGTAAGTGCTTTGACAACAACGAGGAAGTTTCCGCCGAATGCTTTTACATCACCTATCGATTCCTCTGCGGTATAGGATGTATATTTGCCGTCTTTCTCACAAACTCTGATTCCGGGGAGGAATTTCTCAAGGAATTTCTTGCACCCTACAGGTCCTGAGCCAGGGCCGCCGCCGCCATGAGGTGTCGAGAAGGTCTTGTGGAGGTTGACATGGATACAGTCAAATCCCATATCTCCGGGGCGTACAACACCCATAACGGCATTGAGGTTTGCTCCGTCATAGTAGCAAAGTCCGCCTGCTTTGTGTACGATTTCGGTAATCTCAAGAATGTTCTTATCAAATACTCCGACAGTGTTCGGGTTTGTGAGCATCAGTCCTGCGGTGTCCTCGCCGACTGCCGCACGGAGTGCTTCAATGTCAACGCATCCGTCTGAGTTTGAAGGAACATTGACAATAGAGAATCCGCACATTGCAGCCGATGCAGGGTTTGTTCCGTGCGCTGAATCGGGAACGATGATCTTTGTTCTGTTTGTCTGACCTATTGATCTAAGGTATGCTTTGATAAGAAGAAGTCCTGTGAATTCGCCGTGTGCTCCTGCCGCAGGCTGGAGTGTTACAGCATCCATACCCGAGATCTCGGCGAGAGACTTTTCTGCCTTATAAAGAACCTCAAGGCATCCCTGTACCGATGAATCGGGAGCAAGGGGATGTGCCTTTGTGAATCCGGGCATTGCTGCAGTGTCTTCGTTTATCTTCGGATTGTATTTCATTGTGCATGAGCCGAGCGGATAAAATCCGTCGTTCACGCCGTGTACGCATTTTCCGAGTTCTGTATAGTGTCTCGAAAGCTCGTTTTCACTAACATGAGGAAGGTTGAGCTTTCCCTCTCTCTTGAGAGATTCGGGCATTTCTACGCTCGGAACATCGCATTCGGGAAGGATCGCCTGAATCTGTCCCTCATATCCTCTTTCAAATATAAGTTTCATTTTGACAATACCTCCTTTACGATCTCTACGGTGCGGTCAAGCTCTGCCTTCGTTGCAAGCTCTGTTGCACACCAGATAATTCCGCAATCGCTCGGATATCCTCCGAGAATGCCGTTTTCATCAAGCTTTGCGAGAATTTCATCTGCCTTCGGCATGACTGCCGTGAATTCATGGAAGAATTCGCCGTCAAATGTAAGAGAGACTCCTTCGATCTTTGTAAGCTCGCTTGCAAGATAGTGTGCCTTCGACATTGAGAGGGTAGCTGCACGTTTCATGCCATATTCGCCCATTGCAGACATATAAACGCCTGCCGTGAGTGCACAAAGTGCCTGGTTCGAGCAAATATTGGACGAAGCCTTTTCACGGCGGATGTGCTGTTCTCTTGCCTGAAGGGTGAGGACGAATCCTCGTTTGCCTTCCTTGTCAACCGTCTGACCGACAATTCTGCCGGGCAGTTTTCTTGCCATAGCGTTCTTTGAAGCCATGAACCCGAGATACGGTCCGCCGAATGCAACAGACATTCCGAGAGGCTGACCGTCGCCGATCGCAACATCAGCACCGCACTCAGCAGGTGTTTTCATGATTGCAAGTGCAATAGGGTTGCAGTTCATGACAAATTTTGCACCGAATGAGTGAACGATCTCACCGATCTCGCTTGCATCTTCAAAGAGTCCGTAATAGTTCGGAGTCTGGAGAATAAAGCAGGCAGCTTCTTCGTTAAGAAGATTTTTAAGAGCTTCCTTATCGGTTTTTCCGTTTACGCAAGGGACGGTAACTACGGTCGTGTCACTTCCGAATGCATAGGTCTTGAGAACCTTTATGTATTCGGGATTTACGGCCTGCGATATATATACCGTGTTTCTCTTTCTCTCACGGCACATTGCCGCCGCTTCTGCGGTTGCACTTGCTCCGTCATAAACGGAAGCGTTTGAAACATCCATTCCCGTGAGAGAGCAGATCATTGTCTGATATTCAAAAATGGACTGAAGGATACCCTGGCTGATCTCAGCCTGATAGGGTGTATATGCCGTGACAAACTGTTCTTTGTTCACGACCGATTTTACGATTGACGGAATGTGGTGATTGTAAGCACCGCATCCGCGGAGTATTGTTTTATATGTTTTGTTTTTGCCCGCTGTTTCGGACATAGCCTGCTCAACCTCAAGCTCGGAGAGACCCGAGGGAAGATCAAGCTCACCTTTAAGAAGCATGTCGGCAGGAACATTTGCGTAAAGGTCTTCTACTGATTTGACACCGATGACCTTCAGCATTTCTTCACGTTCTGCCTGACTGCTTGGTACATAGCTTCCCATGATCGTTAGCTTCCTTTCGATATTTGTCTCGATATTTATCGATATATGCCCGATATATTACTTTCTGATTATCATGTAAAATACGAAAGCAGAATCGGGTGATCTGTTATTTGCTTTTTGAAAAAGCCGAGTATAATCAACAGGTGCTGTCTGAAAATATTTTCATATATCTGATCAGCACCTTTTTGTAATTAATTTTAGCCTATGAAGCTCTCGTACTCTTCGGCACTCATAAGTTCAACTTCGTCCGAAATGTCAGTAACCTTTACGAACCATGCTTCGTACGGGTCTTCGTTGATTTTCTGAGGTGAGTCAAGAAGCTCTTCGTTGATTTCTGCAACAGTTCCGCTGACAGGTGAGAGAACATCGGAAACAGCTTTTACAGATTCAACATCTGCGAAAGAATCGTCTGCCGAAATTTCATCGCCCTCCTGAGGAAGGTTTACATATACGATATCTCCGAGCTCGTTCTGTGCGTAATCGGAAATTCCGATGTATGCACTTCCGTCATCGTTCTTTTTGATCCATTCATGTGATTTTGTGAAAAGTAAATCTTTGGGTGTATTCATCCTGATTATCCTCCAAACAGTTTTTTATATATTTTATGTATTTAATATCTTACGATTTATGCTTTAGGGGCTTTTTTATAGAAGGGAAGCTTGACGATTTCGCACTCGACCATTCTTCCTCTGACATCGACTTCGACCTTGTCTCCGATAACTGCCATTTCCTTGGGCAGATATGCCATTCCGACAGCGTAGCCGAGATATGGGCAGTGCGTTCCGCTTGTTACAAGACCGACCTTTTCGCCGTTCTTGTAGAGATCGGAGTGTTCTCTGATGATTCCTCTGCCTGTAACCTTAAGACCGACTCTTGTGATCTTGGGATCGCCTTTTGCAACGATGGCATCCTTACCTATAAAGTCGGGCTTGTCGAGCTTGACAAAGATTCCGAGTTTTGCTTCTCTCGGGGAGATCTCGTCATTCATCTCGTGACCGTAAAGCGGCATTGCAGCTTCAAGTCTGAGCGTATCTCTTGCACCGAGTCCGCAGGGAATAAGTCCGTCTTCTTTTCCGACTTCAAGAAGTGTATTCCATATATCGGTTGCATCCTTTGAATCGCAGTAAATTTCGTATCCGTCCTCACCGGTGTATCCTGTTTGCGAGAGAATTACGCTGACCTTTCTTCCACCTGTAAGAGTGAGTGTAGCGTTTTCGGTGAAATGATAGTATTTTCCGGGCAGATCGCTTTCATCACAAATTTTAAGAATGATCTTGTCTGCATTCGGCCCCTGAAGTGCGAGCTGTGCAACATCTTCGGAGATATCGGTGATCTTAACATCTCCGGAAATATGTGATTTCATCCATTCATAATCTTTTTCATGGTTAGCCGCATTTACGACAAAGAGATATTTGTCGGCTTTGAGTCTGTATACCATGAGATCGTCAACGATTCCGCCCTGCTCGTTACACATGGGCGAATACTTGACCTGACCGTCAATCATTTCGTCAACAAATACGGTTGTGAGCATGTTGGCGTTTTTGAGTGCGTCGGGTCCTTCAAGAACGATCTCTGCCATATGCGATACATCGAAAAGTCCTGCTTTTGTGCGGACAGCCATATGCTCGGTGATAACTCCACTTGCATACTGAACTGGAAGCAGATATCCCGCAAAAGGAACTATTTTCCCTCCGAGAGCAACATGCGTTTCGTAAAGGGGTGTTTTCTTTTCCATAATAAACTCCATCTCCGGCAATCAGGTAAGACATTCTTTTACAGGGTTTGCCGGTACCCTTGATCGTATGCATCAAAGCATACTGTAACAGACACAGTATATATCATTTTTTTTCATAATGCAATAGCTTTCAGACAAAAAAATGTGATAAATATATCTTATCTTCCAAAAAATCCGACATTCTTTTGAAAAGGGGGATCATATAGACTTATAACCCTGAAATTCAGCGGCTTTTTTTATCCTGTCTGCGTGAAAGATTACTTTCGTTCCTGAAATATTGATAATATCCGCATCTGATCATTCCGTTGTAAAGACGTCTGACCTTGTCTGCTTTCTTGCCGTAGAGCCTTTCAAAATCATCGGCTGACGATATAATATATATCTGCCAGTTGTCAAGCGTCATGAAATGTTTTCCCATATCGGAATATAGCTTTTTGATCTTCTCGGGAGAGAGAAGACGTTCACCGTAAGGCGGATTGCATACAATAGTCCCCCGTCTTCCTCCAGTTACGATCGTAAGGGCATCACGCTCAAATGCCTTAATGTATTTCCCCATTCCTGCACGGTATATATTGTCCCTTGTGATCTTTACGCACTCAGGGGATATATCGGATGCATATGCTTCAAATCTGCAATCGTTTTTTATGTTGTCGTGTGCTTCGTCCCTTGCATCGCTCCACCACGATTGATCGATCTGAGGAAACTTCTCAGACACAAAAGAACGGTTTATTCCCGGAGCGGTGTTGGTCATCAAAAGGGCGGCTTCTATCGGTATTGTTCCGCTTCCGCACATTGGATCCCAGAAGAGGACATCCTCTCTCGGACGGGATATCGCAGCCATAGCCGCCGCAAGTGTTTCACGGATCGGTGCATCATTCGATTCGGTTCTGTAGCCCCTTTTGTGAAGCGGCATTCCGCTTGTGTCGATCATAAGCCATGTCATGTCACCCAGCATGAAAAACTCAATCTTATAATCTATGCCGGTCTCGTCAAACCATTCTTTATGATATACAGATGAAAGACGGCGGACGATCGCTTTTTTGACTATCGATTGACAGTCTGGAATGCTCGTCAGGGTAGATTTGATAGAATGCCCGTTTACCGGAAATTTATCGTCACGCCCTATAAAATCCTCCCAAGGTAGTTTTGCAGTGTTGTCAAACAGCTCTGTGAATGTCGATGACATAAAGCATCCCATGACGATAAAAAGTCTCTCGGCATATCGAAGATTGATGTTGAGACGGGGGATGTCATTGACATCAGCCTCGAAGATAACACGCCCGTCAATAGTCTGTGTTCTGTTATATCCAAGCTCAGTGATCTCCTCACCGAGCAGCTTTTCAAGTCCGAAAAGACATGTCGCAGCAAACTGCATTCCTTAATACCTCTGTGTTCCTGTATTTCCAGCAGATTATAGCAGAAAAAATCTGAAAAGTCAATTATCTTTTCAAAAAATGATATTGGCATAGACTGTTTATAATTAACAATTCCTAAGCAGAGTAAAAAACGCTTGACAAAGGGAAAAACAGGGTATATAATGTGAGGGAAGATAGGCGGAGAATAGAGAAGAGTGAAAAGTGAAGAGATTCAATTTCATTATTTTTTAAGTTTGATGTGTGGGGAAGGGGCCACACATGACGGCTACAGTTCAAGCGATTACGAACCAAGACAAATTTCAGCGAAGCACCCATATACACCCATTTCAATAAAGTCTTTGAAGGGAGAAGGTGAAATTTTCTGTAGAAAGTTCCCCCGAACAGTATAAAACGAAATCTGATTTTTAAAGGAGAAAGCAGTATGTTTGACGCACTTAAGGTAAAAGACGAATGTGTCGAGTGGATAAGAAATTTTTTTGAAGAAAACGGCAAGGGATGCAATGCTGTGCTCGGAATATCGGGCGGAAAGGATTCATCTGTTGTTGCGGCACTTTGTGTTGAGGCACTCGGTAAGGATAGGGTGATAGGGGTATTGATGCCGAACGGTGAGCAGTTTGACATCTCATGCTCGTATCAGCTTTGCGATCATCTCGGAATAAAGCACTATGTAGTCAATATAAAGGACGCGGTAAACGGAATACTTTGTGCAATGCCGGAAGGCGTGGAGATCACAAAGCAGACGACAAACAATCTTCCTCCCCGTATCAGAATGGCAACTGTTTATGCGATATCACAGAGCTGTAACGGAAGAGTGGCGAATACATGTAATCTGTCGGAGGACTGGGTGGGATATTCGACCCGTTACGGCGATTCGGCAGGTGATTTCAGTCCGCTTTCACACCTGACGGTTCAGGAAGTAAAGGCAATTGGTCATGTTTTGGGTCTTCCCGAAAATCTTGTTGAAAAAACTCCGATAGACGGACTTTGCGGAAAGACAGACGAGGATAATCTCGGCTTTACATATGCAGAGCTTGACAGATATATCCGCACGGGCGAGATAGATGATCTGTCGAAAAAAGAAAAAATCGACAGACTTCACAGAATAAATCAATTCAAGCTTGAGCTTATGCCGAGCTTCAAGCCGAGCCTTTGATAGACAGACGTTTGAAATATTAATGAAAGATACAGCCGTAACCGAGTATGTAATTCGGTTACGGCTGTATTGATTTTATGAGGTTTTATCCGTTTCAGTTATCTGTACTTTTTTCGGGATAGTTTTCATATCCCTGAGGAATATCGGGTGTGATATCCTCGTAAATATCAGAGAATTCTGCATTGACCGACAAAGAAATCTTCATTGTTGCCGACGAAAGAAGGGGATTGTCGTTTTCGCCGTCACCAATCGAAGCAGATGCGGAAAAGTCGATCGATGATTTTGTAATGATTCCGTTTTCGTTTACCGTAATTTTGATCTTCATGGAGCTGTCGGACATCTCCATACCATCGAGCTTGCTGCCGAAATCTGAGGAGATGTCATCGCCATCACTTCCCGAATTCATCGAGTTCATAAGCTCTTCAATCTGTTCGGCAGTCAGTTCTACACTGATTATAGTATCCTTGCCGGATTTTGACATAGTTGAATTTTTGAAATATTTCTGAAGATTTGAGGGATTGCTGAGCAGCTCTGTCATTGACGATAAGCTGTCATCGTTTTCGGATTTTTCGGATAGTATTTTATAGCAGTCTTCAGCACTTTCTCCGGTATAGTATATATAATCACTCTTACCGTCGGTGAATGTATCGATCGTCTCGGTTTCGCTTGTGCCCATCAGTGCCATTTCAAGTTTCATTTTTGTCCTTGTTGTAATGAATCCCTCGTTGTATGCAGCTGTAATCGTTCCGGAGAGCGGCATTTTGATATTGAGTCCGAGAGCTCCCATAGATACTTCAATTTGTCCACCGATCTCGGTTTTCGTTTCTTTTTTGAGTGCCATAAGTCTGGCGGAAGCATTCAATTGAGCAAGTGCCGGAAGATCCGGATATTCCGAAGTTTTTTCAGGGAGAAGTGAGATCGTTTTATCGGAATAGGAAATGTTTGTTATCTTTGCGGTGAACGCCGTCTTTTCGCCCGAATTGCCCGATTTGCAGAGCGGAAGACCGTAGAACTCTTTTCCTCCGATTTCTCCGTCTATCGTTACAGACACAAGTGCGTATGTGTTGCTGTCAAATTCGGCACTGAGTGTTATTTTTTCGGAAAACTCAAGATCTTCATCAGGTGCAAGGGCGTTCTTTATATCGCTTCCGCTTGCAATTACCTTAAGTGTGGTTTTGTCGCCATTTTCAAACTCTGAATTTGCAAAAAAGTCTTTTGAAAAGCCGAGCGTTTCAGCATCACGCAGAGTGAAAGAGAGCAATTCCTTCATTACGGGATTGTCAGAGATGTTGGATGATGAGTATGTCAGTCCTGCATTCTCATAGTAATTCGTTCTTCCGTCCGAAATTACTTTCATGATATCGTCTTCTGAAAATTTGATTTCAAGAGCTCTCGATGAATTTGCTATATCATGATTTGCACTGATGATATAGCTGTCACCGCCGTATGTTATTTCAATATCGGCACTGATCGAATCTGCGTTCTTGATATCTTTTATCGCATCTGACCAAAGCTTATAGGGAGTTGTTTTATTGCACGATACTGCCGATAAAGCAATGATCACTATCACAGCAATTGTGAGAGCGAGACAGATTCTTTTGTTTTTCATTTTGTTTTCTCCTTTTTGAAAATTAATTTGCGTTCATTCTTAGGGGGGATTTCTGTATAAAGAATTCTCCTGACTGTTATCAGCAAAAACCTTATTAAAAGATGAATTGCATTTGCCGTGTGAACCAGGGAAGCACGAAATTCGGTTGATTACACTGCATCTGTCAGGTATTTATTGATCATATCTGACACGGCGGCACATAAGTCCAACAAAAGCGAGGGCACACTTTCGCAGATCCTCGCTTTTATGGTAGTTATTTGTATTGATTACCGATTATTGATCGGGGTCATCACATCCGCTGCATCCTGCGCATTCGCCGTCGCAAAGGAAGGAAACATGCTTTCCGCAACTCGGACAGATGATATCCGACGGGTCTTCTTCTACGGAAAAGTCGATTTCTTCTCCGCATTCGGGGCAGATCGCCTCAATTACATCGTCATCGTATTCATCGTCAAACTCATCGTCTTCTTCATCGCAGTCGTCTGCTTCTGCTTCGTCAAGGAGATATTCTTCAACATCTCCGAGATCAGAGTCGAGTTCGTCGCAATAATCATGGAGATTTTCTGTCTGGGTGTTGAGGTCTTCAAGCTCAAGTGCTATATCTTCAAGGATCTGTGAGATCTTATCGATAAGCTTGCCTTCGCCTTTTGTTGTATCAAGCTCCATTCCTTCAATTATACCTTTGAGGTTGGCAACTTTTTCCGAAATAGTCATAGTTATTCCTCCTGATACTTTTATAAAACTACGAGATTACGCACGCGAGAGATACTCGCCTGTTCTGGTGTCGATCTTGAGCACGTCTCCTTCGTTGATAAAGAGCGGTACTTTGATCTCGGCACCTGTTTCAAGTGTTGCAGGCTTAAGGGTGTTTGTAGCGGTGTTTCCTGCAAATCCGGGGTCGGTCTTTGTGACTGCAAGCTCAACAAATGTCGGGGGCTCGACAGCAAAAACCTTGCCTTTGTAGGATACGACTTTGCACATCATCTCTTCCTTTACGAACTTGAAGCTGTTTCCGACAAGGTCGTGACCGACAAGGGTCTCTTCCCATGTTTCGGTATCAAGGAAATGATAGAGCGCACCGTCGTCATAAGAATACTGCATTTCTTTTCTTTCGACGTATGCATTTTCAAATTTGTCTGTAGGGTTATAAGTTTTTTCGATTACCGCACCTGTGATTACGTTTCTGAGCTTTGTACGAACGAACGCTGCTCCTTTTCCGGGTTTGACGTGCTGGAATTCGATGATCTGAAGGACGTTGCCGTCTTCTTCAAATGTTACGCCGTTTCTGAAATCGCCGGCTGTTACCATAATGTATATCCTCCATAAAAATATAGTATGTTGTTATTTTATGTAAAAACACTTACACAAATCAATCTACTATATATTACACTATTTTTTTGCTTTTTTCAAGGGCTTTGAAAATATTTTTTTGCTTTATTTACACAAATTTTAAGAAAACTCAAAGATTATCAGAGTTCGATCAGCTTTTTCTCGCAATTTGTGATTACAAAAGGTCCGTCTTTTCCAAAGTATGCCATATCTTCAATTCTGCATCCGTACTGTCCCGCGACATAAATTCCGGGTTCTATTGTAATGACATGGCCTTTTGTTATCGGTTTGGTGTTTCCTCCCGACACTCCGGGAGCCTCATGTATATACATTCCGACGCCGTGTCCGAGCGAGTGCGTGAAGCATCCCTTGAATTTTGTTGCGTCAATTATATCTCTTGCGATCTTGTCAAGCTCTGCTCCCGTAACTCCGTCATACAGCGCTTCTTCTGCGGCGAGCTGGGCACTGAGGACTGTATTATAAAGCAGCTTCATATCTTCGTCTGCTTTTCCTATAACGACCGTTCTGGTCATATCCGAGCAGTAGCCGTTATACACACATCCGTAGTCCATTGTAAAAAAGCCTTTTTCCAATTTAACATGGCGGGGAACTCCGTGCGGCAGGGAAGATGCTTTGCCCGAAACTGCAATTGTCGGGAATGATGTTCCGCTTGCACCGAGCGATCTCATATAAAATTCAAGCTCAAGTGCAACTTCGGCCTCTGTTCTGTCGGGGGTTATGAAACCGAGAATATGATCAAACGCTTTTTCTGCGATTCTCTGTGCTTTGATTATATTTTCTGCTTCTTCTTCGTCTTTATACTCACGAAGGTCTTCGATAAGTTTTCCTGCCGGAAGAACTTCATATCCCTCGAACCATTTCAGATAATTCTGATACGAAGCGTATGACACCCATGTATCCTCAAAAAGTATCGTCTTGACTCCGTTTTCTTCGCAAAGCTTTCCGAACATATCCTTGCGTGTACCCTTCATCAGCGTCACTTCAAGTCCTTCGGGTGCGGCATTCTGCGCCGATTCAATATATCTTCCGTCTGTCAGAAGATATGATTTTCCTTTTGTTATGAATAAAAATCCGTCCTCAAACTGATATCCGCCTATCCAATGCTGATTTCTCTCGTTTGTAACAAGTATTGCGTCCGCTTTGTCTGCCAGCGCCGCAACAACTTTACTGACTCTGCTCATTTTTATTTCTCCTTTTTAGTGTGAAAAATTATAAAAATTAGTTTGCGTTTTGTAGCCGGGGGAACTTTCTGAAGAAAGTTCCCGGTGAAGCTTTCCTCAGAAAGCTTCACATTTGCCCCTTCAAAGACTTTATTGGAGGGGGGATGGGTATAGGGCTTATTCGGAATACAGCCTTAACTGCTGTCGCTCGAACTGTAGCCGTCATGTGGGGGCCCCTTCCCCACACGGCTTTTGAAACTTTTGGATTTATTATTAGTTGTTAGTGATGCTCATATAGTAGTTTTTCATTGCCAGTGCGTCTTTGGCTTGTGTGCCGTCGCTCTCGCATATTATTCTCGGTGCGAGGTTTTCTTTGACTATTACATCGATGAGCGGCTCAAATTCGGGGCCGTATATGCTGTCTTCGAATGTCAGGTGCTTTTTCTCGCCCATTTCCGAATATTCTATTTTTGAAAAATGGCAGTGAAGATTTATCGCCTTGTCATCTCCGAGGGCAAGTGCAATCGAATCGAAGACACGTTTATAATCATCCTGCGTTCTGAAAAATCCGCCCTTGTTTCTTGCGTTGAGGTGACCGAAATCGACTACCGGTGAGAGTTTTTTATCAAGCTTGCATATGTCTATAACTTCCTCAAGCGTTCCGAGCTGATTGATCTTTCCCATAGTCTCGATACCCATGAAAACCGATGTATCGGGAAATGCATTCAGCGCACGGTACATTGTATCTTTCGCAAGCTCCAGAGCTTCCTGCCTTGAAATTTTTGCGGCACTTCCTGCATGGATAACGATGGTGTCCGCTCCCATTGCTTCTGCCGCTTCGATACTGCTTTTTATGTAGTCAAGGCTTTTCAGGCGTTTTTCTTCCACGACACCCGACAGTGATATGAAATACGGCGTATGAAAAGAGGTCTTTATATTATGTTTCTTTGCCATTTCGCCTATAAGCCTGAATGTTTCAATTCCGCCGGTGATTCCGTTTCCTGCCGAGTATTCGTATGCATCAAGTCCCTTTGATGCGATCCACTCGGGGGCCTGTGCAGACCGTTTTTTACCGTCTGCGTAAAATTCTTCTGAGTTGCCGCTCGGTCCGAATGTTGCTTTCATTATTTTTGATTATGGCTTTCGCATGAGCGAAAGCGTCCTTTCTTTCGGAATTATGGATGGCTTTGCAGAGTAAAATCGCCGTTTATCAAACGGCGAAAGCCACAAAACGCCTTTTGAAAGATTTATCTTTCAAACTTTATCCTCTGAATATAGAAAATATATTGGATTTATTCTGTCGATATCCTACCGTATATGAAATATCTGAAATCACTTGTTGATTCCGTATTTTTTTATAAAGCTGTTCTTTATTGGCCTTTCAAGAGCTCTTTTTATTCCGAAGAATGGAATATTCGTTTCACCGAGCGGTTCAACAAGAAGCGTTTTTGCACCGAGAAGCTTTCCCGAAAGAATGTCGGTAAATATCTGATCGCCTATGACGATCACCTTATTGAATGAGATATTTTGATCGGAAAAAAAGCTTCGAATCTTTGCTTTGGTCAAAAAAGGCTTATGAGCATTTACGATCCGTTTTTCTCCGAGCATTTCTCCCCGGTCGGCTCTTCGGTTGTTTGTAGTGAGAAGGAGCTTTATATTGCATTTTTTGACCTTGTCAATAAAACGCATTGCATAATCGCTCGCACTGTTATCTCCGTATCGCAAAAGTGTGTTGTCAATGTCGCAGATAGCATAGCTCACACCGATATCGCTTAAAAAACCTTCGGGTATATGATCGAGCGATTCAAAGTAGTGATCGGGACAGAACATTTCGGTTACTCCTTCTTTCAGAAATTCGAAATGATTATAGCAGATTCAGAGATAATATACAACATTTTTTTGTAAATAAATCATATTGATCGGTAAAAAAAAATATAAATTTCATAGAACGGGTTAGTAAGGAAGATACCCGTCAAAGGAGGAAAGATATGTTTATATGGTCTGTGAGAGCGTCCTCTCTCAAATTTCTTGCCGGAGCCATTCTCTGTGTGTGTGTCATTGCCGTCATGATAGTCGTAATTCCCGCAAAGGACAGTGCCGACAATTCACTGCTTGTTTCAAATGTTGATTATGACGGTATTCACGGTGAAAGTGAAATTGTCAGATTTATTGAGAGTTTCGGCTGGAAGGTAGATGCATCGCCCGAAGAGGTTACCGAGGTCACAATTCCCGATGAGTTTGATAAGGTATTTGTAAACTATAATGAAATACAAAAACGTCAGGGGCTTGATCTTTCATCGTACAAGAGAAAAACTGTCAAACGCTACACCTACAATGTGACGAACTACGAAAATTATGACGGCAAGGTTCTTATAAATGTGATCGTATACAGAAACAGGGTTATTGGCGGGGACATCTGCTCTGCTTCGCCCGACGGCTTTGTATACGGCTTTGAAGGAAAGTGACATTAATGTTGTAATGCTTTGGCAAAACACAGAAAAAACCGCCGGGTGAAAAGGAGAGTTACCCGGCGGTTTATATTCATATTCTGTTTTTACTGTGTCACCGTGTCTAAATCAGACCGGAGCGCCGAATAACAGTTTTGTTATTTATTGAGTCCTGACTTTGCAACCTTTACGGCAATACAGCCTGCAGCAAGCATAACGGTAACGACACATGCAACGATGATAATTATTTTTGCGTCAGATACCGATTTGCCCGGATCGGGCACATACGTATCTGTTATCGGGGATTGTGTATTATCGATTCCCGGTGTAACAGGAGGCTCGATCAGAGGTGTTTCGGTAGGAGTTGTAGGTTCAACTGTGGGTTCGGGTGTGTAATCGGCATCGACTATTTCCTTATAGTCTTTGTTTCCGCACAGCGAGCATTCCCTTTGTGCGAGTCCGTTTTCACCGTTTGCCGGCTTTACGATCACAGTCCATGATCCGTATGAATGCCCTGTTTCCGGAATCTCACGTTGTTGCGATTCTCCGCAGTGGCATATACGTGTCTCTTTTCCTGCGTTTTCACAGCCTTGTGTGGTAGTAACCGTCCACGGTCCGAATGAATGACCTGTGGGTGCTGTATTTCTCGTCTCACTGAGTCCGCACGAGCAGACATGCTTTTCTTCTCCGCTTTGAGTACAGTCTGCCGGAATCGTTTCGAACCATTCGCCGAAAGAATGCTCATGGCCGGATACTAATTTTGCAATCGTCTTTGTTTCCCTGTAATTGCAATCACTGCAATATCTCGTGCTTTCACCCTCAGCCTGGGTTGTCGGTTCTTTAGTGACTATCCATTCGCCGAGTGAGTGTCCCTTGGCTTCTACCGTGACTTCTGAGGTTTTCGTATAACATGATGAGCATACAAGAGCCTTGCTTCCGCTTTCGGTACATGTCGGCTGTTTGATTGTTACATAATCGTCCGAAAAGCTGTGACCCTTTGCGGGGATGATCTCGGTCTTTGACTCATTGCAGGAGCATGTTGAAGTTCTGATTCCTGTCTGTGTACATGTAGCTTCCTTTACGGTTACCCAATCGGTAAAGGAATGTGTATGTGACTGAACAAGCTTCGGAACGGCCTCGGTCTGAACAAAGCTGCATGTTTTGCATCTGCGCTGTTTACTGCCTTCCTTTTCGTATGTCGGAGCAATTGTCTCGACCCATTCTCCAAATGTGTGACCGGATGCCGTTATTACGGTGATATCGGTCTTGTCACCGCATACAGAACATTTATGGTATTTCAGGCCGTCGTTTTCGCAGTCTGCGTAGCGTTCAACCGTCCATTCGCTCTCATATTTGTGACCGTTCGGTTGGGTAGCCGCTGTCTTGTACTCTCCGCATTCGCAGATCAATTTATCAATTCCGCCCGATGTACAGCTTGCTTCTTTATATACCACCTTTGTGGTAAAGGAGTGTATGTGCGGCTGTGTTACATTCAGAACTATGATATTTGAAGTTGTCTGCCCTGCATCGTTTGAAACAATGCATTTTATCTCGGATAAATCGTCAAATATTGTAGTGACGATCGAACAGCTGTTCTCTGCTGCGGTAAGTGAGCTGAAGGATGTCGAGCCGCTTCTTTTGATATACCATTTATAGCTGAGGCTGTTTCCGCTTGCCGTACAGCTGAATGTGAGGGTTTCGCCTGCTGTGCATGAGCCTTTTCCGCTTATGACGGCGTTTGTTGGGGGAAGCAGCTTTTCATATACACGGACTGAGAATGTGCATGATGCCTTCAGTGTTTTATCTTTTGTATTTACGGCCTCGATCTTAAAATCGTAATTGCCTGTGGCAGATGATCTACCCGAAAGTGAGAGCGGATCAAAATTCCATGTTGAAGATGAATCTTTGGATGTTATCCTCGTGTATGATGTCCCCTGCTTTATGTATAAGATAAGGTTGCAATCCTGCGGACAACTTATACTGACAGATATATTGAGGTTTTTGCCTTTCTCAACTTCGTAGCTTGCCTCCGGCTTATTTGTAAATGTCGGGGCAACAGGCGGCTTGGGGAGCACGGTAATCGACACCTTTGCACGAAGAACCTTTGTGGTTGCCTGTCCGAAGATCGAAACCTTGACAGTAATATCGACATAAAATATATAATTTCCCTCTTTTGTAGGAGTTCCGGAGAATTTTGCCGATTTTGCCGTGTTGGAAATAGTCAGTCCTTCGGGAACTGTTCCCTTCACAGTGGTTATGTCAGTTATTGTGGCGTTCTGTGCCATAAGGAGATACAGTGTATAATTTTCATCTGACGGATCTGCAAATCCGTTTATGACCTGCGTTATCGTTGCCTCCTGTTGGTATTTGACTCCGACAGTTGCATCGGGAAGCAGAATGTCTGCGTGAACATCGCTTTCTGTGGTGTTGGGTTTTATAGAAAGCTCAGTTACTTCTGCATTGCTCAACATTCCGGAAAATGAAGCGATGAGGAGCAGCATCAGAACCTGAAACGCAATTATCGATTTTATTTTTTTCATTATAATAATCTCCCTGATATTTACAATCATCTTAATTGTATCACATCTTTGTCGAAATGTCAAATGAAAAATATGAATAAAAAAGAAAAAAGGCACAATGTTAAAAAATATGATATGCACCTTGAAAGTCAGATGCTTTTCAAGGTGCATATCAGGATCAGATTACAGCCGATTCAATATTTTTTTGATATTCTCTATTCACTGTAGCCGTCTTGTAACAAATGCTTTAATTACTTCTCCAACTGTATTTGTTGCAGTAGATCTCAGTAAGGTATTTGACTACTGCTGCCGGATCTGTAACTGTCACTTGCGCAAAATGTCCTGGGCGGTCAGAAACATGCCATATACCGGTGCTCTTAAAAAATGCGTTTTTTAAACTGCTGCAACCTTCAAATGCATTTTCACCGATGGTTTTAACACCCTCCCCTAAGGTTACTTCCTCAAGACCGGTACAATTTTTGAACGCCGAGATACCTATTTTGCTGACACTGTCAGGAATAGTAACATTTTTCAGAGCGATACAGCCGCAGAACGCTTCATTTCCGATACTTGTAACCTTTTCGGGTATTACAATGCTCTTAAGTGAACTGCAACCGGAGAACATCCCATTTTCGATAACCGTGATATTATTCGGTATCACGATATTTTCAAGAACAGTACAGCCCGAGAATGCATTGTAACTGATGCTCATAACGCCGCTCGGGATCACAATACTCTTGAGGCTTCTGCAATTTAAAAATGCATTTGCGCCTATACTTGTAACCTTCCCGGGGATCACAATATTTACAAGGGCGGTGCAATCGGAAAATACCGAGTCTTCTATACTTGTGACCATGCTTGGGATCACAATGCTCTCAAGACTTATGCAATCAGAGAATGCTCCTCCCTTGATGCTTGTAACACTGTCCGGAATTACAATGTTTTTAAGGCTGCTGCAACCCTTGAATGCACTATGCTCAATACTTTTTACACTGTCGGGAATAGTAACATTTTTCAGAGCGATACAGCCGCGGAACGCTTCTTTTCCGAGGCTCGTAACGCCATTGGGAATAACGATGCTTAGAAGGGAAGTACAGTCTGAAAATGTCCATTGATTTATACTCTTGATGTTGCTTAAGATCGTAATACTTTCAAGATTAGTGCAATCTGAAAATGCAGAATTGCCGATTTCAGTGACGCCTTTTCCGATAGTTATATTTTCAAGATCGGTGCAATCCGAAAATGCACCGGAACCAATAATTTTAACGTTGTCAGGAATAATTATATTTTTAAGACCCGCGGATTTAAATGCATAATGATCGATATATGTAATACTGTCCGGAATTGTAATACTCTCGAGAGAACTGCAACCTTGAAACGCCATGGTATCGATCAGTGTGACGCTATCCGGAATAACAATACTTTTAAGAGAACTGCAACCCGAGAACATGGCTGAGCTTATAACATCAATACCACCGGGAAGTATAAATTCTTCAAGAGAACTGCAATCCGAAAATGCAGATGTTTCGATACTCTTGATATTATCTGAAAACACTATTTTTTTAAGTGCTTTACAATGTGAGAAAACATTTGATTCAATACTGCTCAAGCTGTCGGGAAGTATTATCTCTTCGAGAGATGTACAATCAAAGAATGCCCCGGTGCCTATAAATTCAACGCTGTCCGGAATTTCGATGCTTACAAGTGAAGAACAATAAGAGAATGCATACTCTCCGATGGCACTTACCGGTTTATTATTATAAGTTGAAGGAATAACAACATTTTTATCATTGCATGAGCCGATTCCCGAAACAATATAATATTTTTCGTCATCACTGAGAGTATATTCCAATCCCTCACTTGGAGAAAGCGGTTGTTTTTCTCCGCATTGCGTGCAAAAGCCATCAGTAAAACGGTGTCCTGTAGCAGGGATCGGATCCTGATTTACTATAACTGTTCCGCATAAAGAACAGTGTATTCCTGCGGACGATCCGCTTTCGGTGCAAGTGGGAGCGATCTGCGTATCCGCAACTTCTGTATGACCTTTAGCCTTAACGAGTTGATTTTCACTGTAGTTGCAATTATTACAGATCCTTGTCAGCTCTCCATCATCTGTACATGTGGCAGCTTTTGTTTCGGTCCAATCGCTCCAACTATGTATGTGTTCCGGATCTTCTGTTTTGATTGGTGTTGTGTTATCGGGTGTGAGCGTTTCATTACCCGGTGTATATGTTTCACTGCCCGGCGTTGGTGTTTGGTTGCCGGGTGTAATAGTTATGCCGGATGGAGTATTATTTTGACATCCCGAAAACGTGACGATCAGGCAGCAGATAAGCAGAACTGCAAAAAAATGAATATAAAATCGTTTCATCTCAAATATCCTTTCTTTATTATTTTACGGTTAATTATGATGACAGTAAATTTTAATAATAATTCTTTCTGAATATCAGATGTAGTTAATATATCAGTAGATTTTTCGTCTGTTTAATCGCTATTCTTTCGTAAATATAAGATATGGATCTGAAGCATTATCAATGTTCCATATTTTTTTGCTGAACCCCGCATCCGATGTCAGCTTGGTTGTTATTTCACAGTTTTTTTCTTTGTATGCCGACAGATCATTCGAGATCATGTTCGTAATTACGGCTTCATTATTTTGTACTTTACCCCAGATCCCACTGCATTTGAGTGTTCCTTTGGTAAGATTTGCACTGCCTACGGCAATAGATATATGTGCGCATTCATCACTCCATTCTTTTTTAACATTAACATAACTGTCTTCGATGTTTACAATGCCGGACGTACAGTATACATATCCGACAAGCCCACCGCCTTCGTTTGCCGCACCCATGTTATTATTTATGGATATGTGTAAATATTCACCTCTTGCACAAAAATCCGATATGTCAACGCTGCCCTTACAATCGATATACCCTGCACACATCCCCCCTGTAAAGAAACAGTTGGTGCCGTAACCATAATCGAGTTTTGCATTACATTGATTTTCTGTCATTTCAGCCGAACCGTGTTCTGCAACACGCATATAACCTACAAATGCCGAAACATATGTTAATGAATCTTTTTGTGTTGCTTTTACTTTGCCTTGTACATAGCAATTGCTTATTGATGAATCACCGTTGCAGAACATAAAACCTACCAGTGCCGCTGCGAAATAATAATCACATCTTTTTGCATCACTGATATCTACAGAAACACCGGTCAGAAAAACGCCGCTTATCTGCGCAGAATCAACAGCACCGAAAAGTCCGGCACAAAGCCTTTTTTTTCCGTTTGTTTCCGTTTCATGACCTTTTGTGACATTCAGTCCCGATATTGTATGTCCGTTGCCTATAAATATTCCTTCAAAAGGATTTTCATAGCTTCCTATGGGTTTCCATTCCTTGTAACACAGATCCAGATCTGACGTAAGAGAGAAATATTTTCCCTTATATCTTGTTCCGTTTGTTACGTCGTTTGCAAGCTTAGCCAGATCCGCACAATCAGATATTTCATAAGGCGATGACTTAGTGCCTATTCCCTTTTTAAAGGTTTTCGATACACTGACACCGTTCCAACGGCTTACCGCTTTCACTTCGGTTTTTGGTGCTGCCGTAGGTGTGATCTTCACAGGCGTTGTCACCGGAGGCTGAGTTTCTTCTTCTGTTTTATATGAAGTTTCGGTAAGAGTATTTTCTCCGTCTGTAGTTGCCGTATTGTTAGCATTTGTACATCCGACAGTCAAAAAAGAGAGTACTGTCAGTATTATTAAAATTATTGAGATCGTTTTTTTCATTGCTATTTATCTCCTTATATTGTGTTATTTAAATTACTTAGTTATTCATTCAAATATATCGGGGTTATTTCACTGCCGTGATATATTTGCTCCCATTCAGCGGCAGTCCCTTTCCAATATATTTTACAGCCCTTATTGTTTATAAAGCTGTCATCTAAAAACCTTATGATCGACTTTGGCAGTACTATATCCGAACCGTATCTTATCTCGCCGATTCCTGTCACTTTGCAGTTTTCTATGTACTCCGGAATAACGATCTTTTTCTTAAGTATTTCATTCCTTAATCTCACATCGTCCGGAAGATTTACAATACTCACGGTAACGCCGCCATCCGCCTCGATTATATAATCAAAAATTGCACTCGGAGATTCTTCGAGCCAACGGGCATACAGCGAAACCTCACCGTATATTGTACCGTTTTCAATCGTCAGTGAGCCGTCTTCAAACCAACCTCCGAATGTATATCCCTGCCTTTCGGGCACCTCGCTTATATCCGTACCGTAAGGTATTTTTTGTTTTACCAGCATTTCACCGCCGATATTTCCGCCGTTGCAATAATATGTCACGGTATATTTTTTCGGAGTGAGAATGATTGGTATTTCCATGTCCTGTGATACAGTGGTTTTCCCGAAATCAAAATCCCATCCCTCGACATTGTAATAACGGTACTCGGGATAGTTCTTGGGTATATCGATATAGCTGCCTTCTTCATAAAGAAAATTCTTTTCGATTCCCTCGAATCTGACCGTGAAAATACGATTCCGGTATATCTCCAGATAATAGGTCGTTTTATCATTCAGCTTCAGAGTGAAATGATTTTCACCTTCCGGAATTTCTATTTCATCGTAAATTGAATAGCTGCCACCGTCATTCAGGGATCTGCAGACAGCATCAGCGCTGATATCCATGCAATCGGCAAGTGATATCTTATTTACGGCATTCGATAATTTTAATTTTATTTCATTGTTTTCCGTATTTACTGTAATGTCAAAACCGTCATGCGGATTAATTATTGATGTCGGATTTGATTTATTAAATATGGCGAGAATGGGGAATATTATCAAAATTATCATGATTGCCAAAATACTGCATCCGGCAATGATCAGGTTGCGTTTTTCTGCGAAAGATTCAACCGTCGATGCTTCCTGTTCAGCTTCATTTTCATCCGGGGTGTCGTACCGTAATATCTGATAATCAATAAAGGATTTTGTACTCTCCTTGAATATCCCGGGCATTTTAATAAACTTTTCGGTTTCGGGGATCATCGTTGAATTTTCCCATTTTGAAACGGTTTGTCTTGAGACATCAAGCATTTCGCCGAGCATATCCTGGGACATACCGTTTGACTGTCTGAATTTTTTAATTTTTTCTCCTATGGATGAAAAAGAGATAACAATGCTGCAGTTATTATCAAGGATCCCGCAAGCCGAACTGTCTGTCAGATCATCAAGATCATCAAAAAGATAAGAAGGTGTTACCGACAACGCAACGCATATGTTTTCCAATCTTGAAAGATCGGGGTAGCTTTCACCGAGTTCCCACTTTGAAATTGTTTGTCTTGATACTCCGACGATCTTTGCAAATTCGTCCTGAGATAGACCGAGCTTATTTCGTCTGCTAAGTATCCTTTCTCCTAAATTCATAAATTCTCCTTTCAACAAGATAATTTGAATTGAGCTCATCATCACCTGTTATTTTAATGAAAAAAAGGAATTTGTCAATATCCGCAACTTGGAATATTGTCAATTTACAGTTGCGCCGAGCCTTTTTCAGGTTGAATATGAAATATTTGCATCATTTTTCCTAAAAATTCCGCAACAAAAAAACAAACTGCCATCCTGTCTGCCGTAGGGAATAAAAAGAAAAATCAGCAGTTACAGTGCAACTCGGTGAAAGAGATTGCATTTTGTAACTGCTGATTTTTCAATATTTTTTTATGCTTTGTTCAGGATATCGAGTTCTTCATCGCTGAGCGATATATCGCATCCAGAGAGATCATGCATAAGATGTTCAACATTCGATGTCGAGAAGAGGGGAATTATCTGAGGCATATGCTCGAGGCGGTGAGCACCCAGCATAAATGCGATCGCCAGGGCCGACGGAGTTACGCCCTTATCCGCCGCCATACGGTCAAGCGTCATAAGACGTTCTTTTTTTACATAGCTTGGGGGAATTCTTGAATGATCTTCATATCCTCCGCCTAGCAGGCAGGAGTATGCGACAAGCGGGAGCTTCTCCTGCGCAAGATAATAAAGTCTTTCGGGTGCCGCCGCTTCGTTGAGCGGAAGCTCTTTTTCGCACCCTGCTTCGGCAAACAGATAGGTGTACTTTGCTTCATTTACCATAAAAGGCGACAGACCTTTGCTCTTTGCATATGCGTTTGCTTTTTCGATACGCCATGTATAATAGTTTGAACAGCCGATCTCCCTGACCTTGCCTTTTTTAATCAGGCTGTTGAATGTATCGACCGTTTCCTCAAGCGGAGTATTGAAATCATCCACATGTGCATAGTAAAGATCAATGTAATCTGTTCCGAGTTTGCGAAGACTTTCATCTATCCAGAATTCGATGTTCGCACGGTCGAGCGATCTGTATTTTCCGTGCCTGTCATATCCGACCTTGGTCGCAATGACAAGCTTATCACGTGATTTGCGTTCACGAAGCCATTTTCCGATAAGCATTTCGCTTTCATCGCCGCTTCCTGCCCAGTGGGCATAGTTGTTTGAAGTGTCGATGAAATTTCCGCCGTTTTCTGTGTAGGCGTCGAGGACGCTCATGGCCTCCTTTTCGCTTACCGTTGTTCCGAACATCATCGTTCCCAGACATATATTTGAAACCTCAAGCGATGTCTGTCCGAGTTTGATCTTCTTCATATCTATATTTATGTCCTTTTTATCTTTTGAAATGTCTTACTGATTGAATTTTGCAAGTGCGGCTTCGATACCTGCAAGGGCTTCCTTGAATTTTCCGAGTCGTGCACGTTCTCCTTCAACGACAGCGGCAGGAGCTTTTGAGACAAAGCCTTCGTTTGAAAGCTTCCGCTCGATGTTTTCGATGCCCTGGGATATCTTTGCCTTTTCTTTTTCGAGTCTCTCGATCTCTTTTTCTGTATCAATGATGTCAGCGAGCGGCAGATATATCGTCGCCGAATCGGTGATGATCTGAACCGCATTATCGGGGCTTACGGTATCAATAGAGAACTTCTCCGAAACTTCAACATCTGATGCCGATGCAAGCGATTTGAAGAATGCATAGGTTGCAGGAGCGAACGATTCTGTATATCCCGTTTCGATATAGACCTTTGCTTTTCTTGAGGGGGCGACATTCATTTCGTTTCTGCGCAGACGGATCGCCTTTATAGCCGAGATAACACGTTCAAGCTTGAGCGATTCCTCGGGGAAATTCAGTTCTTCGTTGTATTCCGGATAGTCGGAGATCATGATGCTTTCGGCATCGCCCTTATGGGGAAGCGCCTGATATATATCCTCTGTGATGAATGGCATGAAGGGGTGAAGGAGCTTGAGAGTGCCTACGAGAACATAGCAAAGCACGTTCTGGCATACAACATTCTTTTCACTGCCCTTTGCGATAAGCCGGCTCTTGGCGAGCTCAATATACCAGTCGCAAAGTATATCCCATATGAAATCGTAAATTGTTGAGAGTGCAACGCCGAGCTCATATTTATCGAGATTCGCCGTTACCGTTTCAACCGTTTTATTGAATTTTGTGAGAAGCCATTTATCTTCATCCTCCATCTTATCGACTGAAGGAAGGGAATATTCATCGATCTCAAGATTCATGCGTGCAAACCTTGAGGCGTTCCACAGCTTATTGGCAAAATTACGTGCGCTTTCGATCTTTTCATCCGAGAAACGCATATCGTTTCCGGGAGAGTTACCGGTTGTGAGTGCAAACCGAAGTGCGTCTGCACCGTATTTATCGATAATTTCGAGCGGGTCGATACCGTTGCCGAGCGATTTTGACATCTTTCTGCCCTGTGCATCCCTTACGAGTCCGTGAATCAGTACGGTATCGAAAGGCACCTGATCGGTATATTCAAGGGCAGAGAAGATCATTCTCGATACCCAGAATGTGATGATATCGTATCCCGTGACAAGTGTGCTTGTCGGGTAATAGCGTTTGAGGTCTTCGGTATCATTCGGCCAGCCGAGTGTTGAGAACGGCCAGAGTGCAGAAGAGAACCATGTATCGAGTGTATCCCCATCACGGCGCATTTCTTTGCCGCATTTCGGACAGCATTCGTTTTCGTTCACCGAAACCACTGTTTCGCCGCACTCATCGCAGTAGAAGGCAGGAATTCTGTGACCCCACCAGAGCTGACGTGAGATACACCAGTCTTGTGTATTTTCCATCCAGTGGAAGTAGTTTTTATCAAAGCGCTCGGGAATAAATCTTGTCTTGCCTTCCCTGACCGCTTTGATTGCCGGCTCTGCCAGCGGAACCATTTTGACGAACCACTGCAGTGAGATCATCGGTTCGATAGTAGTTTTACAGCGGTAGCATGTGCCTACTTCGTGCGAAATATCTTCGATCGATACGAGATATCCGCCCTCTTCAAGATCCTTTACAATTGCCTTTCTCGCCTCATATCTGTCCATGCCTGCATATTTCGGATAATTTTCGGTTATTTTTGCATCATCTGTCAGGCAGACTTCAAAAGGAAGTGAGTGACGGCGTCCGACTTCAAAGTCGTTGGGGTCGTGTGCAGGTGTGATCTTGACACATCCTGTTCCTTTGTCGAGCTTGGCGTGCTCGTCTCCGACGATCGGAATTCTTCTTCCTACGAGAGGGAGGACACAGTATTTTCCTATAAGGTGCTTATATCTCTCGTCCTCTGGGTTGACCGCCACTGCTGTATCGCCTAAAAGCGTCTCAGGTCTTGTCGTGGCAACTTCAAGATATCCTATGCCGCCGACGAGCGGATAACGGATGTGCCAGAAATGGCTTTTCTGTTCGGAATAATCGACTTCTGCGTTTGATATCGATGTTTTGCAGTGAGGACACCAGTTTATGATGCGTTCGCCACGGTAAATAAGTCCTTTGTTATAAAGGCGTACAAAGACCTCTTTTACAGCTTCCGAGCAACCTTCGTCCATTGTGAATCGCTCACGTGACCAGTCGCATGACGATCCCATTTTGCGGAGCTGTGAGGTGATCCTTCCGCCGTATTTCTCTTTCCATTCCCATGCACGGACAAGGAATTTTTCACGTCCGAGGTCTTCCTTTGTCAAGCCCTCTTTACGCATTGCTTCAACGATCTTGGCTTCTGTGGCGATCGATGCATGGTCTGTTCCGGGTACCCAAAGAGTATCGAAACCCTGCATTCTCTTGTATCTTATCAGTATATCCTGAAGCGTATTGTCAAGTGCGTGTCCCATATGGAGCTGTCCCGTTATGTTCGGGGGAGGCATTACTATTGTAAAAGCCTGCTTCTTTCTCGGATTCTTTTTGGGCTTGAAATAGCCTTTTTCACACCATTCCGTGTAAATTTTGTCCTCAAATTCCGAAGGGTTATAGGTCTTCGGAAGCTCGTTGTACTGTTCCATGTTTTCTCCTTTATGTTGTAGTTAGTTTGCGTTTTATATTCGGTGAAATTTTCTACAGAAAATTTCACATTCCCCCATTCAAAGACTTTATTGGAGAGGGATGGGTATAGGGTTTCGCTCAAATTGTGCTGAATTTTAATCTGCTTGAACTGTAGCCGTCATGTGGAGCCTCTGCCCCACACGGCAAATGTAAGTGATAATGATCGGATGGTGAAAACTAATTATTATCTGATTTTACTTCAATTTTACTTCAATTTACAATCAAATAAACTTGAAAAACAAAAAACGCAAGGCATCCTTATCAGGACGCTCTCGCGCGGTACCACCCGATTTCGTATTATATCGACCGACAACATATCCTGTCGACAGAAAATACGCACTCAACATTTTACGGTTTTCTCCGTCAGGACCTACACAGCTCAAGGCCTTCGGCACTGCCGCTCCGAAGCGACTTCGTTTTTCCGTACATGGAGACTTGCACCGACCGTCTTCTCTCTGTAATGCCGTGAAAAACTACTGCTCTTCATCATTGCGTTTACGGTAGTATATCACACAAGAAAAGCTTTGTCAAGTGGTTTTCCTGTCCTTTAATAAAAAGCTCCGGCAAAAATTTTGCCTGTGTGAAGTATCTTACTTTCTATTTTTAAAGTTAAAAAAGGGCTTCTCTTTAGAAAAGCCCTTCTGAGGTATTAAATATTCAATTGTTTGCTCGTGCAAATTCCGTCAGCTGTGAATTCGTACCATACACCGCCGATCGTTCTTGACTCGGTGCACATAAGTCCTGTGCCCTTATAGAAATAGTACCAATTGCCGCCGATCTGTGCCCAGCCTTCAACTCTTACACCGTTTTCATAGTACATTGTTGTTCCATCCTTGTACTGGATGTAAGCCGCTGCGTTGTTGTTAGCCGCATTTGCATATGCTGTGTTGAAGAATCCTGTTGTCGTAATGCTTCCGTCTTCAGCATATGTGTAGTTGATTCCGCCGATTGCTCCGGATGTCTTAAGAACATAAGGTGTTGCAGAAGAGCCTGCGTAGAAGTAATATACCTTTTCGCCGATTATCATCCACTTTGTAGCGGCTTTGCCTGTACCCTTGTAGAAGTAGTAGGTATTGCCGTCAATCGTCTGCCATCCGTCCTGCATTGTTCCGGCTACATAGTAGTATACTTCGCCGTAACGGTTCTGGAGTCCGTCAAGCGGTTTAACTGTGTGATCTGCATTGAATTCACGTGTCCATCCGCCGAGAACATAACTGTCCGATGTTACCATTGTGTATGTTGAGGACAGGAAGTAATAGAGATTCTGAGGATTTGCAGAATACTGTTCGTAAACACCGTCAACAACGCTTACAGAGCTTCCGTCTGCGTGTCTCCAGCCGTATACAAGATATCCGTTTTCAAAGCATATCGTACCGTTTGTGCTTACGGTAACAGCGGCAGCCTTGCCGTTTGAAATATCGAGTGTAGCATATGTATTCTTGCCGACATTTTCATAGAATCCGTTTGCGAGTACATGACCTTTTTCATTGTTCCATAAATATTGCTTTGAGGAAAGGATAATCGGGTCTTCGGATATAACAAATGTATTCTTGTTTGCGTAGAATGTTCTTCCGTTATATGTGATCCATCCCGAGATCTTTTGATCGTTTATATAAAAATACAGGTTTCCGCCTTCCCTGATCAATCCGTATTTCGGACCGTTCGAGCTGTCAGGGTCTTTGTCATTACAAAACAGGCAGAAGCCGTTTTTATAAAAATGACCTGTTTTTTCAATAACTTCGGTATAAAGAACTGTATTGCACAGACGACATCTCAGCTCTTTTTCCCCATTCTGCGTGCATGATGCTTCACTGACAGTCAGAATACCACTTTGAATGTGTCGACATCCGTCTGACCACACATCTGTTTTATAGCCGTACCATTCGGGCGTTTGCCAGAGTGAGGCTTGCGGTGAATAAACAAGGGTAACCGTATTATCAAATGATTTGTATGCACTTGTTGAACGCTTGACGCTCGGTGCATCTCCGTGAAAATATATTTTTTCGAGAGATGAACATCCGACAAATGCATTTGAATCGATCTCACTTATGCTTGACGGAAGAATCATTTCATTGATCGATGAACAACCGAAGAAGCAACTGTTTCCTATGCTTGAGACACCTTCATGTATCACGATACATTTAAGTGAAATACACATATAGAATGCACTGCCGCTTATTTTCTTCATCTGAGAAGGAATTGAAATGCTTTCAAGTGATGTGCACTTATAGAATGCACCTTCTCCGAGCGATATAAGGGAATCGGGAAGCTCTGCCGATTTGAGATCAGAGCAGTTATAAAAGGCGTATTTTCCGATGCTTTGCAGAGAATTTCCTGTTTCAACACGGACAAGAGAACTGCAATCGAGAAATGCTGACATTCCGAGCGATCTCAGGGAATCGGGGAGGCATATAAATGAAAGCTTTGTACAACCCGAAAAGGCATAGTCACCTATATTTTCAACTCCTCCGTCAAATTCGGCAAGTTGCAGGTTTGTACACCCAAAAAAGGCATGCTTTCCGATTTCTCTGACACTTTCGGGGATAACGATCGACTTGAGCGATTCGCAATATGAGAATGCACCCGGAGCGATAGACACTACGATCTCGTTATCCGGCGACAAAGATGGAATTACGATCTCATCATCCTTGCATTTTCCGATTCCCGAAAGCTCGCATTTGCCATCGCCGAGCGAGGTGAATTCAAGTCCTCGAGAGTCTGCCTTTCGATTGCATCTTGTGCACCAATAATTTTTAAAATCATGACCAAGCACAGGCAGGAAATCTTTTTTTAGGGTCATGCCGCAAATATCGCATATATAGACGGTGTACCCCTCTTTTGTACAGCTCGGCGGTATACTATCTCCCGATTGGATCAATTCATGTATGCACTCGCCGTCATAAGTCTGCGTTCCGCTCTTTTGATAAATTTCGCCGTTGCCGCTTGCACCGATCTGCACAGCCGATGCAAAAAAACATAATACGATGACAAGCAAGACAAGGGGTATGCGGACAGTATTTACAAAATGAAATCTTTTTGAGTTGTTTTTCATAATGCATTCTCCTCCTGAAAACTGCATTCGGTTCTTTTATCTCTTTTTATCATGTTTCTGTAATGTAAGGTTATTTTTATCCACTATCTTTTCAAATATCACTGATTCGTACGGTTTCAGGCAGAACGGAATGCGATATTCTCTTCCGTTGCACAGCTTTTTCTCAGCTTTGTATATTTGATTCGGGTCATTATCGGGGTATGTAGAGAATATTTTCCGATATTTTCCTCCGCTCGGAAGTCCGACTGCATAGTCATCTCTCATTACGGGATTAAAATTACATACAATATAGAGTGCATCATTGTAGTTCCACGGATTCCTTCTTATAAATGAGAATATACTGCGGTTGAAATCGCCTGAATCTATCCATTCAAATGAGCGTTTGTCGCAATCGTTAAAGAGAACCTCACGCTCGTTGTAGAGCGAAAGCAGACGGCGAACGCAATCCATTATATCACGGTGACACCCGTCTTTTATAAGCTCCCAGTCAATTTCACTTTTGTAATCCCATTCCCTGATCTGCCCGAAATCCTGACCCATAAAGAGCAATTTCTTTCCTGGATGTGCAAACATCATGGTGTAATAGGTTTTCAGGCACCCCAGCTTGGCAAGTGCATCGCCCGGTGCTTTACCGTACATTGATCCCTTTCCGTATACCACCTCGTCATGAGAGAGAACGAGCATATAGTTTTCCTCAAAGGCATATTCGGTGGTGTGAGTCATCAGATTGTGATGATATTTTCGGTAGACCGGATCTTTTTCAAGATATTTCAGTGTGTCATTCATCCAGCCCATGTTCCACTTGAGGCCGAATCCTATGCCGCCCTTGTCGGCATCCTTTGTAACATCCGGAAGAATCGAAGAATCCTCGGCTATCATAAACGCTCCGGTGCGTTTTTTTATTATTGAATTCAGATGCCGCAGAAAATCGATACTTTCATAATTGAGATTTCCTCCGTCCTTATTCGGGCTCCACTCTTTCCGGCTGAAGTCACGGTAGAGCATTGCCGCCACTGCGTCAACACGAAGTGCATCGATATGATATTTTTCTATCCAGAAGAGTGCACTTGATATCAGAAAGTTCGATACTTCTTTTTTTCCGTAATCAAATGCGTATGTACCCCACTCGGGATATTCTGATATCAGTTTGTCATTCGGCTCATACAGCCTGGTTCCGTCAAATCTTCCGAGGGAATGGCTGTCCTTCGGGAAATGTGCAGGTACCCAGTCGAGAATTACCGATATGCCGTTTTGATGCATAATGTCAACGAAATACATGAAATCTTCTGGACTGCCGTATCGTGATGTCGGTGCGAAATATCCGGTTACCTGATATCCCCATGACGGATCGAACGGGTGCTCGCATATGCCCATGAGTTCAATATGAGTATATCCCATATATTTTACATATTCTGCAATTTCGCCGGCCAGTTCACGGTAGGTCTTGTATCTGCATTCTCCCGTGTCGTTTTTTGCCTTTTTCCATGAGCCGAGATGAAGCTCATATACAGCCATCGGTTTTTCAATGAATTTTTCACCTCTTGTACTCTTCAGGAAAATACTGTCGTTCCATACATATTTGTCTATGTTCCGAACGACCGAGGCATTGTTCGGGCGAAGCTCAAAGGAAAATGCATATGGGTCGGTCTTATCCGTTTCATTGCCGTTTATATCTTTTATTCTGTATTTGTACTTTGTTCCTTCGGTCATTCCGGGCAAAAAAAGCTCCCACATTCCGCTTTCACTTCTAATCATGTTATCTTTCCATGCCGACCAGCCGTTTCCGTCCGAAAGTATGCAGACTTTCTGGGCGTTAGGTGCCCACAGAACAAAATGTGTACCGTCACACCCGTCTTCACGGGAAATGTGCGCCCCCATTTTTTTATACAATTCATAATGCGTTCCGCTCTGGAACAGATAGTTATCAAATTCACTGAAGGAAAAATTCATTTTTATTTTTATTCTCCTTTTCTTCTGCGTTGAATGTTCCGGATTTTTAAAAGGCTTCCCCATACCGTTCTCAAATATATCGTTATATTATTGTAGGGTACTCGTGAGTACAATACGGTAAAGCAAGACCGAATTGCTTGAAATCAGAGATAATGAGGAAAATATACAGGTAACAACAAAAAGTGTTCTTTATCGGCATGAAAGTTTTTCGGTTTAAAAAAGTCGATTTTCCACGGCTGTATATTTCTTATATATTTATATCATAAAACAGAACGCTTTTCAAGTGCTTTCGGTCGCTTTTTTTGTAAAGAATAGTAAATTGAATGAAATATCTGTGATTTAAAGTTTCGATAAGATCTTATTTTCAATATTTTGTTTTGGGTGGTTGGATATCACGGCATTTACGAGTCTCTTTAATATGCCCATAAATTTACTTTTGAAAAAAATAAAAAAATTTTTCAAAAGGTATTGACAAACGCCGTTATTTGTGATATTATACCACATGCACGGTTGAGGAGCTTTTCTCGATCGGATAACGCTGGTGTGGCTCAATGGCAGAGCAGCTGATTTGTAATCAGCAGGTTGATGGTTCGACTCCGTTCACCAGCTCCATAATGGGGGAATTCCCGAGCGGCCAAAGGGGGCAGACTGTAAATCTGTTGTCAGTGACTTCGGTGGTCCGAATCCACCTTCCCCCACCAGAAAAAACCGATGCTTTTGCATCGGTTTTTTCGGCTAAATTTGCCTGCGGCGAACTGGATTTGACGAGCAAGCTGAATTCCCCGTAAAAGAAGAGACTTGTTTCATATATGTTACCGCACATACACAAACAGATATAAATGCTGCTGTGCCCATATGTTTTATTTTTGTTTGCTGTTTCATCGGCAGTTTTCAGGATCTTTTTACAAAGTATATTGGAGAAGTTGTAATATGAAAAAAAACGGAACTATTGAAAGTGAAATATTGTCACGTTACTTTACCGTCGACGGTGACACTATTACGGTAAGACTGAACTTTGACACTTTTTCCGAGCTTATCGATCAGACCTTGGGCGACAGCAGCGTGGAGAAATTAAACTCTGTACTGCTTGACAAAATCGCAGAGACGTTCGATCTTATACCGAGAAAATACAAAATAAAAATTGATGTGTATATTTCCGATTTTGGAGACTATACAGTTCAAGAAGCCGAAAAAATCGTCAAAGACAATATTGCTCTTACGGTCTATGCGTTTGCAATGGAGCAAAGGCGAAAGATGTTGACGGGACTTTCATTACTCGGAGGCGGTGTTGCATTATTGATTGCAAGTTATTTTCTCAATTGGCTTGACCTGCCGCAGATCGTATTTGATATAATCAATATAAGCGGAACGCTGCTTGTATGGGAAGCGGCAGATATAACGCTGATCGAACGCAATTCCGACATTAAACGTGCCAAACAGTATGTAAAAAAATTCAAGAATATACGGTTGTTGAAAAACTCCGACCAATAACCAGAAATAATACAAAAAGGCTTAGTCATTCGCTTGCGAAAAACTTTTGACTCAGCCTTTTTTATCTGATTTTGACTGCTGTGAGCTTAATATGCTTCGCAGGAATTCATTATGGGAGCAAAATTCAGCAATGCAAAGCACAATTTCACTTTATTAAGTTGTCTTTTTGATATTTAACTGTTTTATTGGCTGTTTCGCTATGTCAGGCAAGATGATCCTTGCACAGTTCGTCTGCCAGGTCATCGATCTGTCGGCGGCTCTCATTGTTCAAGGCAGACATTATGCTGACAGTTTGCTCTGTGAATGACAGATTTTTACAGCCCTCCAGCATTGTTCTCATGGTCTTGGCAGCTAAAGGTGCCCATGAGCCATTCTCTATAAAGGCTACCGTGCGGTTCTGGAAGTTTCGCTCGGTCAGATGGTCGATGAAGGTTCTCATGAAGGGAAAAACATCGGCGTTATATGTGACTGAAGCCAGCACCAGCTTGCCGTAACGAAAGGCATCCGCCACTGCCGCTGCCATATCGTCCTTTGCAAGGTCTGCCACCACGATTTTGGGACAGCCTTTGGCATGCAGTTTATCTGCAAGCAACTGCACTGCTTCTTTGGTATGCCCGTATACAGAGGCGTAGGCGATCATGATCCCCTCAGATTCTGCCTTGTAAGAAGACCAGATATCGTAAAGGTTCAAATAGTGACCGAGATCTTCGTTCAGAATAGGGCCGTGAGTAGGACAGATGATTTGAATGTCTATTCCTGCAGCCTTTTTCAGCAGTCGTTGCACCTGGGCACCGTATTTTCCTACGATTCCGATATAATATCGACGGGCTTCGCGGTCCCATTCATCCTCAATATCAAGTGCACCGAATTTTCCGAAAGCGTCGGCGGAGAAAAGAATTTTGTCGCACTCGTCATAGGAGACTATGACCTCCGGCCAGTGAACCATAGGTGCGGTTACAAAGGCCAGTGTATGTCTGCCGAGCGGCAGCTTGTCTCCCTCGCTTACCACGATACGCCGATCGGCATAATCTGTTCCGAAGAATTGGTTCATCATCGTGAAGGCTTTGGCAGATGCCACTATTTTTGTATCGGTATATATCTTCATAAAATTTGCAACATTGCCTGCGTGATCCGGTTCCATATGCTGAATCAGAAGATAATCGGGTTTTCTTCCGTCTAAAACTGTTGACACATTTTCCAGCCATTTCTTGGTGAAATTCCGGTCTACCGTGTCGATGACGGCTGTCTTCTCATCCGTGATCACATAGGAGTTGTATGCTATACCGTTTGGAACGGCATACTGTCCTTCAAACAGATCCACCTCATGGTCATTGACGCCCACGTATTTTACATCTTTGGTAATATTGATATTCATAATTATGACCATTGCTTTCGCATTGCGAAAGCTTCCTTTCTTTTCTTTTGGATTTGGGGCTGGTTTTGCACTGCAAAATCGCCGCCGTGTCGATTGCGAAAGTTGCAAGGCGAAAGTCGCAAGGCGAAAGCCACAAAACGCCGTTTTAAAGATTTCTCTTTCAAACTTGTCCTCATTCCAGGACAGAGTCATTATTTTCCCTATTATATATCATTTTTTTTCGAAAAACAAGTTTTTTTATTACTTTCGGCAAAAAATACTTCACAGTGGAAGCTGCTGGGTTACTTCCATGATGGACTGACCCCCAAAAAACCACAAAGTATTGACAATTCATAAAAACTGTGGTAGTATGACCGCATATGGATATGATTATATTTCCTGAAAACTCTTAAAATATTTCAACAAAAGGAAGGAATACTATGAAAAAAGCAATTGTAAGCATTATATGCATAGCTGTAGTTGTGTTTACTATTTTATCTGTAGCTTACTGTAATCAGCAGGTGAAGTTTTCACGCGGAACTATTGATCAGGATATATACACTAGTAAATTTTCAGGTATCACATTCAAAAAGCCCTCGGAGTGGAAATTTTATTCTGACGACGAGATATCGCAATTACTTAATTCAACATCGGCACAGATCGGAAGTGAGGAATTTGATAATGCGACCGAAGGAAGTATTTTTGATTTCATGGCAACTTCAAATGAGGGCAATTCGGTAAGCCTTGAAATCCGAAAAGTCGGACTGTTTGCGGATGTCGATGGCAGTGTACAGGAATCAGTAAGGCTCATGAAGGAATTGTCTGAAGATCTGGGTTATACTTTCACGGCGTCCGATCCGATTGATAAAAAACTCGGTGATGCCACATACAGAATGGTGACTATACAGTTAAATGCAGGTGCAGTAAACTTGACGCAGTACGTCTATTTCAGAAAGGTTGGCAATTATTTATTGGCCATTTCCTGCACAGCAGCACGGTATATCACGCAAAGCCAGTTTGAAGCAATGTTTTCCTGATATCTATTTTCACAAAAAAATGCCATAAGTATTGACAATTCACAAAAACTGTGGTAATATGACCGCATAAGGGTATCATTATATTTTCTGAATATCTTTAAATATTTCAACACAGAGGAAGAAACATTATGAAAAAAGCATTTGTTCGCATTATATCCGTAGCTGTTATTGTATTCACTCTTTTGTCGGTGGTTTCATGTAGCCAGACTGTCCCGTTTTCACGCGGAACGATTGATCAGAATACATACAAGAGCGAATTCGCGGGAATCACATTCACAAAGCCATCTGAATGGGTATTCTATTCGGAGGATCAGATTTCGCAGTTGCTCGGTTCAGCATCAGCACAGCTCGGAAGTGATGAATTTGATAAGGCGACCGAAGGAAGCATTGTTGATTTCATGGCTACTTCAAGTGAGGGTAATTCTGTAAACCTTGAGATTAAAAAAGGCGGAGCTTTTTTGAATCTCAATGCCAGCGTACAGGAATCGATAAAACTTATCAAGGAATCGTATGAATCTCTCAATTTTACTTGCACTGCATCCGATCCGGTTGATAAGAAGCTCGGCAATGACACCTACAAAATGGTTACTATACAGGTAAGCGCGGGTGCTGTAAACATGACTCAGTACGCCTATTTCAGAAAGGTCGGCAGTTATTTCTATGCTATTACCTGCACAGCTACATACAATATCACACAAAGCCAGTTTGAAGCTATGTTTTCTTGATATTGATTTTTTCAAAAAGAATCTTTGAAGAAGCATTATTTGTTGAATAGCTTTATTATTGAAGTGAAGAAAATTTAATTATACAGAAAACCGGAGTCAGAATAGATAACGACTTCGGTTTTTTGTTTTAATCGGAAGATCTGACTGTTTATTCAGGCGAAGATTGCAAAAATGTTTTAAAACAGAAATTGCATTTTGTCGGTGTTTATGCTATAATCAAATAAAGAACGAGAAATATATCACCATTAATTATCAGGAGAAGTTTATGAAAAGAAAAACAACTCAAACAGCGTTTTGTATGTTTCTGGTCATTATGATAATGTTCATAATTTTCACCATGACAGGATGTGACAAAGAAACTAACGTACAAACACAGCCGCCGACTTTGTCAGACATACAACCGAATACTGCCGATAAAATCGATGGCAATCGGGATGAGGGCAAATACAGCATAAAATATGCGGGACTTACAAATTATCTTGTCACAGGTCTTTCATCTGCTGAAAAGGGGGAGGAAGTGACTGTCATAGCGGAGATACCCATGGAAGGGCTTCTTGTCTTATATCTGAATGGGGAAGAGCTCAGACCGTCGGGGACTGACGAAAACGACCGGATCATATACAGCTTCACTATGCCTGGGAGCGACGTGACAATAGAATTCAGGATCGAAGCATGAATTTTACCGTAAAATAACATTTTACGGATGCCGGGATTGAATTGCATCAAAAAAAATCGTCTTTTTGCACAAAAAACAGGCTGCATTTTTGACGAATCCTGAAAAATTTTTTTTATTCTTGACTTTTGAAACAATATGCGGTAAAATAGAAGGGATATTTGTAGGCTCAAAAATAAAAAACGCAAAGCCAAAGGAGATATTATATGAAAAAGCCATTTATCAAAGTTGCAATGTCGCTTTTACTTATTGCAGCTACACTTCTGACACTCGGAATCGGAGCTTTCGCTATAGGCGAATCGCATAATGTTTATACCGCACCCGACCTGTCAAAAACAAGCGGAAAATTTGACGCTTTTATGATCGACTTTAAAACAGAGAGTGAAAATGCAATTGCAACATATTGGGCACTCGCAAACTACACACTGGATATTAAAGAGTCATTAAAGAAGCTTGGATATATGAAACTTGGCAATCCGGCCGGATATGCCGGAATGCAGGTCAGAAACAGCGATACCGACAGAGTCGGAATAATGTCTGTTTGGGAATATCAGTCTGTTGACAACAAAATGAAAAAAGAAACACTTAATGCTATACGTATGTATCCTGCAGGAAATGATACATTTGACAATGAAGGCAGCGGTGTAAAATGTATTAAAGATTATACATGGAACGACAATCAGTGGTATCGTATGCTGTTGCTTTGTTGGGAAGATGCCGAGCTCGGCAGAACATTTGCCGGAACATGGTTCTACGATTACACGGCAAAAAAATGGACTCTTTTCTGCTACTACAACTATCAGCTCGTAGATTCGTATTTTATCAACGGATTCAGCCAGTTCCAGGAGAATTTCTCAAGCAACAGGGCAAATATTTACCGTTCATTCAACTATACAAATTTCTATGTGTATGATCATGAGACCAAAGAATGGGTATCTACTCCGAAGATCAGTCTCTCAAGCTGTACATATCCCGATAAGGTCGGCGTAGTCGGTGGAGGGCTTTCCGAAGACGGAAAATGCGTCACCGGATATGCAGACGGGTCCAAGCGTGATGAAGGTTATGTACAGCTCAATACGACTTTGACGATCGACCAACCTGATAATCCCGAATACGGAATACCTGCGATCGGAGAATTCACTGCAAGAACAGCCGGTAATAAAACTGTATTCAGTTGGACGGCAGGAGCAGAAAGCACACCTCAGCTCTCATATGATCTCAAAGTGGTTGACGAGAACGGAAATGAGATCCTTTCCAGTTATCAGACACGTCCTGAAATAAATGAGCTCAGGGTTGACAAACTTGCTGAAAGCGAATATAAGTGCACTCTTACAATAAAAGATGTCTTTGGTCAGGAAACCACAGCAACATATGCAACCGAGGGTTACACCGATAAGACTCCCGATTCAAACGAAACTCCTGAACCGACGCAGCTTCCCATTACTGACGCACAGCCGACAGGTACTCCTGCAACAACTCCGGTTACCGGAACGCAGACACCTTCGCCGAACGGAAGTTCAACAGTAATTATAATAGCAGCAGTTGCAGCTGTTATTATTGTTGCAGTAGCTGCAGCAGTAATCATAATGAAGAAAAAGAAATAATTGACTTTAAAAAACATTATTTAATTCCGAAGAAAAGTTTATTCTTATTCGGACACATGATACGGCTTTGCAATGATAAAAAGTTGCAAAGACCGATTTACACGAAAGGTATAAAAAAATGAAAAGAAACAAACTTAAAGTTTTTCTTTCGCTTCTTCTCATCATTCTGAGCCTGAGTCTATCTGCTCTTCCGATTTTTGCGGAGGCAGGTTCTCACGGATTCTATGTAGACCCCGTCACTAAGGATACATCAATGAAATTTGATGCTTTCATGATAGATTTCCGCAGTGACTGCGATGACGCACTTGCAACATATTTTGAGCTTGCAGGTTTCGCCATGGATACAACCGAATCGGTAAAAAAGCTCGGATATACCGGAATTACGGGTGGTGGCGGATATGCAGGTCTTCAGGTCAGAAATTCAGGAGATGAAAGAGTCGGAATAATGTCGCTTTGGGAATATAAATATATCGACACCAAGACGATGAAGAAGGTAACGCTCAATGCCGAGCAGATCTATCCCGACGGAAAGGGTACGTTCGGAAATGAAGGTTCGGGCGTCAACTGGATCAAGGCTTATCCCTGGAGCGATCATCAGTGGTACCGCATGCTCCTTTACAGCTGGACTGATATTGAGACCGGATATACATTTGCAGGAACATGGTTCTACAGCTATGAGACTGATGAATGGTTTCTTCACGTATATTTTGATACAAAGCTTGTCGATTCCTATTTTAAGAACGGTTTCGGACAGTTCATCGAGAACTGGAGCGTTGGAGTAAACCGCATGGTCAGAGCAGCTTCGTATAAAAACTTTTATGTTATAGATCACGAAAACAAGGAATGGGTATCTATCCCCACGCTCCGTCTTTCAACAGACAACAATTTTGATTGTGTCGGAACCACTACAATGGGAATGAGCGATGACAAGAGCTATGTTTGGGAGAAGGTTGACGGAACTATTGACGATCCCAACTTCAAACAGCTTAGTCAGATCTATACGATCGAACAGCCGGAAGTACCTTCATACGGTATACCGTCAATCGAGACGCTTAAGACGAATTATTCAAAGACAAACGGTCTGAGAGTCAACTGGCAGATGGCGAAAAAAAGCACTCCCGCCCTCTCATATAAGCTTGAAGTTTACAATAAGAGCGGCGAGATAATAGCGACAAAGGAGCAGACCCGTCCGGAGGTCAACTCGGTATCTTTCAAAGATGTCGAGGAGAGCTCGGTAAAGTGCGTACTGACTGTAAAGGATCTTTTCGGTCAGGAAACATCCTATACATATAAAACTGATGATTATGATCAACCTGAAACAAATGTGACGGAAACACCCGAAACAAATGCAACAGAAACACCGGGAACAACAGCTTCGCCGAAGACTGAAATTCCGCAAACAGCCACCGATGACGGCAATTCATCTTCTACATGGATAGTTATTGCGGCATGCTTTGGCGTTGTACTTGTCGTTGCAGTCGTGGCTGTAGTGCTCATCAAAAAGAAAAAAAGATAAAAAGTTCCAAAAAGGAATCATATAAGGGAGAAAAATAAGAAATGAATACGAGAACAGCGAAGATCTTTGCGTGCATCATGCTCGTTGCAATGATTGGAACGATGCTGTGTGGGTCTGTTTTGGCAGACGGTTCGCACGGATTCTATATGACAACATATTCAAACGTTGTTGACGAAAAAGCCGACGGATATATGATAGACTTCTATTCGGACAGTGACCAGGCTCTTGCGACATACTGGTCAAATATGAACTTCGGCATGTATACCGAAGCAACAGTCAAAAAATACGGATATTCGGCATTTAAAGGCGGCGGTGCATACGGCGGACTTCAGATACTCGGAAACACCAACGAAAGAAAAGGTATTTTTTCATTCTGGAGATATGAGTACGTCGACGTAAAGACCATGAAAAAGGGATATATATACGCAGATGCCATAGTCGGTAAAACAACCCATTACGACAACGAAGGTTCCGGAACATCATGCGTTATGGATTATCCCTGGAAATCAAGTCAGTGGTACCGTGAACTCCTCTACTGCTGGACGGATGAGGAAACCGGAAATACATTTGCCGGCAACTGGTATTATGATTACGAAGCTGACGAATGGACACTTTTCGCATACTATGACCTGAAGCTTGTCGATTCTTATATCAAGGGAGATATAAGTCAGTTTCTTGAAAACTTCAGTGAAGGAGAGGGCGCAAGATACCGTTCGTTCAGATATAAGGGTATTTATTTCCTTTCACACGAAAACGGTGAATGGGTATCATCTCCTGAAGTGTATCTGAGAAGTGACGGAAACCCTAAGGCGTTCGGCGAAGTCGATCTCGGACTTGCAGATGATGAAACTTATGTATGGGCATGGGTTGACGGAACTTCTGAAATAGATTCAGATGAGCTTATTGCAAAGAAATTGACTATCAAACAGGATGAAAAACCTTCCTATGGCAAACCGATAATTGATAAAGTTGATGGCGTTGGATTTGGCGGTAAACTTACAGTCAAATGGACAGAACCGAAAAATGGAACCCCGCAGCTTTCATATAAGGTTGAAGTATTTGATAACGGCGGCAACTCAATAGGAGTCAAGACTGGTACACGTCCCGAAGTCAGAAGTATAACCTTTGATGATATTGAAGAAGAGAACTATAAAGCAGTTGTTACGGTTACCGATGTTTTCGGTCAGAGTGTAAGTCAGGAATTCCAGACTGAGGGCTATACCGGTATAATTACTCCCGATACAACACCTTCTTCTACAGATACTTCTGCTCCCGTAACAGCTTTTACCACACCTACAAATACTCCGGAAGAGACAGGAACCAACAATGTTGGGGTTATTATCGGACTTGCAATTGCAGGTGTTGCTGTTGTAGCAATTGCTGTAACAGTTGTTGTAATCATAGTGAAGAAGAAAAAGTAAACCGATAATTCACGCATAGCGTGATCGGTTGCGAATAAACATATCTCCCCTCGTGCACACACATCAAGGGGAGATACTTTTTCATTATAAGGAAATTCTTATGATCACAGGCAATCATAACAGGAAAACATATAATGAAGAAATTGAAATTATAGGCAGACAGAAAAGAGTCAATGACTCTGCCGGGAAAGGATGAGCAGAATGTCGGATAAAAATATTGAAATGGCGATGAATATAGCAAAGAAGGTCGGCGAGCAGGGTGGGAAAACCTATTTTGTGGGCGGCTATGTCCGTGATCTTCTGATGGGGAAAGAATGCAAGGATATAGACATTGAAGTGCATGGCATTACACCCGAGCGTCTATGTGAAATACTTGATACGTTCGGTGAGAGAATGACGATAGGGAAGAGCTTCGGTGTATACGGACTGCATGGATACGATATTGATATTGCACAGCCCCGTACAGAACAAGCTACAGGCAGGGGACACCGTGATTTTGATGTTTTCGTTGACCCGTTTGTCGGAACGCTGAGTGCATCACGTCGGCGTGATTTTACAATAAATGCGCTGATGCAGGATGTGCTTACCGGGGAGATAATCGACCATCACGGCGGCAGAAAGGACCTTGAAAATAAAATACTCAGACATGTGGATAATGATACATTTGCTCAGGATCCGCTGAGAGTACTTCGTATGGCACAGTTTGCGGCACGGTTGAACTTTTCGTGTGCAGCTGAAACAATAGATATATGCAAGGGGATAGATCTTTATTTTTTGCCGAAGGAAAGAGTAATGGGAGAGCTTGAAAAGGCACTGCTGAAATCGGAAAATCCTTCGATCTTCTTTTATGTTCTTGATGAATGCGGTGGGCTTGATTGCCACTTCAAGGAACTGAGGGAACTTCAGAATGTCATGCAGGACAGCATTCATCATCCCGAAGGAAATGCTTTTACACATACAATGCTTGTACTGGACGAGGCGGCAAAATATATACACGAAGCAAAGAATCCGCTCGGATTCATGCTTGCGGCACTTTCGCATGATCTTGGAAAGGCGATAAGTACAAGTATCGATACAAACGGGAGAATACATTCAATAGGCCATGAAACAAAAGGACTTCCGATCGTCAAAGACTTTCTTTCGCATTTGACCGGAGAAAATGCACTTATAAAATATGTAATCAATATGACAGAGCTTCATATGCTTCCGAATGCACTTGCATGTCAGCACTCTGGAGATAAGGCGGCATTGCGGCTTTTGGATCGCTCAGTCTGCCCTGATGACCTCATACTTCTCGCCCGGGCGGACAGGAGGGGAAAAACGGTATACGAAGATGACTGCGTGATCGATGAGTATCTGGCAGAAAAACTGAGTCTGTACAAAGAAAGAATAAAACTTCCTGCAGTTACGGGAAAGGATCTCATACAAATAGGATTTGAACCGTCTGAGAATTTCAGCAAAGCACTTGAGTACGCACATAATCTTGCACTTTGCGGAGTTGACAAAAAATCGGCACTTGCACAGACGGCGGCATATCTGAAATCCTTAAATCTTTAAAACAGTCTGTTTTTTCATTGTCTTCGTTCTTTTATATAAAATAAATTTGTGATATAATAACAACAGACGGGAAGATAAGAGATATTAAGTTATTGATTTTTGATGCAAGGATAAGTAATCGATGAAAATCGTTAATTTCGGATCGTGTAATATAGATTACGTTTATACGCTTAACCATATAGTCAGGGTTGGCGAAACAGAGCAGAGCACCGGACGGGATGTCTTTCCCGGCGGTAAAGGACTAAATCAGTCGATAGCTGTCTCCAAGGCAGGAGCAAAGGTATTTCATGCCGGGCTTGTCGGAAGTGACGGTGAATTTCTCGCCCGGATTATGGAGGAAAACGGTGTCGATATATCATATTTGGGACGTGTTGAAGCTCCGAACGGCCACGCCGTGATTCAGGTCAGCGAAAAAGGTGAGAATTCTATATTCATCCATACCGGTTCAAACGGTATGCTGACACATGAATATATAGATTCTGTGCTTGACAATTTTTCATCAGGCGATATATTGATTATTCAGAATGAAACAAACGCCATAGATTACATAATAGACCGGGCTTATGAGAAGGGCATGGTCACATTTTTCAATCCGTCGCCTTTGAATGAAAATATATCGAAATGCGATCTCAATAAAATATCGTATGTTGTGTTGAATGAGATCGAGGGGGAATTTCTGACGCATGAGCATGAGAGCGAAAAGATGATTCCCAAGCTCATCAAGAAATATCCCGGAATGAAAGCGGTGCTGACTCTCGGAAGTCATGGGTGTTTGTATTATGACGGGATTGAAACCTTTTATTGTCCTGCCTACGATGTGGAAGTCGTTGACAGTACGGCAGCAGGCGATACTTTTCTCGGATATTTTGTTTCGTCGGTCGCACTCGGAAAAACTTCAATGCAAACGCTGAAGATCGCAAGTGCCGCATCCGCGATCGCGGTTTCAAGGAAGGGCGCCGCACCGTCTATACCGACAATTGATGAGGTGCTGTCTACCATTGAAACACTCAGGTCAAAAGAGAGTGAAAATGTCGGTGAGGTCGAAATAATAAAAAATAAAATTATTGAATATATTGACAGCAATTTGTGCTCTGCAAATCTCGGAGAGCTCTCAAAATTGCTCGGTTATTCACTTGTATATACAGGTCAGGTCGTAAGAAAAAGCACAGGCAAAAGCTTTGTGGAATATCTCGGGATCCGCAGATGTTCGTATGCGGCAAAGCTGCTTTCAAACAGCAATATGCCGGTTAATGAGATCATTCACCTGTGCGGATACAGCAACGAAACATTTTTTAGAGATAAATTTAAATCACTGTACGGAATGTCGCCACGTGAATACAGAAAAACCATGAATAAGAGCGAAGAATAAAGAGAAATAAACGCATCGGTACATGGAGAACTGTAGTTTGGATTGAAAGCAAAAGTTACAAATATTGAACTCAAACCAATTTTCATATCGAAAAGGAGAAAAATTATGAGCGAGAAAAAATATCCAAAGTCGTATGACAAAATGCCTGCCTGGGAATGCTACCCAAAGCAACTTGACGTTGAGTATGTTCAGTCTGTTGAAGAAGGAAAAGATATCGAAAAATACAAGGCACTTTTTGATGCTGTCATTGCACTTGAGAACAGTCCGTACAAGGAAGAGCTTTCAGATGTCCTTTTCGGAATAGTCAGCGAGGCAAAACAAAGAGAGGAATATGAATACGAGGAACCGAGCGATTACGAATCGATTCTTGATGAAAGAAAGCCTTTTGAAGCTGAATTGAAATATCCGGATGACGGTATATTATCGGATAAGGTGCTGGGCGGATGGTACGGAAGAATATGCGGATGCCTGCTCGGAAAACCGGTAGAGGGTATCAGATCCTACGAGCTTGAGAAGGTACTGAAGCGTACAGGTAATTATCCGATGAGAAGATACATAACAAAGGAAGAGATCACACCCGATGTTGCAGACGGTATATCCTATCCTATAGCACAGTGTGCATATCCCAGTGACTTCGGACGTATGCCGTGTGATGATGACACCAACTACATGGTTATAGGCTACAGAGTACTCCAATGTTGCGGAAAAGATTTTACTCCCGATGATGTTGCAAGAATGTGGCTCGGAACTCAGGTTAAAAATGCATACTGCACTGCCGAAAGAATTGCCTATAAAAATTTCCTGAACGGATACTATCCGCCTTATTCTGCATCGTACAAAAATCCCTACAGAGAGTGGATAGGTGCACAGATACGTGGAGATTTCTTCGGATATGTAAATCCATGCGATTGTGAACGTGCGGCAGATATGGCATTCAGGGATGCCTGTATCTCACATATCAAGAACGGAATTTACGGTGAAATGTGGGTCAGTGCAATGATTGCTGCGGCATACGGATGCGATGACATTGAAAAGATAATCAGATGCGGAATGGCTCAGATTCCTGCAAAGTCCCGTTTGTATGAAGCACTTGAAAAAACAATAAAGAAGTATAACGACGGTGTGAGCGAGGAAGAAGCCTTCGCCGATATCCATGCAAGATGGGACGAAGAGAAAGAGCACGATTGGGTGCATACAATATCCAATGCGGAGATCGTTGCAGCATCACTCCTTTACGGCGGAAAGGATTATGCAAAATCGGTCGGAATGGCAGTCGCAACAGGATTTGATACCGACTGTAACGGTGCAACGGTCGGATCGATTCTCGGTGTTTGCCTTGGATACGAGGCACTCCCGCATGAATTCACCGATTTCATAAAGGATACACTTGATAGTAACATTTCCGGATTTTCACGTGTATCGGTAAAAGATATGGCTAAAAGAACGTTGGCGATAATAAAAGGAGAAAAATAAATATGAATAAAGCTTTAAAAATTATCGTTTCTTTCATGCTCCTTATGATAATTGTTTTATCAGTGGGTTGTGTGGGCAATAAGGAAGGTGTCAAAACTACAGTTACTCCTGCTTTATCGAAAAGTCCGGAGCCCTCGGGAAGCAGTGCTCCCGTGACAACATCCGAAACACCAATGCCGACAGAGCCGGTATACAAAGAAGTCAAGCTTACCCGGGAGGAATTGCTTGATAAGATTGACGGCGGATGGATAGGTCAGATGGCAGGCGTTGTATGGGCTGCACCAACAGAATTCTGCTGGGCAGGACAGCTCATTCCGACATCCAATGTGCCGAAATGGGATTCCTCAAAGATAAACGACGGATTTGGTCAGGACGATTTGTATGTTGAGATCCCGTTCCTTGAAGCAATGAGGCTGCACGGTGTTGACTGTGATCCGTCTTATCTTGCAGATTCGTTTAAAAAATCACAGTTTGCACTTTGGCATGCTAATTATATGGGCAGAGAAAATCTGAAAAACGGAATAGCTTTTCCCGATTCTGGCAGCTATCTTTATAACTATCACGCCGATGATATAGACTGGCAGATAGAGTGCGATTTTCTCGGAATGCTTTATCCCGGAAAGGTCAGCCTTGCTGCTGAAAGGGCGTTTGAGCTCGGACATATTATGAATTACGGTGACGGTGTTTACGGCGGAGTATTCATTACGGCAATGCACTCTGCGGCATTTACCGCAGGTTCAATAGAAGAAATATGCCGTGCGGGAATTGAAGTTATACCCGAGGGAACACTTTTCCGCAGTCTCGTCGATGACGTTTGGAATTGCTATAAAGAAGGTAAGACATTTGAGCAAAACTGGAAAATGCTTCAGGATAAGTGGGCTGGCACAGACCTCTGTCCGGAACTTCCCGGTGATAGCAATATTGATGCAAAGCTGAATTCGGGTTATGTGCTTCTCGGTCTTCTTTACGGAAATGGAGATGTCGACGAAACAATAAAGCTCTCAATGCGTTGCGGTCAGGACAGCGACTGTAATCCTTCAAGTGCCGCATCTATACTCGGAAATTATTACGGAGCTTCAAAACTTCCGGAAAAGTATACGGAAAAGCTTGACAGAACCAAAACGAAATTTTCTTATACAACATATACATTTGACAAAGCTGTCAATATGAACCTTGAACTGATGGAGAAAAATCTTGAAATACTCAAGGATACAAAGGATGAGAACGGTGTTTGGACGATAAAGGTGGATGAAGTTTCGGTTCCCGTAAAATATGAGCAGTGGCCGGACGGAGTATTTGTATATGTCAATACGAGTCTTAGCCAAAATATGCTGAAATTCAATGAGATAACTCCGTACAGCAAGAACGAGGAAGTTGTAGGCTATACTATTGATTTTGGTGACGGTAAATCTATTGATGATGTGACACCTGCAAGATATGTATATGCACAGGCAGGAGAATACACGCTTACCGTTACAGTTAAAGGAAGCAAGGGAAGCGTATACAAATACGAAAAGACGCTCAAAGTCGGAAGTACTACACATCCCGTAGAAGATATTCTCTACATCTGCACTGTCACAAAACCAAGTGGTGGCGGAAATAAAGACATCACCATAATAAATGACGGAAAAATTCCTACGAAAAACGGCACTGACAGCGAACAGTATGATACATATATTCTGGGTGACCCACACGGAAACCCCGGAAAAACAGTTTATATCGGATATGTTTACAGTCAGGAAAAGAGTGTTTCGGTAGTTAAATTTACCGAAGGAAATCATTTTGGTAACGGCGGATGGTTTAAAGACGGAGATTTAAGAATCGAGATATATGACGGCGAAAAATGGACACAAGTGAAGACCGCCGTGTCACCTGCATACCCTAAGGGTAATTCAAGGGGAACATTCGGAGATGCTTTCGAAACATACACATTTACATTCGACAAGTCTTATAATTGCTACGGTGTCCGTCTTATCGGAACTGCGGGCGGTTCTTCAACCTTTATCAGCGTCGCAGAACTCGACGTGAAATAATTTTTGAAACAGTCAAGGATGTTTAGCCGTATCTACTCTCATTGCAGTTTTTACGGCTTTTCGTGAAAAGCCTCGGCAAAATCTTTATTATCTGACAAGATATATAGTCGTACTGTTTAATCGCGTCATACGATTTTTTCAAACAGAATGTTTGAAAAAATAAGGCAAACAGCAAGTACCCACGCAGATGAATGTAAACACTCATTGTGCGTGGGTACTTGCTGTTTCGGTTGATTTTCAGCCATGCTGAAATCAGCATAGCTGAAAGTCGTATGACTAATAGTTCCGATGGGCTGTTTCGGGAAAGTTTCTATATTCCTCTTTTCAAAGAGAAATGAAAAGAAAGCAATCGATTTAAGATATGCAAACCTTTCTGGACTTCAGAAAGGTTTCTTGCTTCTTCTTTTCAAAGAAGAAGTGAATAATGTGAGGGGGAATTGATAAGAATAAATAAGAATATAAATGCTTGGAGAAAGATTGTAGAATATAAAATGGGTAATAAGATAAACAGAAGCAAAGAGAACGGGATGCAGGCTAATGATATCGGAGAAAATGTCGAATCTTTTGATTCAAAGATTGCTTTTTTTGATGAAAAGCTTTGTGTCAATGTCAATTTTGATGTTGTAAGAAAGATGATGATCCTTTGCGACGGTCGGCGTGCCATGTATTATTATATAAATGCGTTCGGAAACAGTGAAATTACAGAGAAGCTCATGGAATTCCTTATGAGGGAGGATGATATATCTTTTGATAATTCGTTCGATAAAGAATATTTTGCCGGAAAAATGATACCCTTTGCGGAATGCTCTACTGAAAGCGATCTTGATAAAGCACTCTATTTTGTAATGAGCGGAACGTCACTGCTTATAGTTGAGGGCGTTGACGGGGTGATAGTTCTTGACACGAGAAGATATTCGACAAGAGGCGTCCAGGAGCCTGCAAATGACAGAACGCTCAGAGGACCGAGGGAAGGGTTTGTCGAGCCGTATATCACTAATATAGGACTTATCCGACGTCGTGTACGTGACAGTAATTTCAGAGTTAAAAAAATGACTGTAGGAAGGAATACAAAAACCGATATCGCAATATGCTATCTTGAGAACAAGGCAGATAAGAATCTGCTTAATAATCTGGAAGCGTCGCTTGACAAAATAAATGTAAACTCGATAAATATGGGACTTGAAAGCATTGCAGAGCTGATTGCAGGCGGAAAAAGCTATAATCCCTTCCCGAGAATCAGATATACGGAGCGTCCCGATGCCGCATGTGCCATGATCATGGAGGGAAGCATAATTCTCGTTTGCGATAACTATCCGAGTGTAATGATTCTTCCCACAACTTTTTTTTCATTTGCCCAAGATACGAACGATTATTATTTTACCCCACCGATCGGGAGATATTTAAAGGCCGTTCGTCTTTGTGTTTATGCAATATCTCTTCTCCTCACTCCGATATGGTACCTGCTGATTTCCGAGCCGTCATATGTTCCGCAGTGGCTTAATTTCATATTGCCGAGTGAACCGGGAAATATTCCGATACTTTTACAGCTTATAGGAATCGAGGTATGTATAGACGGGTTAAAGCTTGCATCACTCAATACACCCGATACCATGTCAAATTCGCTGGGTATAATAGGTGGACTGTTGCTGGGCGATTTTGCTGTCAAGACTGGGTGGCTGTGCAACGAAACGATATTTTATATGTCGTTTATATCAATTGCAAATTTTACACAACCGAACTTTGAGCTTGGCTATGCATTCAAATTTATGAGAATTCTAACGCTTATATTGATATCACTGCTTTCAGGATGGGGACTGCTGCTCGGAATAGTCATTACACTTATTCTTATTGCAACGACACCGAGCATAAAGGGATCACACGGTTACCTTTATCCGCTTATACCTTTTAACGGCAGAGCTCTCTATCGTCTCCTTTTCCGGGCTTCGCTCAAGAATTCTGAGAAGGCTGAAAAGAAGAATGGCTGAAAATGCAGAATATATTATCAAAAAAGTTGAATAATGGTCAAATTGTTCAAATTTTATGCAAAACTTGTCTATTGACAAAAGCGTAACAGTGTGATATAATCCGATTGAGTATGAAAGGATGTTGATGGAAAATGAAAAAAGCTATTACGGCACTTGTTTTTGCGTTTCTGCTGATTTTTATATTCGTTTCATGTTCACAGATTGACCGTTCAGCACTGCAGGCGGCACTTGACAAGAGCTTTAACGAGGAAGATTATACTGCAGAGGCATATAATTTCTATAAGCAGAAGTATGATAATGCTCTTGCGGTCATGAATGATTCGGGTGCAAGTGAGAGCCTTATCAAGTCGGCGTCAGACGAACTGAATGCTGCAATAGAACGCCTTGCGAGCAATAAGAGGGCAAATTTCTCGGTTCTTAAGGAACTTCTTGACAGGACATACAACGAAAGTGAATACACTTCTGACAGCTATAGTGCATATGCGGAAGCTTATGCTCTTGCAAAGGATGTGTATGAAGATAAAGATTCAAGACAAAGTGCAGTCAACAGTGCTGTAAAGCATCTGAATGACAAAATAAATGCCCTTATTAAAAAGGCAGATGTTTCTCAGTTGGAAAAACTCCTTATTTTCAATGTGGATGAGAATATATATACCACTACGAGCTATGCCTACTATAAAACTGTCTACGATCTTGCGACCGAGCTGTGCAAAACTGCAAACGATCCTAACAACAAGGAAAATGTAAACGATCTTCAATCATACATCAATCTTTGCTGTAGTCAGTTGAACGATGCTATCAGTAAGCTTATTCTCAGAGGAAACACCGATAAACTTAATGCTGCAATGAAAAAAGCTGAGGATATAATTAACGGAACGGTAGAAGGTATAGCATCGAATGTTTACTATTCGGAGGAGTCGTATAACGCACTCGTATCAATGCTTTCAAATGTCAAAAAGATCGCTATGTCAAATGATGTTGATCAGAGTGCTGTGGACGGTGCGGAGCAGGATATAAATAAAGCAATATCATCACTCAAAAAGTCTGATATACGCGGTGAGCTTTATGATCTCATAACCTATGTACAGAAGAATTACCTTTCAACCAAAGAATATTTTACCCAGAGCAGTTATTTAAGACTTCACAGTGCGGTAAATGAAGCGATAGACGAATACAATTCGCCGTCTACAACTCCAGAGGGAATTGCCAATGCGAAGAAAAAGGTGAATGAAGCGGTTGATGCACTCGAGTATGTGATAATCATCGGAACAGGAAGAACCGATTTCAATCTGTCTGATGTTTCGCTCACAATTTCGGGATATAGCGTCAAGCTTGGCAATCTCCTTTCAGATCCCGGCTCCCTCGCTACATATTTTGGAGCGGACGGTGCAGAGTATGTATATACTTTAACCGATGAAAACGGAAAAACATTTGTTCTCAGAGATCTCAGCGAATTGAGTTGTTCTGCCGGTGTTCTGGTGATAAAACGCATAGAAACACTGCCTCAGCTTGAACCCGAGATACCAGATGAAACTGCCGAAAGTAGCGAAACTGCCGAAGAAGTCGAGGATACAACAGAACCCACCGAACCTGTCGAGGATACCGATGTTGAAATAATAAGCGAAAAGCTTATTAAGGTCTGCGAAATTTCGCTTGATGCAGATGAAAATTCTATTATTGATGCAATGCAAAAGAATCCGACCGAATATTTTGACAGAGACGGAAAGACGGTATTTGTATATAGAGATGCCTATAACGGTATCACACTTACATTCATTTATGACGGTGACAACAACCGACTTGATGAGATCAGTGTAAAAAGCGATATAGCCGGTATTTGATCTGATATTCGTAATTTTATCAGACAATACAAGATATAAAAATTAATATTTTTAAATGAGGGAGTAGCAAACGGAAACTCCGCAGCAAGTCAACAATCTCGGCATATGCCTGGCTTGCTTTAAATTGCGAGACTCATAACCTGACTGTACACGTCGTGTTATGCATGTCTTGCGTTGCAAGAATTGAAAATTATCCCGTGTCGGTTTTCGTCACGGGATTTGCAATTTAACATAAAAATCCAGAATTTATGTATAATATCTAAAACAGGGAGGATATTTCATCTTGTTTGACTTTGCTTTTTTTCTTAACAGTATTTTATTCGGAATAGGTCTTGCCATGGATGCATTCTCGGTCTCTCTTGCAAACGGACTCGGCGAGCCTAAAATGAAAAAACCGAAAATGTGTCTTATTGCAGGAACATTCGCTTTTTTTCAGGCGTTTATGCCGCTTTTGGGATGGTTCTTTGTCCATACCATGCTTGAATACTTCAAGGTTGTCGAAAAGTTCATACCATATATTTCACTGGTTCTTCTTGTCTGGATCGGTGGAAAAATGATTTTGGAGAGTTTAGTGAATAAGGGCGAAGAGAGTAATGAATATAAAAAGCTGACATTTGCGGCGCTCGTCTTTCAGGGAATTGCAACCTCAATCGATGCCCTCTCGGTCGGATTCACGATAGCATCCCTTGACTTTCTTGCAGCTTTTGTTGAGGCAATAATAATAGCTGCTATGACATTTGTAATTTGCGTCGCCGGACTTATAATTGGAAAATTATTCGGAACAAAGCTGTCGAATAAAGCAGGTATTCTCGGAGGATGTGTACTGATAGTTATAGGAATTGAAGTGTTTTTGAAAGGAGTTTTAAATTTCTGATATGTTGGTTTCGGTATTATTGTTTATTGTGGGCCTTGTGCTCCTCATTTTTGGCGGAGATTGGTTTGTTGACGGTGCTGTCGGGATTGCAAAAAAATTTCACCTGCCCGAGCTTCTTATAGGTGCTACGGTCGTGTCTATAGGTACGACTCTGCCTGAGGTTATGGTGTCGGCAAGTGCGGCTATAGGTGGAATGGGAGACACCTCATACGGAAATGCAATTGGCTCGATCATATGCAATACATCACTTATTGCGGCGATATCTATGACATTTGCTCCGGGGGGAAAAGTCAATAAAAAAACATTTCGTGCACCTATTATATTCTTATTTGCCAGTATGGCATTCTTTTGCCTTATATCTTATACATCCGGATATTTTTCACGTGTTCACGGCATTATACTTCTCGCGGCCTTTGTAGTATATATGTTTGTAACTGTAAGGCAGGCGCTCAAAAACAGGACAAATTCAGAGATTGCTGAGATCACTTCAGTTGAATCTATTGAACCGTCTGAAAATGACGGCAGTAAAGCAGACAATGAAGAACACAATGATGAGTCGGACAAGTTGTTGTTTGGTAAGATCAAGATAAATCCCACCATTAAAATGATATTACTGCTTGTTCTAGGTGCTGTGGCAATTGCTTTGGGGGCAAATCTGCTTGTCGACAACGGAATTATTATTGCACAGGAGCTCGGAGTTCCCCAGACTGTTATTGCATTGACTTTTATCGCTCTCGGCACATCGCTTCCTGAGCTTGTGACAGCAATTACATCACTGATAAAGGGGCACGGCTCGCTGTCATTCGGTAATATCATCGGTGCTAATCTCTTTAATATTGTACTTGTTATGGCAGCATCTATCGTGATAAACCCATTCGAGATGCCAAAATCTCAGCTTTTCGGAATGACTTCATCTCTGATTCTCGATATTCCTGTAATGCTTGCCGTCACATTGATCATGGCAGTTCCTTCTTTGATCAAGGGCAAGACTTACCGCTGGCAGGGAATTGCACTGCTTTGCATTTATGCGGCATTCTGCGCTTCGCAGTTCTTTATCAGCTGAATATATTTTTCGGGAAGCTTTCTGTAGAAAGCTCATCAGAATAATCGTTGAGATTAAAATTATATATTGTTGCTTATCTGCCTTTAAGTTTGCGGATGAGCAATACATTCATTACCCATATTGCCTTATATTTTATAACAAACAGGGCTGAGTCAAAAGCTTTCGGTAAGCAAATGACTCAGCCCTGACAATTTGTGTCGGTGAAAGAATTATAATACGGTATCGCTAATTATGTATAATGCAATCTGTGAAAGATCCTGTAATTCAACAGTTAATCTTCGTCTGCCTTGATTCCGGTCTGATTCACAAAAGTTTCATATTCCCAGAACGGGAAGAGAAGCTCATAATCGTTGCCGTCTTTTTCAATCTCGAGAGAATAGTATGGAGCGAAATGTACCGTTCCGTCTTTGGTTTCATATATTTTTCCGCTGTTTTTATACGAATCGGGAGATTCGTCTTTCATCCAGCAATCGACTTTGACTTTGGATCTGATCTTATGAAGCGCCTTGACCTGTGAGAGTGGGATATCATATCTTTCAGTATTAAAACACAGGCATATTTTACTGTCTTCAATAAAAAAATCTGCTGACAAAATTGCATAATCGAATAGTTTTTTATGTGTGACCTTCATCTCGCCGTTTTTGATCTCATAGGCGAGGGACAATATATCAAACTCGACCGTTTTTCCGGGTGTTACTCCAAGCTGGGAGAGAGAGAATGTTTTTATGTTTTCAAGTTTTCTGTCAAGCTCAAGCTTTTCATCACTTTTCAGGAAGCTTTTCTCCTTTTTCAGTAAGAGGGCGAAGGATGCTATACCTGCAAATGCAAGAACTGCCGCAGCTATGAAAGCTACCGGAGCTTTTTGAAATGCTTCGCCGACAGTTATTTCTGAGCCTGATATTGCACGTATTGCTGCGGCGATAATAAGAAAGAGAGCAAAGCCGCAGAACATTACAATACCTTTCAGCACTGAAATCGGTTTTGTAAGCTTTTTCATCTGAGCAAGCAGCTCGTCGGCTGACTTATCAATATAATCTTCGGTTTCTTTATCTACACGTGCGGTTATGAAAGCCTCTCCGTCTGATACGCCTTCTTCCTGATTCAGTGTAAAGTCGGTTGCAAAAATATTTTTAGCCATAGTTATGTCCATTGCTTTCGCAATGCGAAAGCTTCCTTTCTTTCCGGAATTGGGGCTGGTTTTGCAACGCCAAATCTCCGCCGTGTAAATGGCAAAGCCACAAAACACTGTCTAAAAAATATATTTTTCAGACTTTATATCCCCGTTTTATTTTTATGTTGACAGGACGTGTGATTTGTTGTAAAATGTTATTATAATAGATCATATTGAACGGAATGGATGTAAAATGCAGATTGAACCGATTGCTTACATACATAATGATTTTAAAGAGAAATTCGGAATCCCACGTCAGAGCGGGCTTTCCGAAAATCTTTCAAAAATCGTATTTGAAAAGAAATACAGAATACCTGAGGCACTCAGAGGAATAGATGGATTTTCTCATCTTTGGCTGATATTTGATTTTTCGGAATCACACCGTGAGAAGTTTTCTCCGACAGTACGGCCGCCGAGACTCGGGGGGAACAAACGTGTCGGAGTTTTTGCAAGCCGCTCACCCTTCAGACCAAATTCTATCGGGCTGTCTTGTGTCAAGCTTGAAAGAGTCGAAAAGACAGAAAATGAGGGAACCGTCCTGATCGTGTTGGGGGCAGATCTGCTTGATATGACACCGATATACGATATCAAGCCATATCTTTCATTTTCCGATTCTCACCCGGATGCTGTCTGCGGATATGCAGATGAATTCATAGAATATCACCTGACACTCAGTGACCCTTTAAACCTTCTCGGGATAATGCCGACAGATCTGAGACTTCGGGTAATTGAATGTCTTGAAAACGATCCGAGACCTTCATATAAAAGTAACGAAGGTGAAATATTCGGAATGAGATATTCGGGATATGACATTTCATTCAGTGTTAAAGACGGTATTCTGACCGTAAAGAATGTAAAAACAGTATAATTAACAAATAAAGTTCTTGCTTTTTCGCGCAGGGACTTATTTATTTTCGCTGTTGCAATCGCTTTTTGACTTTTCGGGTGAAGCTGTTACTTTCAGAGCACCACCGTCATCCGATTTCGGGAAATATGATTCGGTATTCGGTGACAGCCCTTTTGCCTTAAGCCTTGAATTTACTTTATCTCCGATTATTCTGTACAGAGTTGCAAAGAGCGGAACTCCGAAAAGCATACCCAGAAGTCCGAAAAGTGCACCGAACACGATCGTCGATGTAATAACCCAGACTGCCGGAATCTTTTCAAGTCTTCCGAGCAGGACAGGTCCGATGATTCTGTAATCGATCTGTTGGATTGCGATGATTATAAGAATAACCCATATAGCCTTTGACGGCTGAGTCAGAAGTACTATGAAAACAACCGGAATCGAGCCGAATATCGGTCCGAAGAATGGAATGAAATTTGTTATTCCCGAGATTATGGCGAGGATCGGGAAAAACTTGAGTCCAAGCGCCCAATAGGCGATATACGAAAACAGGAATACTATAAGTGAGTCGAACAGCTTGTTTCTGATATAGTTTCCGAAATTGTAATCGGTTATGCGGTAGATCTCTCCTATACGCTCATAATGCTTTTTGTTCGTAAATGCCTTAAACAGTTTAGTGAGCAATGTATGCATTTTTTCACGGTAGGCAAGGAGATAAACTGCAAATACAAATGCGATTACTGCATTGTATACTCCGCCCGCAACTGTCGTTATGAGATCGGCTACTATCGGGATAATATCCTGGATCCATTCATATGCCTTTTCTATTATCGCACTGTCGCCGCTCTCCGGGTCTATTCCTATAATACGCAGAACCGAATCGTAATATTTTGACAGAACCTCATTGTTTTTGACATATCCCGTGATCATTCCGACTACATCATCGACATTCGAGAATTTTTCCGAAAACATATTGTAGCTTTCAATGATCTGCGGAATCAATATCATGATTATCAGTGTCAGCACAAGCAGTACGCACAAAAGTACACATACAATGGACAATCCGCGGCGAAGTTTTGAATAGGTCTTGCCTTTACCGACCTTCCGGAAAACCTTGTTCTCGAACAATGTCAGAAGAGGGTTAAGCATATATGCCATTATTATTCCGCCCAGGACCGGTGTCATTATGGAAAGAACGTTGAGGAAAAATGCATGGATCGATCCTAAGTTGATCAGAAGGAATACAAGCAGAACTACAGATGCCAGAACAAGAAAAGAATATATTGCAATTGTTTTTATTTTTTCGTTTCGTTCAAATTTCATTTTGTTCTCCTTTTTCAGTTTTCAGCCTTTTCACTGCTCAAAGTGTTATTAGATAGTTCGGGAGGGTTTTTGATCTTTTCTTTATTGCTCAGCCTTTTTCTGATCAGTTGACCGAGCAGTGTATAGGATGAAGCGAAGATCGGAACGCCCAGGAGCATTCCCGGAATTCCGAAAATACCGCCGAAGAGTATTGTTGATGACATGGTGAATATAGGGATCAGTCCCACCTGACCGCCTACTATCATCGGGTCAAGAATATTTCCGTCGAGCTGTTGCAGGACTAAAATAATCAGGAAAAGCAATATAAGCTTTTCGGGCTGAGCAATGAGAACAATAAGACCTGCTGGAACAGCACCGATGAACGGACCGAAGAATGGGATCATGTTCGTTACTGCCGCAATTATAGCGAGAACGGGATAGAATTTTATTCCGAAGAGCATATACACAATTGCCGAGACAATACCGACGATTATCGAATCTATGATCTTTCCACGCAGATATTTACCGAAATTGACATCGAGAAGACCTATGAATGTCGATATTCCCGAAATTGTTTTCTTTCCGAAAAACGCATACATCATCTTCTTGACGATGGCTGACAGTTTTTCTTTATGCGCAAGAACATAAATCGAATAAATAAATCCCACAAGTATTGCCCATACTGCATTCGCAAAGCTGACTGCGTATTTTTCAATGATCGGCATTACACTTTTGTACAGAATATCGATGATCGACTTCGATTCTTTTCTGATGAACGACATGATGCTGTCGGAGTGATCTTTCAATATCGGCGTATCGCTGATAAATGACTCTATTGACTCCAAAGCCTTGTCTTCCGAGCCGTACTTGTCGGTGAATATGTGGAAGTTGTCGGCGACATTAGGAACAATTACAAGATAAAAACCGTACAGCATTCCGATTATCAGTGCATAGGTCAATATAAGTGACAGTATCCTTCGTAGTCTTGAGAGCTTTTTTCCTTTTTGTATTCTTCCGAATAGTTTATTTTCAATGAATGAAAGTATCGGCGAGAGAAGATATGCAACGCACAAACCGATGACAAGTGCTGACATCGTCGAAACAATTCCCGAAAGAAATCTTGCAATATCATCTATTGAAAAGAGAAAAAGTGCAAGTAATGCGACCGCCGCAAGCACGATCACTGCCGCAAGTGCAGCATGCCTTATTGTGGATCTTTCTTTTTCGCTCATGTCACTTATCTCCCTGTTTTTTCTTTATTTTATCTTTATTTTATAATACACTATTTTTTTGAAAGAGTCAACAGTATTTCTTGATTTTTACAAAAAAATATGCTATAATTACAGCAGAATGCAGAAAAAAGGGGTTGAACCATAAAGGTGAGATATACTCAGATCAGAGGATATGCAAAGATAAATTTATTTCTTGAGGTATATGAGCAGAACGGTAACGGTTATCACGATATAGATTCTGTGATGCAGTGCGTTTCACTTCACGACAGGGTCAGGGTCGGATTTGAAGAAACATGCACTGACGGAATGAGAGAGATCAGTGTGAGATCGGGAAGTTCAAAGATACCCTGTGACGAGAGAAACACTGCATATAAAGCGGCAAAAATATTTATGGATCGATCTGGCATCTGCGGAAGGGTGGATATTTCAATTGAAAAGCTCATTCCGTTCTCGGCAGGGCTTGGCGGAGGAAGTGCAGATGCGGCGGCTGTCATTATTGCACTCAACGATCTGTGCAACACCGGGTATACGAACGAACGGCTTTGCTCTATAGGCGCGTCTGTCGGTGCCGATGTGCCGTTCTGCATCAGAAAGGGCTGTGCAATATGCAGAGGAATCGGCGAAATTTTCACACCTTGCGACAGTCTGCCTCAAAACACACAGATAGTTATAGCAAAAGGCAGACAGGGTTCGAGTACTCCGCTGAGCTTTCGTAAGCTAGATGAAATAAAAAACAGAGAAATCATACAAAGCAGTGATGAGACAGCCGAGGCACTTCGATCGGGCGACATTGCAAAGATATCAAAAAGTCTTTATAATGCATTTGAGAAGGTCGTCCTTCCGATAAACAGGGAAGCTTCCTGTGCAAGGCGGCTCCTTGCACTTTCGGGAGCGTCGGGAGTACTTATGTCGGGCTCCGGCTCTGCAGTTTTCGGACTTTTCTGTGACGAAAAAAAAGCACAGAGTGCAAAATCTCTGCTTATTGACAGAGGATTTTCGGCATTTGTCTGTACTCCGATTCAGTGATTGCGTAAATAATTTATGGGGTAAACTTTTGGTATTAAGCTTACCCCATAATTTGATATTTGATTCAGATATCTGATTATTTAAGTTCTACAAGACTTGCAGCTGCGATAGACTGACCGACTCTGCGAAGCATTTCGCTCGGAAGCTCTACACTTACCTGATACTGAGGATAATCTTTTGCAAGAACCTCACGGCAGGTATCAAGCAAGAGGTCTCCGCCCTTTCCGGATGTAACTCTTCCCATAAGGATGAGGTGCTTGATCTCGTAGAAGTGGGCGTATGTACCGATTGCATGAGCGAGGTAAGATCCGATCGATGCAAATATCGAGAGGGCATTCTCGTCTCCTTCATTTGCAAGCTTCTGTGCAATTTTGAGCTTTTCAGCAGGTGTAAGTGATTCATCGATCTCAATTCCTGCTCTAGGTGCAAGACGTATAACGGCATCCTGCGAGAGATACTGCGTGCCGACTCCTATATCGCCTGACCACGGGTCTGCTGAAGCGCCAGGATTCATATCGATAGGAGCAAAAGCAAGCTCATTGAGCATACCGGTGATGTTACCGCTTTCATCTACATATCCGACAGCTTCACTTGTGCCCATTGCAAGTCCCATGACCTTGTTGTCCTTGAGATCCATTGCGCCTGCAAGTGCGGTTACGTCTCCGTCATTTGCCACTTCAAAGGGAATGTCTTTTCCGACTGCTGCACATGCATTGAGATATATATCCTTTACCTTTGCTTCAAAATCCTCGGGTGATACCGCCTTGAAGAGAGAAGCGAGCATTGTACGGTTATTTACATATATTCCTGCCGATGAAATTCCGATAGCATCGACTCTCGGCATCTTCTCTTTTGCCTTGTTCATTGCCATAACGATGTTTTCGAGGTGATAATCGGGGTTCGTGTTGACCTTGGGAAGCCATACGATCTCTTCGGAATAAATTACTTCTCCGTTGACAACGGCAGAGACCTTCATATCGCTTCCGCCGGCATCAAAACCGATCCTGCAACCGTCTACAAATCCTCCGACAGACTTCGGAGCGGATTTCGCCGCCGGTCTTTCTTCGTAGGTTGTATTGATTATTTCAAAATCCGATTCATAGACGTTCGACATTGTCTTTACATCGAAATCCTGTCTGCCGCCGATCTTGTAAAGCTCCTTGATGCCTTCATAAATTTTTGTGTTTCCGCAGATGACGACCTTGAATCCGCCTGATGCCCAGAGCATGAATTTTACAATACGCTCAACATAATTAAGATCGTTTTCATAGCTCTCTTCGTTTCCGACGATCTTTGTTTCAAAGACGCTGACATTTTCATTTTCACGGTAAACCGCTATTGCAATTTTCTCATTTGCAATTTTTTCGTAAGCGTCGATATAGGCACCCATAGGGATAAACTCCGGCTCAAGAACCGGCTTGCAATTGAATTCTGCTTTGATATCGTTGACTTTCATTTTTTTGACCATGGCTTTCGCATTGCGAAAGCTTCCTTTCTTGTCTTGCGGAATTGGGGCTGGTTTTGCGGAGCAAAATCGCTGTTACTCTAACGGCGAAAGCCACAAAACGCCGTTTGAAAGATTTATCTTTCAAACTTTTGTCCTTCCCGATAATACAATTTTTTACCCCTGCATTATACAACAAAACTATCCTTTTTTCAATACCCAAAGTAAAAAAATCAGTGCATATCTGTAATTATTTGTTTTAGCTTTCGATTCTGCATCCCGGGTAATAATGATAAAGTATTTCATCGTAAGAATATCCGTCATGAGCCATTTTCTTCGCACCCGATTGAGACATTCCGATTCCGTGTCCGTTTCCGTATGACGTGAAAACAATTCTCACTCCGCTTTGTGATACAGTAAACGAGGTGGAGGTCAATCCGAGTGCAAATCTGACACTGTTTCCCGAGTATTTCTTTCCGAACAGATGGATATATTTCACACGTCCCGATTCTTCATGATTGACGATTTCCCCTATAATAGGGCTGAATACATCCAATTGCTCACGATCCACCGAGAGTCTGTCCATCAGCTCCTCAAGCGAAAATGACACCTTGAATACGTTTGTATTTTCATTACTTTCGACGCTTACAAGATAGGGAATCTCCTTTCCGTATAGATCAGAATAGCTTTCTGTTCTTTCGTATGAGCTGTCATGAAACATAGCGTCGGCATATTCTCCGTTATATGACAAATATTCACCCTTACAGCTTTCGGCGATCTCACCGAGAATTTTCAGGATCATTTCTCCCTCATCGCCTTTATCGTTCAGAATATTTTCACGAGGTATGTACCCGAGACAGTGCGTATGATCGTCACATACATCGGCAAGCGGATGTTTTTCGCATTTGTAGGTCGTTTTGTACAGGCAATAGCTTCTTATTGCCACCGCTTGTGCCTTCAACGCTTCAATTGGTGAAAGATAAGACATTTCCGTGTACAGAGAGCAAACGGTGAATTCTTCAAGCGGTATATTTATATATTCATCCTTCTTTGTGAGATATACGCAGATCATCGGGCTGTCTTCAATTTCGGAATGAGAGCATACAAATTTCCGGATATCGTTTTCATATAGCATTATATCGGTTTCTCCTGCACATGGCAGAAAGAGAGCAATTGCCGATATAACGCAGACCGTCGATATACAGATTCTTGCAAAAATGCGCAATATGAGCCGCTTTTTCCGATCATTCCGCTTTTTATTACGGTTTATTTTATTTTCCGATATATTATTTATATCATTCATAGCATGTCCTCCCTTTATTGGTAATACATGTATATTCATGCAATTGGTAAAATATTCCGGACATTTAAGAAAAAGAATAAAAAATATTTAAGATATTATGCATTTAATTTTCTCACTTCATTAATTATATGTTTAACAGATCTTCGGGTGAATGATGCATTAGAAAAAGCTTGATTAACGTATATAAATATATCATGCTTTTTTGTGTCAACCTTCATATAATCGTCACATTTGTGTTTAAAATAAAGAATAACAGATACACCGATCGGTGCATTGATTTATATATTATGCTTTGTGAATGTGAATAGGTTCGGGATATACTGAAAGTCCGGAAACAGTTTGCAAACAGCACAGCAGAGGAGAAAGGAAATTCTTATGAAGTACGATGAATACGATGAAAATGAATCGTTGTCTGAATGCAGGTCAGACGGACAGGATGTTGATACTGATGATTACGGTGCGGATCAGAGTAATATCGAACGCATCGAACAGCCGTTGTTAAAAGAGGAATACTCGGGCGGCGGCGATATGTCTTCGGGGACTAAAATAAATAATAATACAAACAGTTACAGCTCATATTCCTATGATTATTCGCCTGAAGGTGAAAAGAAGAAAACAAAGCACAATAATGCGGCGTCCGTATTTGTGATATGTGCTGGCATTGTCGCAGTTCTGCTCTTGCTGAGTGCATTTGCGGGAATGGCAAACAATATAAATACAGGCTTTTTATCACCCCAAACATCGGAAAAGACCGAGCAGTCAACGAATGCCGGTCAGGCCGAGAAGACAGGTGTTGTAATCTATAACGATAAAGACGAGTGGATAAACAGCGGATATCTCGTTTCGGATGATGCGATCGTAAATGCTACCTATCACGTAATTGATTCGGTCGTTGCCATAACCACCGGAAATTATGTTTCACAGGGGGCGGGAAGCGGTGTAATTATTGCCGAAAAACAGGACAGCGACGGCAATGCAATAAAGAGCTATATAATTACGAATAACCATGTTATAGACGGCGCATCGAGCATCAAGGTCACACTGTCAAACGGCGACACACATGATGCAAGACTTATCGGTACCGATCCGCAGACGGATATTGCGGTCGTTACGATAGACGCAGTCGGATTGACAAAGGCAACATTCGGGGACAGCTCATCGCTGAAGCTCGGTCAGAGCGTTATAGCGATAGGGAATCCTCTCGGCTCGCTGGCAGGTACGGTAACAAGCGGAATAATCAGCTCACTTGAGCGTGATATAACAATAGACGGCGTCAATATGTCGCTCCTGCAAACGAGTGCGGCGATAAATCCCGGAAATTCGGGCGGCGGTCTTTTCAGCCTTGACGGAAAACTGATCGGTATTGTCAATGCGAAATCATCGGGAACGAATATAGAGGGCCTCGGGTTTGCAATTCCCGCAGATACCGCAAAACTCATAGCCGAGGATATAATTTCAAACGGCTATGTTTCGGGAAGATGCATGATAGGTATAAACGGAACGATAGTTACGGCAGATAATTATTCTTCCTATCAGAATTCTGAGCTGTATACCGACTATATTTACAAATACTATAAAGCATATGGTTCGCTCCTGACCGGATTCTATGTAACCGATGATACAAATGTCAACTATGCTTCTGATACAGGCGAGACATTTAAATACGGTGATATAATTGCCGAAATAGGTTCAATTAAGGTGCAGGACAGCACGTCTATCACATCGGCACTTGCATCATTCAATGTGGGCGATACTGTTACAGTCAGAGTATACCGACTTGTGGAGGAAGAGGTCAGCAGCTTTTTCGGCGGGACACGCAAGCAGACGACTATAAAGAGTTTTGATGTAAGCGTTGTTCTTACAGAGTATAAGGGAGAATAAAACAATCGAATAAAGCGAAGGGTAAAAGGCTTATACCAATAGCATGAATGAGACTTGTTATGTGTTAAAGCCTGTTTGCTCTTCGCAATTACCTATTATTTTTAATTACAACAGAGGTACTATGAGCAGAATACTTATTGTAGATGACGAGAGCAACATACGGTCACTTGTCAGAAAATATGCACTGTTTGAAGGATATGAGGTTGCGGAGGCAAAGGATGGCATGGAAGCTGTCGAAATGTGCCGCAGAAACGATTATGATATTATCATAATGGATATAATGATGCCCGAGCTTGACGGATTTACAGCCAGCCGTGAGATAAAGAAGATGAAGGACGTTTCGATAATTCTTCTCTCTGCAAGGGGAGAGGAATATGACAGGATCAACGGATTTGAAGCGGGAGCAGATGATTATGTGGTCAAGCCCTTCTCTCCGAAAGAGCTGATGCTCAGGGTTGCGGCAATACTCAGGAGGACAAAAAACGAGGACGCAGGAAAAAAGCATGGCAGTGAGGTCTACAGATTCAATTCGCTCGAGGTTGACATGACGGCGAGGATAGTCAGAATTGACGGAAAACGGATCGAAATGTCACCGAAAGAATATGAGTTGCTTTTCTATATGATACGCAATAAGGGAATTGCTCTTTCACGTGAAAAGTTGATCTGCGATGTGTGGGGATATGATTATTACGGAGATGACCGTACGCTTGACACGCACATAAAGCTTTTGAGGCGATCGCTCGGAGAATACGGAAATCTTGTTGTCACATTACGCGGAGTGGGGTACCGTTTTGAAACAGACAGCAACCGATAAAAAAGACAACAATATGAAGAGAAATAAGTGTACGATGTCACTGCGTAGCAGAATAATCATGCATATGTTTATTTTCGTGGCAATAATCATTGCAACCCTCTGGCTTATTCAGTCTGTTTTTCTTGATGATATATATATGCATATAAAGAAAAAGGATCTGTTTAAAACTGCCGATAGTGTGGTTTCGGCTTTGGATCGGGAGAATAATTCGGATATACTCAGACAGATCGCCTTCGATGAAAAAACATGTATATTTATTTATGACCTGAGCAACAATGACGAGATAGCATCGATAGAAGGGCTTAGCGGCAGGTGCGATCTGCATAATATCGTATACAGAAAATCAATAAAATTCGGATTTGAGCTTGATATCGACAGGGTGGAAGAAATTGCCGAAAAAACAGAGGCGATCGGAAGCAGTGTGCTTTTCAGCGTTGCCCCTGATGATAACCGCAATCAGCCCGGCTTTAGGGACGACAATGGTAAAAACAGCGTTATACTGTCGAATATCATTTATACAAAGAGCGGCAATAAGCTCCTTGTGGTACTCAATTCGGTAATTTCGCCGCTTGCATCAACGGTTGAAACGCTCAATACAATGCTGTTGCATATATCGTGGATATTGCTTTTGCTGGCACTTGTTTTTTCGGTCGTTATATCTCAGATAGTGTCAAGACCGATAAGCGATATATCCTCATCGGCAAAAAAACTTGCAAAAGGAGATTATAAAACAGTTTTTGAGGGAAAAGGCTTCCGTGAGGTAGAGGAGCTTGCCGGCACACTCAATTATGCATCTACAGAGCTTTCAAAGGTTGATAAACTGAAAAATGATCTTATTGCCAACATTTCGCATGATCTGCGTACTCCGATCACACTGATTTCTGGATACGCCGAAATGATGAGAGATATTCCCGATGAGATGAGTGCCGAAAATCTTCAGATAATTATAGATGAATCTGTCAGAATGAAAGGACTTGTCAATGATGTGCTTGATATATCAAAGTTGCAATCGGGCAATGTCGAATTTGAATATGAAAAAGTTGCACTGACAAACTGTATCGAGAGTGAGCTGACAAGATATAATAAGCTTCGTGAGAAAGAAGGGTACCGGATAGATTTCCGGTACGACCGACCTGTTCATGTCATGGGCGATGCAAAACGGCTTATGCAGGTGTTGTATAATCTTGTTAATAATGCAGTAACGTATACGGGAAACGATAAAACTGTAAGTGTCATTCAAAGTACATCAAAGGACAGTGTCAGAATATCGGTAGTTGATTCCGGAGAGGGAATTGAACAGGAAAATATGCCTTATATATGGGACAGATACTTTAAGGTCGATAAATCGCATAAGCGTGTGGGCGAGGGTTCGGGTCTCGGATTGTCTATAGTGAAAACCGTAATCGAAGCTCACAAGGGAAAATGCGGTGTCGAAAGCGCCAAAGGATTCGGAAGTACCTTCTGGTTTGAGCTCAGACTTGCCGAGGATGAAATAACCAATCAGACTTGAGAACCGATTACTAATCGGACAGTACGTTTCATTCATAACAAATTTGATAAACAAATCATATAGGGGAAGCTTAAAGAAAAAAGCTTCCCCATTTGATATATAATTACAGTATAAGATATTCTGATAAATTAAGATATTAAAAGCCTTTTTTTCAACATATAATTTCTTTGTAAATAAAATAAAATTTTTTTGAAAAAAGTATTGACTAATGATTTTTTTTGTGATATAATCACAAGGTAACTTAAAGATGCGCTAAAGAAATAAATCTGGGTGTGGCGCAGTTGGGAGCGCGCTACCTTGGGGTGGTAGAGGCCGCTGGTTCAAGTCCAGTCACTCAGACCAAAATCGGAGGTTTTTAAAAACCTCCGATTTTCTTTTATTTTCTCGCAAAAACTCGTTTTTCGCGTTTGACAGTGCCCTTCCATTTCGTCCTTAAAATCGATCATTTTTGCTATATTTTCAGCCTTTGACCACATGTTTGACCACAATTCGTGACCACATGTGAAAAAAAGCAGTAAATAATCAGGCTTCGGAAAGAGTTTTTTTCATCTCTTCGAAGCCTTTTCGCATATCACTTTTTGAACCTTAGTTGCTCCATATGACGATCTTTCTGCCGATCTCGTCGCATTTGGCGATGATTCTTTTTAGCTCAAGAATCATCTCGATCATCAGCTCCTTCTCGCTCATGTTCATAAAGCGTGCTCTTTCGGATTCAAGATCGTTCTCAGATTTTCTCTTCATCGAATTAAACATACTATCACTCAATTCTTTCTGCCGCTATCACGGTTGCTGCGATATTCTTCGTTGTTCGGATTGCATTGATTGGAATGATTATCATGATTGGCATGATAAGCGCTGTTATTTGGATTGTTCTGATTTGCGTAATTGTCAAGTTGAGCTTTGCTATGTGTATGTCCCGATACACCGTGTCCGCCTTTTCCCATGGTATTTACCTCCTTAAAGTTTTACGATTTCATATTCTGATCTGCTTCCTTTGACTCGTTCAGCCCGAAAGCGTTTCCCATTTGCTTTCCAGTGAGGGAAGCTATCCGCTTTTTCCTCGTTGGTATCACGATGGCAAATTTCGATGTTTCCGAGAATATCAGCTCCTCCCACAGAAAGCGGTCTGATGTGGTCAAGTGTCGGATGATAGGCACTGTTCGGATCACCACAGGCTGACTTTTTCATCAAACGTCCTGCGTAATCGTATGCCTCTTGCTTTGATCCGTATACTTGATTCCAAACATCAATTGTTCTGTACTTTGACATTTTGAGTACCTCCTTTTTATAATGTCGACTATATTATCGCATATTTGAGAGCATTGTGCTATGAACCAACGGTTCAAAAAAGCAGGAGCACCTCTCGTTGAGAAGTACTCCCGCTTTTCATAGACTTTTTGAAATCTCTTGAATTCTCATAAGTCTGCTTGATTTTGGCGTTCTTTGTCCTGAGCAATAATATGCTATCATTCGGGGCGTAACATCTAATAGTTCTGCCCACTTCTCCTGCGAGATACCTGATTTGTCTACTATGCTTCGGATGTAATTCGCCATTTGGTAATCGATAGTTCGATTTTCTTTTTTCATATTTGCAAACCTCCTTTGCATAGACAACGCAGTGCGCCAAAGGTCACAAATACTATAACACATTATATCATTTTTCACATTTTAAGTCAATACTATTTACAAAAATAAATTGTAACCGTATCTATTTTCTATTTCCTTGTATAGTTTTGTGTAGTTAACTCGTGGTGTATATGGATATGAATTCAATAGTTTATATCTTATGATACTATTTACGGCTTTATCCAAAGAAGCAAAGCCAAGATAGGTGTCAATCCTATCCATAAATAGTGAGTTACAATATTGCACTTCGCTATCCGTTAATACTTTTACATCGTAAATGTACCGATCATTCTCATGATATTGATGTCCCGTTTCTATTGTTTGAGGTAACTGGTAATAATTTCGATTTGGTTCAAACAACTTCGGATTTGGGATTTTTGTTAGATCATCTAATTTGGGCACAGCAATTCTGAAATTTGAATACTTGTCCTTCAATTTAAAAAAAGGAGAAATTAAAACGATCATTCGCTTAGAAGAGATTGGAAACATCATGAAATTTTCGCTAAAATTGCCTTGAGCAATACAGTCAGAATATATTTGCTCAAGTATATTTTTGGGGAAATTCGCTTGTTTTGCCATCATTAGAACGTCTGTAATGAAGCCTGTTTTCTTCATGTTGTGAACATACACCCCATCCCATCCATTTTCATTTTCAGAGGTCATGCCAATATCAGTAATGACAAACTCATCGCAATTATTTGAAGTATCCCAAAATCCTACATACGCACCATTTATCACAATCGCCCATCGGTACGCCGGATATGTCTTATCGGGATGTTCCAGTATTTCTTTGGGAGTTCCATCTGTGTCTAAAATCACGTTCAATGTTCGCATCCAATAGTCAAACGCTGTTTCTCCGTCAATCTGCTTTTCTTCAAATGGCAAATTAAATATTTTATGGAGTTTCTTTTCCTTTTGCAAAAATATTTTGCTTTGCATTGATCGCAAAACAGAAATAAGCAAAAACTTTTTGATTAGTAATAGCTGAGGTCTTGTTAAACTAATTTCTTTATCTGCTTTCAAAAGTACATTTGATAATAAATTTCCAAACTGCGATTCAATTTTTACATTTAGTTTATTTTCAGTGTCTCTGTCATATAAATCATCTACCGCAAATGCGTGTTCCGGTACAATGTTTTCTTGAAATTCTCCCGTCTTTACATTGTACAAGCATAGCTTATCGCTAAACTTTCTTAAAACAAGTCTTGGCACATAATGGCTTGAAATACTTCCTTTTGACATGTCAGGGATCTCCTTTCGATTTAATTTAAAACCTTTGCTCTGATAAACACTTTTTTAATTACAGGCTTTCAGGATTTTCGAGCAGATCCTCTATACTGCAACCAAGTGTTCTTGCGAGCTTATACAAGGTTTGTGCCTGCGCTTTGTCTATATCGTTGACCTTTTGCTCGTATAACTGAATGGAGCGGATTGCCACCCCCGAAGCCTTGGCAAGTTCGGATTGCGACAAGCCGCGACTTTCTCTGATCTTGCGGAGTTTTGTGTCTGTGATCACCTCATTATATCGGCGTTCCATAGATTCGCAGAAACGGCTGATATCCATTTCATGAAATGTCGGATACATGGAAATGATCTGCGTCAGCGGAATACGGTTGAATATATCCTTGAAGCGTTTTGCGTTTTCCCATTGATACTGTGCAAGCGCCCAACCTGCCCAATATTCGGGTGAGCGTTCTTCCGAAAACACGGGCTTCGGGAATTTTTCGTCAGGATATACGCTGTGTAGAATATCTATTGCCATTTCTTCACCTGACTTGCCCGATATTACCGCAGGATTGCCACGCTCAAATTGTTCGGCAACTCCCGACTGTACAAACAGCTTTGCAAACCAATCCGGTTTCTGTCCGCAGACATTTATCGCATAGTCAAATGCATTCGCCAAGTTCTTTATGGCGTCATTCAGATATAATTCGCTGTATGCGCGGATCGTCATTTTGGATCTCCTCTCTCAATATATCCATAACAAAGATATCGTCAAGATATGTGCGGCTCTTTTTTATCTCGTCTTTGTATGTCTGTCTTGCAGTGGTATCACGGTCAAGAAACTTCGGATAGTATATTTCCTTTTCTACAGGCTCTGCGGATAAAAATTCAATCTGATCAAATGCTTTTTCGGATATCAGTACGACCTGTGCACCGAGTTTGCCAAGTCGGAGTGCTTTGTCAAGGCTTCGCAGAGGAAGTGCGTTGCTTACAAATGACTGTGCATAGGAAAAGTAAGAGTCATCGGCACGATATCCGATAACCACATCGTATCCTGTAGTATCTACCGAATAGTGATCTATCATATATTCTCTTGCATCTATTGCAATTTCCTCTTGCAGAGAGAATATACGATTTTGCAGAAGGAGGGCAATCCAGTTCAGCACGCTATGGTTGCCGTCGAGCAAATTAAGAATTTTCAGACCGTCCGTGTTTAAGCTATACCTGTTAACGAAACCGTCTTTGTTCTCTTTGCATGCCCATTCTTTTGCCATCTCCGGTATCTCAGTACAATAGAACCCTTTTCCGTAATCGTTATGTTCTTTGCCGAGTGCGAGCTGCGGTTTCTTTATAATATGATCTGTTCCGTGAAGGATAGTAATCTCAGGCATATAAACAGTCTCCTTTTCTATCGCTGTAACAATACAATTATATTATATCATTACAACGATAGTTTGTCAAGCAATGAGACAAATATTCTAATAGATTTTTGAAAGAAAAGTGATATGCGGATCTTTTGTCCACATGCCACTTTTTCTTTGCCTACTGCACCTCAGATTTTGTGACATGTCAAGACGGTTGTTTTGTCGCCACTCTTTCTGTTTTTACCGTTTGAATGAGCTCCGCAAGCTTTGCTTCGCATTCTTCTTCGGTCGGGGCGTAGAGATATTCAGCGGTGTTCGCTTTCCGTCAATGGTGGGCGTATATCTTCCTTGCCAGCAATTGGCGGAAAGTTGTTTGACATAACCCTTGCCGGGCTTTCTTTTCTTGGATTTGCGCTAATGCTGTTTCATCATTTTTGCGAAGCTATTTCCGATAAAAAAGAAAGAGCATCTCAGGGACGCTCTTTCTCTCTGTATTAAAGTCTTGGATCAACAGGCTCGCTCTCTAATGCGAGAACACCGAATGAACATTCATGTACCCGGTAAAGCGGTTCACCCTTTACAAATCTGTGAAGAGATTCCATCCCAAGCGAAAATTCCTTCAGAGCCAATGCCCGTTTATGATTCAGGGAACGGACTTTAAGTCGTTTCAAATGGCCGGGTTCGAGATACTCCGCACCATAGATAATACGCAGATACTCCCGTCCTCTGCACTTAACTGCCGGTTGTAACAGCTTGATGCCCTGTCTTGCGGTATAGGTTTCAGGCTTCACGACCATACCCTCTCCGCCGTTTCCGGTCAGGTTCAGCCACCAGTCAACCCCTGCTTGTACGCTTGTTTCGTCTTCTGTGTCAATACAGACATACGGTGTTTCCATATAGACAGGATCTATTCCTGCGATATATTTTCTGATATTCTCCATATGCCAGACATGCTTTTCCTGCGAGAAAACACGCCCTTCTGTTGCAAGGATATGGAACGGTGCTATACGGTAATCATCGATGCTGTTTACTGTCCAGCAATATTCACGGTATGCTTTTGTATAGCTGAGTATATCATCCTGCTTTGTTCTGTATCGTTCAAGCAGTACGGCAGGGTCAACATTCTGTCCGGATGTTATCTTATCGATCTCAAATGCCCTGTTCTGTCTCAGGCAGGCTTTTTCAAGTGCTTTAACCGCAGCCGAAAGTCCTCCTGCGCCTGCATTTCCGGTCGGTGCATACTGCGAGCGGATCAGCCCTTGTGCCTTATCGGACCACGGCATCAGCTCGGTGTCAAGACATACCCATTCGGTCTCGAAGTCCTCCCAGAAGTTTGTTTTTGTCAGTACCGCATCCAGTCTGTCAAGAAGCACACTTTCGGTATCGGCATTCTCGAAAAAGCGTTTGCCCGTTCTTGTGTAGATTATCCCTCTCGTGCCGTCGGTGATGCCGAAGCGTTTAAGTGCAGTTCCGGAATCTTTACACAGAACGATCACAGCACGTGAACCCATGTGCTTTTTTTCACAGACAACATTCCGTATACCGTGGCTTCTGTAATAGTCGAATGCCTGCAATGGATGCTCAAGATATCCGTCAATATCGCTTGTTTCGCATGGCGACATTGTAGGCGGCAGATAGATCAGCCAGTGAGGATCTGCCGCAAAGCGTGACATGATCTCCAGAGCCGCTGCTGCATTGTTTTCGTGAATGTCGATCGAGGGCATAAGCTGTGTTTCGATATGCATTTTTTTGTTGAAATCCCCGACGGTGAGCATATCCCCCATGTCGGTGTCGATCGCATTTTCAAGCGGTTTGATCGGTTCATAATACTGTTGCAGGGCTTCTGTATCAACTATCTCACGTTCCGGGTAGCGATAAGCTGTCAGTTTTCCGCCGAATACACATCCGGTATCAATGCAGAAAGTGTTATTCTGCGCTCTGACTTCGTTTCCTGCAATATGTCCGTAAACGATCGTGGCACGCCCTCTGTAATCTGACGCCCAGTCAAGACGTACAGGCAGGCCGTATGAATCGTTTTCGCCCGTAGTCTCACCGTACAGGCAGAATTCACGCACTCGTACAGAACCACGCCCGATATATTCCTGCTTCAATCCTGCGTGTGCTATCACGAGTTTGCCGTCGTCAAGCACATAATGGCTTATCAGGCTGTCAATAAACTCTGCAACCTCATTTTTGAACGCATCGCCCTTTTCCTCGATCTCGGCAACAGTTTTATCAATGCCGTGGGTCATGGCAACACTCTTACCGCGCAGATATTTAAGCAGCTTGGCATCATGATTGCCGGGAACGGCAATCGCACTTTTAGCCTTCACCATATCCATGACGATACGCAGAACATCGGCGTTGCGGTTTCCTCTGTCGCAGAAATCCCCCAGAAATGCCGCTTTTCTTCCATCCGGATGGGCATATATACCGTCTGTTTTCACATATCCGAGTTTGCCGAGCAACATTTCCAGCTCGTCACAGCAGCCGTGAATATCGCCGATGATATCAAAAGGTCCATGCTCGTCCTTTTTATCGTTCCAAAGCTTAACACGGACGATCTCGGTGTTTTCAAGCTGTTCAAGCGAATTTATCACATATACGAAACGGAAACCCTCACGCTTCAATCCCTTTATACTTCGCTTAACATCGCGGCAGTGCTGACGTATCACACGTTCGGGAAAATTGCGCTCCGGGCGTGCTTTGTTACGTTCCTGCATGACCTGTTCGGGGAGGTTCAGCACGATCGCCGCCGCATGTACATTCTGCTCTCTTGCCAGGTCGATGATCTGTTTTCTCGCACTCTGCTGAATGTTTGTCGCATCAATAACGGTCAACTTCATATTGTTAAGGCGCTTGTTCGCCGCATAATACATCAGATCGAATGCATCACCCGAAATACTTTGGCAGTTCTCGTCATCGCATACCATACCTCTGAAAAAGTCTGATGACAGAACCTCAGTCGGCTTGAAATGCCGCAGGGCAAAACTTGTCTTTCCCGAGGATGTTCCGCCGACAAGTGCCAAAAGGCAGAATTCGGGTATTTCTATTCTGTATTTATCCATTTTTCGTGAACACCCCCATCTGTGTTGGTGTACCTAAATTTTCGTCTGCATCACCGATACCGCTGATACGGCAGGTATAGCCGAACTTTTCGCAGATATGCTCAGTCCAATCTCTGAATTCTGCCCTCGTCCACTCAAATCTGTGATCCCCGTGACGCATGGCATTCTCCTGCATATGTTCATAATTCGCATTGTATTCTTTGTTCGGCGTTGTGAGAATGACCGTTCTCGGTGCGGCAAACTCAAACACGGAACGTTCAAATGCAGGTATTCTCATAGGCTCGATATGCTCGATGACCTCCACTACACATGCACAGTCATATCCCTCAAACCGCTTGTCTCGATAGGTAAGAGAAGCCTGCATCAATGTCAGTTTGTTTTTGCGGTATGTCTGCATTCTGTCAAGGTGGAGCCTCTGTGCCGCTTTTTCCAGTACACTGACCGATATATCACAGGCAGTCACTTTCTTGATCTGCGGTTCATTCAACAGAAGGGAAGTCAGGCGGCATTCACCGCATCCGAGGTCAATAACACTTGAAGCACCGCTTGCGAGAACAGCATTTTTTACTGCTTCCATACGCTGAGTATTCAAGGGAGTGTATGCTTCCTTTTCTCCTTCTCCACGATTATCGGAATTTTCCTCATTTTCCGATGCTTCGTCATCTGCTGTCTCATCGGAAAGAAGAATATCAAGTGCCTTTCGTGCATAGCTTTTGCGCATAGTAAAATATCGGTTTGCGATCTTCTCCCTGTATGGGTGATCGGCAAGCCAGCCTTCACCGTGATCAAGGAGCTTTTTTATCTCGTCCTCGGAAATATAGTAGTGCTTCTGTTTATCAAAAACAGGTATCAGCACATAGATGTGATTCAGCAGCTCAGACAGCTTCACTATGCCGCTGATCGTAAGATCGATGTATGGTGATATGCCCCATTCCGGAAAACTTTCATCAAGATATTTGCGCTCGGTCTTTACCGTATAGCCCAGCGGCTCAAACATTTCTTTTGCAAATTCGGTGTCTCCATTATCTTTCAGAGAGTACAGACGAGCTGTCAGATTTAAAGGAGTATCGGCAAGCTCCTGACGCTTATCACATCTGCCGGTCATAGCTGTGCCGAATATGCGAACGATTGCCGTACTCATGAAAGAGGTCGATGCGTACGGTCTGTCATTGACATAATCGAACAGTCCGCCGTCTATACTTCCGACCTTTCCCCTTGCAAGGTCAAGCGGGTCAATGTCAAGAAGCAGCGCAGCCGTCGTGCGCTCATCGCCCAGCTCGGGATAAAAAACATATGCCTTGCCGTAAGATAACTCAAACTGCTGAGCACGTTCGGGATTTTTGTGCAGAAGATAGCCGAGATCCTGTGTGTGTTGTCCTTCGTATGTAATGGTCAATAACAATTCTGATTTCTCCTTTCGTTCATATTAATATATTACTACAAGTATACCATTGTCAGATCAGGAAGTCAATTGCTTTTTAAATATTTTTCTTATGAAATGAAAAGAAGATATGTACCGATTGGGGGACATATCTCTTTATGTAATGTTGATAGGTAATGTTTAGGTTGTGTTAATGTTTTGATCGGCGATACTCTGCTCTATAAATTGCTTGGCATGTTCCTCAAATAAATTTCATAGTAAAAAGGTTCGTTTGACCCACGGGATAGTCTATCCGAACATGTGGATATCGTTGAGAAAGTTGAAAACGGTATCGTTTACTCCGCAGAGCGAAATTTTGGCGATAACCGCCGGGAAAATCACTATACTGTAGGGATATTATGAGATTTATGTGTGCGGTGTTCCGGAGCATTAAAAAATGACAAAAGAAAAACAGAGGTTTTTCCTCTGCTCATTCTTTTGACTTACATACTATTCTGATCCCTTTTGTACTTTGTAGTTTTCGCCCCACACTTTCATGGAATCAAGAATCGGCTGCAAGGACTTTCCAAGATCGGACAAAGCATATTCTACCCTTGGAGGAACTTCGGGATAAACTGTACGTGTAATAATTCCGTCTGCTTCCATCGAACGTAAACTATCGGTCAACACCTTTTGGCTGATCCCCTCTAAATTCTTTTGCAGCTCATTAAATCGCCAAGAACGCACAAGTAAATTACGTATAATTAGCAGTTTCCATTTATTTCCTATTAGCTGTACGGTTGTAGCAACCGGGCATTCGGGAATCAATTCTTCTTTTGTTTTCATAATAATCTCCATTCCGCCGCACTGCGGCAGCACAAATAGTTATGAAATTCTCCTGCGTTTTCGAAGAAAACAAAATGGGGCAACCCATTTTAAGGAGAATTTGTGCGTGAAACAGATGTGTACCCGCGTTGGATGCACTTTTCTTTCACGCTAAACCCCTATAACTTTAAAAACGAATGTTGCACTCATATTATACTGCAACACTCTCGAAAAATCAATAGGTATAGTGTATGACACAAAAAGTTTAAAAACTTTTTCAGTTACGAAATCCGCATAACTGCGCAATAGTTACAAAAATGTAACCTAAGTTATAAAAAAGTGCGTACTTGTAAAGGCAAAAAAAAGCTTATATAATATAGGCACAGAGCGTAAAACAGTACTCTGAATATTTATAAGGAGGTTATGATCATGGCACTTTCTAACCTGTTTGGATGGAATGAGAAAAAAGCTACGTCATCGTGTAGCTCCGCTTGCGGTGCAGCAGACAAGTCTGCGGATAAGCCTGCTGAAAAGCCTGCCGCTTGCGGCTCTGCTTGCGGTGCAGCAGACAAGTCTGCGGATAAGCCTGCTGAAAAGCCCGCCGCTTGCGGTTCTGCTTGCGGTGCAGCAGACGAGTCTGCAGACAAGTCTGCGGACAAGAAGTAATTTCTTCTGCCCATACCAAACTGTTCTCGGTGAGAACACTTTTGCCGGGAACATTCGATTATTACTCGGTCAAACCGATTTATATATAATTGCGAGGTCTTTATTATATGAAACAGTATTTTTCTGAAGCGAAGCAATACTTCGCTTTTCAGTGGCATATCACAGATGAGTGCGATCAACGATGCAAACACTGCTACATCTTTTCTGAAAACAACTGCAAAAAGCCGGATTCAATGAATTGGGGACAAATTGAGGAAACCTTTTATAACTGTCTTGATTTCTGTGAAATGTATAACCGTTTGCCGTATTTCTACATAACAGGAGGCGATCCGATTCTGCACCCGGACTTTTGGCGTCTGCTGGGTCTGATGAAAGAACGGGAAATTCCTTTTACTATTCTTGGCAATCCTTTTCATTTGAACGATGAGGTCTGCCGAAAATTAAAGGAGTACGGTTGTCAGAAATATCAGCTCTCTTTAGACGGTATGCGTGAGACGCACGACTGGTTTCGTAAACCCGGCAGCTTTGATATTACTCTTGAAAAAATCGGCTGTATCAATCGTGCAGGAATCCGCAGCGTCATTATGACGACCGTATCGGGCACAAACATTGAAGAAATTCCCGATATTATTGACACAGTCGTTAAACATAAAGTAAATGTATTTGCCTTTGCACGCTATTGTCCCACCGGCGAAGAAAAAGATGTCAATATAGAGCCTATGCGTTACCGTGAATTGCTTGCAGTTTGTGACAAAAAATTCAAGGAATATGAATCTGCCGGATGTGATACTTATTTCAATAAGAAAGACCATCTCTGGACGCTGTATGAGTTTGAGACGGGTACATTTAAGATTCCCGAAGCCGTGGAAGAAGGCATGATATACGGCGGCTGTAACTGCGGCAACTGTCATTTGACGATTCTGCCTACAGGAGATGTATTCGCTTGCCGCAGAGTACAAAACAGTAAGGTCGGTAATGTGTTTGAAGATCGCCTTGCCGATGTGTGGGTCTGCGAAATGGAAGCCTATAGGGAATATACAAAGTTTGAAAAATGCTCAAAGTGCGAACTCCTTGCATTCTGCCGCGGCTGTCCCGCTGTTGCAAGCGGCAAGGACGGTAACTTTTACGCTGCCGATCCGCAGTGCTGGAAAGTAATCTCTTAACCGAAAGGAAAAACGCTATGTTAATGGATATTATTAAAGCCCGTCATTCTATCAGAAAATATACGGATAAACAGATCGGCCGGGAAGATATGGAATTGATACTCGAAGCCGGTAATTATGCACCAAATGCAGGCGGCGGTCAGCGAAGTGTGTTGGTAGGTGTGCGGAACAGAGAACTGACGACAAAGATCGGAATAATGAATCTGGCAAAATTTGACCGTACCAATCTTGCCGGTTCTTATGTTTCAAAAGAACAGCCAAGTAATATTGATGATCCGACCATTAAAAACGGGTTTTACGGTGCGCCTGCTGTTGTGGCTATTTTCGGACAGGATAATTTTATGTTTCGTGTTGCCGACGCTTTCTGTTGTGCCGAAAATATGGTCTTACAGGCAACGGAGCTTGGCATTTCTTCCTGCATAATCTCTCGCGGAGAAGAAACTTTTGTGAGTGATGAAGGCAAAGCACTCTTGAAGGAATGGGAAATCCCCGAAAACTACTCTGCAATCTGCTTTGTGATCCTCGGTTACATTGACGGGAATGAACCACAGACAAAGCCGAGAAAGCCGGGGCGGGTGAAGATCGTTGAATAATACACAAGCCGAAAGACGTGACTATTTGATCCGTGAATTACTTCGTGAGCAACCCAGGTATTCCGACACGGAAATTCCGGAAGGAGAACAAGAACAAAAAAATCTGCTCAGATCGCTTTTCAATATCAGACAACCTTTGCCTGTCAGCGAAGAGTTTTTAAGAGAACAGAACGCTTATTTACAGGAAGAAACCGAAAGAAAAGGAATTACGGATATAGCTGATCTAACGCCATATCGGGATAACATTTATCTGTGGCAGGGAGATATTACTACTCTCCGTTGTGATGCTATCGTCAATGCGGCGAACAGTCAGATGCTGGGTTGCTTTTGCCCTTGCCATGGTTGTATTGACAATGCCATTCACACAGCTGCCGGTGTTCAGCTTCGGCTTGCATGCAACGAGATCATGCAAAAACAGGGGCATGAGGAAGAAACGGGCAAGGCAAAAATCACACCGGCTTTCAATCTGCCGTGCAGATATATTCTGCACACTGTCGGTCCGATCGTTTTCGGCAGACTAAAAGAAAATGATGAAAAACTGCTTGGTGATTGCTATCGTTCCTGTTTACAGCTTGCCGAACAAAACGGAGTGAAAAGTATTGCTTTCTGCTGTATCTCCACAGGCGAATTTCATTTTCCGAACAAACGAGCAGCACAAATAGCCGTACAAACGGTACAGGAATACAAACACAAAACCAATGGCGAAATTAAGGTGATATTTAATGTTTTCAAAAATGTCGATTACGAAATCTACCGAGAATTACTCAGTTCAAATTAAGCAATTAAAAAAAGTAATAAATGATGTCGATGCTATCCTGATTGGTGCTGGAGCAGGACTTTCCACCTCTGCCGGATTTGTTTATAACGGGGAGCGTTTTGAACAGTATTTTTCAGACTTTGCGAAAAAATACGGCTTTCATGATATGTATTCGGGCGGCTTCTACCCGTATAAAACGCCGGAGGAGCATTGGGCGTATTGGAGCAGATATATTTATGTGAACCGCTATATGGACGCTCCGAAGCCTGTATATGACGATCTGTTAAGGCTTGTACAGAACAAAGATTATTTTGTGATTACCACGAATGTTGACCATTGCTTTCAGAAATCAGGATTTGACAAAAAGCGGTTGTTTTATACGCAGGGCGATTACGGTCTGTTTCAATGCAGCGTGCCATGTGATACAGACACCTACGACAATGAAGATGTGATCCGCCGTATGATGAACGAACAAAAAGATATGAGGATTTCCACAGAGCTGATTCCGAAATGTCCGAAGTGCGGAAAACCGCTGACAATGAACCTGCGTTCTGATGATAAATTTGTCGAGGACGAAGGTTGGCTGAAAGCTGCCCGGCAGTATGAGAATTTTCTGCGTACAAGGCAAGATCAGAACATTCTGTTTTTAGAGCTCGGTGTTGGATATAATACGCCTGTCATCATCAAATATCCGTTTTGGCAGATGACGGCGAAGAATCCCAAGGCGGTCTATGCCTGTATCAATTACGGCGAAGCTGTCTGCCCGAAAGAAATTGAAAAACAGTCGATCTGCATTGACGGCGATATAGGAACGGTACTTAACGATTTAGAAGAAAAAATTTAGAGGAAACTATTAAAAAAACATTGTTTTATGGTATAGTAATTTTCTGATATATGTAACTGCAAAGGAAAATTTTCAATATGTTACAAACCGAACGATTGACCATACAAGAACTTAAACCTGAAAATTGGATACGCCTTAAAACAATTGTTACTGAATTCGGAGAATCAGAATATGCCGTATACGACATGCAACTGCCGACAGAAGACGACAAGATCAAATCATTATGCGAACAATTTGCAGCATCAAAACTTTGGTTTGCAGTTTGGCTTTCAAATGAAATGATCGGTTATATATGTTTTCATCAAAACGGCACAACATATGATTTGGGTTATTGTTTTCTCCCTGAGTATCAAGGTTACGGTTATGCATACGAGTCATATAATGAACTGCTCCGATATATGGAGAATACAAGATCAGTCACCGATATATATCATTACAAATATAAAACGGTATTGTTTTTTTTCTTTTGGTTCAGATACAATCTCAGTATTCCGGTTTGTCTTATATGTAATGCTGATTTCGGACAGACTGTTACGCAGTGCAGGCAACGGATACAGTTTTTGTTTATCTTTCCGTTTTCAACAGCACCGACGGAACAGCTCTGACCGCAGATGTTGCAAGCGTCACAGAAATCGGTGCGTGTGATCTTCAGACCGATACGGCTGCGCCATGCGGGAAAGAAGTTTGCGAAAGGATTTTTGTGGGTTATTTTGATCTTTGCACTGCTCGGATTCATGAGTTTGTCAAAAATCGGGGTGAGTGCTGCTGAGTCAAATTCTGTTCCTTCGTTCAAAAAACTATGTCCTGTCGGAACATATGCCGCTGCAATTACATCTGCTTTGGTCAATTTTGAAGCTTCCCACAATACATTCCCATATGATATTCTTCCGTATGTCGCAATCAGAACCGCATGTTTTGCGTTCAGCTTTTTCAAAAATTCAACTACGGTATCAGGAATATTCTGACAGTATACCGGAAAAACAATGATTGCCGTTTCTACAGAGCATCGGAGGTTTTTTGTTATTTCTGTTACACTCGTTTGCAGTTGTTTTGCAAAAAAATCGGCAAGGGCAAAGCTGTGTCCTCTGCCCGAAAAGAAATATACCTGCGTCATTTTCCCCCCTCTATGTATTCACGCATGAGAGCACATTCAGGTAAAGGATCGAGTGTGACTCCCAGCAGATTCTCTATTTCATATAGCATTTCTTCCCGTGTACGGCCGCATTGTCTGCTTGCCAAAGAGATCTCTATGGCACTGAAGGGAATCATTTTGCTTCGGCAATGATAAAATCGAACAAACTGAGAATGATCTTTGCATTTTTCTATTGCACAGCTGGTATGCAGTGCTTTTTTGCTGTCGTCGGGGGCAACCCAGCCGCATTCAGCAATTAAAATGTCTTTTACCTTATTCCAATCATATTTTCCACCGCATATCCTGTCAAAATCAAGATGTACGAATGCCGGAATGTTTCCGCTCCATGAAGACCGCCTGATACTGCACTTGAGCGGCTTTAACATTTCTGGTACCTCATGGATGGCATCTACAACATTGGAGACTAACGGGTTTGAATAACCGCTCATCTTTTTCAGAAAATGATCGCCGTAAGCTAATTGCTTCATCGTGAGAAGCGTTTGGATCTGCCCTTTTTTTAAAGGCGGGTGAAGTGTAAGGATACGTCCAATGTTTATCAATAGATCGAGCGCACGGTTATTTGCAAAGCGGTAAGCAAATTTCGGTGCCATGTGATTATAATAAAGCCCAAGTGCTTGTACAGGCTCATTTCCAACCACGAAATATGGAACACGGTTTGCGACCAATTCGGGATAAAAAAGCAGATAGGCAAGGGAAGGACAGGCACAGGTGTTTTCGCTCAATTCATATAGCTTTCGGTATATCCGGTTCAGGTCATTGCGATTAACAGAACGTGAAATGAATTCGACATTTGAGAAATGTTTCTTAGCATTTTCTATACTTTCTTTGGCACTGTCTGACATAAACGGGATCTCCCAGGTCAGGGCTAAAACACGCAGTCCTTTTTGTTTAGCCAGATGATAAAGTAAAAAAGTGGAATCTTTTCCTCCTGTATAAAACACTGCTACATCAAAACGGGATCTTTTTGATCTTGGTATTTCATCTATGATAGGTACTACACTCTTTAATGTCTCAGCTTCGTTTGCAGTCTGGCACATAGGGCATTGTCCCTTTTCATCGAATTCCAATCCCGGAATGATGAAATCGTTAGCAACACAGGAGGTGCAAAAAGTTGCTTCGCTTAATGAATGCGGCGTTGGCCTGAAATCCTTTTGCAAAACTACTTGAATATTAAGAAGACCTTTGAGCAATTGTTTTTCTTTGTCGGACAACACACAAGGTAATTTTTTTATAGTATCAACCTGCTTTTTGGAAAGACGTATCGAATTATTAAACAGATCGTTACGGTTGCGAAGTCCGTAATAGCAGAGCTTATTTTTTTCCAAGACCCAACGGTTTTGTAAAATATATTTTTCCATAACCTTACCCCTTTCTACAGTCGGACACGATATTATATCATATACTCAGCCGTTATGCAACCCGAATTGTAATAAAGTGCACATGATGATTGAAATACCACGGATTACAACTGAAAGTGTTACATAAGCAAAAAAATTTGAGTGTAGTGTAATTCTATAGTTTGAATGCTGTTTGTAGCATATCTCTTCAACTTCGGCAGAGAAATTGGGTTTTGTGAATTTGTTCGGCGCAAAATGTCGGTTCTTTGAATTTGCGGTTATGCAGTTTTTTCTGCCATATCTCCTTATATGTACAAAGATCCACAGCGAAAACTCTTTTAGAATTGTTGCAGTATGCAGCAACTTGATTCTGAAAGAGTTTTCGCTGTGGATCTATTATTTTATTTATCTATATGATATCCATGATATCTACATGTTCATTTGAATTTTTGGAAAAAATCATCTGTTTTACAATCCAAAATACTTGCCAATTGGGGGAGAAGAGTAATATCCGGATAGCATATGTTATTCTCCCATTTATAGACTGCCTGCCCTGAAACGCCGACAAGCTTTCCGAACTCATTCAGAGACATTCGGTTTTGTTCTCTGTATTTTTTTATCATTTCGGCAAGTGTTATATTATATATCGATATACTTATTGCAGATCGCCTCCTTTTGCAAAATTTATTTTTCTCATACGGTTGATCACTGCCATAAGCTCTTGCTTGCGGGGAAGATCGAGAAAACGCTCGGTTGTGGTGAAGTAGGACGAATATAAAACATCTACGCCCTCCTTTTCAATCTTTGCATACAGCTCGTCGATCTTATTGATAATATCGATTTTGTTATCATTATTGGAGATCTCAAGATATCTCAGCATATATCCGAGTGCATCCAATTGACGCTTGGATACAATGTCGTGAAGTCCTCGCAGATCTATGCGCTCATCGCCGATAATGATAAATCCCATATCAGAAACTTCAAGCTTTTCACTGCCGCTTCCTACAGGGAAGGAGGTGAATCCTTCCGAATATAGTACTCTGTTTTGATTCCAATCTGTACTTGTCGGTGATTGCTGCTCTGTCATACCGTGAAACGAACAGATATCCTTCGATCTTTTTGTTACATCATGGATCTGATAGTCCTCCATCATGTAAACTTTATCGGCTACCGAAAGGTACTCACCGCTTCCGCCGATGACGAGAATTGTCGATACGCCATGTTTGCCGGACAGCTCTTTTACACGGTCAGTAAATGGAGTGATCGGTTCTTTCTCTATAAGCTCCTTCATCATGCGGTCACGGATCATAAAGTTTGTGGCACTTCTGTCCTCGTCGATAAGAAGAAGCTTTGCACCGCTGTCTATCGCTTCCATGATATTTGCCGCCTGCGAGGTCGAGCCTGATGCGTGATCGGTTGAAAAATCGCTTGTATCTCCGCCGGGAAGCCACTTTATAAACGGGGAAATATTGATGTGCTTGACGCTTCTGCCGTCCTCTGCTGAAATAGTAACGGCACTTTCATCGGTGATACAAAGCTCACGCCCGTCACCGGGAACATGGTCATAAATGCCGGCAGAAATGGCGTCAAGCAGAGTCGATTTTCCCGAATATCCGCCGCCTGTGATGACAGTGACGCCTTTTTTGATACCCATGCCACGAACTCCGCAGATCTCAATTTCATCTTCGGGAGCGGACATGAACGGAATGGCGTTTTCCATCGGAAGATTAGTTCCTTTGGATCGGGGAAGAATACTTCCGTTTGCCACAAAAGCGCAGTAATCACTGTTTTTCAGCCATTTTCGTATGTCAGCTTGCTTTTGGGCAAGCTCAATTGTCCGATCAAGACCGACAATGTCAAATTCGTCAAGAAAGCGATCCACGGCATCGGGCAGATCACGGCAGAGCATTTGTATGGTTTTTCGGAGCTTCCTCTTGGGAAGCTGAACCTGCATACGGATGCACAGGCAGATCTTCGGCGGAGTATGACATTCAATCAAGCGGACACAGTCGCCGCCTGAATATTCATAATCTTTTTGCGGGCAAAGCGAAAAATATGCAGTATTATATATCAGAATTTCTCCGCCCGGACGGTGCAGGTAGTATTTTCCGTTCTCATTGTCAGGGCGGCTGCGATTGTACAGTTCACTGTTGAGTGAATCGATATACGGCGCAAATTGTCTCAGACAAAAATCTGCGGCAGCGGCAGTTGTATGGTCAAAACCGAGTTTTTCGGTCGGAATATACCATGTCAATGTCGGCTTATCCTGTGCAAGCTTGTTGGTCGGCTCTATCGTAACCATGTTATCTTCATAATAGTAATCGTTTGAGTGGTCAATATACGGTTCTTGATTAGTTTCCGGTAATACTACCATCCTTCCTTCGTACATTTCTTTGTATGTGGCGGTATTGTTATCCATACCGAGCAAATAGTGTTTCAGTCGTTTCATGGGTATACCCCCTTTATCGTTTATCAGTTTGTCTGCAGGGATCATCAGCGTCACCGTTGGTTTATCCTGCGCAAGTTTGTGCGTTCCTGTTACTGCGTAACCGACATCGCCGTAATAATAGGTCGGATCGTAATCCTTTACCGTGACGCCGTTATAGGACTTGATAATTCCTCCGTTGTACATCTCCATATAAGTCGTTTCGTCCTTTTGCATGGATAAGAGCTTGTTTTTTAATCTTTTCAATAGCATTCCTTCTTTCGCTGTTTAGAGCGTGTTCACACTACTGCTCAAAGGCGTCTTCCGGCTGATTTTCCGCCGTACTTCGTTGTCAAATCTTGCATTCCGTAAGGAGTGTGGCGATTTTCCGCCTTGTCCGACGAAAAATCCCCTCGGAATCCGCTCATTTCGGATTGTGTGAACACGCTCTGATTCTTTGAATCTGATTGCTGTCATTAAAAAATCCCCTTTCTATCTGATATACCTGATAGATTTGCCGAATTTACTGTTGTGACCTACTATAAAGGAACTTTTCATAAAAAACAAAAAGCACCCCTACGGGTGCATAAAGCCACGTTTATTTCAAAGCCTGCAATGCCTTGACAAACAAAAACACACCCGAAATCGGATGTGCATAAAATCATATAAGCCCTGCGGTCAGCATATCGCAGGCGATAAATATGACATCCGATAAATATAAGTGTTTGTCATTTCTATCACCTCCGGGATTGCCCTCGCAATTTATTTCTTATCATGTTGACAGTCTATCATATTTTTTACCGGTTGTCAAGCAAAAGTGTGAAATAATTTATCAACCGTTGGTTTAAATTAAAAAACGACTGTCAATACCATCAGATATTATCCAAGGTAAAGACAACCGCTTTTTTGATTTTTGTTATTCTTCATCAAACAGATATCGATATATGCCATCGGGGTCATCAAGCATTCTTTTTGTTATAATGTAATGCTCGGTTTGTCTGTAATCAACCGATTCTATTCCGTTTTCGGAAAGCAATTTTATATCGGCGCCCGGGTATGACATGAGTATCGGCGAATGGGTTGCTATAATGAACTGTGAATTGCTTTTTTCAAGTTGTTTTATCTCGCTTATCAGGGTGAGCAAACGCATCGGAGAGAGTGCCGCCTCGGGCTCGTCGAGGATATATATTCCGTTTCCGCCGAATCTGTTTTGTACCACTGACAGAAAGCTTTCACCGTGCGATTGGTCGTGAAGAGATATTCCGCCGTAGCTTTCGATGATCGGTATTCCGAGTCCCGGAGAACTCAAGGCATCGATGTTTGTTGCGACATTGTAGAAGCTTTCGGCACGGAGAAAGAAGCCGTCTTTCGGATATCCGACCTTTGTAAGCGTCAGGTTTTTGTATAGATCGGAGTGAGAATTTTTCGTCGAAAAAGAAAAGTTTTTTGTTCCGCCTTCGGGGTTGAAGCCGTATGCTACGGCAATTGCTTCAAGAAGAGTCGACTTACCGCTGCCATTTTCTCCGACAAATATTGTTACATCTGAATTCAGCGTGATCGACCTGTTGTCGATCAGATAGCGTACTGCGGGAATTTTACTCAGATATGACGCAGGATCTATGGGATTGTTTAATCTGATTTCCTTGATGAACATAATTCTCCTTACTATTAACTTACTGTGACCGCTTTTTAATCAATTTGCTTGACAAATACCGGAGCATATGCTACAACATTAGCGGTCGCTTGTCTTCGACAAACGACTCCGTTGGAACAATAATACGGTGACGGTTGCTTCCTGATAACAAGGAAGCGTAAAATTTTCTTTTTGCCTTCCTTGAGAAAGGAAGGTGATGCTATGTACATGTTATGTACATGTACATAGCATGGGATCAGTTGCTTCAATTATGCATTCTGACTGTAGCTATTATATCGCTGTTCAAAAAAAGAAGATAACCGTCTGCTCCTTGCACGCGTAGACGGTTATCTGTCTATCAAATGAGGAAGCAACCGTCATCGGTGTTCCTACGATCATATTTTAATACATTTTTTCCTTTTTGTCAAGAGTTTTTTGAATTTCGTTCTTTCTTTTTCAGTGCATAACCGATCTATTATACGAAATGTTGTTTATATATTTTATTATCTCATAAATGCTTTGTTTTGTCAAGCATCAGAAAAAATTAAGATTTTTTTAAAAACCTATTGACAAATGAAGAATGATGTGATATTATGCAGTAAACCGATGAGGAAGAGTGAGTAAGTTTCATAAACTTTCGCCCAGAGAGTTGTCGATGGTGGGATGGCAATAGAAAGAGTGAGACTGAATGGACTTCCGAGGGCGACCCGAAAAATGTGTTTGAGTAGGGAAGACGGGGTATGGCTCCCCGTGAGAAAAAGTCTGCATATGATAGTATGCGTAAGGAGAATGCATTTTGCATTAAGCAGGGTGGCACCGCAGGAAAGTTTTTGATCCTGTCCCGGCAAAGAGATTTGCGGGACAGGTTTTTTGTTTTTGTTTACATGAAAGAAGGACTTTGAATATGTTTATTCTATCTTTATATTGGCGATGAGCCGCCGATAACATTTTATTACACATAACATCATTCGATATAACATCGGAAAAACAATAAAAAATTTTGATTAAAGCCAATTGATTCTGAAAGGATAAAAAATCATGAAAAATATGAAAAAAGTAATTTCACTTATTATCTCGGCACTTATGCTTATCTCGATTGTTGCATGCAACACACCCACACCCGAAACCGCACAGGACGATGTCACAACATACACGATAGGAATTTGCAATTATGTTGATGACGCATCACTCAATCAGATAGTTGACAACATCAGACAGAGACTTTCCGAGATCGAAAAGGATAATGATGTTAAGTTTGTAATCAAATATGACAATTGTCAGGCGGATGCAAATGTTATGTCACAGATCATTTCGGGATTCATAGCTGATAAGGTTGATCTTATGGTAGGCGTTGCAACTCCTGTTGCTATGAAGATGCAATCGGCAACCGAGAGCAACAAAATTCCTGTAGTATTTGCGGCTGTTTCCGACCCTGTTGCGGCAGAACTTGTTACATCGCTCGAAAATCCCGGAGACAATATCACAGGAACTTCAGATTATCTTGATACCAACTCTGTTTTCAACCTTGTTTTTGCAACAAAGCCTGATGCTAAAAAGATCGGACTTCTGTATGACCTCGGTCAGGAATCCTCGACAACCGCTATTGCAGACGCAAAAAAATATCTTGACAGCAAGGGTGTTGCATATGTTGAAAAAACAGGAACAAATACCGATGAGATCAAGCAGGCGGCAAACGCACTGATTGCAGAGGGCGTTGACGCAGTTTTCACGCCGAGCGACAATACAGTAATGAAGGCACAGCTTGCAATTTATGAATCGCTCACCGAAGCCGGAATTCCTCAGTTTACGGGTGCAGATTCCTTCGCACTCAACGGAGCATTCCTCGGATACGGTGTTGACTATGCAAATCTCGGAAAAGAGACGGCTGACATGATCGCAGACATTCTTATAAACAAAAAGGATATCTCAAAAACACCTGTAAAAACATTTGATAACGGAACGGCTACAATTAATACGGAAACCTGCGAAGCACTCGGATATAATTTTGATGAGCTTTCGCAGAAGCTTGCACCGCTCTGCCAAAAGGTACAGAAGATAACGACCGCTGAAAGCTTTGACGATCTTAAAAAATAATTTAAAATTAAAAACACTTATTCGGATAAACTCCTTCTTTATGAGTTTATCCGAATAACCTGTTTTCGGATGTAAAATCGAAAAGTTAATTAAGGAGAGAAAGTTTGAAAGATAAATCTTTCAAACAGCGTTTTGTGGCTTTTACCGCCGAAACGAGCCGATTCTTTTCGAATCGGAGGTGATTTTGCTCCGCAAAACCAGCCACAATTACGTAAGAAAGGAAGCTTTCGCAAAGCGAAAGCCATGGTAATAAAAAAATGACTTTAGATTCTATTCTCGTTTTGTTACAGAATACGTTAGAGCTTGGGCTTATAAGCTCGCTGACTGTCCTCGCTCTTTTTCTCAGCTATTCGATGCTGAACCTCTGCGATCTGTCGACAGACGGTTGTTATACACTCGGTGCGGCGGTAGGAGCTGTAGTTGCAATGGCAGGTCATCCCTATCTTGCGATCGTTGCGGCGATGGGAGCAGGAGTTACTTCTGGATTTATCACGGCTTTTCTTCAGACGAGGATGGGAGTGGACAGTCTGCTTTCGGGAATTATAGTCAATACGGCACTGTATTCGATAGTGATCCTGATAATGAGTGGAAAATCAGATCTCAATATGTTCAGGACAGAAACGATATTCACGAGACTGAAGGCGCTTCTTGCCGGAACATTTCTCGAAAAATATTATGTTCTGATCATAGCGATCGTTGCAGTAGTTCTTGTTGTCATATTCCTCACGATCTTTCTGCGGACAAAATTGGGCCTTGCGATCAGAGCAACCGGAAACAATCCGAGTATGGCACGCTCGTCATCGATAAATCCTATATTCACAACGACTGTCGGTCTTTGTATTGCCGGCTCGCTTACCGCTCTTTCGGGCTGTCTTTTCGCTCAGTCTGATAAATCGGTCAACGTCAATCTCGGCTCGGGAATTCTGACTGTTGCACTTGCATCTCTCCTTATCGGAAATGCATTCACATCCAAGCATAAGATTTTTGTACGGGCGTTGGGCTCGGTACTCGGTGCATTTATTTTCAGACTTGTATACATGATAGCGCTTCGCTTCAACATGCCTGCAACAATGCTCAAGCTTGTGTCGTCGGTGATCGTGGTAATTGCGGTTTCCGCACCTTATCTCAAGAAGCAATTCCCGATGTGGAAACGCAGACTGACGCATAATAAACAAATGAAAAAAATCAGGAAGGACGGTGGCGACATATGCTCAGAATAGAAAATATATCGAAGACCTTCTTTCCCGGAACAGTCAATGCAAAAACGGCGCTTGACGATCTGTCTTTGCATGTGAAAAAAGGAGATTTTGTCACAATAATCGGTGCAAATGGTGCAGGAAAATCTACGCTTTTCAACGCTATAAGCGGAAGCTTTTATACAGACTCCGGGCGGATCGTTCTCGGCGGAAAGGATATAACACTGATTCCCGAATATAAACGTGCTCGGAAAATCGGCAGACTTTTTCAGGATCCGATGCTCGGCAGTGCACCCGGAATGACTATTGCCGAGAATCTTGCTCTTGCGGCAGGTCAGGGCGGTTGGCTCTCGACCGTTTCAAAATCGGATAAGCAAAAATTCAGGGAAAGACTTGCACTTCTTGATATCGGACTTGAGGACCGAATGGAACAGCCTGTAGGCTTACTATCAGGAGGTCAACGTCAGGCACTTACACTGCTTATGGCGACATACAACCCGCCCGAGCTTTTGCTTCTCGATGAACATACGGCGGCACTCGATCCGTCAACCGCAGATAAAGTACTCGGACTGACCCGGAAGATCGTTGAACAGTACGGACTCACCTGCCTTATGATAACTCATAATATGCAATCGGCACTCGATCTCGGAAACCGTACTCTGATGATGGACAGGGGAAAGATCATCTACGATGTAGAGGGTGATGAAAGAAAAAAACTAACCGTAAACGATTTCCTCGAACGATTCAAAGCAGTGGCAGGCAAACAGCTTGACAATGACAGAATGTTGCTTTCATAATAAAGTTTTCTGTTATTTATCAATCGATAATTGACCGATACAACATATTAAAAGACCGTATTGCATACGGGTACGCATATAGAAGTAATGCCCGAAAGCAGTTTTTTGAATTGCTTTCGGGCTTATTTTAATTATTGGTTTATTTTCATGAATCAGAATTTAAACTCCCATAATCACAAAATAATCAAATTCTTTAAAATTATCTTCAGCCCAAGTGCTTAGCTCATTTATAACTTTCGCAACTATAACGCTTTTCTTTACAACATTATGTTGAATTACGTTCCATTTTTCTTTATCTATAATCGTCATACCATAATAATTAAAATCAGGTATCATTCTGTATAACTCTATTTCATCCGCAATATCCATATGGAGAAATAGTGAATCTTCTTTCCAAAAAGCAGGCTGATATTTCCTTGTGTTTTGTCCTCTTTGAAATTCAAAATAACAAGTACCCCCAATTTGTTTTCTTTGTCTTTCCGTTATAAAAAAATCCATTTCATTATCACCTGTAAATTCTCATTTGCCTTATCTACTCTCTGAAAGCCCTGTTATTTCAAGGTATTTCGTTTGCTAAATGCTGAAATCTTATATATTTTCATTGTTTTTGCTCTTATGAGGTACGATGGCAATGGTAAAGTTGTGTAAAATCGTATAAAGGGCTAAGACGTAGAAATTGCGGTTGATCCTACTGAAATTATACATGAAGAGGAGTTATATGTCAATAGCAGAGCAAAGCAAAAGCATAGAAAAGCCATAGTTTTTTGACTTATGATCAAAAATACTATGGCTGAAAAATTCTGTATGAGTATTGATATATGAATGCTGAATTAAATATCGGCGAGAGTTGCCGCCATTACGGCTTTGATGGTATGCATTCTGTTTTCGGCTTCATCGAATACTATTGACTGTTCGCCTTCGAACACTTCGTTTGTTACTTCCATTGATGTCAGTCCGAATTTGTCGTATATCTCCTTGCCTATGGTTGTTTCAAGGTCGTGGAATGCGGGAAGGCAGTGCATGAAGCGGCACTGTTTACCGGCGTTGTCCATGAGGGCTTTAGTTACCGAATAGGGCGAGAGATCGTCTATACGCTCTTTCCATATTTCATCCGGTTCTCCCATTGACACCCAGACATCGGTATATATTACATCGGCGTTTTTTGTAGCGGTCATAGGGTCTTCGATAAGCTCTATTGTTGCACCTGTCTCTTTTGCAATCTCAAGGCATTCATTTACGAGCTCTGCATTCGGGAAATACTTTTTCGGCGCGCATGCTACGAAATGCATTCCGAGCTTTGCACATCCGACCATCAGGGAATTGCCCATGTTGTATCTTGCATCGCCCATATAGACGAGCTTCCTGCCTTTAAGACTGCCGAAATGCTCTCTTATCGTCAGAAAATCTGCAAGAATCTGCGTCGGATGAAACTCGTTTGTCAGACCGTTCCATACGGGTACTTTTGAGTATTCGGCAAGAGCTTCGACGATCTCCTGACCGTATCCACGGTACTCGATTCCGTCAAACATCCTTCCGAGTACCCTTGCGGTGTCGGCGATGCTCTCTTTTTTACCTATCTGAGAGCTTTTTGGATCGAGGTATACAGGATGCATTCCGAGATCTGCCGCCGCAACCTCAAACGAACACCTTGTTCTTGTGCTCGTCTTTTCAAATATAAGAGCGATATTTTTACCCTCGCAGAGCCTGTGGGGAATACCTGCTTTTTTCTTTGCTTTCAGATCGGATGCGAGATCGAGAAGCCCCTCAATTTGCTCGGGTGTCAGATCAAGCAGCTTGAGAAAGCTTTTTCCTTTTAAATTAATGTTCATTGTTTTCTCCTTTAATAAAGTCCTTGAGGGAAAGAGGGATGAGGGATTAGTGAAAAGTGATTTAGACGTGTGGGGGAGGGGGCCCACATGCCGGCTACGTTTCGAGCTATTATAGTTTCAGCACTATTACTGTGAAGCCTCTATACTATATTTTTTCAATAAAGTCTTTGAAGGGGGAAGGTGTAATTTTCTGTAGAAAATTACACCGGGAACTTTCTACAGAAAGTTCCCCCGATTTCTAAATATAGACTAATCAATGATTAATATCCACGAGATAGGTGTTGTCCTGGGTGTAGTAGGCGCTGACGACGTCGGCGAGTGCCATTGCGGTGTCAATTGAGGTCATGCAGGGGATGCGCATGTTCATTGCACGGCGGTGAAGCTGTCTGAAATCTCCGACCGAGGAGTCCATGATCGCACCCGTGTAAACTATGTAATTGATCTTTCCGCTGTCGAGCAGATCATATATGTCATTGTTTTCCCAGACATTGTGTGCGGTCGTGACATCCATTCCACGGGCACGGATCGCATTTGCGGTGTCGGGCGTTGCGTACAACCTTATACCAAGATCGGTGAATCTTTCGGCGAGCTTGATAGCATCGGAGTGGTCGTAATCCTCGACCGATATAAGAATGCCCTTTTCTCCGCCTTTGCCTCTTGCGTGAATATCGATTCCGCTTGCCGTAAGTCCCTTGTAAAGTGCTTCGGTCTTGGTTCTGCCAACGCCGAGAACTTCGCCGGTAGACTTCATTTCAGGTCCCATTATAGAGTTGGCGTCATAGATCTTTTCAAAACTGAAAACCGGAACTTTTACGGCATAATATTTAGCGGCAGGGAAGAGACCTTCCTTGTATCCGAGATCGACCAGCTTTTCGCCGAGCATTACACGGCTGGCAAGCTCGATCATCGGAATTCCGGTGACCTTGCTGATGTATGGCACTGTACGGCTTGCACGTGGATTGACCTCAATTACATACAATTCGCCGTCCTGAACAAGGTACTGAATGTTGACAATACCCTTTGTTCCGAGACCTCTTGCCATTTTGATCGATATATCGCAGATCTTTTTGGTCAGTGCATCGGTGAGATTGTAAGGCGGATATACGGCTATCGAGTCGCCTGAGTGTATGCCGGCACGCTCAATATGCTCCATAATTCCGGGAATAAGTACGGTGTCGCCGTCCGAAATGCAGTCGACCTCAAGCTCTGTTCCTGGCATGTACTTGTCGACAAGAACCGAGTTTGCGATGTTGCCCGAAAGAATGATCTGCATATACTGCCGAACTTCGTCAGCGTTTCTGACAACACTCATTCCCTGACCGCCGATGACGTATGACGGACGGAGAAGAACGGGATATCCGAGTATTTTAGCGGCAATCAGTGCTTCCTCGGCGGTGTTGACGGCAACAGCCTTCGGGCGTTTCATGCCGATCGATTCGAGAAATGCGTCGAACTTTTCACGGTCTTCGGCAAGGTCGATTCCTTCCGCCGATGTTCCGAGAATTTGTATATTGTTTTTGTGGAGAAAATCGACAAGCTTTATAGCAGTCTGTCCGCCGAACGCAACGACAACGCCGAGCGGCTTTTCCACCTTGATGATGTTCATCACATCTTCGGGGCAGAGCGGCTCAAAATAGAGACGGTCTGCCGTGTCGTAGTCGGTCGAAACGGTTTCGGGGTTGTTGTTGATAATGACAACGTCGTAGCCGAGCTTTCGGAGAGTCTGAACGCAGTGAACCGATGAATAGTCGAATTCGATACCCTGTCCGATTCTGATAGGGCCTGAACCGAGTACGATTATGACAGGCTTGCCCGAGCGTGTGTGGGTTCTTGATTCGCAACAAAGATCGGTGGTCGAATAGAAATAGGGTGTCTGAGCCTCAAATTCTCCGGCGCAGGTGTCAACCATTTTGTAGCTGAAATCCATGCTGTAGGGAAGCTCTCCCGATATTCCGGCGATGCGTTTTATTGCAGCATCGGTGTATCCGAAAGCTTTTGCCTTTTTGTATATCTCCTCGCTGAGATCTTTTGCAAGGAGCATTTCAAAATCGGCAAGCTTTTTGAGCTTGTATAAAAACCATTCGTCGATCATGGTTATTTTATGTATTTCATCGACCGATACGCCGTTTTTCAACGCTTCAAAAATCGTGAAAACTCTGCGGTCGTTCTGCTCGTGCAGACGGTCGATAATATTTTTGTCGTTCAGCGGAGGGCAATTCAGAGTATCAAGCGATATTTCGGCACCTCTGACAGCCTTCATGAGCGCCTGCTCAAAGGTCGGAGCGATCGCCATAACTTCGCCGGTCGCCTTCATCTGTGTGCCGAGCGTTCTGCTTGAGCCGACAAATTTGTCAAACGGCCACTTGGGGAACTTGACTACAACATAGTCGAGTGCCGGCTCGAAGCAGGCACAGGTCTTTCCCGTGACATCGTTTTTAATCTCGTCAAGTGTATAGCCGAGAGCTATTTTTGTCGTGACTTTGGCTATCGGATATCCCGTAGCCTTGGATGCGAGTGCCGATGATCTTGAAACTCTCGGATTGACTTCGATCACGGCATATTCAAAGCTTTCGGGATCGAGTGCAAATTGGCAGTTGCATCCGCCGACAATGCCGAGAGAGGATATTATATCGAGCGATGCCGAACGAAGCATCTGATATTCTTTGTCCGAGAGCGTGAGCGCAGGGGCAACGACCACAGAATCGCCTGTGTGAACGCCGACAGGGTCGAAATTCTCCATTGAGCATACCGCTATGACATTTCCGATGCTGTCACGCATCGTTTCAAACTCGATCTCTTTCCATCCGGCAATACTTTTTTCAACGAGGATCTGATTTATCGGTGAAAGCTCAAGTCCGTTTTTGGCTATTTTATCAAATTCTTCTTTGTTCTTTGCAATTCCGCCTCCCGTTCCTCCGAGAGTGAAGGCAGGGCGGATGATTACCGGATATCCGATATTCTCAGCGATCTTTTCTGCACTTTCGAGATCATATGCGATATCCGAGGGAACGATCGGCTGACCTATTTCTTTCATTGTCTGTCTGAAAAGGTCACGGTCTTCGGCTTTATTTATAGCATCTATATCCGAACCGAGCAGACGGACGTTATATTTTTCGAGAATGCCTTCCTTGGCAAGCTGCATTGCAATAGTAAGTCCGCTCTGTCCGCCGAGTCCGGCAAGGATTCCGTCCGGACGCTCTTTTTCTATGATCCTTGCGACCGTTTTGACATTCAGCGGTTCAAGATAAATTTCATCGGCAAGCTGGCTGTCGGTCATGATCGTTGCGGGATTGGGGTTTACAAGCACGACATTCACGCCTTCGGCCTTCAGCACACGGCATGCCTGTGCGCCTGCGTAGTCAAATTCTGCCGCCTGACCTATAATTATCGGTCCTGAGCCGATGACAAGCACCTTTTTTATACTTATATCTTTTGACATCTTTCTGTCCATACCTTTCATATTGTGCGGTGAATGAAGCGAACGTCGAATATTGCCGCCGTTATACCTTCATTCTGTAAGGCTTTTGCTTTTAATTAATTCTTTTCTTTCTCCATCATTTCGATGAATCTGTCGAAAAGGAATGATGTATCATGCGGGCCGGAGCAGGCTTCGGGGTGGAACTGAACCGTGAAACACTTTTTTTCATCGTATTCCATGCCCTCACAGCTTCCGTCGTTTGCGTTTCTGAATATTTCTTTGCCGACACCTTCGAGCGATTCCGAAATGACCGCATATCCGTGGTTTTGGCTTGTTATATAGGTCCGTCCGCTCTTAACATCAAATACCGGCTGATTTCCGCCTCGGTGACCGTATTTCAGCTTTTGAGTTATGCCGCCCATAGCGAGTGCCGTGAGCTGATGACCGAGGCAGATTCCAAAGATCGGGAGATTACCTATCAGCTTTTTGATCTGCTCGATACAGAATGTATTTTCACTTGGATCTCCGGGACCGTTTGAAAGCATTACGCCGTCGGGATCAGAAGCGAGAATTTCCTCTGCTGTTGTTGATGCACTCACAAGTGTGACATCGCACCCACGGTTGCAGAGCGAGCGGATTATATTCATTTTTGCTCCGTAATCTATAAGCGTGACCGAGTATTTTTTGCCGCCGTCCGTGTCGGCAGGGAAGAATACCGGCGATTTGACGCTCACTTCGTTTACGACTCCGCTTACCGTATAGTTACTTATCTCACTCAGATCATCGGGAATGCTGTCGGATATTTTGGCATTCATTACTCCGTTTTCTCTGATGATCTTTGTAATCTCTCTTGTATCGACTCCGCAGATTCCGGGTATATTATTCTTTTTCAGAAATTCATCGAGTGCTCCTTCGCTTCTGAAATTTGACGGTCCATCGCAAAGCTCACGCATTATATACCCTTTGACTGCGCTTTTGCCGTTTATACTCTCAAAATCCGAGGGGATAACGCCGTAATTTCCTATCATAGGGAAGGTCTGGACAACTATCTGACCGGCATAGCTCGGGTCGGTCAGCGTTTCAAGATATCCGACAACGCCTGTTGTGAAGACAAGCTCTCCTGTTGCCGATATGTCTGCACCGATTTTATATCCTTCAAATACTTTTCCGTTTTGCAATATCAAATATGCTTTTTTCATTTATTGTACATGCCTTTCGTACACGGTCATTTATAAATTTACTATCGTATTTTAAATTTCGCCTGCAACCTCGGTTATTACCGATATTGCTTTTTTCAGCACTTCAAAATCTATCGTGAGTGCCGGAAGCAGTCTCACTTTATCTTTTGCACTCAGGCAGAGGACGCCCTTTTCCATGCATTTTTTTATAACTTCGCCAACCGGCTTTTCGGTTTTGATTCCGATCATCAGACCCATTCCGCTTACGCCGAGAATGCCTTTTTTATCTTTCAAAGTCTCGAAAACATATTTTTCTTTTTCTTTGACTTCTTCAAAAAGTTTTTCGTCCATTCTCTTCAGGATACTGAGTGCGGCGGCACAGCAGACCGGATTTCCGCCGAAGGTTGAGCCGTGGTCGCCGAACGACAATACATTTTCGGCTTTTTCTCCGACAAGTGTAGCACCGAGCGGAAGTCCGCCTGCAAGTCCTTTTGCCGTTGACACGACATCGGGGGAAAGGTCGTAATTCATATATGCATACAGCTTTCCCGTTCTTCCGTTTCCTGTCTGGACTTCGTCTATCATGAACAGTGCATCATTATCTTTGCACCATTTTTCAATCTCTTTTGCGAACTCACATGAGGTCGGAATAACTCCGCCTTCTCCCTGAATCATCTCTATCAGTACTCCGGCCACCGGGGTTTTCGAGTGTATCTCGTCGAGCGCTTTTATATCTCCCTGCGCTATGCTTTCAAATCCGGGAGTCAGCGGATTGAACAGCTCATGATAGTGATCCTGTCCTGTTGCCGCAAGAGTTGTCAGCGTTCTTCCGTGAAAGCTGTTTTTCAGTGTGACTACCGTATATCTGTCTTTTCCGTATTTATCGTATGCGTACTTTCTCGCAAGCTTGATCGCACACTCATTGGCCTCCGCACCCGAATTTGAGAAAAACACCTTCCTGAGTCCTGTTTTCTCGCAAAGAAGCTCTGCCAGCTCGGCACACGGGTTGGTATAATAGAGGTTCGACATATGCTGTACTTTCGATATCTGCTCAATTATCGCTTCCTGCCATACCTTATCCGAGATCCCGAAGCTTGTGACTCCGATTCCCGAGCCCATATCGATATATTCTTTTCCGTTTTCATCATAAACAAGCGAACCTTTTCCGCTCACAATATTTATCGGAAAACGGTTGTATGTCCCTAATATATACTTTTTATCCTTTTCAAATGTATTACTCATTTTTGCTCCTTTGGTTAGTTTGCGTTATATATCGTGGGAACTTTCTGTAGAAAGTTCCCGGTGTAATTTTCTACAGAAAATTACACCTTCCCCCTTCAAAGACTTTAATAAAATGGGGAGAATATGGGTGCTTCACAGTAATAGTGCTGAAACTGTAGTTGTTTGATTGGTAGCCGTCATGTGGGGCCCCTGCCCCACACGGCTGAATTGAGAAATTGAGAAAATGAGAAATTGATAGTGATTATTAACTCTTCACTATTCTCTTTCTCCTGTGAACATTGTTCCTATGCCTTCGTTTGTGAACAGCTCGAGTAGAATTGAGTGCTGAACTCTTCCGTCGATTATGACGACATTTCTCACGCCCTCTTTGATCGCTTCGATACAGCAATCTATCTTCGGGATCATGCCGCCTACGATAATTCCGTCAGCCTTGAGCTTTTCGGCTTCGCTTACGCTCAGCATCGGGATGAGTGTGGACGGATCGTTCTTATCTTTGAGTACGCCCGCTATATCGGTCATCATTATAAGGCGTTCTGCGCCCAATGCTCCCGCAATAAATGCGGCGGCAGTATCGCCGTTGATATTGTATGTGTTGCCTTCGCTGTCACAGCCTATAGTTGAAATTACGGGTATATATCCCATTTCAAGCAGATCTGTCACGAGTGATATATTGATCTTGGTGATCTGTCCGACATATCCGAGCCGTGGATCTTTCACTTTGGCTTCAATCAGCATTCCGTCAATGCCCGATATTCCTATCGCTTTACCGCCATTCTGTGAAAGGAGATTCACGAGTGCCTTATTGACCTTTCCTGCCAGAACCATTTGCACTATATCGACAGTTTCTTTGTCTGTGACACGCAGTCCGTCGATGAATTCGGGCTTTTTGTTAAGCTTGGACATCATTTCATTGATTTCGGGACCGCCGCCGTGAACAAGCACGACTTTTACACCGAGCGCCGAAAGCAATGCGATATCCTGCATGACCTGATTCTTGAGTGATTCGTTTATCATTGCGTTTCCGCCGTACTTAATAACTACTGTCTTTCCTCTGTAGTTATTGATATATGGAAGTGCCCCTGTAAGGATCTCGGCACGCATATTGTTTGAACACTGATTTTCCATTTCTTTTTTAGTATCCTTTTCAGTCAGACCTGATTATGTGCGGTAGTCGCCGTTGATCTTGACATAGTCATATGTCAGATCGCAACCCCATGCCATTGCATTTGCTTTTCCGTCTCCGAGTGTGATGATTATTTCGATCTCTTTTTCAAGGAGGATCTCTTTGGCTTTCTCTTCCGAAAAATCAACTCCTGCACCGTTTTGACATACGGTTATTTCGCCCTTGGGGCTTTTGAATGTCACGCCTATTTTGCTGACATCGACATCCGCTCCGCTGTATCCTATGGCACAGAGGACTCGTCCCCAGTTGGCGTCCGCACCGAACATTGCCGCTTTGAATAGCGAAGAGCAGATCACGCTCTTGGCAACGATCTTCGCATTTTTATCGTCCTTAGCTCCGTATACCGAGCATTCGAGAGTTTTTGTTGCACCCTCTCCGTCGCCTGCAATCATTTTGCAGAGTGCTACTGTAACGGTATTGAGAGCTTTCATAAATTCTGCAAAGCTTTCGCCTTCGCATGTGATCTCATTATTTCCTGCCATTCCGTTTGCAAGCACCGTTACCATATCATTTGTTGATGTATCGCCGTCTACGCTTACCATATTGAATGTATTTGCAATATCGCTTGACAGTGCTTTCTGAAGCATCTGAGATGAGATTGCAGCATCTGTTGTGATGAAAACGAGCATTGTTGCCATGTTGGGGTGGATCATTCCGCTTCCTTTGGCGATTCCTCCGATATGGCAGGTCTTTCCGTCAAGCGTGAATTCGACTGCTACCGATTTTTTTATTGTATCGGTCGTCATGATTCCCTCGTTTGCATCCTCGCTTCCGCTTTCCGAAAGTGATGAGACAAGCCCGTCAAGCCCGTTCTTTATTGGTGTAATATCAAACACCTGACCGATAACGCCTGTGGATGCTACAACGATATCATCCTGTGCTATTCCGAGCTTTTCACTGACAAGACTGCACATCTCCTCGGCTACTTCTATTCCGTTTGCGTTGCATGTATTGGCGTTTCCGCTGTTGCAGATAACAGCCTGTGCCTTTCCGTTTGCTAAATGTTTCTTTGTAACTGTCAGCGGTGCTCCTTTTACAAGGTTTGTGGTATACACTGCCGCAGCATTTGTGACGCAGTCGCTCACTATAAGGGCGAGATCTTTTTTTGTCTTGTTTTTGCGGATTCCGCAGTGTATTCCGCTCGCTTTAAAGCCTTTTGCGGCTGTAACGCCGCCCGATATTATTTTCATTTTATATATTCCATGGCTTTCGCATTGCGAAAGCTTCCTTTCTATGTGGAATTGGGGCTGGTTTTGCAGTGCAAAATCGCCGCCGCATCGGTGGCGAAAGCCACAAAACACTGTCTGAAAATGTATTTTTCAGACATTTTGCCTTTCTTATTTTCATTCGGGGATATTCAGCCCCTCGCCCTCATTGCTGCCCATTATGATATTCATATTCTGTATTGCAGCTCCCGAAGCCCCTTTGCCGAGGTTATCGAATCTTGATACCAATGTAATTCTGTCATCGTTGCCGAAAACCGAGATCTCCATATCGTCTCTTCCGCTCATTTTTGAGCCCGAAAGGAATCCGCTTTCATCACTGTCCTCGACGAATCTGACTATTTTGGATGTATAATAGCTTTTGTAAATATCTTTTATGTTTTTAATACTGCAGCATATCTCTTCTTTTGCAAGCTGAACGACTACCTCCATACCTGAGTAGTATGAAGATACAACAGGTGAGAAAAGCGGCAAATATTCGAGCGAGCATATCTTTGCCATTTCGGGAAGGTGCTTATGTGCCTGTGTCAGTCCGTATGTTCTCGGTGCGATCAGCTCGTTTTTGCCCTCGCCCTCATATTCTGCGATCATCTTTTTTCCACCGCCTGAATATCCTGTGAGCGAAAAGCAATGCAATACTGACTTTTTATCTAAGATCTTATTCTCCACAAGCGGAGCGACAAGTGATACAAATCCGCTTGCATGACATCCCGGATTGGCAATTCGTTTGCTTTTCTCAATTTTCTCACGGTATCCCGACAGCTCCGGAAATCCGTATGCCCACGCATCATTTGTTCTGTGTGCCGTCGATGTATCGATAACCGCCGTATTGCTGTTTTCTATCATCCCGACCGCTTCGATTGCCGCCGCATCAGGCAGGCAGAGAAATGCGATATCGGCACTGTTCAGTGCATCTTTTCGTGCAGCCGGGTCTTTTCTCACGCTCTCTTCAAGCCTGATAAATTCGATGTCTTTGCGGCTTGAAAGCCGTTCGTATATCCGAAGCCCGGTCGTTCCGGCGCTTCCGTCAACAAAAACCTTTGTCATTGTCCGAGTATCTCCCTGACAGCCTTGATCTGATTTTCGACAGATGTAACGCTCGTTCCGCCCTCGCTGATACGTTTTTTTACGCACTGTGCAAGGTCTACCGCTTCATATACATCTTCATCTATCAGTTCGCTGTATGTTTTATATTTTTCTATACCGAGAGTTTCGAGAACCTCTCCGCTCTTTATACAATCTGCGACCACTCTGCCCGATATTTTATATGCACTGCGGAAAGGCATTCCTTTTTTGACGAGATAATCTGCGAGGTCTGTAGCATTTATAAAGCCTTTTTGTGCCGCTTTTTTCATATTTTCTGTAAGAACGCTCATTGTGGAGATCATTCCTTCAAAAACATCGAGGCAAATCTTGACGGTATCTACAGCATCGAATACGCACTCTTTATCTTCCTGCATATCCTTATTGTAGGCGAGCGGAAGTCCTTTGAGCGTTGTCAGGAGCGACATGAGATCACCGTACACTCTGCCTGTTTTTCCTCTTACAAGCTCTGCCATATCGGGGTTTTTCTTCTGCGGCATTATCGACGAGCCTGTTGTATATGCGTCCGAAAGCTCGATGAATTTGAACTCCCAGCTCGACCAGAGTATGATCTCCTCCGAAAATCTCGACAGGTGCATCATGAGTATTGAAATATCGCTCATCAGCTCGAGTGAAAAATCACGGTCTGACACTCCGTCTATCGAATTCAGGCAGACCGAGTCGAATCCGAGTGCCTTTGCTTCATATTTTCTGTCTGTTGCATATGTAGTTCCTGCAAGTGCGCATGAGCCGATCGGTGAGACATTCATTCTGTTTTTGCAATCTTCCAGTCTGTCTATGTCACGCAGAAGCATCATTGCATATGCCATCATATGGTGACCGAAGGTTATCGGTTGCGCTCTTTGCAGGTGTGTATATCCCGGCATTATCGCCGATTTATATTCATCTGCTTTATCTGTTACGGCTTTTATCAGCTTTACCGTCTTTTCTCTGATCTCCGATATTTCATTTCGCAGATAAAGCCTTATATCGAGTGCGACCTGGTCGTTTCTGCTTCTTGCTGTATGCAGTTTTTTTCCGACATCGCCTATGCGTTCGGTCAGTACCTGCTCGACAAACATATGTATATCTTCGCTTGTATAATCTATGGGAAGCTTTCCGCTTTCGATATCATTAAGTATTCCTTCAAGTCCTTCAATCAGTATGTCCGATTCTTCGCTTGTTATAATTCCGGTGCTTGCAAGCATTGAGGCGTGCGCCATACTTCCTTTGATATCCTCTGCGAACATACGGCTGTCAAACCTTATTGATGAATTGAAATCATCTGCTATGCTTGCCGTATCGCCGCTCGTTCTTCCTGCCCACATTTTTGCCATTTTATTTTACCTCTGTTTAGTTAGTTTGTGTTTTGTACGTGGGGAAACTTTCTGTAGAAAGTTTCCGGTGTAATTTTCTGCAGAAAATTACACCCACCCCTTCAAAGACTTTATAAAAAGGGGGAATTATATAGTGCTTCGCTGAAATGGTGCTGAAACTGTAATCACTTGCACTATAGCCGTCATGTGGGGCCTCTGCCCCACACGCATAATTTGGGAAATGTTGAATGATAAATTGGCATCATTCAATCATTAATCATTCGCTTAATATTTCCGGTTGATGTATACTTTTACATTGTTTCGATTATTTTAAACCCATTTAAATTATTATACACTTATAAGTCCGTTTTGTCAAGCTATTTTCAGAAAAAAATGAAAAATATTCGCATATTTTTCATTTTATTCATTTAAATAATGAATATATTCATATCAATCCGAATTCGGACATAACATATTCGGAAAGCATATCGCCTTCGGTACAATTTAACGCTTTCAGCCTGCCTGAAATGCTTTTTTTATCGAATGGGCAGAGGATGAGTGAGTTGTCTATTTTTTCGGCAAGACTTTCGTCATTTGCATCTGTAAATGTTTTGGAGGAAATAATTTTCCACTCTTTGACGCACAGCAGGATCTGCACGCATCCGAAGGGCAGACGGCAATCTATCTGTTCATTGAATTCGGGTGTTTCTCCGAATATCCACTCATCCGAGTGCTGTTTTTCTTTATATTTTGCGATTTTTGCAATATCGCTTTCGCCGAAAGAAATTCTTTCAAAATCGCCGTATATTCTTTTGTAATTATCGGGGATCACTTCAAGCAGTGAACAGACCGATACATCCGGGTTTATATCGCTGAGGTTACACACTCTCGATCTCACCGATTCAACCCCTTTTGCCTTCATTTTGCGTGGGTCGACCGTCAGATATTTCTGAAGCTTTGACAGATCAGATGACACGAGCAGTGTTCCGTGATGGAGCTTTCCGTTTTCTCTTGAGCAATAGGCATTTCCCGAAAATTTTCTTCCGTTAGAGCTAGACAGCAGATCGTTTCTGCCTGAGAATTCGCAGGGAATTCCGAGTGATGAAACTGTTTCGAGAATAAAAGAATGAAATTTTTCTTTATCAAATCTGTTTTTTCCTGCAATAAATGAAAAATTCAGATTCCCGCTGTCGTGATAGACCGCACCGCCTCCGCTGAAACGGCGTACAAGTTCGACATCGTCACGCTTCATGGCTTCAAGATCGCATTCTTTTCTCGGGTTCTGATTCTTTCCGATAATTACTGCGTTTTTATTGATATAGAAATAAAGTATAAGCTCGTCCTGCTTTACGCTGTCAAGAAAAAAATCGTCAAGAGCGAGGTTGTCATATCCGCTCTTCGAGTCCGAAATATACAGATAATTTTTCATTTTTATGCCGATCCTTTCAACCTTTTTACAGTCCGAATCATTATACAGCAAAGAAATGTAAAAATCAATAGCCGAAGAATAAAAAAAGCTTGACTTATTTATTTTTAGTGGTATAATATTATCATATAATTTATGGCAGAGTTTATCGACTTTTCCGAAAACGATCAGTCGATAGCCGGCACAGTTTTTTCAGCGAAAGGATAACAACAATGAGCAACGAAAACAAAAAAAGACATATGGCACACAATATCTATTCCAATCCGCAGCTCGGCGGAACAAGTGGAAAATTTGAAGGCTTTTCAATAGATTTCAGAGGTGTGCAAACTCCTATATCGACATATTGGGCTTTGTGCAACTGGGGAATGGATATTTCGGATTTCAAGCAGACACATTCGGATGCAAAGGGCGGCGGTGCATATTCGGGAATCCAGAATACAATAAACGGAAAGACCGCCATACTCTCCTTCTGGGAGATCCTTTATGAGAATGAGACAAAGTGCCACAGGGCGAAGAGAGTTTATCCGCTCGGAAGCGAAAGCTCATTCGGCGGTGAAGGAGAGGGAACTAACTATATCACGCCTTTTTCATGGGATGACATGACATGGTACAGAATGGTGCTTCGCTCATGGACAGACTCGGAGTGCGGCACTACATTTGTCGGTCAGTGGCTTCAGAACCGCGAGAGCGGTGAGTGGTCGCTTGTCAGCTATTTCAATACAGGACTCAAAGATTCATTCATGAAAGGCGGAATGAGCCAGTTCCAGGAAAATTTCTGGGATGAGCATTCCGAATTCATAAGAGAATTCAATATAAAGAATATCCATATCAAGGATCTCAGTGACGGAAAGTGGAAATATATCGAAAGAACATCGCTTTCATATGACGATCCGAAGTGGGGATTCAATACGGCGGGAACACATGATTTCGGCGCAACAAGCGAATATTTCTATGCAAGTGCAGGAAGCGATGTTGACGATCAGAAGCTGTACGACACGCAAAGACCGCTTTCATCAATTTACGGAATTGAAAAATCTGAAGAATTGATCTGTGAAGAATCGTGTGACATTATCGCCGCACTTGAGGACGGAAAGAATGTCCTGAAGGTTGCCGAACAAGCACACCGCACACCGATCCTTTCGGTATCTATCGAAGCCTTTGACGAGAGCGGAAAGAAGATATATGAGAGCACAACCACACGTCCGCATGTGACAAGTTTCACGCTCCCCGAGTGCGCAAGCGTCAATGTCACAAGCTGTGATATTTACGGAGTGGAGAATTGTAAAGAATTCAGATTCTGATAGATTTTTTTAGTGAAGAGTGAAGAGTGAATAAGTTTTGCGTGTGGGGGAGGGGCCCCACATGACGGCTGCAATTCAAGCATTTACAGATTCAGCACTGTTTTCACGAAGCATCATATGATCCCCCCATTTAATAAAGTCTTTGAAAGGGTTCGGGGAAACTTTCTACAGAAAGTTTCCCCGAGAAAAAAACAAAATGGAAAAAAAGAAAAAGAAGCGGAGTGCGGGGCAGTATTTTACGATAGTGCTATATGTTATAATCGGTGCAAGTTGGGCATTTTTTGATCCGTTTGAGTTTGATAAGATGTCAATGTCATTCGGTGAATATATGGTGAAAGTCGTGCTTGGCGAATTACTGGTTCTGTTTGTGGCAGGATATATTCATATTATCATACACGAGGTCGGACATCTTCTGTTCGGACTTTTGACCGGATACAGATTTTCATCATTCCGCATCGGAAGTCTGATGTTTGTTAAGGAAAACGGCAAGCTCAGATTCAAAAGAATGAAGGTTTTGGGTACGGGAGGTCAGTGCCTTATGCTACCTCCCGAAAGGGAAATCAGCGAGATGCCATATGCTTTGTACAATCTCGGCGGTTCGATAATGAATGTTATTGCATCGGTAATTTTTGCAGCGGCGTACATATTCACACGAGATAATCCATATCTGGCGATTCTGTTTATGCTCATGACACTTTTGGGATTGGCCTCTGCACTGATGAATGGTATTCCGCTCAGGCTCGGAACGGTTGACAACGACGGTTACAATGCGAGATCGCTCGGAAAATCGCCCGAGGCTCTGCTCTCGCTTGTCAATCAGCTTAAAGTAAGCGATGCACTCATAAGGGGAATGCGTTTGAAGGATATGCCGGACGATTGGTTCTTTATGCCTGATGATGGGGGACTGAAAAACAGTATGACCGTAGTCATGGCTGTCTTTTCCGAGAACAGGCTGATGGATATGCACCGCTTTGACGAGGCGGTGGAATTGATGGATAAGCTGAAAAACTCTGACAATGCAATGATAGGTCTGCACAGTTCTTTGATAGACTGCGACAGAATATTCTGTGAGCTTATCGGTAAAGGAAATGCCGATATTATTGAAAGCCTTCTCAGCAAAGATCAGCTGAAATTTATGAAGCAGATGCAGAACAATACGGGTGTTATCCGCACCGAATATGCACTTGCATTGCTTTATCAAAAAGACAGCGAAAAGGCAGAAAAGCTCAGGATGAGATTTGAAAAGATCGCTAAGAAATCTCCGTATAAAGGTGACACGCAGGGAGAGCGTGAGCTGATGGAGATTGCCTTAAATATGGCAAATAATAATGTATGATATAACTGTATAATAAAAAACGGACAGTACATAATCGGTCGATTATATGACTTTTTATGTGCTGTCTGTTTTTATATTTTATTATTCACTTATTTTTTGCTTTCTTTTTTCTTTGTGTTGCATAATTGCAAAATAAGCAAAGCAAATTATGATCTGAACAAATGTGGACACGGGTGTAGCAAGTCCGATATGAAATAGCGTGACAGGCTCAATTTTACTGAAGATCCAGGAAAGCGGCAGACGGAAGCAAATTCCTCCTATGATGCCCTGAATCATTACAAATGTTGTCTTTCCGCAGCCGTTAAAATAGCCCATAAAGCAGAACAGGAAGGATGTGAGCAGGCAGTCTATGGCATAAGCTTTCAGATAATCTGCGGCGGCAAGCGTGACAGAATTGTTCTTTGCAAATATACCTGCAAGCAGATCGCCCCTGAAAAATGTAAATACGCCGACGATCAGTCCGATGCTCAGTGATGTGATTATTCCGTATTTCAGTGCCTTCATGGCACGCTCTGGCTTTTTTGCACCTATATTCTGTGCAACGAATGCCGACATCGACTGCATAAACGCCGATGAGATAAGCATAATGAATGCACACACCTTTTCAGCCACTCCGATTCCGGCAGACTCGGTAAGTCCGATGTCGTTCACGATTGCGAGAATTGCGAGGAAAGAAATGCTCACAAGAAGATCCTGAAGAGCTATAGGCGTTCCTAGAATGAGAATTGTTTTTATATGCTTTTTTACCGGACGGATATCTCTTCGTGAAACAGAAAAGGGAAGAGGACGCTTTGTGATTATAACCAGCGAGAGGATCACGCTCAACGCCTGAGCCACTACAGTTGCAATGGCGGCACCTGTTGCTCCCATATTGAAGACTGCGACAAAGAGCAGATCGCCTAAAATGTTGATAACGCAGGCAATAGATACGGTGATAAGCGGTATTTTTGAATCCCCGATACCTCTGAATATACTGCCTATAAGGTTGTATGCAACGATAAACACTGCACCTGCCGAGCAGACTGTTATATACGAAACCGTATCGGCAAAAGCTTCTTCCGGAGCGTTCATTATGCCTGCAAGCCATCCGGCAGAAAAAATCATAACAATGCTGACGCTAACTGCTATGAGGGCAAAGAGAAAAATACCGCTTGAGATTATTTTTCCGGCTTCCTTCGGCTTTCCCTCTCCGATCGATTTGCCTACCGAAACTGTCAGACCCATGGCGAGCCCTGTAATGATTATGGTTACTGTATGCATGATCTGACTTCCGGTAGAGACTGCCGATACAAATATATCTGACGATTCACCGCCGAAGCGTCCGACTATCAGCAGATCGACAGCACCGTAGGTCGCCTGCAGGAAGAGTGCCAGTAGCACGGGGAGTGCAAATTTAATAAGCGGTGTGAAAATTTTTCCCTGAGTAAAATTATTGTTTTCTTTAATTTCGTTCATTTCTTTATTTTTAATACCCTGTACAATTGAATTGATAATTAATTGAATTTTTCGCAGAAAGAAAACACCCTCAGCTTTAATGACGCCACAGCGGTCAGATAAAACCTTTGGGTGTTTTCCGCTATTTTATATCTTTTTCAAGATATATTTTTTTGATTTGATTAGGAATCGCTGAATAAATCACGCCATGCGGCTCGGTACCATGCTTGCTTGCATCTTTTTCGTCATACTTCACAAAAAGTTTTGACAATAGCTCTGCTATTGACTGCGACTTTTTGTATCGTCTGTCTAAAAATCTGACGGCGCAATCATAGCACCGGATTTAATCAGTGCTTCCTTTACTGTTTTTTCTTCTTTACAACGAAAACCGCAGCTCCGGCAGCCGCAACGATTACTACTGCAACTACAACGATAATAATTACAGTGGAGCTGTTCGACTTGTCGTCTGTCTTTGTTCCGGGAAGGTCACTTGGTTCGGCCGTGGTCGTGTCACCCGGTACAGGTGTTTCATCACCGGTCGTAGGTGTCTTGTCGGCACTTACAGGCGGCTTAGGTGTCTGAGCTTTAAGCTTGAGTGTAACCGCATCAAATACCTTATCCGATTTTACAAGTCTAACCGTGCAGTCGTTGCTCAGCTTATCGTTTTCGGAAAGCTGATTGCCGTCTGCATCGTATATCTTGATTTCTCCGTCACGTGTGCTGAAGAGCGCTGTTATATCCTTTACCGTTGTTTCGGAGGGGATATCGCTGAGAGTTGCATTGTCCTTATCGAAGCTTCCGATTGCAGGATCATCCTGACAATCGAGTCTCAGATATGACATTACCTTGATTTCGGCGAATGCAGGCCACTGCTGACCGTTGATCTTCTTGATGTTTACTCTGATATCATCGGTATATACAGCTTCATCAAGCACTGCCTTCACGGTATATGTTTTGGTTTCGGAATCATATGATGTTCCTGTCCAGACGACCTTATCCTTGCCGTCAACCTTTGCAATAATTTCAAGGTCCATAAGATCAGCACCCGCAGGGTTTCTCGGCTCGGAAACTATGATGACTTCGTCAACATAGAATTTTTCATTGAATTTAATACCCGCATAACATGGAGTTGCACTGCTTGTCGCTATCCACAATGCAGAGAGATCACCGTCATTCAAACGGCTTGACGGGTATATGCTTTGCTCGTTCTTTGCATATCCCTCACCGAGCGTTGCAACATTGTATTTTATGCTGTCAAGTTCAGATACGTTGTTATATGTATAATCGCTCCTGATCTCGTTCCATATGGTGCCGAGCCCACGGTTAATGGAACCGCCTGCCGCATCAAGCACCTTGGTATCGTATTTGCCTTCGTTTGTTACGAAATCCCATGCATATTTGAAATCATCGGAGGCACTCGGAAGATTTTTGCCCTGCGAAAATGCATCAAGCCAATTCTGCCACATAGGAAGATTGTAATCTGCCAGCTGTCCTGAATATTGACGGTATGCATATGTCTGGAGCACCTTGCTTGACCATGCGGTTATGATCGCTTTGGCATTGATCTCCATCATATACTTGGTGTAGTCGTCATATTTTCCTGTTCTCGAATCATTGCACCAGGACGATGTTCTGCCTATCCATGTTCCGACAAGAGAATCTTTTTCATATGATGCTATCTCGTCAAGAAGAGAGAATCCGTAAAGGAATTTTTTCTTCATATCCTCAAATGCTTTTGTTTCATTTTCATTGTAGGCAAGCATCATTGTGTTGAAGTAATTGCCCATGCTGTTGGAAACAAGCTGTTTCAGGAGGTCAACAAGGTCATAGACATAACATTCGTTGTCCTTGAAGGTATAGAATTCCTCAACGAATAATTCAACTGCTTTTTCAAATTGTTCGGGATCATATGTCATTGCAAAGCTTCCCGATATAGCCGAAGGGCTTGTCGACGGAAGCATATTTGCGATCGAATTTATATTGAATTCGTGCGATCCGGTATATCCGTATGCAGTATCTAAAAGTATATCCCAGCTCTTTTTGATGTTTTCGCTGAATACGCCGTATCTTCTAGTTATGTATGAGCTTATCCATTTATCGATATCAGGCTTCTCACTCATCCAGGGAAGCTCCCAGAGAAGCTCCTGAACGACAGGATTTATCTGTGTTCCTTCCGAAACAAGTCCGATACCTTTGAGATGTGAAGCATTGTTCTTTGCGTCAAAGAATTCCTTTGCCATGTACTCAAGCTCTCCGTGGACGCCGGGTCTTCCGCCGTAGTTGTCGAGCATACAGAATACCCATCCCGATCCGTTCCACTCTTTTCCGCCCCAGCTTGAGGTGTTTTTATAGTTCTGAGTGTCTGTTGCTGTGCAGTTGAGGTCAAGCACTATGATGTGATCGGCTCTTCTGTCTCCGAAGCCGTCAAGTACCGCCTTTTCGGGGTTTCCCCACCAGCATTGGATCATCCATACGGCAGATTCATCGGCATCTATCATATGCGAGAGTATGCTGCTTGCCATTTCCGATCTTGAAAGATCCTTGGGGATTACTCCACCTTCATGTGCAAGGTCGCCTGCATAGTAATGAGTTATATCGCCGTATATATATTTCTGCGTATCATAGAAGGCTTTTGCGAGTGTTTCGTATCCATCAAATGTGGTTTTGAGAAGCGGAGGACGTGTAAAGCCCGACCAGTCACCCTGAGCTACCATGTATTTGGATATATCAGAAAATCCTTTTTTTGTTAACTCAGGTCCGGCTATCTTTGAAAAGGTTGTCGGAAGAGTTCCCATGAAACCCTGGAGACAGGGACTTATTCCGAGCACTGTCATAAAACGCTGATTTTTTCTTGCAAGCTCAAGTGTATCGAGAACCCATGTGTCGCTGACGCTTCCGCCGTAGTTCTCGAGGTTGCCCATAAGCCACCATGCTTTGTAAGAATATCCGCATACGAAATTTTTAGCATCGTCGGCATTATATCCGAACTGTTGCAGGTATGCGACCCAAAGTGCTTCTGTAGCTGTAGTATCGAGAATTACATTTACACCCGAGAGTGCGAGATAATCAAGCTCTCTCTGCCATTCGTCATATCCGAAGAAGGGCATTGTATAGGAAAGTGTGCAGTAGTTGTATGCGTATCTTACCGATATTGCTGTTTCGTTTCTTATTTTGCCTTCAATTTTTACGATATCATTCGGCATTGAAACCTGCTTTGTCTGCTGTGAAACATGAACATTGCAGAAGGTTTTGAGATAGTAGTTCAGTCCTGTTGCGATCGATACTCCGACATCACCGGTAATACAGACCTTGTTGTCCTTCATCGTTATTTCATAGTAGTTTTTGCTGTTTTCCGACTCCTTAAGCTCAAACGTGAACCATGAACGGTATTTGCTTCCAAGAATGCGGTCAATAATTCCGTAAAGTGCTTCTTTTGTGTCATTCTCGGTATATGTATCTTGGACCGAGTAGTCCTTGCCGAGAGTTACATCGTAATTCTCTTTAAGCCATTCACTGTATGATGTGAATTCAATTTTTTCTCTTGTGGGGGTTACTTCAGTTTCTGAAGAAGTTCCGAAAACTCTGACTTCGGAGATCTTTGATGAGCCGCCGAGTCCGCCCGATGAATATGTGATATTGACACGGATGATCCTGTATACTGTTTTACTGCTCTCGAATGTGTAATCATCTCCGTTTTGTGCGACTGCCGAATGAGCGTGAGAGGCAATTTTCGTAAAATTGACTCCGTCAAGCGAGCCGTAGATCTGATATCCCCAATCGCCGCTCGGCATGACCACCGTGATCTTCGATATCTCATAGTTCGAGAGAAGGTCGATATCGACATACTTCGGATAATCCTCGCCTGTCCAGACCGTGGATGTCTTTCCGTCTGTTACATATGAGTGAGTTCCTGTCATTGCATTCGATCTTGTCGGCTTTTTGTATGCTATGTTGTCGGGGAACGAGGGATCGGTTTCATCTGCCAGAACAGAAAAATCGAAAGCTGTCATTGCAGGCAACAGCATTGCAAGCATCAGTACTACAGACAGTACTCTCTTTAAATGTTTTTTCATTTTTTATTCCTCCGTGTTTTATATTTCTGTATTATTTTATGATTCTTATATTGATATTTCGACTGTAACGGGAAGGTGATCTGCCGCTATCACCCTCGGAATTACAACATTTTTTACTGTTATATTACCTGATACGAAAATATAGTCGATTTTTTCGTTTGGTTTATCGCTTGGATATGTGAAGTTGTTCCCGACGTAAAAACTGTCGCTGTCGCACAGCCGATGTCTTATGGGATCGAGAATTTTGCTGTCGGGGTGAAGGTTGAGGTCACCCAGAAATACGGTCGGCATATCTGTCGTGTCAAGAATTCGACAGACTTTTTTTACGCTTGACTGTGCTTCCTCAGGCTGAAGTCCGAAGTGTGTGCCGATAATTTTGAGTTCGCCTTCCGGTGTTGACACAACTGCGTCTATTATGCACCTGTCCTCAAAATATCTGCCCGGTTTACGCAGAGCATCTGACGGCACGGGAATCGTGTTTGCCGAAACTATGGGATATCTTGACAAAAGTGCATTTCCGTATATACATTTGCTGAGTTTGAGTGCACCGGCAAAAAAAGAATTGAAGCCGAGCTCAGAGGCTATTGCATCCGACTGCCCTTCGCTTCCATCGCTGTATACGCCGTAAACCTCCTGCATCACCACAATATCGGCATTTTCGTTCCTGATCGTTTCAGCCATTTTGTGAGTGTCAATTTCATGCGTTATAAAATTTCTTGCATGCTGTATGTTGAAGGTCATGATCTTCACTATTCTATCACCTCGTTTTGATTACTATAACATAAAGCCAGCGTCCCCGGAGTGGTTATGTTCAAACAAACACTTCCATAAATCGTATTTGGCGCCGCGAAGCGGATATAATCGGCAAATACATATCTTGTGTTTATTATAACATAAAGCCAACGAAGTTGGTGTCCCCGAAGGGGTTATGTTCAAACAAACACTTCCATAAATCGTATTTGGCGCCGCGAAGCGGATATAATCGGCAAATACATATCTTGTGTTTATTATAACATATTATTGCCGTTTTTTCAAGTCTGTTTACTACATTTTTATAGAACGTTGTTTTCGGGTGATTTTTGAAGAAATTATGCGGTTCGGGCAGTTCGTATATTTTACAGATTGATGTATATTACAGCCTGCTGTAAATAAAATACGATACCGCCGGGCATACAAGGAGAGCTGCAAGTCTGCCTATTATATACTTTTTTATCGATAGCTCCGTTCCCATGGCTGACTTTATCTGCATGGTTACTGATATTCCCGAAAATGTGATGACACTGCTGCCAATTATGAAAGCGATATGGCTTTCAAATCCGTTTATCATCGAAAGTCCCGAAGCTATTTCAAAGAATCCCGAAACAAGGCATGTCGATATTCCGCTGAGCGGAACAATTTCGGATATTACAGCTGTCAACAGTGAAAAGAATATTACAAAAGAATAGATCCTGATGCATGATGCCCCTGCACTCCCGACGCAATCGCAGATCATGTCGGAAAGTCCGGTTTTCTCCGGAGTCTTGACCTTCCCGGTGTCGGCTTTGCTTTGATATGTTAAAGTCCTTTTTCCCGAATGTCCCAGTATTATGCCGTATACTACAGAAAAAAGACAGCTTACGATGTATAATATCACACCTGCTTTTGCATCATTCATAATTCCTTTGCCGAAGATCGAAATCATGAATGCCGGGGAGCATATATTGCAGAAGGCACATATTCTCTCGCACTCGTCCTTGTCTGCGAGAGACTTATCGTATAACTCTCTTGCACACACGCCGCCTATCGGAAATCCCGATATCAGTCCGATGATGAATATACTTACTGCCTCCTGCGATATATTGAAAAGCTTTGTAAGGAAAGGAAACAACCTACCTATCGACCTTCCGCATCCGCTTTTCAGTATGAGCGTCGAAAGTATTATGAACGGAAAGGTTGCCGGAATGAGAGAATAATACAGGACATCGAGAACTCTGTCCACCTGCTTTGCAGTCATTCCGGGATCTGCGATAAGGCAGACGAATACTGCGAAAACGCAGATGGTAAAGAGTGTCCTCGTTATTCCTGCCATTTTACTTTTTGTGCTTTTCAGAGCCGTCAGCAGGTTTTCTTTTTTATTGATTTCGTTTTTTGGATTTATAATATTTGTTGCGTAATTATTCACGATCTCACCGCATAGTATTTTTTATAAATACTATTTCCGGGGGATGATTTTTATTCATGGAGAGCTTTACAAAAAATGTAAAAAGGGTTTCGACAACTAAAAGTGACGGCGAAAAACGAAAGGAAAAGCTGAAAAAGCTTGTTGGCATTTCTTCGGTCGCATCTGTCACGGGCAGAGGTAAGATTGAGCTTTGCGGTTGTCGGGGTATAATGACATACAAGGACGATCTGATATCGGTTCGTCTTTGTGACGGTGTCATAAAAATAATCGGTTCCTCTCTCTGTCTTTGCAATTTTTTCGGAGGCAGAATGATCATTCGCGGTAAAATAGAGAGTATTTCGTTTTGTGACAGGTGATAGTCTGAAAAAAATTCAGACGCCGTTTTGTGACTTTCGCCGCCTGAAAGGCAGCGATTTTGCTTCGCAAAACCAGCCCCAACTCCGGGGAGAAAGGAAGCTTTCGCACAAGCGAAAGCAATGGTCATACTTATGCTTTTTTTTAATTATTTTATCGGTGTTGATAGATTGAAAATATACGGAAAGAGCGATAAACTGCTTAATCTTCTTGAGCTGAATTCTGTTGAATACGATGATCTTGAAACATGTGATCAATATATTGTGTTGTCGTGTGCATCATATACTGCGAAAAAACTGCTTGTAATTCTTTCCGAAAAGGAAATACCCTTCGATGTTATTTCAAGAAAAGGCCTGCCATTTATGCTCAAAAGGTTTATTCTGCGTCCCGGTCTTGTTCTCGGCACGATCTTTTTTTCTATTGTTATGATCTACTACGGAAAATTTGTCTTTGACATAAAAATCGAAGGGAATGAGCGTCTGTCCGACCGATATATAACCGATGCACTCTCTTCATTCGGGTTCGAGGTGGGCACATATTTTCCCGATGTTGATTTCGATGCACTGTCGGTGGCGATTCCCGGGAAATACGGTGATATTTCCTGGATCTTTGTGAATATGATGGGCAATGTTGCAAGGGTTCGTGTCCGTGAATTTGATGCCGGGACACCCGGGGGATCGGACAATGAATTTCCGAGTGATCTTATTGCCGTAAAGGCCGGACAGATCTACCGCTTTGAGGTCTCATCCGGCATTGTAAAGGTCAATCTCGGGGAGACGGTATATCCAGGGCAGATCCTTGTTTCAGGCATTGAGAAAAGCGAAACTCTTGATTACGAGGAGAAGAGCTGCGGAAGGGTTTTTGCCAAAACTTCAAATTCATATTGCCTTTCTCAGGAGGAAAACGTGATTGAGAAAAGCATGGCGGAGCGGAGATTACTGTCAAGAACTATTATTTTTTTGGGAAAAGAGATAAAAGTTTTAAAAAGGGATAGACAAGAGGAGGTAAAATGTGATATAATAGAGGAGGAGCATAAGCTTACACTTCCTGACGGAACCGAACTGCCTGTCCTGATACGTGAAATTTACGCACTTGAATACTCAGAGCAGGAGCGAATACTGAGTGAAGATGAAGCACATGATATGCTTGATCTCCAACTCTCGAACCTGATCGGTTCACTCGGTGAGGGAACTGTGGTTCTCGGAATGAATAAGGAATACCGCTATGACGGCGGAGTCTATTATTGCGATATCCGTTTATACTGCATTGAGAATATTGCAAACGAGACAAGGGCGGTAAGGGAAGAAAAAGACAGTACAGAAAAGCAGTAGCCTCACATTGCAGCGAAATGTTAAAGCTATTGAATAATTTCAGAATTCCGAATTGTTTTTCAGAAAGGAATCTTATGGCAGAAGAAAGATATACAAGGCAGATACCCTGCGATGATATTATGCAGGCGAAAAAGATATTCGGTCCTTATGATTCAAATGTCCGACTGATAGAAGAGGCGTTTGGCGTCAGCATATCCAATCGTGAGAGCAACGATTCGTCGTCCGGATCTATACGTATTTCGGGTCCCTGCGATGGGTGCGATGCCGCCGCTAAGGTAATAGTATATTTGAAAAAACTTTCAAAGATCGAGGATGATATCAGCGAGCAGAGAGTTGCATACGCCATTTCCGCCGCTCAGAATGATGAGGACGGGGAGCTTGACTCTCTTGACGGCGAATGTATTTGTGTGACAAACAAGGGAAAGCCTATTAAGCCCAAGACTCTCGGACAGAAAAAATATGTTGACAAGATCAGGGAGAACACAATTGTTCTCGGCATAGGACCTGCCGGAACCGGAAAGACCTTTCTTGCTGTCGCCATGGCTGTAAAGGCACTCAAAAATAAGGAGATCAGCCGTATAATTCTGACGCGTCCTGCAGTTGAAGCAGGTGAGAAACTGGGTTATCTTCCGGGGGATCTGCAAAATAAGATCGATCCGTATCTTCGTCCGCTTTACGATGCTCTTTACGAGATGCTTGGCAATGAAAATTATGCCCGATATGTCGAAAAGGGAACTATCGAAATTGCTCCACTTGCCTATATGCGCGGAAGAACACTTGATGACAGCTTCATCATTCTTGACGAGGCACAGAATACCACTCCCGAGCAGATGAAAATGTTCCTCACCCGATTGGGTTTTGGATCCCGGGCGGTCGTCACGGGAGATATAACACAGACCGATCTGCCAAGGGGACAAAAAAGCGGTCTTGTTCAGGCGATGTCTATTCTCGACGGGATCGATGATATAGCAATTCACCGTTTCAGTGAGCGTGATGTTGTCCGTCATCGGCTTGTTCAGAAAATAATTTTGGCATATGACAAATATGAGAGGACTCATTCCGGATCGGCTGTAAGAAATGCCGCAGTAAAAAAATTCACTTATGCTCACAAGGAGAAGAACAATGATAAGAGTTGATATTAATAATGATCAGTCAATTTTCGGCATTACTCCTGCTCTCAGGCGAACTGTCCGCTGTGCCGCATTTGTCGCATTTGATTATCTCGGCATCGGGAATGAGGATATTGAAGTTTCTCTGACCTTTACTGATAACGAAAAGATCCGGTCGCTCAACGCTGAATACCGCAACAAAGACTCTGCAACCGATGTTCTTTCTTTTCCGCTTATCGATTGGGAGATCGATGATGATTGCAGTTCTGTTCCCGGAATGCCGTTTGCACTTGGAGATATTGTTATCTCACTTGAGCGGGCTTGCACTCAGGCAAGAGAAAACGGTCAGTCTCTCCTTCGTGAGGTTGCTTTTCTCACCGTTCATTCTGTTCTGCATCTTATGGGATTCGATCACGAAACATCTGAAGAGGACGAGAAAGAGATGTTTGCCATTCAGAAAGAGATCATGAATATATTCGACAATAATTAATTATGTTTCATTACTTTTTACGAAGATTATAAGATAGAGGATTATAAAATAATGGAAAATAAAATTACCGCTTCATCCGATAACACGCCCGACACTGCCGCAGTACCTACCCGTACCGGTTTTACTGCAATTGTCGGCAGACCGAATGTAGGAAAATCTACCCTGCTCAATTCGCTGGTCGGCGAGAAGATCGCCATCGTTTCAAAAAAACCGCAGACGACCAGAAACCGCATTACCGGAATTCTGACCGAGGGAAATAATCAATTTGTGTTCATGGACACTCCCGGTATGCATTCTCCCAAGACCAAGCTCGGGAAATACATGGTCAAGTCAATATCCGGTACTCTCGACTGCGTGGATGCCGCCATCCTCGTTGCGGATCCCTGTTACGCCCCCGGTGATATTGAAAAAAATCTGATGAAAAAATTCAAGTCGCTTGATATTCCTGCCATTCTCGTTATAAATAAGACCGATATTGCCACACCTAATCAGATTGGCGACTGCATTCGTGCTTACAGTGCCGATTTCGATTTTGCTTCGGTAGTTCCTGTTTCGGCTCTCAAAAATGACGGTACCCGTATAGTTCTCGATGAGGTAGCAAAGCTCCTTCATGAGGGCGAATGGATGTTCTCCGAGGATGAGCTCACCGATCAGAGTGAACGTAAGATCGTCACCGAGATCATTCGTGAAAAAATGCTCCGCCTGCTTGACAACGAGATCCCTCACGGCTGTGCCGTTGTCATTGAAGAGTTCAAAGAGAAAAAATCACTCCTTTCGATCCGTGCTGAGATTTATTGCGAGAGAGAATCACATAAGCGTATTATTATCGGAAAAAACGGAGAAATGCTCAAGAAGATCGGTACTTATTCAAGAGAGGATATTGAGAAATTCTTTGACATCAAGGTATTCATCGATCTTTGGGTAAAGGTTAAAGAAAACTGGAGAGAGTCAGAAGTTCTTGTTTCAAGCTTCGGCTATAAGAAAGATACCCTTGAGTGATTCGTTTGTAATTAACGGTCTTGTTCTCTCTCAATCAAGACACACCGATTTCAATAAGTTCATCAGTGTTCTTACTCAGGAACGTGGACTTATCAGTGTTTACTGCTACGGTGCTATGAACCTGAGAAACCGCAATTTTGCCGGAACTCAGCCTTACTCATTCTCCGAGCTTGAGATCTCGCGTAAGGGTGATATGTACATACTCAAGGATGCTTCTGTTATTAAGTATTTCTGCCTTCAGTCAGGTTCTCTTCTTTCTAACGCCCTTCTGATGTACACCTCTGAGCTGCTCTCTTTTGTCTGTATGGAAAACGAAGACGAGACGTCTATGCTTCGTCTCGCTCTCAATACTTTTTACGCAATTTCTTCAGGAACCCGTGACATTCCCTTGATAAAGGCGGCTTTTGAACTTCGTGCCGCTTCGCTTCTCGGATTTGCTCCGGATCTCTCCGGCTCTTGTGTCCTCTGCTCAGAATCTCACGCTTCAATCTTCGATTTTGAGTCGGGCGGACTTATCTGCCGCTCCTGCTTTAATAACAAGCCCGACAAACGACTTGCGCTCGAGCTTGACGGAAGCACTCTTGCCGCAATTCGCTATGTCCTCACAAGCGATGAACGCCGCTTTCTCTCTTTTAGTATAGACGATGACCTTAAACGGCTTTTCAGTACAGTTTCCGAGAGCTACCTGCTCTATCATCTTGACCGCTCCTTTGAATCCCTTAAATTCTATAAGAGCGTTTTGTAGCTACTTTATCTATTGCATTCCCGGTTTTTCGTGAAAAGTCTCGGCAAAAGCTTTGTTACCGGACAAGATATATAGTTTTACCGTAATTCCGCATCAAGGCGAAAAGCAAGTGCCCACGCAGATGAATGTAAACACTCATCGTGCGTGGGCACTTGTTTTTAGGTTGACCTTCAACATAGTTAAAGTCGTATGACTAACATTTTCGATTGGCTGATTCAGAAAAGTTTCTCTCTTTTTCTTTTTAAAGAAGATTTTCTCTTTTCAAAGAGGAAGAAAAAGAAAGCAAACGATTTAAGCCGGGCTGACTGTCTTAGCCTGTAGGAAAATTTCTCACTTTCTCTTTTCAAACCTGTATGAAAGTTTCTTGCTTCTTCTTTTCAAAGAAGATCAACGGGAGATTCTTACGAGTGAAGCGAGAGCTTCGTTCAGAGCGGCAATGAGGAAATCGATCTCATCGATTGTGTTTTCGGCTGACAGGCTGATACGGATAGTGCTGTCTGCCGAGCGTTCATCGAGACCGAAAGCCTTAAGTGAGTAAGAAGAGTGTTTTCCGTGACTTGAGCAGGCCGAGCCGCTTGAGACGCAGATGTTTTTTGAAGATAGAAAATGAACCATAGTTTCGCTCTTGATGTTGGGGAGAGTGAGACTGACGATGTGAGGAGCAGGATTGTGAGGAATATTGGGAATGCAATCGGACGGAATACCGGCGAGAAGACGGGAGCGAAGTGAGAGAATCTTATTAAGATTATCTTCGAGTCTTGATTTTTGCGCCTTGGCAGCCTCACCGAAGCCGACAATTCCGATAACATTTTCGGTACCGGAGCGGAGGTTCAGCTCCTGACCGCCGCCACTGATAAGGGGGGCGATTTTTTTTGCGCTTATCAGTTTATTGGAAACTATAAGAGCACCGCATCCCTTCGGTCCGTGAATTTTGTGAGACGATACAGAAATCATATCGGCTGAAAGAGATTTGACTGTAAAGCGAAGCTTGAGAAAAGCCTGAACGGCATCGGTGTGACAGATCACGGAGGGGTTGATCTGTCGGGCAATGTCGAAGATCTCTGAGATATTGTATATAGCACCGCTCTCATTGTTGACGAGCATAATGCTGACAAGAATGACATTGGGAGTCATTTCACGCTTGAATTCATCGGGGTCGATCTTACCGCCGATCGTAGATAGTTTGTATACATCAAAGCCTTTTTGTGCGAGCTCGTCGCAGGGGTTCATGACACACGGATGTTCGCTGTTTGAAATTATGATCTTGGGATTTTTATAATTTTTAGCCAAAGCAACGCCCTTAATTGCGAGATTGTTCGCTTCGCTTCCGCCCGATGTAAAGATTACCGAATGAGAATTGGACCTGACAGAAAGAGCAGATTTGATATTGTCACGTGCCTCATCGATCATCTTCTGAGCCGAATGCCCGAAAGCGTGGAGGGAGGAAGGGTTTGCATAGCAGTTTATTGCTTTGTTGATGCCGTCAATTGCCTCGGGGCAAAGGGGGGTAGTGGCACTGTTGTCAAGATAGATAAGCTTATCGCTCATGTAAATTACTCCGTTGTTTCAGATATTTTTTTATATAAGGCAAATTCGGCAGGATTGCTTTCAAAGCCGTTGATAAGAAGCCGGAAAGAATTGAAATTCAGCATATACTTACCGCTGACGAAGCATACAGCACCCACAGAATCTTTGGCAGTGAATACATCTCCGATCGGAGACAGTGCTGCGGTTATAGCCTTGTCGGAGGTGGAGGTAGCGTAATGTAACCATCAGAGTTTCCGATGAGCAGACCGCCATCGGTCGGGGTGATCGTCCATTCATAGGGAGAATAATCACGATCGATATAGTCGCCCGAAATATCGCTCTCCTTTAGTGCAAAGCCGCCGCGTGTACCGCTTGAGGCAGTTTCATGCGTTGTTTCGGTAACTGCAGGTGTACTGCCATCGGATGATAAGGTATCATTTGAAGTCGTGTTGCAGTCAACAGCCGACAAAAACATAAGCGAAACAAGTACGATGGATATCAGTCTGATCGACAATCTCTTTGAGCATTTTTTGTATATAGTTATGACCATGGCTTTCGCATTGCGAAAGCTTACTTTTCTTGCGGAATTGAGGCTGGTTTTGCAGAGCGAAATCGTGCCGATTCTCCCCGAATCGGCTCGTTTCGGCGGCGAAAGCCACAAAACGCTGTTTGAAAGATTTATCTTTCAAACTTATCTCCTATCCAACTACGGTTACTTTGCACTTGCCGCATCTGAATAAAGCGGCAGGCGTATGAGTTCAGAATTGCATATTATTCGCTGACGATTGTAAGTGAATCAAGGGCATCACGGAAGATCTCAAAATGGGTGTCATAGTAACCGTTGATCTTATCAGTGTTTGCACTTGACGAATAGGTAGCGATGATAACCTCATTACCATTCTTTATCAGAACCTGACAATATTTATAAACAGTTTCCTGATTTGACGAATCAACTGCGGGAATTGCAGTGAAGACAAACTGTCTTGCCGGAAGACCAAATATCTCATCCTCTTTGTCGTGATAAAGATCGTCTTCAAGAATAGTGAAGCCCTTCATCGATTTTTCAAAGGTTTCTTTGTAGCTGTACCAATACTCGTGCAGATCGGTGAATTCTCCGAGATCGGCAGTCATAAAGGTTATACAAGAAGGGAAACCATTGGCGTATTTGGCACTCAGTACACCGGTTGATGTATCGGTGATCCAATCGCGGTCGATGCTGACCTTGAACTTGCCCGAATCATACAGTTTCTTTTCGGCTTCCCTTACAAGCTTATAGCCGTCATATGTTTTATCGGTCTTATTGAATTCAAATTTTGCTACTATACCGTCAAAGTCATCTTTATGCGAATCGAAAAGCTCGGCTGTTGACGAAAATACCATAAGGAAAACTCTTGAATCGTAAATTGTGATGACATTTTCAAATTTCATATCAACACCTCCGACGCTTCCGGTGTATATATATTTTCCGGCATCAAGTCCGCCGATAGTGGTGAAGCGGTCATTCTCGTTGTCGGTGTTGACTACCGAATATTTACCGTTGAAGAAAGTTTCGAAATTTTCGCATATCTTCTCCCATACGGTATCTATTGTGATATATTCCGAAGTGCTGTAGTCAAATGGGGCTATGGTTACGCTGCTGCCGTCAGGTGCACTTGCCGACAGTGAGTCGCTTGCAAGGGTGACAGTCCAATCTTCGGGGATAAAGAGAGAGTAATTATTTGAATTAAAGACATAATCTGTTCCCTCTTCAGCGTCTTTGTTATCTGATTTACACGAGAAAAGTGAGAGGACTGCAATACAAAGCAACAGTGAGAGCGACAGAATTCTGAGAGCTTTTTTCATATAATATTCCTTTCGGTTGGTTTGATAATTTTAATGATTTAATGCTCAATTGCGTAATGTTTTATCTTTTTTTTCATTTTCTTTTTTTGAGGAACGCAGCAGCTCACAGATGATTCTGACAGTTGCGACAAGAACGTATATTATGGCATAAAAGATTACGGCATAAATGCGCATTCCGGCAACGGTGGTGCTGATATCTTCGCTTCTTGTTGTCAAAAAGAGTACGAGATACAGGGCAAGCTCGGTGAATATAAAATGCAGAGCCATGCGAATATAGATATTCAGAGACTTGATATGAAGTATCAGGTTCAGGCAGGCAAATATCAGTGAAATAAAGGCGATGGTAAGAATATCGCCTGCAAGCAAGGCAGGTCGCTCGAAATTCAAGGTGAGCATAAAAAGTGATATGACGGTAATAACTGCCGCAAATATGACGCAGGCAGGAACGATTACCTTATTGAGAGCTTTTTTAAATACAGCCATAAAATTTTCTCCGACAAATGATTGAATTAATTACATTTCTCATTATAACACATATATTGATTATTTCAACAACATAATTTAAATTTTTTTGAATATAGCCGAAATTAATAAAAAAATGTGCGAAAATACAGGTATAAAAAGGAATGAAAATAAATTATGACGAAAAAACACTTCAAAATATTTGATAAAATGAAAAAAAGCTATTGAAAAAAAAAGAAATCTGTGGTATCATATAAGGGCAAGAAACGAAATAAGACCATACCGGCCGGGGAGATAGCGGTGCCCTGTACCTGCAATCCGCTACAGCAGGGGTGGTTTCCTCTTTTGAGGGTTGTCTTGGTGCGGTCCGTGCCTGTGCGTCGGTGATGAAGGGTGGGGCTTTCGCAATCGTATGTCGCGAACCATGTCAGGTGGGGAACCAAGCAGCATTAAACGAATTTTACGATGTGCCGAAAGGGTTCCTATCCGGAGCCGGCAATCAGGTGTACGCGTATTAAGGCAATTCGACTTTGAGGTGTATGGTCTCATCTCGTTCCTTGCTTTTTTTGCGGAAAGATTTTTCAGTCGGGAGCTTTGAGCAAAAGCAAAAGACGGCTTTCCGCTGTTTGTCATTTTCGCCCGTCCCGAGAGTGATGGTGATGATACAGGATTTTGATTGGAAATTTCACCCGTAAATTACCACCGTAAGGCGGTATCAGAAGTAAGGAGAGGTTATGCACAGAGCACTATACAGAAAATGGCGTCCGCTGAAATTCAGTGATGTGGTCGGTCAGGAACACATAACAAAGGTTCTTTCTTACGAGGTTGGCAGCGGACGGGTATGTCATGCCTACCTGTTTTGCGGAACGAGAGGGACGGGAAAGACCACCTGTGCAAAAATTCTTGCAAAAGCGGCGAATTGTCTTTCACCGATAAACGGCGACCCGTGCGGCAAATGTGAAAACTGTATTGCGGTGGAAAGCGGAAGTACGACCGATATACTCGAAATGGATGCAGCAAGCAACACGGGAGTTGATTATATACGTGATATCAGAAATGAGGTCGTTTATTCGCCTTCAATGCTGAAAAACCGTGTCTACATTATCGATGAGGTGCACATGCTGACAGACAGTGCCTTTAACGCACTGCTGAAAACGCTTGAAGAACCGCCGTCAAATGTTATATTCATTCTCGCAACTACTGAAAGGCAGAAGGTTCCTTCAACAATTCTTTCAAGATGTCAGAAATTTGATTTCAGACGCATTCCGAGCGATATAATAGCGGACAGGCTTTCTTATATCGCAGAAAACGAGGAGATTAAGCTTGACAAGGATGCAGCACATCTTATTGCACGGCTTTCAAGCGGAGGCATGAGAGATGCGATATCACTTCTCGAGTTGTGCTCGTCCGAAAATTTGCACGTTACGGCTGAGCTTGTGTCAGCAAGCTCGGGAATGGTCGGAAGGGAGATCTGTGCCCGTACGGTCAGAGCTATAATAAATAAAAAAATTGCCGAGCTGTTTGACATAGTTGCGGATATATATTATTCATCGTCTGATATATCATCGTTCTGGTCTGAGCTTATGAATTATTATCGGGATATGCTTGTTGTAAAATCAATAGGCATGAGTGATCCTGAGCATATAAGAAAGGACATTCTTGATCTTACGGAAAACGAATTTACAGAACTGAAATCAATTTCCGAAATGTTGGGGATCAAGGAATTGATATATCATTCATCGATTCTCGAACAGTCGTTTACCGATTCAATAGGAAAGCCGGGGGCAGACAGAAGGCTTGCGGCGGAAATGACCCTGCTGAAAATGATCGAGCCGTCGGTAAGTGTTTCGCTTGAAGCAATATCGGCAAGAATATCTGTGCTTGAATCAAAAATCGCTTCGATCGGTGGAAATCATGCGGTGAATATTTCGTCAAATGCAGAGAGCGAGGACAACTCTGCGGCGAGAAAGGCTGAATACAAGTCGGAAAATAAAAAATCGGATGATCGGTTTGAGGACACACAACATATAAAAGATTGTACCGAAACAGTAGAGAGTCCGGGCAGAAATAAAAAAGCTGCATCTGATAAATATATAGAGGATTGGATAGAAGCTGTCGGAATATACAGAGCCAATCATTCGTCAACTGCACCCTTTCTGGAGGGTACCCGTGCTGAGATCGATGCAGACGGAAATGTCAGCGTTGAGCTGTCAAGTTCTATTGCAAAAATGATCCTTGAAGGCGATAAAGCGGCAGATGAGTTTATCGGTATTCTTTCAGCGGCAGGGCATAAGGTCTCGTCGTTTACCTTTACGGTTAAACAGAAAAAAGAAAGTAATAAGGGTGTCGGAGATGTCTTCGGCTGAATGACTGCATTTTTTGTGCAAATGCAGTCCGATTATTAAAGGAGGCAGTGATGGAATTAAACAGGCTGTTGGATGAACGCAGAAGTGTAAGATATTATTCTGAGCGTGGGGTTGAAAAAGAGAAGATCTATGAAATGATAAAAGCGGCAACGCTGGCTCCGTCATGGAAAAATTCGCAGGTAACAAGATTCTATGTGGTAAACGGCGTCAAAATGTTGGATGCCGTCAGATCTGCTCTTCCTGAATTCAATCAAAACAGTGTAAAGAATGCCCCGGTACTGATCGTTTCGACAATTGTTTTGAATTGCTCAGGCTTTGGTAATAACGGTAAGCCGGTAAACGAGCTCGGAAACGGATGGGGTTGCTATGACTGCGGACTTAATAATATGAATCTGATTTTAAAAGCGCAGGAACTCGGATTATCAACTTTGATAATGGGAATACGGGATGCAGACAAGATAAAATGCATTCTGAATATTCCGGCGAGTGAGGCTGTAGTTGGTGTGATCGCACTCGGATACGGTGAGGCAACAACAGAGCGGCCGGAACGGAAGAGCGTTGAAGAGATTTCACACTTTTTCAATGATTAATTCTACTGAGCGCGATCAGATAATTTTTATAAATCTGTATCTAAAAAATAAAAAACATATTTAAATAACTTATTTAACGGAGGAAAATAAAATGAGAGCGAATATTCCGAAAAACATGGGCGGCGGACCTTCAAATATGCAGGGACTTATGCGTCAGGCTCAGAAAATGCAAGAGGAAATGCAGCAAAAACAGGCTGAACTTGAAGAAAAGGAATATGAAGTCAAGGCAGGCGGCGGTGCCGTTACACTCAGAATAAACGGAAAGAAAGAGGTTGTAGGCCTAAGTGTTTCACCTGAACTTGTTGACCCGGACGATACAGAAACTCTTTGCGATGTAATCATAGCTGCCGTCAATGAGGGCATAAAGACAGTAGAGACTACATATTCCGAGGAAATGGAGAAGATCACCGGCAAAACCGGACTTGGAATTCCCGGACTGTTCTGATGTCAGGGCTATACGATAAAAAAGGGAATAACATACAATATAGTATAAAGTGTAAAAGTATAAAGTATAAATGGAAGAATTGATAACTCCTATTGAGGTACTGGCGGAGGCATTCGGAAGATTACCGGGTGTCGGTAAAAAAACAGCAGTAAAATATGCACTGTCATTTATAGAGATGAATGACGATAAGGCAAATGCTTTTATAGATGCGGTTTCAGGTGTACGCAGTAAGGTCTTCAGGTGTAAGCGGTGCTTTAACTATTCAGAGGACGAGCTTTGCTCGATATGCCGGAGTGATAAGCGTGATCCATCTGTAATCTGCGTCGTGGAGGATGTACGTTCCCTCATGGCGTTTGAACGTGCACGCAGTTATAGCGGCGTTTATCATATAATCGGGGGAGTGATCTCTCCGATGCGTGGTGTTACACCTGATAAACTTCGTATTGCAGAGCTGCTCGAAAGAGTTTCAAACGGAGATGTACATGAGGTCATACTTGCAATGGATGCAACCCTTGAGGGAGAAACGACCGCAATGTATATTGCCGGGCTTTTGAATAAGCTTGAGAATATCAGGGTTACACGCCTTGCATACGGAATTCCTGCCGGCGGCGATCTTGAATATGCCGATGAGATCACCCTTACTCGTGCAATTCAGGGACGCAGTGAGATAAAATAGTCATTTTGATATGTATATGTGCAGGGAATTCAACGGTATTTGGTCCCTAAAAGAAGAGACAAACATATGAAATATAAACTTGCAATATTTGACCTTGACGGAACATTGCTCAATACACTTGATGACCTGCGAATTTCGGTCAATCATTCGCTGTCGATGTTCGGTTACATGGAAAGAACTGAATCTGATATAAAAAGCTTTGTGGGTAACGGTGTTCATAAGCTGATAGAGCGCTCACTTCCTGACGGAACAGGCGAAAAAGATGCAGAGAAAGTGTTTGAGGAATTCAGAAAATATTACTCTGCACATTGCTCAGATTATACAAAGCCGTATGACGGGATAAAAGAGCTTCTGAACGAACTTTTGAGCTGCGGTATGATTATAGCTGTTGTGTCAAATAAATCTGATGCAGAGGTAAAAAAGCTCACACGTAAGTATTTCGGAGAATGTGTCGATGCGGCGATTGGCGAAAGGGAAGGGATTCGCAGGAAGCCCTGCCCGGATTCTGTGAATGAACTGCTCATGATGCTCGGAACCGAACATTCAGAGGCTATATATATAGGCGATTCTGAGGTCGATATCGAAACTGCCCGAAATGCGGAAATCGATATGATTGCAGTAAGTTGGGGATTCAGAAGCGAGCAGACACTTTCAGAAAGCGGAGCGAGTGCGATCGCAAGGGATGTCGGTATGCTCAGAAAAATGCTTTTGGATTTATGATTACTGATCGCATTGCAAAGTCGCTCACTGCTGCTGTGCTTTTAATAAATTAAGGTAAGAGCCATTCAATCAACACAATCAATATTTGAATTTAAAAAACAGAACTCCGTGATAGGGAATGAAGTTCTGTTTTTTTGATTCTTCGGTATGGTTTGATCTCATAAAAAAACATAAGTCCGATTTATCGGACTTATGTTTAATGGGGGAAGTTGTCCGACTCCTCGGACATAAATTAGGATAAAAATCCATGATAAAAAAATGGAGCGGATTACGGGGCTCGAACCCGCCACCTCGACCTTGGCAAGGTCGCGCTCTACCAAATGAGCTAAATCCGCGGCTATATGGTGCCTCCGGTCGGAATTGAACCAACGACACGGGGATTTTCAGTCCCCTGCT
>CAZXAU010000006.1:0-93279 GCA_964638675.1 uncultured Lachnospiraceae bacterium
GAAAGATGGCTGAGCTGGTCTAAGGCGCACGACTGGAAATCGTGTGTTCGGCTAATAACCGACCGAGGGTTCGAATCCCTCTCTCTCCGCCAAAAAAAGCACTTGCGAAAGCAAGTGCTTTTTCAATGAAATAAATCCACTGCGTGGACTTGTTAAATGCACTTTGTGCGTGAAATACGCCTTCGGGCATGAGTGGATTTATTTTATTTCACATTTCATCTTATTCGTTTTGCACTCTCAGCAAACATGCGCTTGCTATGTTTCCGCAATGGATTCGACTGTTCATGGTGATTGATCAAACAAAAACTTTTTGAGAGATCATGAATATACTGTGGATGAGAGAATGTCGGGAGGAAAAAGATATGTATGCATATGAAGATCTTGCCGTGTTATTTGAACTCTGCCTGAAGAGCACTTACAGACACACCGAGGAAGGCGGAGATTATGCGTTTTTGCGTAGCGGACAGACGCTGTATTTACTTTTTGAATGGTCCAGAGGCAGAGAAGACTGGAAAAACAATTTTGATTTTCCTGCGGTGTCTTATGATGAGACAGGAAGAAAATGGCTTTGCCACAGAGGCTTTCTAAAGGTATTTAAGGCAATTGTGCCGCACATTGAAGCAACTGTAAAAACGACAGATGCCGATCGTATGATCGTGGTGGGGTACAGCCACGGTGCGGCACTTGCTGCTCTTGCTCATGAATACATATGGTATCATCGCCCGGATATGCGTGAAGAATTATACGGTTACGGTTTCGGCTGTCCGAGGTGTATTTGGATGCCCTGCTTTTTTCCAGGTATAAAGAAGCGTTGGGAGCACTTCCTTACGATTCGCAACGGAAATGATCTTGTAACACATCTTCCGCCGGCGTTTTTGGGATACAGTCATGTAAACAAGCTCTTAAAAATAGGACGGCAAAGCAAATACGGTATGATCAATGCACATCGTCCGGAGAACTACATGTCATCATTGAAATCTGTAGTCGATGAGAAAACAACCAAAACGACTGAACAGAATATCGGGAAATAAAACCTGAATTGTCAAGATATCTGAAATCGAAAGAGAGGAAATTCAGTTGCGATAACACTTTGACAAAATAAATTTTTGTGATATAACAGGAGAACGAAATCGGTACAAAAGGTATAAACCTAAAGTTTTTGATTTTTTTTGACGGTGTCGCTCTCCTCAATTCCAATCGTATCGGATCAGAGAAACGTTACTCAACTAATTCTATCATTTCGCTCTGCCCGATTAAAAAAATAAATTGTTAAAATTTATTTTTTTTTCAAAAACCTATTGACAAATCGCAAAAAAAGGTGTATACTCCTTAGGCAATGCGAGAGTGGCGGAACTGGCAGACGCGCACGTTTGAGGGGCGTGTGGTTTACACCGTACGGGTTCAAGTCCCGTTTCTCGCACCAAAAACGACAAGTTTCACGCAAGTTGTCATAAGGATGTCTTGCGTGAGGCTTGTCTTGGAGAAGGATAGACAGTTTAGGCTGTCCGTCCTTCTCCTTTTGCTTTAGTCTGTGGAATCGGCAACGATGCATCCGACATATCGAAAGTAGATGTCGATCTGTTGCTCTGCTGTCTTTACCCATTTCTCGGTTCGTTCGTGGATCACGATCCTGTCAATGAAGGTACGGAGAATTTCGGGTGTCAAGGCTTGCAGGTCGATGTATTTGTTTGAGATTGCCACAAACCTTTCCACATTAGTCGATGCCGCTTTCAGTTTATCGATTTGCTTTTGCAGGATTGGAATCTGTTCGGTTATTTGCCGTTGTTCTGAGTTGTATCCATCAGACAGCATACGGAACTGCTCGTTCGTGATCTTGCCGAGAACATTATTCTCGTACAGTCTTTTGAACAATGTGTTCAGCTCTGCGTTTCGCTTCTCTAATTTGCCGAGTTCATTTGTTTTTGCAGTAAGCTCTCTTCGGTTTTCGGAAGAGATTTTCTTGTTTATGAACTCTACAAACTCACGGTTTTTGGTGCGAGCATAGTAGGTTATTCTGCGGATCTCTTCCAGAATGATCTCATCAAGCGCTACCTCGCGGATACGGTGTGCCGAACACAACTGCTCTCCTATGTGTTTGCGGTATCGGCTGCAGATGAAGTTGTAGGCTTCGGGCGTTATGGATTTGCCGCGAACGAAGTACAGTTTTGAACCGCAATCAGCACAGTACAGAAGACCGCTGTACTTGTCGATCTCGCCCATATTGTTTCGACGACGCTTTCCTTCGCGGATCTTTTGAACATTATTCCAAGTTTCCTGATCGATGATAGCCTCGTGAGTGTTCTCAAATCGGTACTGTTCGTTTTTTGGAACCTTTACAGTTCGTTTGTCCTTGTAGGACACGACTCGTGTTTTGCAGTTAACCGTATGACCGAGGTAGACTTCGTTTTTAAGAATATCAGATAATGTTTGAGAAGTCCAATTGTATGGCGTGTCCGTATCTGTAACAGCGCCATATACGTCATCTGTCAAATGGCGTCGCATCGTTGGTTTAAGAATACATTCTGCTTTTAGCACATTTCCGATATTCGTCGGACCCATTCCTTGAGCGCAGAGTTCGAATATTCTTCTGACGATCGGCGCAGTTTCTTCATCCACAAGCAAATGCCCTTTTATGTCGGGATCTTTTTTGTAACCGTAAGGAATTCGTGTGCTGACACGCTCACCGCGTTCCGCTTTGGCTTTCACGACTGCTCGGATCTTCTTGCTCGTGTCCCTTGCGAACCATTCGTTGAACAGATTCTTGAAGGGCGCGAACTCGTTACCCTCGCTGTAGAGCGAATCGTAATTGTCATTGACGGCAATATACCGAACATTCCATCTCGGGAATAATATTTCGGTGTAATTGCCGACCTCGATATAATTTCTTCCGAGACGAGAAAGATCTTTTGTTATCAGCGTTGCTACATTTCCTTGCTCCATCATTTCAAGTAGTTTTTGAAAATCCGGTCGGTTAAAGCTGACACCTGAATATCCATCATCTACGAAAACTTGGATATTTACAAAACCGTTGTCCTTTGCGTATTTTTCAAGAATGGCTCTTTGATTTTGAATACTGTTGCTGTCACCTTTGTTCTCATCTTCCTGAGAGAGTCTGCAATATAATGCTGTAATTTTTTCTGTTTGGTTTGACATATATTTTTACCTCCTTTTCATGTCAAACCGATTGAGAGTGCATTTGGCGCAGTTATGGATTCTGCACCAATACCATACTCCAAATCAGTGTCAATGTCCAGCGGGAATCGGCAAAGTTTAAGAAACTTTATCAATTTCTTTTTCCATCAGACGCTTTAACACCTCTTCGCCGGGCTTTGTGTGATCAATATCAAAAATAGAATTGACCTTGTACTTCATCCCGCAGATCACATACTCGGTTGAGGAAGTCAAGGTCTTGTCTTTTAATTCATAGCGTTGTCTTCTGCGGATACCTATCGCAACGCTTTGCTCAAATTCGTTTCCGGAAGGGATCCGGAAATCCATATCTGTATCTTTTTCTTTTGTCATCGAGTTCCTTTCTCCAATGTTACGTTGACAATAAAACAGAGCATAAGTCCAATATTTTTCACGCTCTTTACATTCCGCCCATCACGGGGCCGTTAAGTTTTTTACATTCTTTTCTCAAATGCATGGTAGTACTGTCTTCCACGAGAGCATCCTTGTCAATCAGATTGCAGAGATTGCCGATAAGATATAGCGTATCAGTTCCAAGAGAATCAGTGCTGCGGACGGGATCATCGATATCCAAAACAGCCGATTCGTATAACGTGTCATTGTCTCCCTCACCAAAGAGGGTTCTCTTGAAAAGCTCGCGCTCATCCTCCCAACCTGTTTCTCGGTATCTTTCACCGTCTGTCGAATACTCTCTGTTTGTTCATTTGCCGAGGTTTTCATCGTCGCCTGAAAATCCTCTGTGACCATTTCCGTCTGCTCGGTGTATTCTATCAGCACCTGTAGCTGATCGTCCAGATATTCCTTTAGACATTTCTCCGTCGTAAATGTAGGAAGCGTCTCCTGTATTTCTTTGAGCAACTGTATCTGTGCTTTCTGCGTAGAGATCATTGCCGTCCAGTTCGGCTCGGTCACTGCAACGCAAGGATGAACCTTTTCTGCGACGGAAAGCTGCTTTTGTGCTTCTGCTATAAAATTCTGCGCTGATCTGCGCTCGGTAGATAAACTCATATTCCATATTCTCCTTCAAATATTTTTTGTAGTGTAATTTGTTATCCCGACAGGCTTTTCCATCAGGTGTGGTGTAAGTGATATTCTTTCTTGTGTCCGTCCACTTGACACCATAGCCTTCCGCTTACATGAGCATAATAAAATGTTCCTTAGAAGATGACATTTGCATTGTATTGCTGATCACAGCTTCTAAACGGATTTTCCAGCTCTGACCGTTCTCGGCGGAGCGATATTCCCGGTCGGACATCGGCTTTGCGCGTTCGCTCTTTGGTACGGGGGCGATAACCGACACGCCATATTCTCGGCAGATGCTATCCGAGACTTGCATCAGTGTTTCCACATCCTTTTCGCTGATGTGAAACTTTTTACCGGTCTCGGCGTTCACGCTGTTGAGAACGAAATGCGAGTGGATATGATCGCGATCTGAGTGGGTGGAAACAACGATCTCATATCCGTGAAGCAGTTTTGCTTCTTCAGCAAATCGTAAAGCAATCTCGTGCGCTGTCTGCTGTGAAATGTTTTCGTTCACGGAGAAGGACTGCACGAAATGATAGTACAGTCTGCCATCGGTCTTGCCGTAAAGCTTTTTGGTATTATTGAATTCAGTGTAAGCGAACATCGGTGTGCAGTTGATTCCGGTGACGTATTTGTTACCGTCAGCGGCAATAGTTTTCTTATCTTGCATCGTGTAGCGTAGAACGAAGAGCATACCTCTTGATGTTTGTTTTGTTTTGCTGTTGACGAAATGCAATATCGCCATACTTACCTCCCGCTGAGCTTTTCGGAAAGCAACTCGTAGATCTTTTTCAGTTCTTCCTGGGTAGCTGAAAGATTTACGGTATTGATCTTGCATTGACGGGAAAGGATAAATAACTGATTGATGTTGTTTCCGAGCTTCTTCACTTGTGTGGTGAGATCTTTGAGCCCATCGTAATTGATGACCTCTTTTCCGATGGCGCATCTTACGATATAGTCAGTGATGCTCATGTTGGCATCGTTTGCTTTTTTGCGAATCAAAGCATCCATTGTATCGGAAACTCTGAAGTTAAATCTTTTGGTTTTAATAGTAATCACATCCTTTTTATCAAAATTTCTTGGCTTATCTTTTTCAAAGAAGGTAAGTGGGTTCGGGCTTCTGCTCGATCATTTTGCGTTTGGCGTACAGCCAAAGGCGATGCTGGTTCTCGCCCAAAGGAGAGAGAAAAGAAACGGAATCACTCTCCGTCAGACTCAAGTGGCGCATGATTTGGCACTGACGGTTTCTGCGTCACTTACACGGCACTTGCGTCACTGTTTTGTTACAAAATCATTTTGATTACTCCTTTCGATTTTTTGGGGCAAGAGAAAAAGCTCTCGCCGATGATGGCGAGAGCAATTTTTTCTTACGGAAAATTTACCCTTCTACTATATGCCCGACATGAGTGATCCAAAAATGCTCCTGACTGAAAAAGTTTTTCTGAAAAAGAAAAATCCCTTTGAAGTTTTTATGCTTCAAAAGGAAATATGTGGTTAGTAGCATTCAATTTGTTTTAATTTCAAAAATGCTTGACGTTTTTCTTCGATTTTCTTCAGACGCTTACCAACAGCGCTGTGTGTTTTGTATCTAAGGTGCATGGCGATCTCTTTTTGAGTACATCCGTTTGCATGCATCTTGAAGATCATTCTGTCGGTGTCGTTACCAAGATAATTGTAGAATGCATTGAGTTTTTTTATTGCATCGCATTTTTTCTCTGCCTTTTCAAATTCTTCTTCAACCGTGGACAACTCGGTAACGGAATCGGGATTGTTATGTTCGTCTTTGATTAGCTGATCAAGAGATTCCATCACGCCGATTTTTGTGCGCGTGTGATCCCACTTACGTTTGAAGTCTATTTTGTCGTAGTTGGTGTTTACGGTCTTTGCAAAGTCCTCGTGGACGGCCATCTTCTTTGATATGTCCATAACCTCAGAAACGCTTTGCGTCTGCATAAGCTTATTCACCATAGTTGCAAGGAAGAGAGCTGCAAATTTATCGAACACGAATGAGAACTCCGCTTCGGTCAATTCTTCTATCACCCTGTTATGTGTCTTTGCATATTTTTCGAGCTCGATATGGATGTCATTTTCAAATGCCATAAAAAACGAATCAATTATGTTTTCGTAAAGGACTTCGTTTGTGATGATCTCCATCATCGTACCTGCAATAAGCTTTTCATTCGCTTCTTCAAGACAGCGCACAGGAGCGTTCGAGGAGAAATTGAGAAGAGAACCCTTTCCGGTAAGTGCTTTCATTTGTTCATTCCAAGCGGCAAGAAAATGCTTTTTCGCTTTGATGTATACGCCGTTCTGTTTATCGGTTGCCGTCACAGGATCATATCTTGATACCTGCGTGCTGAAATCATTATCTCTGAAAAACGCTTTTAATTCTGTTATGGTTGGCGCACCGTCTTTTTCAAGTAGCGTCATATCCGTCTTCATAGGGTTCTCCTTGTGTTCATGATGCGGTTGTATGTATTTCATAATTGCCTTTATTTACTGTTTTTCTGAAGTCTTCTTGCTTTCTGCCTTTATCCACAAGATAATCTAAAGCGTGCTCATTCATATAACGTAGATTTTTTATATTTCGAAGGGGAACTACGGTTTCAACAGCATAAAGAACCGGTTGAAAAGTGTTGTCATTATTTTTTCGTAGTTCTATGTTCAATTTTTGCAAATTCTCTATTGGATGGTGCAAAGCGGTAATCAAAAACATTCTTTCTGCAACGAATATACTATTTGCATTTCCTTCGTCCTATGGAGTTTGGCTGTGATAATTTCCTAAAATCTCAAAAAAACGTTCGGCTTGAATGAATACTGCATTCCACTATTGACACATTTGCATAGAGAGGATGAATAATTGTGTATTGGTCATTTATTTTCGTTTCTTTTATATTTTTATGCACCTGTTGTTCTCCTATAGATGAGTTACCATATTAGCGCTTATTTCTATCCATTTCCTTTAATAAAATTAAGACAAGCGATTTTGTCCCAATCGTCAAGGATTGAAAGTAGAAATCCATAAAAAATCACAAATGATCGTTTTACGCTTATGAAAAAACTCCTTCCGAAAGTGAAACTTCAGAAGAAGCTTTTGAATTTTTCGATTAATGTAGGTTTTCCAAGAAGATCTTTGCATTGACATCGCCTTTGGATGCCGCATCGTAGATCATATTGAGTCCCTTCGGCTTATCACGTGCGATGCCCAAACCGTAATAGTAGCAATATCCCAGTCTAAACTGAGCAAAGACATTATCTTGCTCATATGCACGTCTATAATACGGAACAGCAAGTTCAAAGACATTCATTCTTTCGAAATATAATGCCATTTCAACTTGAGCATCGTCCTGTCCAAGACGCGCAGCTTGCTCAAAGTATTGTATGGATTCATCTTTCTTGCCCAATTCATCCAGAATACATCCCGCAACGTATCCTGCGCTCATAAAATTGTAGTGAGGATGCAAAACGGCGCGTTTTGCATAATACAAGGCCTTGTCTTTGTCAGCCTTCCACCCAGGAGCAGCTTCTTCTCCAAAATAATAATTGTATGTGAGTTCATCCAGTGCCGGTCCATCACCTTTTTTTGCCGCAGAAGTATATTTTGCCTTTGCTTTAAGTATATCTTTGGGCTGTCCTCTATCCCCGTGAAGATAAATTTCGGCAATCAAGCGATCAAAAGATCCGTCATTTGTATCAGCATTCTTGTTGATAAGCGGCCATGCAAGATCAAAAAATTGTTTTGCTTTTCCAATATCTTTATCAAAGCCCAAACCGTTGAGACACATGATGCCAAATCCATAATATCCGCGTCCGGTTCCGATATCATTATTAAAATGTTTGATTGCCTCATTATAGTCAACGGGAATGTCAACAATAACACTATCATCGCTTTTTCTTGTGTATCCGTAAAGATATCTCATTCCAATATCAAATTCTGACGGTTTAATGTTCACATATTCCATTCGTATTTGAGACATTTCTTTTATAATGCCTTGTATTATTGCCGTTTCGTTTGAACAACTCATTATCAAGTTCCTCCCATGCCATTATTAGTCTTTTTCGATTTCGCCGGTGCCACCGCAAGCTTTACATTCCACCTTGCCATCGCCCTGACAGTAATAGCAACGCTCGCCGCTATCAAATTTTCCCATTCCTCCGTAGCGGGGACAAGTTACCTCTCCGGTTCCTCAGCAGGCTCTACAATTGTGTTTACTCATTGTTATTTCCTCCTTGATATATTGATTTGAGTTTTTTGCTCTGTCTATATCATAGCATATAGATACATAGAGTACAATTCCCAAATCATTCCCAACTTAAAACTCTTGAGTAAAATCGTAAATTGCGTCAATGGTTCCTTTGATTTCTTGAAGATAATTCACCGGTTTACTTAAACTGCTTTCATTTGAAGATTTAACCTCGTTCAGGTAAAAAGGAAAGCCAATCGTATCAAATACTACATTGTATTTTATTGCTAAACTTAAGGCACGGATGTGCTGATATGTGCAATAAATCTGTGATGTGCAATTAATTAGACGAGAACCTTCTTGTATGTCAAACTCCTTAAACAGGAATTCAAAACAATCGGCACTGTTTGCTCTCCTTGTATCAGGTAGTGTTGATGGTGCCGCAATTGCATATAATTCGTTACCATTATACTTGTCATTAAATGTACAGATGCCGTAGTTTTCATTGACATTTGCAAAATTTCGGCTGTTTACGGAGTAGCCCTTATTCATCTCGAAGGCAGAATCCATACCGGCAACAATTGCATCAAATTCGAACTGTGCGCCGAGTGCATAGGTATCAATGGAAGCTCTTTCTGATTCAGCAATAGGTCGGTATGTTGACAGTGCCACTATCTTCGTTGTTAAATTATATTTATCCACTACCTTGCGTGCCAGTTCCGGGCGGCGAAGATTTGACATTCTTGCGCCGCCGAGAGGCAAGATATAATCCGGATCAAGAAGGGGTTCAGATACTCCTATCAATCCCAAAGCTTTTGCAATATCATATATATTCTCTTTGTTTTCTTCAGCAAAAGAATCATTCTGTAAGAGCCAACGAGCAGCTTCTCCTTCTTTTGTCATAGCCTCTTTTTGCTTTTTGCGATAATCCCAGTGTTTACTTGCGAAATCTTTTATCCATAAGACATATTCCGAAAATGTTAAATTACCCGGAGGAAGTTTGCCGTCATTATACAGAGAAACAAGTTGATTCATTGGTTGCGAAGAAAGCCATTTTTCAAAATCTTCATAAATGAAAGCTATTCGTTCCTCTTTAGGCAATTCTGAAGGAGGGCAAGTAATACGAATCAAATCGCTCATAGTTTTTTCTCCTTGATTATTTCACTTTTCTCAATGTTGTTGACGAAATCCTTTCAAGAATCTCATGCACTTCATCATTAATTCCGGGAACAACACTCAGTTTTTCGACTACATTCATATTAAAGCTGATCTTGTCCTCGGTCAATATGTTTCGAGATTCTAACAACAGCGTTAATTGTTCGATTCTCTTCAAGCAATCCTTAATTTCATCATTGATTGAAAAGCCGATATCTGCCAAAAACTCAACAGATTCGTTGATATACGCATAAAAGCTTTCTATCAATTCATCAAAAGTCTCGCCCAAATGTTCTTTTAATAGTTCATCATTTTGTAATGTGGAAATCAGTTCAATGCCTGTGCCTACCAACCTGTTGCATCCAATTGTCGTTTCGAGATGTTTGTTGCCGTATACTTGTTTAAATAATTCAATAGATTCTAGGTTGAAGTTGTATGATTTTTTTAGGCAATCAATTGGATCTTTAGTTTGTCTTAAATAAAACCAATCTGTTCCTAAACATCTGTTTGTTGTAGCAAGCAGAAGAAGGCACTCAGGGCTTTTTTCTTTTTGAATAATTGAATTTCGCTCTGCCAAAGCAATCTCGTGTTTTATTAATGCTTCATCATATTTTTTTGCGTCGACATAACAAGCTCCGAGGTTACCATGAATCTTCGTTAACAGAATCGACGCTTTTTCATTTTTAACTCCGTGTAAAACTTCTTCTGCTTTATAAATCGATCGGTACGCAATATTCCAATCAATTTCACGCTGTATTTTGTCTTTCGATTTTCGATGCAGAATGGCATATCCGATCACATTATAACAAGATGCAATTAAAATTTTATTATCTTCTGTCTCGTTCATCCAATTGATTGTTTGTAACCGGTCATACGCTCGAATTCCGTATTGATATGCCGCTTCCTTCTGCTTGATAATGTCATAGCAAGAGGAAATATACGAACACAGAGCTACCGCCGACAGTTGCAATCTATTTGAAAACTGATTGTTTGGTTTGGCTAATTCTTTATTCAAAAGCATGTCTATTTCTCTGCCGTTTTTAAGCCAATACATAAAGCTCTCCGCATAGGTTTCTATACACAATTTCTGAACAACATTCGCAACATATGTATAGATGTACTCTTCACGCATTGGGATGTTACGAGTGATATATTCGCGGACAAGGGGATGTAAGTATATGTACTCATTCTTTTCGAATAAAAGATGATGCCGTTGCAATCGTTGGACGATAGGTCTTACTACTTTTTTATCTTCAAAAGCTACTTGATAAAAATCCTGCTTTCTAATGCCTCCAACAGGAAGAAAAGACAATACTGTCAGTACTTTATATACATCGTCCTGTTCTTTCTTATTATCGGGATGTATGACTTTGTTATCATCCATCATCAAGCAAAAATGTGCTAGCATAGTACCTTCTTGGAATTCTCCATTCTTTCTCCACGAAACCAAATCATCGTTATCATCTATTGTTCGTGTGTCAAATGCGCCAATGATATCCTTAACAGATGTCCCTTGTCTTGCTAAATCTGCCGACAGGATGACAAGATACACATTGTATAATAGGTAATTTTGAATCAATGATTCAAGCTCTTGTACATCATCGTCATTATCGCCTTTGATATTACGAAACAGTTCAATTAAATCTTTTATCGGAAGGGGTTCGATTTCTATAACATGAGTTGCATAACATTTTTCAAGATTAGTGGTAGAAGTCATTAAAATACTACATTTTGTATCAAGCAACTTCTTATATGCATCACAATTAATTGATAGCTCCTTGTCAAAATCTATAGGGTTGTAATAATTATCAATGATGAGTAGAGTTTTGCCTTTGCTTTGTATCTCATTCAGCAGATCAACTTTTTCTTTGAAAGGATCTTTTAATTCTGAGAAAGTGCCATCTGTCTTTAATGAAGATATCGTATCTTTCAAAGTTGTATTGTAGGTTGTAAAAATGACATGCTCAAACCATCCGTTCCTACGCGCGGCATTTGAAAAATTATAGGCAAATTCGGTTTTTCCTGTTCCACTTGTACCGGATATTACCTGTACATACGAGCCTTGGGTTAAAAAAGCCTGGTATAAGTTTTGGATTTCTTTTTGACGCTCAATATAAAACGGAGGATAAATGTAGTCATAATCATTTAATTCTAAACTGCATTTTGAAGCACTTTTCGTTTTTTGCCGTTGCTTTTGGCTCATTGCAGCATTATAAATAATTGATTGAAACAATCTGCCAATTATAAGTCCGTTGTGGTATTCCCAAGGGTTATCGGTGTTAAATGTTTCACCACAATAGGGGGATAATTTTTCAAATAACAAAAGGAGAGAATCATAAGCCGGATTAATATTCTTGTTTTTTTCATCAATATAATCAGCGAACGATTCTAAATTTACATTTCTACTAATTGCTTTAGACAGGCTAATGATTTTCAATCGCCCGTTAAAATACTGTCTAAATGTCGTTTCATCTTTATCTGTTAATGCATTTTCTTCTGAAGGTAGTTGGACGATGTGTTCGAACAACTCTCGAACAAAATCAGCTTGTTTTTTTCCATCAGAAAAAACAGGATACAATATTTTAGCAAATTGCGAAAAATTCAACTCCACGGCAGACGACCTCCTTTTTAGTGTACCAAAGTGTACCAATATGCTCCTGACAGATATCAGTTTTTTTGATATTATAAAGTCACAAAAATAAATTTAATTCATCATTGCACATTTTTGCAAAAAAATCAAGACATTTCATTCACTAAAAAACAAAGGAGGTGTTAATTCTTTATGAAGAAATTTGAGAAAACCGTGCCTTGGGAAATGGTAAAGAAACTGTTTTTGGGTTTTGGACTCATTCTTATTGTTGGCTTGATTTCGTATGTGCTACTGTTCGCGTTAATGATGATTATCTAAAGGAGAAAAAATATGAAAAAGATTTCTTATATCACTATTTCTACTATTACCTTAATTGCATTTGTCGGATTGCTGTTTTTCGCTTTTTTCAAAGCAGACATACCTCCTTCACTGGATCTTATTGGATCTTGGAAGGTTGTATCCACTGTAACCACTGATAACAGTACGCTTCCTGACTGTGAATTTATAATCTTTAACGATAAAGGTACCGCATTAAGTTATAAAAATGATCTTGATAAACCATATGTATCGTTGTCGTATGAATTAAACAATAACACCATAAAACTTCCTGATATTTCTCGAGAATTTGTTGTAACCAAACTCACTTCAAACATTATAAGATTGAATTCAACGAAGGATACTTATATGTATCTTGTTAGATTTCCTAATGAAAATATGTCTTTGCCTGAAATTGAGATTTCTTTTGTGGGTCGTTGGCAAGTGCTTTGCCACAGCGGCAACAATACAGTTGACGAGGTTATCGAATTCGACAATGTAACCATGAAGGCCTATCGTGACGGTTCCGCCAATCCGGCAATTACTTCCACATATTTCCATACTGCAAATTACATTACGATAGAATCAATGTCTTTAAAACTTCTCATCCTTCCTCTTTCTACAGACACCGTAATCCTTGTAGACAGTTCAACCGGCGAGGTCTGGGAACTTATGCGACTTGATTGATATCGTTAAATAAATTGATGGGGTGAAATATGTTGAAATCTTTGTTTAAAAGCAAATGGTTCTTGATAATTATCTTTCTTTTGATTGCTATTGAACCTTCCATTAACGCAGTTCTGAACTTTTGGCTCCAAAAGATTTTCAGTACGGCAGAAGTCGGTGCAGATAAAATGTTAGTTTTGCGACTTCTTACAGGCGGATTCTTGCTGTGGATGTTGAAGCGTTTGATTTCGTTTACTTCGGACGTGTTAACTTCAAAATTCATTTGTAATGTTAAACTGGGGCTAAAAGATCGTGTCTTTTCTCGCCTGTTAAAACTCAATACTTCCGGAGTGTCAGAATCTTCAGGTGAGTACATTTCGCTCTTTACAAACGATATTGCTCTTATTGAGACACGTTTTTTTCATCAGATTATAAATTTTGTTTCCGCGATTCTGTCTGTACTTATTCTTGGTTCTTCTTTTATCGCTTTAAATGTAAAAATCGCTGTTGCCATTCTGGTTTTTGGCATTATAACGATGTTTGTCCCAGTGGTTTTTTCTAAGTACCTAAATGAAAAAAACACAAAATACTCAAAATCCATTTCCGAATTTACTCAGCGAATCAAAGAATATACGATTGCATTCCCCACTATAAAAAACTATGCGATTGAAAACGAAATATCTGAAAAATTCTTTATAGCCAACAAAGATACAGAGGACTCCAAATTCGATGCTGATTACACATTGAGCATTGCTAATTCAATTGGATCATTGTTATCTTGGTTTATGCAGTTCCTTGCGGTTGGCATAGGCATTATGCTTGTCTTAAAAGGTGAGATCGTAATTGGTACTGTCATTTCAGCACAAGCATTCGCCGGAGATATCGCCTCTCCCTTTCAGCGAATTATTTCAAGTGTGAATTCTATCCGTTCTATAAAGTCTATTATGAAGAAATATGAATTATATGAAGAGAAGGATTCTGGATCAATGCCTGAAGAAGCACATCAAAAAAACGTTTTGGCGAACACTCATAAAACAAATGATGATTGTTGCATTGAATTCGAAGATGTGTGCATAAAAATAGGAAATAAACAACTAATCAATCATTTTTCTTTCAAGTTTGAACAAGGAAAGAAATATCTTGTTGTTGGTTTGAATGGTTCGGGCAAAAGTTCTATTTTCAAATCGTTAAAAAAATGGTTTAAATTATGCCAAGGAATCATTACGATCAATAATCAAGATATCGAATCATTCAGCAACGAGGAACTCAGTCGAACCATTTCGTATATGAATGAACAAGTTTCACTGTTTTCCGGAACTGTTCGTGATAATATCATTCTTGATCGCAAATATACGGAATCCGCTTTTAAAAAAGCTGTAAACGATGCTTGTATTACCCTTGATTTAAATAAAAGAATAACCGGTGATGGCCGAAACATCTCCAGTGGTGAGCAACGTCGTATTGAGGTAGCACGTAGTCTACTTGAATCTTCACAGGTGCTTATATTTGATGAAGTTGTTTCTACTCTCGACATCGAAACAGCGTTTGAAATAGAAAAATTGGCTCTTGAACTGCCCCAGACTGTAATTTTTGTTTCTCATAATTTCAGTGGTAAATTGCTCAAACAATACGATGAAATCCTGGTAATGGACCAAGGACAACTTGTTGCAAATGGACCATACGAAGAAATGGTCAAGAGATGCTCGTATTTTTCACGAATTTGCAATATAAAATTTGACACTTGAAATCAAAAGAGTTTGCTCGCCCCTTTCGTCAAATTATGACGAAGGGGGAGCCGAAAGGAAGTGAAAAAGAATGCTCAAGAAGGCAGTCAACACCATATTTAACTGGATGCCAGATGTGTTGCTGATCATTTTGTTCTCAATATGGGTTAATGGATTTATCGATACGAACGAGAAATACGGTTCAATAAAAGAAAATGAATATATCCTGTACGCAATGCTTGCAATTATCACCTTTCGTTTTTACAGCAGAATTGTCAAATGCATTCGCAAAAATAGCACAAAATACCTGATAACCGGTGGAACGGCAACAATCTTTACAATAGCAGTGTGGCTTCTTAATTCCTACTGGCTTTATGTGGAAACGAATAATAGGCTTCCATTGTAACAGTAAGTACACAATTGAAGCAATGTTTGCCGCAAGCCAGCACATGTATAACACAGCAATGCTTAAGAAAATAACTGCAAAAAAACCAATCGTGCTTTTCTTTGATAATGCTGCTGAGGCAGAATCTGCATGCAAATTCATCAATGAACTCCCTGGAGCAAAAGCTATATGCGAAAAGAAAGAATAACATGAAGGAGAATGTAAATGATAAATCACAATGAAAATACGTTTACCGTAATTGACGACGAAGGAGAAGAAATGGTTTGTAATATTCTTTTCACTTTCGATAACTCGGAAACGGGAAAGAGCTATATCGTATATACCGATAACAGCAGAGATGAATACGACGGATTTATTCAGGTGTTTGCGTCTGTTCTATCTGAAACCGACGGTGGTATTCATAGACTTCTTCCTATAGAGACAGATAAAGAGTGGAAGGTAATTGAAATCATTCTTGATGAAATGCAAACTTCTATTCGGGAACATGACAACTAAAAAATAAGAAATGTGTCAAAGTAGCTACATTCCTTGTTTGAGACAAGCCGTTTGTTGCGTAAAAATCAAATGTTTTATTGTTTTGCGTAATGAATATTATATGTATTTATAAAACGGAAAAAGCCATAGTACAGAACTCAAATGAATTCTATACTATGGTTTTTCTCACACTCGTCAATCGGCTGTTTTTATAGGATATTCAAGAGATCCTTATGACAACCTGCCTTCGGCTTGTCGTTTTTTATTCAATTTTGAAGGTCAAAAGGGAATTAACTATTAATAAAATATGCTTTATAAAAGAAAACCGGGAGTCGTATGATTCCTGGTTTTGTTGTATGTATGGTGATAGGTATGATTGCGATTGAAAGTAGTTGAATGCTACATTTCACTGCAAAACAGCATACGCACGAGGTCATAGACGGGGCGTTCATTTCTCAGAGAGTGTGCGAACCCAATTGAATAAACGAATGACACAGCTTCTTTTGTGCTCTTTGGATTCCATACCTTTTTGTCCGAAATATCGCCGTATTCACAACTTTCGGAATCAGCTATGTACTTCAGATGTTTGTTCATCTCGCCTATCAAAGTGTTGTGATCATAGTTTCTCAGTGAAACGATGGCTATACGGCAATTTTTATCTTGTGTTTTGATATATGTGATCAACTCACGATATTTTTTATCAAACCCGTTCGGATCTTCTTCAAAGAATTTCAAATCGGCTTCTCCGATGTGGAGAAGAAGTGTTTCGGGGGTAAGTACAGCGACGCACTTCTCGTACACATCAACAGCATCATTGACCGAAAGATCGGGTATACTGCGGTTATACATTTTTTCTTCAATGGAGAATGCCTGTCGTATCTCTCCGAGCGGAATGTTTGAATCTACACTTCCGCCGAAAATTACGATCCCGTTATTATCTGCGAGCTCATTCAGCTTTTGATATCTTGTGATTTCTGACTTATTCATTTATTTTACCTCCGATATGTGCATATGTTTCTTGTCTAACGAAAGATTGCGGAAATATACGAGGATGTCGATCGATACGATTGCCAGATTCAGAATATAAGCAATCAGAACATAATTTATCTGTCCTGTAATGATCTTGGCACTGATACCTGCTATATATCCTGTTACAATAAGAAGAATAAAAGGCAGGCTCGTTCCTTTTGCAGTTCCGGCTCTGTATGATTTGATAACGTTCAGCGGCCATGAAAAGCCGAAGCATATGAGCATTGTTGTTTCTAAAATAGATCCCATAAAATTTTTCCTTTCCATTTTTACACTTTTACACTTTTTTACTCTTTTTTGATTTCGCAGACATGATATCACAGCACATGTTAAAAGTCAATTTATTAAAAATATAAACATATTTTTATCTGATATCCCATTTATTTTACTTTCAAAAGCTCTTATAAAATGTGATAAAATCAAATTTCTGCATTTTTTGATATAATATTCAAAATCTCGCGCATTTGTGCAACGACAGAAGATCGAAAGTCTAAATGCATATTGACAAAGCGTGCTTGCTATGGTATACTTGCGTTGGTTACGGAAGGACGTGATGTATTGGTAAAAAGATACATTCTCTCTGAACGGATCGCTTTGTAAATTGATCTCAGATGTTATTTTTACGGTTATAAAATATATTGTCAGTAAGTTCATAATTTTCAAATAAAGTTGATGATTTTCAAATAAATATGAAAAAACAAGATAAAACAAAAAAGATAAAAAAACAAGAACATGTTTCTCTGAAAAACATACAACACCTCTTTTTCCGCACACAGCTCGTGCTGATCATTTCACTGGCTCTCATATTGGGGATTGCAGGGATATTAATCAGTATACATTTTGAAACAGAAAAGAGGGATCAAAACTTGCAGAATGTTGCAACGGCAATTGCAGGTTCCCCCATCCTTACAGACAACAGTACAATGCAAGGCGTTGATTATGAAGTCATTACAAAATACCTTGACACATTAAAAGAGACGCTGAATGATATTGACGTTATCTCTCTGGTAAACAAAGACGGTATCCGTATCTACCATTCCAATCATTCATTGATAGGGACAAGATATGACGGTAATATGCCCGATTTTGAAAGCAATAATGGCGGTTATTATGCAGTGAACGAAAGCGGTCCCTCGGGTAACCAACGCCGTGCGTATGCCGCTGTCTATGCTGATGACGGCAAATATGCAGGCTTTGTCATGGCAGTCACGCTGATGAAGAATATAGAGGCAGAAACATTTCATATGCTCTTTATATTCTTGATCATAAGCATCGTGGCAGTATTTGTCGAACTTATAATTGCAGGTGAACTGCTCAATAAAGTGAAAAAAAGCCTCATGGGCTACGAACCGGATGTATTTACGGCGATGTACAGAATGCGTGACAATATTCTTGAAACCCTTGAGGAAGGCATCCTTGCAATTGACAAGGGCGATATTATTCAGTTTGCAAATGAATCTGCTGTGCGTATGTTATGTAATGATCCGAAAAAGAATATTGTCGGACAGAGCATTGATATACTCGGCGACGAAATCCTTTCTAATACACTGAAAAAGGGCGATAAGGAATTGAATGTCAGTATTGCAAAGGGCGATATCATACTCGACCGTGTTTCCATAAAAGAAGATGACCGTATAATCGGTGCTGTTGCAGTTTTACATAACAGAGCAGAGTATAAAAAACTGATGGAGGATCTTTCGGGCACACGTTATCTTGTTGACTCTATGCGTGCTAACAACCACGATTTCACAAACAAATTGCATGTTATCCTCGGTCTTATTCAAATGGAGATGTATGACGAAGCAAGCTCGTATATTCAAAACATCACAATGGTACAAAGAGAGACGATCAGCAAGGTCATGAATGCGGTCAGTGAGCCTGCAATAGCGGCACTTTTGATCGGTAAGATTGCAAGAGCGTCTGAACTGAATGTAAGATTTGTTCTGCGTGAAGGATGCTGCTATTCATCGGCAGACACGGGCCTTCCGTCTGAAATGTTGATCACCGTGATCGGTAATCTGCTTGACAATGCTTTCGATGCTATGAATGAAAAAAACGATTTTCAGGAACATAAGGAATTGATGTTCGGCATTTACTCGCATCCCTGCGCCCTTCTGATCACTGTCGATGATACAGGCGTCGGTATCGGCGATGAAGATCTGCCACATATTTTTGAAAACGGCTATTCCACTAAAGGAGATTCGAGGGGAACCGGGCTTTATCAAATAAAATCAATGATAGAGAACTTCGGAGGTAAGATCACAGTGGAGTCACACAAGGGTGTGGGAAGCTCATTTAATGTAAGCTTCACAGGAAAAAAATAAAGAATGTATAAGGTTTTAATTGTAGAAGACGACCCGATGGTCGCAATAATAAATGAGCAATATATAAAGCGGAACAGGAATTTTGAGGTCATAGGAAAATGCAGGGACGGTGCATCCGCTCTTGAGTTTCTTGAGAATAACGCTGTTGACCTGCTCGTCCTCGATGTGTATATGCCGCATATGGACGGTTTTGAAACACTTCGGAGAATTCGGGGAAAGCAGATAACAGTAGAGGTCATAATGGTTACAGCGGCAAATGACCGTGAATCTTTAGAAGAAGCTCTTCATCTCGGTGTCATGGATTATCTTGTAAAGCCCTTCACATTTGACCGCTTCCAGATCGCACTTGAGAAATATGTCGCACAGAACAACGCACTTAAGGATATTGATACGCTCAGTCAGACGAGAATTGATCAAATTATAGAAAACTCACACAAAAAAAGTGAAGACCTTTTTCCGAAGGGGATCCAGGAAAAGACTCTGCAAATTATAATTGACTATCTGAAGGATAACAAGGGTGTTTGGTTTACCGGTGATGAAATTGCCGAAAACATAGGACTTACCGGCGTTACCGTCAGACGTTATATGAATTATCTTGCACAGTCGGGCAGAGTCATCAGTGAAATGAATTATGAAACTGGCGGAAGACCTTGCATGCGTTATAAAATCGGCAGATAAACTGTATAACCGAATCTGATTTTGCATTAAGCATTTGTGCTTTAAGCATATCAGGTTCGTTTTTTTATTCATATATTCAATCACTTCATTATTTAAACTATTTGAATTTTTTGTGAACATTGTTCTAACCTATTGACATTTATACTCTAATGTGTTAGAGTATATACGAACTCTAACGGATTAGAGAAAGGAGAAAAAAATATGGATACACCGAAAGTATTTGAAAGTGAATACCGTTTTTGTTTGATCTTGTGGGAACACGAACCGATCAAAAGCAGTGAACTTGTAAACCTTTGCAAGCAGCAGCTTGGTTGGAAACCCACTACCACATATACCGTCATTAAGCGTTTGTCGGAGCGGGGAGTATTAAAGAACGAAAACACTGTTGTGACAACGCTTGTCAGTAAGGATCAAGTACAGGCCGCCGAGCTTAATGAAATGGTAGAGAAAACCTTTGAAGGCTCTCTGCCTGCATTTATTGCGGCGTTTACAAAGCATCAGAAAATTTCCGATACGGAGATCGATGCACTTCAGAGAATGATAGACCGCTATCGGAAGGAGAGTCATAATGGCTGATATTTTTCTTAAAATTGTAAATATGAGCATATCTGCAACCTGGATAGTACTCGCAGTATTACTGCTCAGACTCATATTAAAGAGGGCACCGAAATGGATAGCTGTGTTGCTTTGGGGCATTGTGGCTGTACGCCTGATTTGTCCGTTTTCGATTGAAAGCGTATTGAGCCTGATCCCGAGTGCCGAAACGATAAGCCCGGGAATTATGATGGACAGAACGCCGGAGATCAATACTGGTATATCTATTATTAATAACACAGTAAATCCGATCATCAGCAGTTCGTTTTCTCCCAATCCTGCTGCAAGTGCTAATCCCTTGCAGATCCTCATTCCGATCATCTCGGTTATCTGGATCGCGGGTATTGTCATCATGCTCGCATATACGGTAATCAGCTACTTGTGTTTAAAAAGGAAGATCAGGACGGCTGTTTTACTTCGTGAGAATATTTATCAGAGCGAAAGGGTTACATCCCCATTTGTTTTCGGTGTTATAAGACCTAAGATATATCTGCCCTTTAATGTGACTGAGCAGGATATGCAGCAGGTTATTGCTCATGAGCAGGCGCACATACGCCGTAAGGACCATTGGTGGAAACCGTTTGGCTTCCTGCTTCTCACGGTATATTGGTTCAATCCTTTGCTCTGGCTCGGATATGTACTGCTCTGTCGGGATATCGAGCTTGCATGCGATGAAAAGGTAGTAAAGCAAATGAATACGGAGCAGAGGGCAGATTATTCCCAGGCTCTGCTGACATGCAGTGTAAACCGCCGTACGATCGCCGCTTGCCCACTCGCTTTCGGAGAGGTCGGTGTAAAGACCAGAGTAAAATCTGTGCTGAATTACAGGAAGCCTGCATTCTGGCTGATTATATTTGCTGTTGTTATAAGTATTGCTGCGGCTGTTTGTTTTTTAACCAACCCTGCGTCAGCTAAACTGAAAGAAGATGATCTCAAAGCCAAATTTCCAAATTATTTTCACTTATCCTCAATGAAAGGATTAGAAATTTATATGTGGAAGACGCCTGAAGGATCGTACTCCTGCGGTCTGTTACCCGGTACGAATCGCCATCACACGAAAGAAGAAATGTCGAAGCTGCTTGATTCACCGGCAACCATAGAAGAAATGAGGGCAATTATAGACTGCTATATCTCGGATGGAAGACTTAGCAAAGATATGGTTTCGGTTGTTCCGTTCGATATGCTCGATATCCTTGAATCGGTTTTTTATGATAATGAATTCAATCAGGAGTTAAATCAAATATTTTGGTCGGGTACCCCCACTCCGGTAGATTCGCAATACGCCGGCTATATCGATTATGCCGTCTTTGATATTGACGGTGACGGAAAAGATGAGTTCTGCTCACTGGGTTACGGTCCTACATCGGGTCTATTTACATTTACTTTCTCCGTATCAGAAAATGGTGTGCTTGAATATTTTAATGTTTTCCTCTGTTCCTACTCAAAACTCGGATTTGAAAAAAACGAGGAAGGGCAAATGATGCTCGTCGGTAAAGACGGAGACTATACACGCTACATGTCTTTGCATGTCGATAATGGAAATATCGTTATTACATGTGATGAGCAGGACATTTCATATTGGGGTAAGCAAGGTTTAAGTTCGCCTTTTGCACCCAAAAGCGAATAACATTCAATTATTGAGAAAAAAAGCTCATACGAGGTAAACTGTTCGATTACAGAACGCTCCGGCACACCGAAAAGAGACAAGCTTCGACAATGATAAGGCTTGTCTCTTTTTGTATTTGCTTCCAGTATGTTGATGAACTATTCAGATTTTTAAATGCAAAAAACAACTATTAAATAAATTTGCACGCAAAAGCTTTCATGGCAGATTGGTTTGTTTTTTTATTTTTTTTATTCATAAGGTAAATCGCCCACTCATATAAATGAACAAACGGAGTGATGATTATGAAAAAAAATTCAAAACCTAAACAAACAAAAAGCAATATAAAAAGAGGTGGCTGTAATGACTGCGTCACGGGAATAAACCTTACATATCCGGCAGTCTTTGCAGCGGCGGCATTGGTTATCACCGTCATATTTTTGATTGCATTCGGTAATTTATACGCCTATTATTGGTACATTCTCCCGCCTCATTCTGCCTCAGTGACAGCTTTTACATTCCTTTACATACTGATGCAGGTGTATACGGGTGCAGTTGCAGGCTATATTTTTATAAGAAAAACGATATGCTACGGCAGAGAAAAGCTGATATCACTTATTTGTGTTTCGCTTATCTTTATAATATCTCTTTTATGGATCGATATAATTTTCGGCAGTTTCTCGCCATTCTTTGCGCTGATACTGATACTTATTCTTATCTGCCTTACAGTATTTACAGCTCTTATCTGCTTCCGGAAGATGAACCTCATTTCGATATCCATGATACTGATATTAATATGGCTGTTATATCTTCTGCGGTTTAATTTATGTATACTCATTCTCAATTAAGGAGCTTTTATATGAAAAACAAAAGGATCTTATCAATCATTCTCGCTGTCAGTCTGTTCTTTTTATTCGCCGTGTCTTCATATGCGGCAATTGAAACTGATGCTAAAAGTGTTATATTGATCGAAGCAAATACAGGCAAAGTACTGTATGAGGACAATGCCGATGAAGCACTTCCTCCTGCATCGGTTACAAAGATCATGACAATGCTTTTGGTGCTTGAAGCCGTGGATAATGGGTCTATATCTCTTGACGATATGGTAAGTGTTTCAGCAAATGCGGCATCCATGGGCGGCTCTCAGGTATATCTTGAAGTCGGCGAAACCATGAGCGTAGACGAGATGCTAAAATGTGTTGCCGTTGCCTCGGCAAACGATGCCGCAGTAGCACTCGCTGAATATGTAGCCGGAAGTGAAGAAGCGTTTGTAGAAAAAATGAACAAGCGTGCAAAAGAGCTCGGAATGAATAATACGAGCTTTGAAAACACCAACGGTCTTGACGATACGGCTGAAAACCACCTGACAAGTGCAAGGGATATCGCTATAATGTCAGCCGAGCTTTTAAAGCATGAGCAGATATTTAAATATACAAATATCTGGATGGACACTGTAAGGGACGGTAAGTTCGGTCTGACCAATACAAATAAGCTCATACGCTTCTATCAGGGAGCAAACGGGCTGAAAACAGGTTCGACATCAAAAGCCGGATTTTGCATAAGCGCTACAGCACTTCGTGACAATATGCAGCTTATTGCCGTTATCATGGGAAGCAAGACACGTGACGGCAGAAATTCGACTGCCACCAAACTGCTTGATTACGGCTTTGCAAATTATTCTTATCTGACATACGGCGAGCAGGATTGTGACACTGTCAGGATCAGGGCAGGGAAGAGCCAGAGCGTCTCTACATATTCGGTTCCGTTTGAAGCTGTCATAAATAAATCTGATGCTTCAAAGGTAACTCTTGAAGCCATTCTTCCTGAAAGTCTTGATGCACCGATATGCAAGGGCGACGTGGTGGGAAAAATTGTTTATAAATCCGGGGATGAAATCATCGGCGAATCAGAGATAAAAGCGGCAGAGGATGTCGAAAAGGTCGATATTCTCTTCCAATTCAAAAAAATCTTTGACGAATTTCTCTTTTATTGAAGAAAAATTGAGATTTACTATTGCATTTTTTTCTTTTCCATTGTATAATATGCTTGTAAAAATCGCAAGTGCGTATATCGGAGGATAAAAATGGTCAAACTCATCATCGGAGCTAAAGGCTCTGGAAAGACAAAAGTAATAGTCGAGAGTGCAAATGATACTATAGCAACAACAAACGGAACTGCGGTATTCATAGCAAAGGGTAAAAAACTGATACATGAAGTCAAATATCAGGTCAGATATATAGATACCGAAGAATACGGAATAGACAGCACAGATAAGCTGTACGGTCTTGTTTCGGGTGTCATTTCATATGACTATGATGCTCATGATATATTTGTTGACTCGGCATTGAAGATAATCGGCGGAGACATTCAGGAGCTTGAAAAGTTGATATCTTCTCTTGATAAGCTCACATCAGAGCATTCGGTAACACTTACCATGACCTCTTCCATAACAGAAGAGGAGATCACAGAAGGTTTGAAGTCATATATTGCATAATATTACATAAAACTATATGCTTTTGAAACAAGAGCGTCAGGAGAAGTTCTCTTCTGACGCTCTTGTTTTTATTTGTCCCATCTGCTTACATCTGTTATTTGTTATTTTTCATTCCGATCGCTCTCAAGGCATTTTCGGCTATGTTTTCGGGGGTGAGTCCGAAGTATTCGAGCAATTCGTCGGGATTTCCAGATTTGCCGAAGCAGTCATTCATACCAACACGAAGCATTGGAGTCGGAAAGTTTTCACAAAGAACTTCTGCAACCGCACTTCCGAGTCCTCCTATGATGCTGTGCTCCTCCGCTGTGACAATAGCTCCCGTTTCTTTAGCCGCCTGCAATATGATGTCCTTATCTATCGGCTTTATACACGGCATATTGATGACTCTGCATGATACACCATTTTTATCGAGAATATCAGCTGCCGTGAGTGCGCGCTCGAGCATGATTCCGCATGCTATAATCGTGGCATCACTCCCGTTTCTGATCACACTGCCTTTTCCGAGCTCAAAGTTATAGCTCTCGTCAAATACTACAGGAACCGCCGATCTGCCCAAACGTATATAAACCGGTTCTTTTATCTGTGCGGCCTTTATGATTGCCTGCCTTGTCTCTACAGCGTCGGCAGGCACGATCACGTTCATATTCGGAATCGTTCTCATTATTGCAACATCTTCGTTACACTGATGTGTTGCACCGTCCGGTCCGACTGTGACACCTGCATGGGAAGCACATATCTTCACATTGAGATTATTGTGAGCTATAGAATTCCTTATCTGTTCAAATGCCCTGCCTGCGGCGAACATTGCAAACGAGCTGATAAAGACGGTTTTTCCTTCGCATGCAAGACCTGCCGCCACAGCCGCCATGTTTCCCTCGGCAATTCCGCAGTTTATAAAACGCTCTGGAAATGCCTTTTTGAAGGTAGCTGTCTTTGTGGAACCGCTTAGATCTGCATCCATAACTACTATATTTTTATCTTCACCTATTTCTGCAAGAGCTTCGCCGTAGGCAACTCTTGTTTCTTTTTTTATTATATCTGCCACGTTAATTCCATTCCTTTCAAACTGCATATTTCAAGGCATTATATTATTTTTTCAAGCTCTGCCGAAAGCTCGAGGATAGCCCTCTCATAATCATCCTTTTTAGGGGCAGTGCCATGCCATGATGCCTTATCTTCCATAAATGATACGCCCTTACCTTTGACCGTGTTGCAAACAATAACGCCTGGAGCACCCTTCATGGCTGTAAGCTCATCGACGGCTTTGTCGATCTGCTCAAAATCGTGTCCGTTTACCCTTCTTGTATTGAAGCCGAATGCCTCAAAGCGTTTATCAATAGGCTCTACGCCCATAACATCAGATACTTTTCCGTCGATCTGAAGATTGTTTGAATCGACAAAGATTATAAGATTGTCAAGCTTATAATGCGAAGCGAACATTGCCGCCTCCCATACCTGACCCTCCTGAAGCTCACCGTCTCCTGTAAGACAATACACTCTGTAGTCTCTATTATTCAGTTTTCCGGCAAGTGCGATACCGCAGGCATTTGATACTCCAAGACCAAGCGAACCGGTTGATATCTCAACGCCGGGCGTCATATGCATGTCGGGATGCCCCTGCAAATGGCTTCCGAGCTTTCTGAGCGTTTTGAGGTCCTGTGTCGGAAAATAACCCGATCTTGCAAGTGCAGCATAGAGTGCCGGGGCACAGTGTCCCTTTGACAGAACAAATCTGTCACGGCTTTCATTATGGGGGTCACCCGGAAATATCTTCATTTTATAAAAATACAGATAGCTTATTATGTCAGCACATGAAAGAGAGCCGCCGGGATGTCCCGAGCCTGCATTATAAACCTCGTCAATAATATCCATCCGGATATTACAGCTTATCTTTTTTAATTTTGTTATATCTGTATTATTCATACGATTGTTTTCCTTTTCCTTTCGCATCGTCGTATTTCTTTGTCTTTTTTCGGGTGATCAATTTATATACTGTATATATCACTGCAAGTAATGCAACTGTCAATACAAGTATAATTATGAATGTATAGTTGTCGCTCATCAAAAAGCTCGTAGGTATGTTATTCTTTTCGGCATATTCTCTTGCGACTTCACAATCATCGCTATTCATTATCAGCTGTTCGCAGTTCATGAATGCATTATATCCGATTTCCCTTACCGTGGAAGGGAAGTAAACCTTGCCGAGTGTCGTGCAATTTTTGAATGCGTATTCATCGATATAAATTTCTCTGTCGCCAAAGCTTATTTTTTTCAGATCAGTGCAGTTTTCAAAACAAAATTGCGGTAGCGTGAGAGGACTGCCGCCCTTTTCAATAATAACTTCTCTCAGTGATCCGCAGTATGCGAATGCCGAAATTCCGATCGTTTCAACAGTTGCCGGTATAGTTACCTGTTTAACAAATTCATTTGAATAAAAGGCACTTTCGCAGATTTCGACGACCTTTTTACCGTCAATATATGCAGGAATGTCTGCTTTTGTAGAAAATTTTTCACCCACAAAGGCAACTATTCTGATATTCCCGTCGTCTCTTTCTTCGTATCTGAAAAAATCGTCTGTTTCCTTGAATGAACACAATATCAGCAGTGCCGTTGTCAGAAAAAATACCGCAAATGCGATCCTGATTTTATTTTTTTTCATTTTTTAACACCTCTGATTAACACTATATCACAAAATATAGCTTTTTTCAAGTATGATTGAAAAATAGAGTTGAATTTTTTAAAAAAATATGTTATACTGCAAAATATGAAGCCATAATATTTATCAAATGCCGGAAGCAACTGATGGGGAGGTAAATGTGAATAACATAAAAGAAGAGATTCTTAAGCTCAGAAGAGAAGTGGAATATCACAGAGAGAAATACTATCTTGAAGATTCCCCCGAAATTTCAGACTATGAATTCGATATGATGTTCCGCCGTCTTGAAGAGCTTGAAAGGGAACACCCCGAATATCATGATGACAATTCACCGATATACCGTGTCGGCGGAAAGGCACTCGATAAATTTGAAAAGGTAAGGCATAATATCCCACTTCGTTCGCTCACAGATGTATTTTCATTTGAGGAACTTCGTGCCTTTTATGACAAAATGAAATCCGAAGATGAAAATATCAGCTTTTCTGTTGAGCCGAAAATTGACGGACTTTCATGCGGAATAATTTATAACGGCGGAAATTTTATAAGAGCTCTGACGAGGGGAGACGGTGAGATTGGTGAGGATGTGACAAACAATGTCCGCACGATAGCCTCTTTACCGATGGAGATAGAATATAAAGGCTATCTTGAGCTCCGGGGCGAAGTTTTTATGCCGAAGAAAAACTTCAGAAAGCTTAATGCAAAACGTGAGGAAAACGGCGAATCGCTCTTTGCAAATCCACGCAACGCTGCCGCAGGCTCATTGCGTCAGTTGGACTCAAAGGTTACAGCCAAACGCGGACTTGATATTTTTATATTCAATCTTCAATCATCCGACGATCGCTTCACAACGCATTCAGAAACACTTGACTTTATTAAGAACAACAGATTCCATGTTCTTAATTACAGTGTATGTTCGGACTTTGAAGAGATCACCGATATGATAACACAGATAGGAAGCGCAAGGAACGGTCTGGAGTATGATATTGACGGCGTTGTTATAAAGGTCAATGACCTGCAAAAACGAATGGAGATTGGCGAAGGTACAAGCACTCCCAAATGGGCAGTCGCTTATAAATTTCCGCCTGAGCGAAAGGCTACAAAGCTTATTGACATATTTGTGCAGGTCGGCAGAACCGGTGTGCTTACGCCGAATGCACTTTTAGAGCCTGTACAGCTTGCAGGAACTACCGTGTCACGTGCAACTCTGCACAATATAGACAATATCAGAGCTAAAGATATACGTATAGGAGATACCGTATACGTTCAAAAGGCAGGAGATATAATTCCCGAGGTTGTAGGAGTTGATCTGAAAAAGCGTGACAGCAATGCTCAGCAGTACAGTATGCCATTAGTCTGTCCTTCATGCGGAGAGAAGGTCTACCGTTTTGAGGGCGAGGCAAGAACGGTATGCACCAATACAGCTTGCCCGGCACAACTACTCCGTAACATCGAACACTTTGCCGAAAAAGACGCAATGAATATAGACGGACTTGGTCCTGCACTTATAAATTCGCTTGTCAGTGCCGGAATTCTTTCGGGTATTGCAGATCTATATACAATAGACCGTGAAAAACTTATAAGTGTTGAAAGAATGGGTGCAAAGTCGGCAGACAATCTTCTGAAGAATATAGAAAGATCTAAAGGCAATGAACTTTACAGGCTGATTTACGGTCTTGGGATTGCCAATATCGGTGAAAAAGCCGCAAAAGCATTGGCTCAGAAATATAAAGATATAGAAGCCATTTTTACAGCAAGCCGTGAAGAAATAATACAGATTCCCGATTTCGGCGGTGTCATGGCCGATGCGGTCGTATCCTTCTTCTCACATCCTCAGACAAGAGAGCTGATAGACAAACTCAGGGAATCTGGCGTATCTACATTTAGTTCCGAAAATGAGAGCAAAAGTGAAAAGCTGAGCGGACTGACATTTGTTATTACGGGAACACTCCCGACAATGAAACGCTCGGAGGCCGAAAAGCTGATCGAGGAAAACGGCGGCAAAACATCGTCGTCTGTCTCATCAAAAACGAGCTTCCTGCTTGCCGGCGAAGAGGCAGGCTCAAAGCTGACAAAGGCCACTGCACTCGGGATAAAGATAATAGACGAGCAGACGCTTCTTGATATGATTTCGGAATAAATACAGATATGAAAATTAAAAAGCTTACACCTTATTTATTGCTCTGGAGTACACAGACTCTTTCAGCCCTGGGAAGCGGAATGACAAGCTATGCTTTAGTACTTTGGACCTATACTCAAAGCGGTTCCGCACTCAAAACGGCTCTTTTGTCGGTATGTTCCTATGCTCCTTATGTGTTGATGAGTATGTTTGCAGGTGCTCTGTCCGATCGTTGGAACAAAAAGAAAACAATGCTTATATGCGACCTGCTTGCGGCACTGAGTACCGTGACCGTTCTGATCCTTATAAGATCAGACAGCCTGAGTGTATGGCATCTCTATCTGCTGAACGCACTGAACGGACTGATGAATACCATTCAACAACCTGCAAGCGAGGTTGCATCGACAATGCTTGTTCCGAAAGAATACTATCAAAAAACAAGCGGACTTCGGTCATTTTCACAGTCGCTCAACTCGATACTTACACCTATTCTTTCAACCGCTTTGTTTGCTTTTGCAGGGATAGAAGCTGTAATAGCCGTTGATCTGTTGACCTTCGCATTTGCTTTTCTGACTCTGATGTTCTTTATACGCATTCCGGAATGCCGTGAATCGGAGCAGTCAAGCGAAAGTATTCTGACATCAGTCCGGAAGGGAATCGGATGGCTGAGAAATAATCCCCTTATTCTCAATTTGATACTTTTTTTATCTTGTATCAATTTAGTGGCATCTGTATACGATGCCGCACTTCCGGCACTGATACTGCCGAGGGCAAACGGCGGCGAAGCTGTTTTGGGAATTATCAACACGTTTGTCGGTATTGCAACGCTGATCGGCAGTGTGATCGTTACCCTTCTTCCGACGCCGAAAAACCGTGTGAAGATAATATGCTTTACACTGTTTTTATCGATGAGCAGTGAAAATTTTCTGCTTGCCTTCGGTAAAACGCCGCTTGTCTGGTGTATTGGTGCTGTTCTCGGCTGGCTGCCGATTCCCCTTATGAATGCAAATTTAGATGTAATATACAGAAGTGCTATTCCAACTCAAATGCAGGGACGGATCTACTCATGCCGCAACAGCTTGCAGTTTTTCACCATACCTGTAGGCTTTCTGCTCGGCGGCCTGGCTGTCGATAAATTGTTTGAACCGTTTATGGCGGCACAGCCCGCTAACAGTTTGCCGGCGCTCCTGTTTGGCAGTCAAAAAGGTTCGGGGGCAAGTGCGCTCTTTTTTATAATCGGTTTAGCCGGAGTTCTAATATGTCTGTTTTTCAGCTTAAAACTGAAAAAGTATACCCGATGCGATGAGCTGAAAAAGAATTCCATATCGGAAAAATAACCGATACTTACTATAACAATCAATAAAAACAGAAGAAATACTAAAGAATCGGAGAAAAAAATATGTTTGTAGACAACGTAAAAATATATGTTAAAGCCGGTAATGGCGGTAATGGCTGTGTGTCCTTTCATAGAGAAAAATATGTGGCAAGAGGCGGACCTGACGGTGGTGACGGCGGTAACGGCGGTAACATCATATTGAAGGTCGAAAAATCGGACAATACATTGCTCCGATATAAGTATAAAAGGAAATTTATTGCGGCAAACGGCGGTGACGGCAAGAACGATAAATTCCACGGAGCAAACGCCGAAGATCTTGTTTTACTCGTTCCTCCCGGAACGGTGGTTAGAGATCCCGAAAGCAACAGGATCATTGCTGACCTTTCCGAATATGATGAAACTTTCACACTTGCCAAGGGCGGCAGAGGCGGATGGGGTAACCGGCATTTCGCAACACCGACAAGACAGGTTCCAAGGTTTGCTAAGTCGGGAATAATCGGCGAGGAAAGGGAGGTCATTCTCGAGCTCAAAATGATTGCAGATGTAGGACTTGTAGGACTTCCGAATGTAGGAAAAAGCTCGATACTGTCAATTATAAGTGATGCAAAACCCAAAATAGCCAACTATCACTTTACAACACTCTCACCGAATATAGGCGTTATAAAGACTGGCGAAGGCAGTGGATTTACTGCCGCTGATATACCGGGACTGATCGAAGGTGCATCTCAGGGACTCGGTCTCGGACACGATTTTCTGCGTCATGTTGACAGATGCCGACTTCTGCTTCATGTTGTCGATGTGAGCTGTTTTGAAGGAAATGATCCGATAGATGATATAAAGCTTATAAACAACGAGCTGAAAGAATACAGCGAAGAACTTTCAAACCGTCCTCAGATAGTTGTAGCAAATAAATGCGACAGTATAGATGAAGAAAAATTTGATAAAGAGGCTTTTGAGAAATTCGTTAAAGACAACGGCTGGGAGCTGATATACGTTTCGGCTGTCACAGGCGAAAACATTGATCAGATGGTGAGAATGACAGCTGAATGTCTGAAAGATCTGCCGGACATTATAAAATACGAAGCGGACTATACGCAGCCCGAATTCTCGGAAGAAGATTACAGACAGACGATCATAAAGAATGTGAACGGTGTATATGTGGTAGAAGGCGACTGGCTTTATAAAGTCATGGGCTCTGTAAATTTTGATGACCGTGAATCGCTGATGTATTTTCAGAGAGTCCTGAGAAAATCGGGCGTTATAGATATGCTTCGTGAAAAAGGCTGTGAAGACGGCGACACCGTGAACATATACGATTTTGAATTTGATTTCATCAACTGAACAATTTACAAAAATCAGAAAATCAATATATAAAAATTATAAAAAAATCTTGAATTACGATCCGATGTTTTGCGATATCTGCAAAATTATCGGTTCGTTTTTCCAATTAAATTGTTTTTAAATAATTTTTCTTAATAATAAAAGTTATGCACACTCTTACATATGCTACAAAATATTGATAAAATCTGCTTTTGATTGCAAATAATCGCTCTCAGCCCTTACAACACTCCTTTTCCGCTTCCCTCAATTATACAAAATTTTCATTTTGTATAATTGAATGTATCAAAAATTCAGCGGTAAAGCTCCTATGCCCTACCGCCTTTAAAGTTATCATTTTTACGCATGCCGTGGACGTGCATAACTTTTTTGAATCATAATATTTAAAGTCAAAAGTGTTATGTTTTCAAGTTTTTTAATTTTAAGATATTTTCTTTTTATATCTTATGATCTGCTGTTCTAATTTTGACTTGTGACTTAATTCATCGTTCAGAATATCTCTGAGTATTTTTTTAATTGATATATCATCTGTCAGACCGATCAGACGTCTATAATTATTCGCAGATCTTATTTCTTTTTCATATAGCTCAGACAGTAGTTCAAATGTATCGTTTTTGTCTTTTAATATCAGATAATCCTTCAGCTCGTTTAATTTTAAATCATTCAGTGCATTGAGATTTACTCCCGGCGATCCTCCGATATTTTTTATAATGCTTCCGAGCTGTCTGAAGTGTCTTATTTCATCATCAGCAATTTCTTCAAACAGCTCACTGAGCTCTTCGTCCTTATCACTCAATTCAATGCTCATGAGAATATAATCTGAAATGCTTGTAAGCTTGCTGTCCTTGCCTGCGTACTCAACGAGAAGCCAGCGTGCATAATAAGGGTCGGATCTTTGTACATTCGTCCGGCTTTGATCTACAATATCATTTTCATTGATATTATAAATTTTGTCCGCTCCGCTAACGTATTCAGATCTGACCCTGCTTCTTTTATTTGCCATAATATACCTACCTTATACAATTATTTTCAGTTGTATAAGATTATATGGCATGATTATTTGTCCGTAAACATTGTCCTTAAAAAATCAGTCAAGTTCTCTCTTTCCGGTATAAAGCTCGTAATATCTGCCCTTCATTTCGAGAAGATCTTCATGAGTTCCACGTTCAATGATTTCGCCCTGTTCAAGTACCATAATGGCATTTGAATTTCTGACAGTTGACAGACGGTGGGCTATTACAAATGTTGTTCTTGTTGACATCAGTCTTTCCATGCCGTGTTCTATATGACGCTCGGTTCTCGTATCGACCGAAGATGTGGCTTCATCAAGAATCAGTATAGGAGCTTTGGAAATTGCGGCACGTGCGATATTCAGAAGCTGACGCTGACCTTGTGAGAGATTTGCTCCTGCCCCCTCAAGCATTGTATCATATCCCTTTTCAAGACGCATTATGCTTGAATGTGCCGACGCGACTTTTGCCGCCTCAATTACCTCTTCATCGGTTGCATCCGGTCTGCCGTATCTGATGTTTTCCATTACCGTGCCCGTAAAGAGATGTGTATCCTGTAAGACCATTGCGATATTTGAACGCAGAACATCTCTCTTTATCTTCTTTATATCCACGCCGTCTATTGTGATAGTTCCCTGCTCAATATCATAAAATCTGCTGAGCAGATTAGTAACTGTAGTTTTTCCCGCACCTGTTGAACCTACAAATGCTATCTTCTGACCCGGTTTGGCATAGAGTGAAATGTTTTTCAGTATTGTCTTGTCACTGTTGTATCCGAAAGTCACATTTTCAAATTTTACATATCCCTTCATATCAGGCATATCGAGTGCATCTTCATCATCTGCCTTTTCAGGTTCCATATCCATAACTGCAAAGACCCGCTCAGCTCCTGCAAGTGCCGAGAATATGGTAGTCATAAGCTGAGATATCTGATTTATAGGCTGTGCAAATCTCCTTGAATATCCGGCAAAAACCGTAAGAGAACCTGGAGTGAATGATCTTGTAAGCATCAGTACTCCGCCGACACCCACAATAACTCCATAGCACATCTGGCTTATATTTCCGAGGATAGGTCCCATAATGCCGCCGAAAAACTGTGCCTTGAACTGTTTGTCACGCATATCGTGGTTCAGCAGCGAAAACTCTTCAGTACATTCGTCCTCGTGATTGAATACCTTTACTACCTTCTGACCTGTTACGCTTTCCTCAATATAACCGTTCATAGCACCCAATGCCGCCTGGGATGATGAATAATACTTCCTGCTCTTTTTTGCAATAAATGTACCGAATATTGTAAACAGCGGAACAAATGCGAAGGTTATAAGTGAGAGGATAACGCTTGTCGAGAGCATAAATACAACGGTTCCTATAAGGGTTACAGCACCGGAAATGAACGATACAAGGGTGTTGTCGAGCATTGACGATATATTGTCGACATCGTTCGTAAAACGGCTCATTACTTCACCGGTCGTATTGGCGTCAAAGTATCTGACAGGCAGACGCTGAAGCTTTGAAAAAAGGTCGTTTCTCAGAGATTCTATAGAATTTTGAGTTACCTTTATCATAAGTCTCTGCTGAATATAATTCGTTGCAACACCTACAAGGAAGATGCAAAGCATGAGGATTATACCTGCGAGCACATATACGAGCTTGTCGGCATTGACCGTGATATTAAGAGCTGAACTTGCAAAGCCGTTTATGCTGCTGGCAAATGATGAGATGATCTTATCTGCGTTATATGCGAGAAAACCTGCGCTTTCATCTGTAGGAGTACCTGATAATTTATTGATTATCGGGTTGAGCATATATTCACCTACAAGTGCCGTAAGTGTGTTTATGAGCATAAAAATCAAGACAAGAACAAGCAAGGGTGTGTATGGTTTGATGTAAGAAAACAGTCGTGAGACAGTCTGCGATGCGTTTTTCGGCTTTCCTTTTGCGCCTCTGTCTATACCCATTCTCTTTCCGCCGGGACCGCCTCCGTGTCCGCCGGGTCCTCCCGGACCTTTCATCGAAGGCATAGACGATGTATATCTTTTTTGTAATGATTCAAGTGATCTTGACATATTTATAACCATTGCTTTCGCATTGCGAAAGCTTCCTTTCTTGCGGAATTGGGGCTGGTTTTGCGAAGCAAAATCACCGCCACTTCGGTGATGAAAGCCACAAAACGCCGTTTGAAAGATTTATCTTTCAAACTTACGCCCCCTTTTTATCGTTTCTATCATTCTGAGAATAATAGATCTCTCTGTATTCTTCGTTGGTTTCCATAAGCTCATCATGTGTTCCCATGCCGGTTATGCTTCCCTCGTTCATGACGATTATCATATCGGCATCCTTGACCGATGATATACGCTGAGCTATGATGATCTTTGTGGAATTGCAAAGCTTTTCTTTGAATGCCTTACGTATCTGTGCTTCAGTTGCAGTGTCGACAGCCGAGGTTGAATCGTCAAGTATAAGGATAGTCGGCTTTTTCAGAAGAGCTCTTGCAATACAAAGTCTTTGCTGTTGTCCGCCCGACACATTGACTCCGCCCTGCTCGATAATTCTGTCGTAGCCTTCTGCGGTGGCAGATATGAACTTATCAGCCTGTGCGTATTCGGCCATCTTTACAACCTCTTCGTGGCTTGCATTTTTATCGCCCCACAAAAGGTTTTCCTCTATGGTTCCCGAGAAAAGCGTGTTTTTCTGCAATACCATTCCGACACCGTCACGGAGCGATGTTATCGAATAATCCTTTACATTTACACCGTCAACAAGTATTTCTCCCTCGTCAGGGTCATAAAGTCTCGGGATCATTGAAACAAGTGTCGATTTTCCGCATCCCGTCGAACCGATGATTCCTACAGTACTTCCGCCTTTGATACTGAACGATATGTTTTTAAGCACCTTATCAGGTGAATTCTTATAATATCTGAATGAAACATTTTTGAATTCGATATCGCCTGATGAAACCTTTTTGTCCTTATGTGTTGCACTTGAATCATTTATATCAGGTACTTCATTGAGTACTTCCTTGATTCTCTTTGCACTTGCCATTGCACGGGATGAGAACATCAGAACCATTGTGAGCATTGTGAGTGACATGAGGATCTGTGTGACATAAGTAAGGAATGCTGAAAGATCGCCTATTGCAAGAGTCGATTCAACGACCATGTTTCCGCCGAACCAGAGAACAGCAAGGGTCGTAATATTCATGAAAAGTGTAACTACAGGCATAAGCAGTATCATTACGCTCATAGCTCCGATGCCGGCTTTTTTAAGCGATGAATTCGATTTCCTGAATTTTTGCTCTTCAAAATCTTCTCTGACAAAGGATTTTACAACACGTACGTTAGTTATGTTTTCCTGAACGTTAGAGTTCAGTGCGTCAACTTTCTCTTGCATTTTTGCGAATCTCGGGAATCCGCGGAAAATAATCAGCATCGCAATTATCATCATCAAAGGAACGGTGACAAGCAATACTGCCGCAAGATCGGGCTTCAGTGCTATTGCCATTATGAGTGCACCGATCAGCATTCCGGGCGCTCTCAGGCACATTCTTAGTAACATATTAATAAAATTCTGCAGCTGTGTAACGTCGTTTGTCAGACGTGTGACAAGTGAGCCTGTGCTGAATTTATCTATATTGGCAAACGAAAAGCTCTGAATCTTTAAGTACATATCAGAACGAAGGTCTGTCGCAAAACTGATTGCCGCCTTAGCACCGAAATATGCACCGCCGACACCTCCGAGGAGCATAAGAACTGCAACGACTATCATAAGGACTGCAGTTCCTATAACCTGCCAGATATACGGTGTGTTTGTCAGACCCGCGAAAACACTGTTTGCCTGCTGCAGTGATGCAGTTAGTGCCGACATATCTCCGGATGCAACATTATCGGCTATCGTGTTTCCAATTTGCGTCAACGAATCGGATGATAGATATTCTATGCAGGTATACAATTTCTCAAGCTGTGCACTTGCCTGCGTTATTATCTCGCCATTTGATATCGATGTCAGCAACTCAGAGATTATCACACCCGTATTCTGAAAGGCAGAACCTAGGTTGATAACCGTTGCAAGAAGCTTCGGCATCAGTATCTCACCGATAACCTCAACGATCATACAGATAGGTCCGAAAATAAAATATTTCAGATAGGGCTTGATATATTTAGACCATGTCTTCATTGTTTGGTTTTCCTCCGTAATTGTTATTTATATTTTCGGTTTTAAAGCAATCGTCAGTGTGTTCGGAAATTCCGAACTCCTCACACAAATTGCTTCTCAGCCGTTTAAGAAGCGATAAAAGTGTTTCTTTCTCATCATATGAAAAGCCTTTGATTGCCACCTCATCAAGGTGATCGATCATCTGCGTATTGACAAGATGCAGTTTTGCTCCCTTTTCGGTCAGAAAGACATTGATAACACGCATATCTTTTTCGGATGATTCACGGACTATATATCCGTCATCCTCCATTTTCTTGAGTGTCAGACTGACAGTCGGAGGCTTGAGTCTTGAAAGCTTTGCAAGCTCATATTGAGTACATCCGTTATGTGCATAAAGCATCATCAAAATATATCTGTATCCGTTCGGAATCCCGACATTTTCGGAGTTTTTCCTTAGCTTATCGTGATATATTTTGTCAAGATCCCTTACTATCATCATAGGTTCGGAATCATGCGGCTTCATCTTCGGTAAATTATCAATTTTCATAATTCTCGTTTCTGTTAGATCTGCTCTTCCCTTTCATAATTATTCTCATTACAAAATTAGTTTGTTTTCAAACAAACAGTATTATATTCAAATCAGAGGTAAAAGTCAATGAAGTAATTGTTAACACTTAAAGAATTTTGTTTAACAAAAGACTCATGCCAAAGCGGCTATATAATCTGTTATGTTGAATATTTATAAAGATACTACCTTATACAAGTTAATAGTTGACATTATCTGAAAACAAGTGCACATAACAAGCAACAATCCCTCCGACGCCTTATTGGTATCGGAGGGATCTTAACTCCCATAATTTGATTATTAATTGAAACAAGTCATGCCGGATGTTAGTCTTCTTGATCATCCTCATCGGTTTCTTCGGATACTATCGAAACAACAGCCCATTCAACCGCTCTTTCTTTTATGGATTCGACTTCTATATGAAGCCCGAATGCATCTACAACAGGAAGCGTTCCGTCTGTCGGAATTACGGTAAGGCAGGAGAAAACAAGTCCTCCGAGTGTATCGAAATCGTCAGTATCTACAGTGACGTTCAGAACGTCCTCAAGAGAATGCAGATCTGCCGAGCCTGCAATACGCCAGCGTCCGTCACCGAGGTCTATTATCTCCTGCTCGGATGCAGGATCATCAGTTTCATCATATATATTGCCGACAATTCGCTCAAGAAGGTCTTCCATTGTCACAATACCGCAGGTTCCGCCGTATTCATCGACAACGACAGCCATGTGATTCTTTCTTTTCTGCATTTCCTCAAGAAGAGAATCGGCGTGTATCGTTTCGGGAACAAGATACGGCTTATAAAGCAGTTTATCAATTCCCTGCCTTGAATTGGTTATATAGTCGGCATAGAATTTTTTCGCATTCAGAATGCCTACAATACTGTCTATATCTTCCTTATATACAGGATATCTTGAATACTCATTTTCGTTTATGACCGAAAGGATCTCGTCATATGTCATTTCAATATCAAGAGCAATGACAGATGTTCTGTGTGTCATGATGTCGCACGCCTTAATATCACTGAAATCGAAAACATTTTCAATCATTTCCTTCTCTACCGCTTCAATCGAGCCGTTTTCTTCGCTGATATCGACAAGAGAAAGTATCTCATCTTCGGTTATATAATCCTTTATGTTTTCATCCTTGAAAAAGAGAGATGAGAAGCCGCGGAACGGCGAGCTGATAATAATACTGAATTTGCTGATGAGTGCAATAATACCGTATGCACTGTATGTATTGTATTCCTTGTGTGCCGCCTTGAAGCCAATTCTTCCTGGAAGAATGACGGCGACAAAATAAAATACTGTTGCAGACAAAAGTATACAGATAAAAGCCGACAGAGTCAGGCAGAGCCAATTTCCAATGCTGCTGTCAAACATTTCCCTGAACAAATATGCAAGGTATCTGTACAGCATAACCGACACCGTGAATCCATATGCCGTTTTTATGAATATCATCACACAGGACAGCGATGAGAGTATATCCTGCTTCTTTTTGAGAAGCTTTTGGAATTTGTCTGCATTCTTTTCATCATCTTCACTGTCTTTTTCAAGCTTTTTTTCGTTCAGCGTTGAAATGTACGTTTCTGAAAATGATGCCAGAAAGGCAACAATATAATAAAATACGATAAATACAGTTAAATAAAACCAACTACTTCGGTCCGGCAAGCAAAATTCCCCCAATACAATTAAGATCTGTTTAATAATTTCCGACAGTATATCATATATCTTTGCTCTTGTCAAGCAAAATTGAAAAATTCAATAATATCAGTTATTTGGATTGACTGTAAAAAACTCTTCCCATCTTTTCAAGTATCTGAATATCTGCAGGACAGAATTCGTAATTTTCGACTTCACTGTAATCAATGAATCTGATATCGTTATGTTCAAGCATATGTACATCTGACAGCAGCTCGGCAATGAAAACCGTGAGATGTACTGTCAGATCGGGATATTCATATGTAACGGCAAAAAACTCTTTTCCTACGGCAATCGAACAGCCAAGCTCCTCAGAGCATTCTCTGATAAGTGCCTGGTCTTTCGTTTCGCCGGGCTCAACCTTTCCGCCGACAAATTCCCAAAGCAATCCCCGTGCTTTGTTCACGGGACGCTGACATATCATGAATTTGTTATCCTTGAAAAAGAGCCCGGCTACAACTTCAATTGCTTTGCCACTCGTTTTTCTGCAATTACTCATTTCGTGAGTGCATTTTTTATTGTGTCGAATGCATTATCAAGATAGTTGTTATCTATACTCTCAATTTCACCGTTATCGCATTTTCTCGCAAGTGACGGATCAATGGGAAGCTTTGCGAGTACGGAATATCCGAAAGAAGCGGCGATCTCATCTATATGACTCTCACCGAATACAGAAAGCTTTTTACCGCAATCGGGGCATTGCAGATAGCTCATATTTTCAACTATTCCGAGAACGGGAATATTCATCATTTCAGCCATTTTTGCCGCCTTCGAGACTATCATCGAAACGAGCTCCTGAGGTGATGTAACAATGACGATTCCGTCAATCGGGAAGCTCTGGAAAACTGTAAGCGGTACATCACCTGTTCCGGGAGGGCAGTCTATAAACATATAATCTATATCCCCCCATTGAACTTCACTCCAGAATTGCTTGACAGTTCCGGCAATGACCGGTCCACGCCAGATAACAGGCGTTGTTTCATCGTCAAGAAGAAGGTTAAGAGACATTGCCTTAATTCCCTTCTTTGTCTGCGCAGGGATCATTCCGTCATCGTTTCCTTCAATTGCTCCGCCGGGAAGTCCGAATATTTTCGGAATTGAAGGGCCTGTGATATCTGCGTCAATAATGGCAGTTTTATTTCCTTTATTGTTTGATGCTACAGAAAGGAGCGATGTGACAAGAGATTTTCCGACTCCTCCCTTTCCGCTTACTATAGCTATAACCTTTTTTACATTGCTATTTTTATTTTTCTGCGCAAGGAGCGATTCTCTCGTTCTTGAGGAACATTCCTGTGAGCAGGATGAGCAATCATGTGTGCAATCCGACATTTAATTCTCCATTTCTCCGCCATGTGGCGGCATTAAAAGTTATGAAATTCTTCTTTAAATGGGTGAAACCCATTTAAAAAATAATATGTGCGTGAAACAGATGTGTGACTGCATCGGATAAACATATCTTTTACGCTAAACACATCTGAATCATTATATTTTATATCAGTCATTAGTATAGACCATTTTATATTTTTTTTCAAGTGTTTTCAAAAAAATATTTACTTTTTGACTAAAGTATAGTATAATAGAGGAAATAATAAAAATGTGGAGGTTCGGATGTTGAAAAGAATTATTGAAAAGATAAAAAAACTTGCAGTTATCGATTGGATAATCCTTTTTTCTGCTTTTGTTACTTTTGTGCTATATACATTTTATTTTATGGGCGGAACATTTCTTGCGGACAGCGGCGGATTATTCGTACTCACATTTGTTTATCTCGGGACTACAGTACCCATAATATTCAGCGGAATATTTAAGAAATTGCTTAAAAAAGCATATCCTATACTTAAAACCATCTATTGCACCTGTCTTTTGTTCTATGTACTTTCATTTGCTGTTTTCAGTGCTGTAGTAATCAGCGATTCGGAGAGAGAGATTGAATATGACGATCGGCAGACTGTAGTGCTTGTCTGCGGATGTAAAGTAAACGGTTCATATCCGTCACTGACACTTAAATACAGACTTGACCGTGCAATAGAGATACTGAACGAAAAAAGCGATGCATTGTGTATTGTTTCAGGCGGTCAGGGCGATGATGAAGCATACACCGAAGCATCGGTAATGAGAAATTATCTCCTAAAAAAAGGTATAGAAGATGAACGTATACTGCTCGAGGACAGATCAAGAAATACTGTCGAAAATATAAAATATTCTATAGAAATTCTCGAGGAAAATGAAATCGGTAAGGACTGCAATCTCATATGCGTATCGACAGACCTTCATACATCAAGAGTTGCAATGATAGCAAGAGACAACGGAATGCACGCACAGGTCGCATCATCCGATTCACCATATTTTTATCTGTATATGGCATCGCTTGTCAGAGAATATATGTCGTATGCTAAGTATTTTATTATGGGGTAACAAAAACTCTTTCTTATTTTCTTGCCACAGTGTGGGTAGTGAAGAGTTAAGAGTTAAAAGATAGGTACTTTTACTTAGAAAAGCCGTGTGGCAGAGGGGCGCCACATGCCGGCTACAGTTCAAGCAGATATAAAACAAATCCCATTTGAGCGAAGCCCAATACCATTCCCCTTCAATAAAGTCTTTGTAATGGGAAGGTGAAATTTTCTGCAGAAAGTTCCCCTGAATACTAAGTGAAATCTAACTTCAAAACCAGGAGGATATAATGATAAAAAAAGAAATACTTGAAAAAGTGCTGTCTGCGGCGATGTCCACGGGAGCAGACTTTGCCGAAATCTTTGCGGAGTATACGAGAAATAATTCGCTTTATCTTGTAAATTCGAGAATTGATGAGGTGCTTGATTCTACGGTGTCGGGTGCAGGAATTCGTGCATTTCTCGGATGCAGATGCGTCAGTGCATCTACAAACGATATGTCATACGAAGGACTGCTCAGCTGTGCCTTGAAGGTGGCGCAGGTCATTGCGGAATCAAAGCTTGATGTGACAATTAATTTGCACCCCTCAATTGCGGCAAATGCACACCCGATAAAAATTGTGCCCGATTATGAGAAAAAATCTCTGAAGGCTGACATCCTGAAAGCGGCATGTGCAGGTTCGAGCGAAAAGAGCAATGAAATTATACAGACATCGGGATCACTAAGCGATGTAGACCATGAAATTCTCGTGGCAAATTCGGACGGACTTATGATATCGGACAGATCTATAAGAACAAGACTGTGCGTAAGCTCGATTGCAGAGCGCAGCGGAAACCGTCAGTCAGGCTTTTACGGACCGGGTGCAAAAATGGGACTCGAGCTTTTTGATACGGTTGATCCTCGCTCAGTCGGCGAAGAGGCGGCAAGAATTGCACTTGTCAAGCTCTCGGCAAAACCATGTCCTGCAGGAAAAATGCCGGTTGCAATCGAAAACTGCTTCGGCGGCGTTATATTCCATGAAGCATGCGGACATTCGCTTGAGGCAACATGCGTATCAAAGAATCAATCACAGATGTGCGGAAAACTCGGAATGAAGGTAGCGAATGAGAAGGTTACGGCAATAGACGACGGAACGATTCCGAACGCTTGGGGCAGTATAAATATCGACGATGAAGGAACACCGTCACAGAGAAATGTACTGATAGAAAACGGAGTTCTTAAAAATTATATGATAGATAAGCTCGGAGGAAGAAGAATGGGCATGGCATCTACAGGAAGCTCACGCCGTCAAAGCTATCTGTATGAGCCGACATCAAGAATGACAAATACATTCATCGATAACGGACCTGATAAAAACGAAGATATAATAGCATCTATAGAATACGGACTGCTCTGTGCGAAAATGGGCGGAGGCTCGGTCAACCCGATAAACGGAACATTCAACTTCTCGGTTGAAGAGGGATATATCGTCCGTAACGGCAAGATATGCGAGAGCGTACTCGGTGCATCACTTATAGGCAAAGGCTCGGAAATACTCATGAATATCGACATGGTAGGACAGAATTTAGGTCTCGGTCAGGGTATGTGCGGCTCGTCAAGCGGATCGATTCCAACGAATGTCGGTCAGCCTCTTATAAGGGTCAGCTCAATTACAGTAGGCGGAAATGCCAAATAAGAGAGTGAGAAAGGTAGGTTCGGTAATATGAATAAAAATGAAATAATTCAGGCAATAAAAAATGCCGCAGAAAAATACAGCCTTGAAGAATACGAGCTTTACTATTCGGAGGGCGAAGATATAGGATGCTCGACTTACAGGGATGAGATCGACAGCTTTTCATACGGAAATAACATTTCACTCTTCTTCAGATGTATAAAAGACGGCAAACTCGGCTATGCAACTACAAAAAAATGTACCGAGGAAGAAATTGAACTCCTCGCAAAGCGTGCATGCGAAAATGCCGCAGTCAGTGAAAAGCCGGAAAGAGCGATCATATACGGAGGTGGCGGAGAATACAAAAAGGTAGACAACCCATGCCCCGAGCTTCCCGATGTTGATAAGCTGAAAAAAGCGGCACTTGATTGCAGAGATATCCTCTACAGCACTGATAAGGACGTCGCTGACGGAACTTCATGCGGTGCGTACGGATCAAAAAGCTACAGCCTGCTTTATAATTCAAAAGGTCTCACTCTCGAAGCGAAAAGCGGATGCTACAGCGTAAGTATGTATGCAGTAGTAAAAAACGGCGAGGAAGAACCCGAAACAGCATATGATTCGGAATTTGTCGATCCCGACGGCTTTGATAAAAAAGCAATGGCTGAAAAAATTGTTAACGAAGCGAAAAGTAAATTCGGTGCAGGTAACGTAAAAACAGGACAGTACAATATAGTATTTGACAGAGACTGCGCAGGTCAGATACTCTCAACCTTCCATAGCTCGTTCTTTGCGGATAATGTGCAGAAGGGCTTTTCAAAGCTTTCAAGGGATATGATAGGAAGCGTGATAGCATCCGAAAATGTGTCGATATATGACGATCCCTTTTATGAAAAAACGATATTCAAATCAGCATTTGACGGAGAGGGATACCCTACATCGACAAAAGCTGTTATAGAAAATGGTGTACTGAAAAACCTTCTTTATAACCTGACAACCGCCGAAAAGGACGGAGTGCAAAGCACAGGTAACGCCATGAGGTCTGGTGCAGGCATCGGAACGAGAGCATTCACATTCTATATTAAACCGGGTGATCTTACAGATGAGGAGCTTGTTAAAACAGCAGCAAACGGAATTCTGGTGACAGGTATGAAAGGATTTCATGCAGGCGCAAATACCGTATCGGGTGATTTCTCAATCGAAAGCGAAGGATTTTTGATTGAAAACGGCGTTAAGACAAAGCCGGTACGCTCATTTACCGTTTCAGGTAATTTCTTTGAATTGCTGAAAAATATAAGTGCAGTCAGCTCGCAAACAGAAAAAGCGTATCTCTCATCGGCTGTATTCTCCCCAGCTATACTGATAAAAGATATGGCGGTCGCAGGAGAATAAAAGAATAATCGAAAATATAAGATTGCTTAAATATCGGGAAGTTTATCATATGAAAAGAAGTATTAATTTATTTGTGCTTGTCATTACTCTTACAATTTTGCTCTCATCATGTACGGCAACTAAGCCGAACAGCACAACACCTTTTAAAACACAAGAAATGACCGCAATACCTACAACACTTGACCAATCAACACAGACATATACACCAACCGGAACTGATACAACTCCGATTAAAACAGTTGAAACCGACAGAGGGGTAGTTACGCTTACATTTGTATCGATCAACGACCTCCACGGTTACATATTGCAGGATGATTACGGTTATAACGGACTGTCGAATACGTCATACCTTATCGATACAATGTCACAATATTTCGCTGACAGCGATCCTATGACGACCACAAGGGATGATATCGTACTTTTTGCAAACGGAGATATGTTTCAGGGTACGGCAATTTCAAATAAGGGCTACGGGGCGGCAGTCCTGAATGCCATGAATGTAATGGGCTTTGACGGAATGGGAATCGGTAACCATGAATTTGACTGGGGTCTTGATACGATCCTCAGCTATTGGGACAGCGATGAGGGCAACGGAGAAGCTAAGTTCCCTCTTGTGGCATCGAATGTCGCATATAAAAATAACGGAGTACTTGTATCAGATGCAGATGCAAATGACAACTGCGTGGCTTATACCATCGTTGAAAAAGAGGGGGTAAAGGTCGGGATCATATCATGCATCGGACCGTGCGAGAATTCAATACTGCAAACCAATGTAAAGGATTATCGGTTTGACGATGTCACACAAAGCGTAAAGAAGGCCGCAACAGAGCTTGAAAAGGCAGGTGCTGAGCTGATAAGCGTAAATATCCACTACGGAACAACAAGAGATGTAAACGATTACAGTGTCAACCGTGAGATCGCAAATCTTAAAAACGACAGCGGTGAATATCTTATCGATGTAATATTCAACGGTCACACTCACTATAAACAGTCGGGAGTTGTAACAAGAACGGGTGCCGCTTCTGTTCCCGTAATACAGGCAGGCGCAAATAACGAGGCTGTCGGATATATTACACTCAGCTATGACACATCGGACGGCAGTGTCACATACGGCAATTACGGATACAAAAAAGTGTCCGATGTCGGAAAGAATTATGATAAGGATGTTGAAAAAGTAATTCAGGATTACTATAAGACATATATTGACGATATGAAGGTTCTTGCCGTTTCAGATGTCAGCATATCAAGCAAATACGCATTTACCGATTACACCGCAGATATTATGATAAAGGCTACAGGTGCAGATTATTCAGCATCGAATAACGGCGGACTCAGAGGAACGGGCGATATAAAAGCAGGAAGCAACATCACCGAAGAAACGGTATATTCGATAATTCCCTTCGATAATGAGGTATATTTTGTCACGATACAGGGAAAAGCTCTTTACGATTTTTACGGCAAAGAACAGAGCTACTGCTATTTCGGAAAGAGTTCATCCGCACCCGAGTGGGAAAACCTGAAGGACGATTCAAATTATTACACGCTTGCAATAATCGACTATGTCTACAGCGGAAACTATTTCAAAGGAAGCGTTGCGGACTATACGCCGTATATGAAGTCGGAGATCAACACCGGTCTGGTGCTTCGCGATCTGCTCGTTAAAGACATATCGATAAACGGAGAAAAAGGCATCAGATGGTCACCTTTCAAGACTGTTCAGATAGGCAAACAGGAATTTAAAGCATCTTAATATGATATAATATGACAAAAGCTCCGCATGGCGATGAACCATACGGAGTTTTTTTGCAGAGCAACAAATAATAAGACTCAAGGTATATACCGAAGCATTTTGGAAAATTTTTTCGTGATAGCGTCAATTTATGATGTCAATAATCGATTTACCGACAGATCATAAATCGGTAAAGGAGATTAAAATGTATTACGGGAAAGTTGAAATTTGCGGTGTAAACACATCAAAGCTGAAAAATCTTACAACAGATGAAAAAAACGAGTTGCTGATGAGAGCAAAGGAAGGAGACCTTGCAGCACGTGAGGAGTTGATAAACGGAAACCTGCGGCTTGTTCTGAGTATAATCCAGAAATTTATTCCAAGATGTGAAGACCCCGATGATCTCTTCCAGGTCGGATGTGTGGGTCTGATAAAAGCAATCGACAACTTTGACATAAGTCATGATGTTCAATTTTCGACATATGCCGTACCTATGATAATCGGCGAAGTAAGGAGATACCTAAGAGATAATAATACCGTAAGGGTGAGCCGTTCAATGCGTGATCTCGCTTATAAGGCACTGAGTATCAGAGAATATCTCTCGTCAAGACAGCCGGGCGAACCTACTGTAGAAGAAATAACGGCAAAGCTCAATGAGACCGGCACACAATGCTGTGAAAAAGATGTCGCACAGGCATTGACCGCAATAATTGAGCCGGTATCAATTTTTGAACCGGTATATACAGCAGACAGCGGAGAGGGCATATATCTAATGGATCAGCTTTGCGATGAAGAATCACCCGATGAGATATGGACGGAAAATATTGCCCTGCGTGAAGCAATGAAAAAACTGAACCGCCGTGAGCATGACATAATCAGAAAAAGATACAGCGAAGGACAAACTCAAAGCGAAATAGCGAGCGAGATCGGAATATCTCAGGCACAGGTTTCCAGACTTGAAAAAGCCGCAATTGAAAAAATTAAAAACAATATGTGATACTATTTATCCGAAAACAGTCATATATCTCAAGGCTGTAAGACATTGAATATAAAGAAATTCCTCCCCTGTACTTAAGAAAGCTAAGGGGAGGATATAGTGTAAATAAAGTCAGTATACAGTCATTGCGGCTGTACTTTTTCTTTTTGCCGTATAAAAAGATATATTTTAATTTTATTCAACGCTCTTGAGCGAGTCTGTCATACTTACGCCCTTCACCTTTTTCACAAGCAGGGCGTTTGTCAGAATCGCAAATAAAAACGTCAGAGCGAATGAGATCAGACAGCTTTGCAGCGTTATTTTTGCGTAGAAATTCACTATATCAATATTGATCTTCTCAACTACAAATGCATTCAGCAGGAAGCCGAAGGGTAATCCGCAAAATATTCCGATTATACTCTGAATGATCGATTCACGGAAAATGTATGTGTATGTTTCAATGTCAGAGAATCCTATGACCTTGAGCGTCGCCAATTCACGTGAGCGTTCGATAATATTAAGATTTGTCAGATTATAAATTACAATGAAAGCAAGTGCGGCGGCACAGACTGTAAGAAGGAGCACGATCAGATTAAGACTCGAAAGCATGTCGGATATATTGCGACGTACATTCTCATTTATCTGCACACTTATAACATTGCCGTCACTCATAAGAACTTTGGCAAGCTTATCCAAATCTGTTCCCTTCTTCGCCGTGACACAAAGTTTATTGAAGGTCAAGTTATCGCCTGTTATTTCTTCAAGAGAATCGACCGACACAAATATATAATCAAAAACATGGTTATCGCAGACATCCGAAACAGTAAATGAATACTCACGCATAGATGAATCAATTCCCTTCACGGTATCGCCCTTTTCAAGACCGAATTTATCGGCAAGTCCCGATGTTATGACAGCCTTATCCCTTCCCGGCAGCTCTATCTTTCTCTTTCCGTTTTTCAAGTTAATAAAGGAAGAAATATCATCTTCCGAAAAGCAGTTGAGATAAACTGTTGCAAGGTTATCTTCACCTTGGAGCGCAAGAGAAATATCGCAGACACCGGCAGCTGAGTCAACTTCATCTGGTAGATTTTTCAGAACGTCAGACAGATCGTTTTTTTCTATAGGATCGCGAAGTGAAATATAATAGTCATAAGTTATGATATTTCCAAACTGTTCATCCGCAATATCGTATATTGAATCCTTTATGCCGAAGCCGGTCAAAAGCAGTGCCGTACACCCTGCAATGCCCAAAATCATCATAAAGAATCTGCTCTTATACCTCAATGTATTACGAACAGAAATTTTTGATGTAAAACCGAGTTTTGAGAAGATCGAAAGTCCTTCTATCACTGATTTTTTGCCTTTACTGTCAGCTTTCGGACGGATAAGCTCTGAAGGTTGCAAATTTATTATTTTTGATACAGATACAACGGCTACACCGACAGAACATATCAAAGAGACTATAAGCGATATCAGCAGAAGCAGCGGACTGAATAAGAATTCAATATCGGTGAATCCGTACATGATGTCGTATACGCCCCATATCGCCTTGGGAATGAAATATATCCCGAGCATATAGCCTGAAAAGCATCCTGTAACCGATGCAATTCCCGAATAAATAATATATATCGAGCGAATAGCACTTTTACTGTAGCCAATTGCCTTGAGCGTACCGATCTGTCCTCTGTCCTCATATACCATTCTTGACATTGTGGTGTTGCAGACAAGTGCGGCTACAAGAAAGAAAAATATTGGAAAAACACTTGAAATTCCTTCGACTATAGATGTATCGTTTTTAAATGATACATACCCTGCATTTTCGTTTCTCGTCAGTGCATATATCTCGGGCTTCTCAATTGAAGCAATCTTCTCCTTGCCCTCAAGTATCTGCTTTTCTGCTTCTTCGAGCTTGATTTTCGATTCACTCAGCGCTTTTTCCGCATATGAAATAATATCGTCAATTGATATCATACCGTCGGGATCAATTAAATATATCTGATCGATCATCCCGATAAGCATATCTGCATTTTCTGGAGTGATCAGGTTTAAAGATCTGAGCCGTTCAACAATTGAATACATATCGTCGGTTGATATAACACCGCCTATAAACGGCAGATCAGATACCCTGCGAAGAAGTGAAACGATACCTTCAATACTGTCATACCTGTCTTTTCCCTCATTATACTCTTTTTCGGCAAGTTCGATCTTTTCGGTATACTCAGATATGATATTCAGATATCTGTCATTAAGAAGACTCTCGGCATCGGAAATAAGTGTGTTTTTGCTTTTATCGATCAAAGCATTGTATTCATCTGAATAAATAAAACTGTTGTTGTCAAGCTTAAGATAACAGGATGTGTAATATTCACTTGTAAATGCATCCGGAGTTATGTATGCAAAGGCTGAAATTTTTCCCGTTCCTATCTTTGAAGAGCCACGGGTGTAGTTCAGATATTCGGGCGATGATACAGTGCCGACAATAGTAAAAGTGCCGTTTAAAAGGCTTTCAAACACATCATCGCTGTTATCGTCGCTCAATACGATCTTCCTGCCGATATCAGACTGTGAATAATACCTTGAATCGAGAACGATCTCGCTATCGTTTTTGGGAAGACGGCCGCTGACCACTGACAGTTTGTTTATACGGTCTGACAATGAAGCAAAATGTATAACAATATCGCTCGCACTGCCATTTTTCACAAGTGCATCAATGTCATATGAACCGACTGCCCGATCTATTCCCTTAGTTTTTTTCAGAGAATTCACCTCATCTTCGGTGAACCCGTAGGTCGATATCAGCCTTAAATCGTACATTGAAAGGTCTGTTATATAATCGTTCCCTGTTATAAGCATTGCCCTTTGTGTAATACGAAGACCGGAAAAGAAACCGACACCAAGGGCTATTATTGCAAAAACAGCAATGAATCTGCCGAAGGATTTTTTTATTGCTCTGAAGCTCAGCTTAATAATCTCGTTCATATCTTTACCAGACAAGCTCCTCAGCAGTAAGCGGATCTTCGTTCGTGACAACAGACAGAACGCTTCCGCTGTTTATATGTATAACCCTGTCAGCCATTTTGGTGATCTCGCTGTTGTGGGTGATGATCACGACCGTCATGCCGTATATTCGGCTCATTTCATGGAGCAGTGCAAGCACCGAACGTCCGGTTGCATCGTCAAGCGCTCCCGTAGGTTCATCACAAAGAAGCAATTTCGGATTTTTGACAATGGCTCTTGCTATTGCCACACGCTGTTGTTCTCCGCCCGAAAGCTCAAACGGAAAGTTGTTCAGCCTGTCTCCAAGTCCAACCCTTATGAGCGTTTCCTCAGCGCTTAATGGATTCAGTGCAATTTTTGATGCGATTTGAACATTTTCAAGAGCGGTAAGATTCTGCAAAAGATTGTAAAACTGAAAAACGAAGCCGACATCGTGACGGCGGAATTTAACAAGCTGTTTCTGATTGTAGGATGTTATACACTCACCGTCAAGATAAAACTGTCCTCCGCTTGCACAGTCCATTCCGCCAAGCAGATTCAGAAGTGTGGTCTTCCCTGCACCGCTCGGCCCGACGATCACACAAATTTCTCCTTGTTCGATATCAAAATCAGCATTTTTCAGTGCCAACGTTCTGATCTTTCCGGAGTTATAATACTTACTTAAATTCTTCACTTCTACATAACTCATATTATATTTTCCGTTTGTTTTAATTTTTTATATAGTGGAGTATTTCAAATGAGATTCGTGTTGTAATCTCATCCTGTTTTTCAATTCTTTCAAGTCCGGTTTTGGGTGTTCTGTAATAATAGGGTGTCATTTTCCATAAAGTCATTGCCTGCTGATTTGTAAGTGTGACTTCATAATCAACGCATCGCCGTGATGAAAAATCAAAAAATGTCTCATCGTATGGCTTTACATTATTTTCATAGGGAGTATCATACACAAGTTTTTTCAGTTCATAAAGATGATATTTCCCGGGAATAACCGAAAAATAATGACCGCCTTTTTTAAGGACTCTTGCAAATTCACTGCCTGCAAACGGAGAAAATACATTTGTCAGCATATCCACGCTTTCATTGGCAACAGGCAGGTCATACACACTTGACGCAATAAGCTTTATTCTACCCGATCTGCCGTGTGCATATTGAAGAGCCTTTGTCGATATGTCAACGCCGTATACATCGTCAATAAAAGGAAGCTGCGATATCTTTTCACAGTAATATCCTTCGCCGCATCCGCTGTCAAGATAGCATATTCCCGATCTATCATTATATTGCTCTGCGATAAAATCGCAAAGGGCATCACGCAAAGGGCTGTAAACGCCACTTGAGAGAAAGTCATTTCTCGATCTTACCATTTCACAGTTATCACCGTGACTGTGTGATGACGGCGGAAGGAGATTGACATATCCGTGTCGTGAAATATCATAGCTGTGAGAATTCTCACAAAAGTATCTTTTACCGTCCGAAAAAAAACGCAAACGGCATTTTGGGCAAATTATTATCATGTTTAATTCGTATCCGCTGAATCTGCTGAATCTGCTGAATCTGTTGTTTTTTTCTGAACTTCATCCGATTGCGAAGCGTCTGTCGACCTGCTTTCCCTCGCAAGCTTGCTCTTTATAGCATCGGCAGCGACCTCTAAGCCGTTTGACGCTCTTTTGACAATAAATGACCGGACAATACCCAAAAGCATTAATCTTTCGCTTCTGGATGATTCCTTGTATATTTTATTTAACTGCGGCTTCTTATCACCTACAGCCTCGGTCAGTGTTTTAGCACCCGATGATGAGAGGAATTTAAAGAGCGAATCTATAAGCAGCCTTCTCTCTTCGATTGACATTTCACTTATCCATGCATTGAATGATTTTTTGTATGCAATTGCATCACGTGAAAGTGTGTCGGATGTCAGGCACTTTCCTTCAAGCTGCCATGAAAAAATATCATGCTGAAGTGCACCTATATTGGTACTGTGTACTATTTTCAGTGAATCATTATCCTGTTCAAATATAGTTCCGACAACAGAGCCCTGCGGAATTATGGTTGTAACCTTTGACTTTATCTTCAAATATTCCTCATCGGTAAAAAAATCTTCCGAGAATCCCGGACCGTCATTATTAAAAACACGCTCGATCCGCTCTTTCGTCGAATCGCAGGAATTTTTCGCCGAATAAATTGAAAGATTCCCGCCTTTACTATGACCGCATATTATAATTCTGCCTTCAAATTCATTTGCAGTCGATTCGACAAATTCAAGTGCGAGCCGTTGTGCCGGAATGTTTGGAAAAAGTGCAAGATTAGCGTCTTCCTTCCAACCGACTATTGTATCATCTGTTCCTCTGAATGAGATCACTATCCTGTCGCCAGGTAGCATAACTGCAAGCGCGGCAAACTGAAGATCTGTCTCGCCGTTGTCAACTATAACATCAGAGTATTTGCAAAGCCGCAAGCTTCCGAACCGCTCCGTCAATGCGATTTCCTTTGCAAGCTTGTTTATCGTATCGGGAACGAGTGTTCCGAGTTTTGTGTCCTCATCGGTCTTACCCTTATAGTATTGATTGACTGCGTCCGAAAGCTGAATACTCTCTCCTGAAGGCGGCATTATTCCTGCGAAATCAAGGAAACAGAACTGAGTAAATATCATGTTATCTATCTCGTTGAAGGGATCAGCCGAAAAAGACAGATCGCCACGCCATTTGATATAGTCAAAAATCGTTGACATTTTTCCCTCTTGTTATTTTTCTTATTATTTTGTCGGCTTCAATTTGTCATCCGATCTGCAAAATCTCTTTTTGAGCGAATCGACAATATAGCTTCCGAATTCTGCGACAAGTATACCCATAAACAGTAATATACATGCTCCGATCTGCTTAGCAGTCATGCTCTCTGCAAGAAAGATGGCACCCGATATCGCCGCTACAACGCTCTCAAAGCACATAACGATCGATGCAACCGCCGGGTGAAGCTGTTTTTGTGAATATATCTGTGCCGTAAAAGCAACCGCCGATGAGAATATGCCGAGATAAATAATCGAAAAGAGTCCTCCACCAAGATCAAGCGGCTGATTCCCCTCTGTTATGATTGCAGGAATCACAAGCACAAGTGCCGCTGTCAGAAATTGATAGAACGACAACTCGATAGGGTCGATATTCTTCCCCATTATGTCGATTACGATTATATGAACCGCATACATAAATCCGCATAAGATGAGCATAATATCGCCGAGACTGACATCTGATGATCCGCTCACACATAAAAGATACATTCCTATGACAGCCAATACCGAACCGCATATTATATTTGCCGACAGCTTTCTCTTGAAGAAGACTCCAAGGATCGGAACAAATATAATATACAGTGCTGTAAGAAAACCGGCTTTCCCGGTTGCATCGGTTTGCATTACCACCGAATTATAGTATATGCCGGCTTGCTGAAGTGCACTTGCAAAAGATATTGCAATTCCGCAGGCAACCCCTGCAATAAGCCTTTTTGACAGCTTGACAGTTGGTTTATTATCTGTTACTTCGGGTTCTGTAATGCCTGTGACAGCATTTTTTTTCCTTTTTGAGTTTATCAGCTTTTTTAGTGCAAGTACACTGCCGAGTGCCATTGCACCCACGATCGACCTTGCAACAACAAATGTAAGAGGGCCTATATATTTAGTACTGTCAGTTTGTGCCGCAAATGAGGTTCCCCACAAAAGTGTTGCAAGGATGAGTGAGAGTAATGCTGAAATTTGTTTGTTTGAGGGTTTTGCCATAAATATTCTCTGTGTACTTAAATAATTAAATATCGTTTATTAATTGTTGTGACCCATTACCATTACTTCGGTAAAGCCTGCCCAGCCTTGCGAATTTGTTTTATCTGTAACGAATCCGGTAATTGTAATTGAACTTGTAGTCTTTCCGCCGAGTTCAAATGTCTGGGCATCAGCCGTCTTTACAGGATTGACCTTTATTGAGCTTCCGTCCGAGAATACTACAGTATATTCTGAAAAATAAGCATCGTGCGAACTACCCGTAGCCGAGAAATCGGCTCTTATATATGTTATGAGCTGATCTACAGTTACTTCTCTTCCGAAATCGATCATGAAGGTATCTGTTGGATTGACAGTTGAATTGGGACCCCATGACTGATAAGGATATGTTCCGTGAGCTTTATTTGATTTAAAGCCGTCTATTGCACAATGTGCTCCGAATTCGGTCGTATTGTAATTGTTATTTGAGTATGCATGCGGATAAACACTTGCAGTCTTTGTTTTAGTGTCATAAGGATTGAGTGCAAGATTTATCGTTGCGGTCAGTTCTTCCTCAGACGGATAGCGTGCAGATATGTCAACCAGAATTGAGGAGGGCCAATATGATTTGAAATCGCTCGGAACAGTGAGCGTATAGCTGTCACCCGGCACATAAATGAGGGCTTCTTCAAAACTGCTTGAAAGTTTGAAGAAGATATAATGTCTGTCCTGTCCAAGCTGTACAGTTATCTTATCACCAGCACCTATAACGCCTGTAGAAGCATGTGTTACTTTACCGCTATCCGACGTTTTTTCTTTTGAATTTTTGCTGTTTGCTTTGCAGACATAAGAAAGAGAGATCGTGTTATCAAGCGTATCAACCGGTGTTGTCGGCGCGGGTTCCGGTATTGTCGTAATTGCCGTTGTAGGTAACGAGGTCTGAGATGAGGGGATCGTGCTCGGCTGAGCTCCACTTGTTACGGGTGATGACGAAGTTGCAGGAGTTTGCGTTTTGGTTTGTGATACCGGATCACATGATACAAAAGCCATAACCAGAACTAAAATAGCGAGAATTGTGATGATTTTTTTCATAGTAATTTAAAGCTCCTTAATTTATATTTTTAAATTGTTTTCTTTAATTTTCAGCTTTTTACAGGCTGTTTATTGGTGTAATTCTTATCCTTTGCAAAAGAGGCAATGACAGGAATTACAAGCGGCAATGTCAGAATGAACGACAGCAGATCGGCAATTCCCTGTGCCCAGAGGAATCCTTCCATACCGAATAATAAGCTGAGAAGATAGACTACCGGTATGAGCATGATTCCCTGTCTGGACATTGCGAGCAATGATGCACGTACAACGCTTCCGACCGTCTGAAGCATCATGTTGCTCATTACAACGAGAGACATAAGCGGCAGGAAGTAGAGCTGATGTCTTATTGCGGTAATACCAAGCTGTACAGTCGTTTCAACACTTTCGCTGTCACCCCTTTGCATGAATGCGATAAGTGTTGGCGAGAAAAAATAACCTGCGATTGAAACAACTATAAGGAAGACCGTTGAGACCCTCACACAGAAAACGAAGGCTTTATACACTCTTTTATATTTGGCGGCACCGTAATTGAATCCGCATACAGGCTGAAATCCCTGTCCGAATCCTATCATGGCACTTGATATAAACATCATGATTCTTGAAACAACACCGATTGCCGCCTGTGCCGGGTCCTGACCGAGCGAGAAGGCTATTGTATTCATTATGGTCGTTGAAACACCGCCCATTGTCTGACGGCAAAGAGAGGGGGTTCCTCCACGTACGATCTCAAGCAGGTATTCTTTAGTGAATGAAGATCCTTTCAATGATATCTTTACGCTGTCACTCTTTTTTGCACCGATGTAGAGCACTACAAAGCTGAGGAACTGACCGATAAGCGTTGCAATTGCAACGCCGAGAACTTCAAGATGAAAAACATTTATAAAAAGTGCGTCAAGTCCTATATTTGCAACTCCACCGATGCATATACCGAACATCGCAAAAAGAGCATTTCCCTGGAAACGAAGCTGATTGTTAAGAACAAGCTGTGCAGTCATCAAAGGTGCACCGAGCAGGATTATCCTCATATAATCAATGGTATATTTTAGTGTCTGTTCATCCCTTGCACCAAGAAGAGTTGCAAACGGACGGGCAAATATCTGTCCTGCCACTAAAACAACAAAACCAAGGAGTATCGCCATTACGAATCCCGTACTTGCCATTGTCTCCGCCTTGTCGGTCTTCTTTTGACCGAGTGCACGAGATATATAATTTCCTGAACCGTGTCCGCAGAAAAATCCTATAGCCTGGATTATAGTCATGAGCGAAAAAACGGTAGAAAGAGCGGCTGTCGCATGAGTATCTTCAAGCGTACCCACAAATATCGTATCCACAAGATTGTAAAATGTGGTAATAAGCATACTTAATATCGTTGGAATTGCAAGCTTCAATATCAGCTTTTCAACCGGCTGTGTCGTCATTCTTTCGAGTTTTTGTTCCTGAGTTTCATTTTCCATTTTTTGTTTAAACACCCTTCCCATTACATCATACATAATTCCCACTTATTAATTCTAAAGCAATCATATAACACAGACCGCCACTGTATGAAACGGGAATTTCAGATTCATACAATAATTAATCGTTCAGCATACTATATTATTCTACATCATGACACTTAAAAAGTCAATATTTTTCCTGTAAAAATAGTAAAAAAATATTGACAAGCGGAAAAATTATGATATAATGTGTTTTGGAAACAATTTTTCGATAACGGTCAATTGTAAACTGAGATTTTTCTGTCCTTGCGACTGCCTGACAGCTTGATTCCGATAGTTTGATCTTCGGATATCCTGATTTAACAATCTGCCGATTTCGATTTCATAAAAGGAGAATAAATATGAACACACCTAAGATACCGAGACCGGAATATCCCCGTCCGCGATTTGTAAGAGACGAATGGGTCAACCTCAACGGAAAGTGGGGATTTGAATTTGATTTCGGAGATTCAGGTAAATTCCGTGAACTCTGGAAAGAGGGTAACGGCTGCTATGACAAGGAGATCCTTGTTCCCTTCGTTCCCGAATCAAAGCTTTCGGGAATTGAGTATACCGATTTCTTCACGACCTGCTGGTACAAAAGAAGTTTTGATACTCCCGAGAATTGGTGCCGTAAATGCGGACGGGTCCTTCTTCATTTCGGAGCTGTAGATTTTGTCTGCGAGGCATGGGTGAACGAGCAGTATGTCGGTTCACACAGAGGAGGCTACACACCGTTTACATTTGATATCACTTCGGCACTTAAGGATGGAGAAAACACCCTTGTCGTAAGATGCTATGACAACGGAAGAGATCCCCTCCAGTATACCGGAAAGCAGATCTACTTCAATTATTACAATAAGAGCTGCTACTACACAAGATGCACCGGAATCTGGCAGACTGTCTGGCTTGAATATGTACCAGAGAAATACATAGTAAACAGCAAGCTGACTCCCGATGTTGACAACGAAAAGCTTGATGTTGAGCTTAAACTCTCCGATTGGTGCAAACCCGGTGACAGCGTTGTTGCTACCGTTACGGATAACGGAAATGAAGTAATTTCAGTAACTGCCAAGGCAACCGGAAAGAGCTGTATCTTCTCGATTCCGATGAAAGATTCCAAGCTCTGGAATCCCGGAGCACCCTATCTTTACGATCTCACGCTTACATACGGAAAAGACACTGTAAAAACATATTTCGGTATGAGAAAGGTTGCGATAAACGGCTATGCCATCGAGATAAACAACAAGCCGGTATATCAGAGACTCGTACTCGATCAGGGATACTATGAAGACGGAATCATCACAGCTCCCGATGTAAAGGAGCTTGAAAATGATATCCTTATGTCGATGAAGGTCGGCTTCAACGGTGCAAGACTCCATATGAAGGTTTTCGAGCCGTACACAACATATTTTGCCGACAAGTACGGATATCTCTGCTGGGGCGAATTTGCTAACTGGGGATTGAACGAAGGCGATATCGGCGGACTTGTTTCCTTCCTTCCCGGATGGATCGAGGCTATTGAAAGAGATTATTCCGCACCTTCTATAGTCGGTTGGTGTCCCTTCAATGAAACGGGAGAACGCCGCCGTGCAGATACATTCAAGGCCGTTTACAATGTCACCAAGCTTTATGACCCATACCGCCCTGTCATCGACACATCGGGATATGTACATGTTATTACCGATATTTACGATGTTCATGACTACGACCAGGATCCTGAGAGCATGAAAGAGAGATATGTTTCACTCGAAACAGGCGAAGGCAAAGTATTCGTAAACAACGAAAGACACGAGAAATACGAAGGACAGCCCTACTTTGTTTCTGAAATGGGCGGAATATTCTGGGATATCTCTGAAAAGGGGTCGGACGACTGGGGCTACGGAGAAGCGCCTGCCGACATGGAAGAATTCTATACACGTCTTGAAGGACTTATAGATGTTCTTCTCTCCAACTCAAAGATGTGTGCATTCTGCTATACACAGCTTACAGATGTGTATCAGGAAAAGAACGGTATCTATGCATTTGACCGCCGTGAGAAATTCAATGCAGAGCGCCTGAAGGCTATATTCGGTAAAAAGGCGAAGATCGAAGAGTAAAAAGAATTTACAGCCCTGCTGATCGTCTGATTGATTCGGATTAGAATCAAAACAAAACAGGATGAGCAACTGCTTAAAATGCAGTTGAGAACATCCTGTTTTTATTTTGAGATATCTTATCTATATCAAGCATTCGGCTGAGAGCATAAGTGCGAATCCGACAAGAAAAAGTATTGATGGGAGAGTTTTTCCTACAGATTCATCCGAGTAGATTTCGGGAATCAATTCCTCAATTACCGCATAAATCATTGCACCGGATGCAAAGCTGAGCGTGAATGGGTAGAAGGATAGCAAGATCCCTGCGCCACAAAGCGTCAGAAAGGAAAATACGGGCTCAATTGCACCGCTCAGTACTCCCTGCATGAATGATTTGAATTTGCTGCTTCCCTTTGAGTGCTCGGGAATGGATATGATAGCCCCTTCGGGAATATTCTGAAGTGCGATTCCGAGTGTCAGCACAAATGCTACATTGAATGTTATTCCCGCACTCCCCTGTAAATATCCGAGAAACACCATTCCCACCGCAATACCTTCGGGGATATTGTGTATGAGCATCGTAATTGCGACAAGTCCCCTGCTTTTTGATTTAACTCTCGAAATCAGGCTTTCACTTATAAGTATAATAAGATAACCGAGCATGAACCCGAAGATCGCAGAAAGCTTTGATGATATGCTTTCTCCTTCAAGTGCAGGAACGAGCAGACCGAAAATACTTGATGCAACCATCAGTCCCGCCGCAAGTGAATTGATTATTATCGATAGCTTTTTGTCGGGTCTGCGTTTTAATACAAAAACGAATGCACTGCCGAGCGTTGTTGCCAGAAACGGCATTAAGATGCTTGAATATACTTTAATTTGTTCGAGTGTAATTATTGCTGAACTTAATATTTTGAATTCCATTTTATAACTTCCTCCAAATACAGTATATTCGTGCAACATAGCTTTTGATATAAAAAACTGCCGACGCCCGTGATGGCTGTCGACAGCTTTTTTACTATTTAAGTATAGTGAATTTGCCGATAACAGGCAATTGCTTTGCTTTACCGGTTGCGGCATTAATGATGCCGATAATCATAAGGGCAAACATCAAAATACCTATTCCCACTGAAATCAAAACAGGGATAATTGTACCTATTAATAAAGCTAATAAGTTCAACGATAAAGCACTGATAACGGTGGATGATATACTGATAACAACTAATATCGCATTTGCAATCGTGCTTGTAATAAAAAGTATCAAGCCTTGATTTGCATGGTATCTCGCATATTTAGATTCCTTTGCAGCGAGTATCGGAATCAATACAAGTATTCCGAAATATGCAAGAACCGCCATAGCTATATTATCATCAATGTCTTTTTTATCAAATTCTTCAAATGTGTTATCTAATTCAGACATATTATATTTTTCATCCTTCTGTTATTTTTAGTATCCTTAAAGTATTATTTAAGTATCGTGAATTTACCGATAATGGGCAATTCTTTTGCTTCACCCTTAGCTGCGTTAACGATACCCATAATCGCAAGTACAAGTATACAAATACCGAGTGCTGTGCTGAGGATCGCTCCTACGACAGGAATAATACCCAAGATAGTACCAACGACACCTGATATCAGATCAACGATCAGAAGTACAAGTCCCTGATTTGCGTGAAAACGTGCAAACTTTGAGTCCTTGGCTGCAAGAAGCGGAACCAATACAAGTATTCCGATGTATGCAAGCACTGCCATTATCTTGTTGTTCTGGATGTCATTCTGTTCAAATGAGTTGTTGTTTTCGTTCATAATATTTTTTCCTTTCTGATTTATATTATATTTATTTCAATTTTTTATTGAAATCAGATTAAATAATTTATTTGGCCTATTTTAAACGTTTTCCTCGATCATAATGAACGCTTCGAGAATATCGCCCTCTTTAATATCGTTGAATTTTTCAAGACCGATACCGCACTCGTATCCTTCATTAACTTCTTTTACATCATCCTTGAATCTGCGGAGCGATGCAATTTTATCTTCAAAGATCACGATGCTGTCACGAAGCACACGTATCTCTGCTTTTCTTGCAATTTTTCCGTCAAGAATGTATGATCCTGCTATAACACCTACAGAAGGAACACGGATAGTCTGGCGAACCTCGGCGTGACCGATAACATTTTCCCTGAATTTTGGGGCAAGCATACCCTTCATAGCAGCTGAGATCTCATCAATACAATCATATATTACTCTGTATGTTCTTATCTCTACCTTCTGACGTTCGGCAAAGTCTATAGCATTCTTGTCGGGACGGACATTGAAGCCGACTATAATTGCACCCGATGCAGATGCCAAAGTTACATCGTTGTCGGTAATTCCGCCGACGGCCGAATGAATAACACTGATCTTTACCTCTTCATTCGTAAGCTTAAGGAGCGATGCCTTAACAGCTTCGACCGAGCCCATAACGTCAGCCTTAACAATTATATTGAGTTCCTTAACACCGGCATTTATGCGGTCAAAGAGGTTCTCTATCGACATAGGGGCGTTGACACGGAAATTAGCTTCCTTTGCATTCATCTTACGCTGTTCGGCAAGATCACGTGCCATACGTTCATCGTCAACGGCGTTGAATTCATCTCCAGCCTGCGGCACCTCGGAAAGTCCTACGATTTCGACCGGGACAGAAGGACCTGCAAGCTTTACGGATCTGCCGTTTTCGTCATTCATAACTCTGACACGTCCGACAGCAGTTCCTGCAATGACAACATCTCCGCTGTGTAGAGTTCCGTTCTGAATAAGTACAGTTGCAACTGGACCTCTGCCTCTGTCAAGCTTCGATTCAATGACAAGACCCTTCGCCTTCTTGTTAGGATTGGCTTTCAGCTCCTTCATGTCGGCAACCAGGAGTACATTTTCAAGAAGATCATCGATTCCCATTTTTGTGAGTGCCGAAACGGGAACACATATCGTATCTCCGCCCCAAGCTTCGGGAAGAAGATCGTACTTTGTAAGCTCCTGCATGACATTGTCTGCATTTGCGTGCGGCTTATCCATTTTATTGATCGCAACTATAATTTCAATGCCTGCCGCCTTTGCGTGGTTGATAGCCTCGATAGTCTGCGGCATGATTCCGTCATCACCTGCGACAACAAGAATTGCTATATCAGTAGATTTGGCGCCTCTTGCACGCATTGCCGTAAATGCTTCATGTCCGGGAGTATCAAGGAATGTAATGTCCCTGCCATTTATACTTACTCTGTAAGCACCGATATGCTGGGTGATTCCGCCGGCTTCTCCGGCAGTAACCTTAGTGTGACGTATGGCATCAAGAAGTGATGTTTTACCGTGGTCAACATGTCCCATAACGCAAACGACAGGAGCACGAGTCTCAAGTTCATCTTCGCTATCCTCTTTTTCGGTAAAGAGCATTTCTTCAATTGATTTTTTCTGTTCCTTTGTAACTGTTGCACCGAACTCAATTGCAACAAGAGAAGCAGTATCAAAGTCAATGAATTGATTGACCGTAGCCATTGCACCAAGCATCATCAACTTCTTTATAACTTCTTTTACCGGTGTTTTAAGCATTGATGCAAGCTCGCTGACCATAATTTCATTGGGCAGCTCAATTTCAAGTGCCGCTTTCTTTATCGGCTCCTGCTTGCCCTTATTGTTTCCTTTGAAGTTGTTCTTACCGCCCTTTTTCGAGTTTCTGTCAAACTTATCGTTTCTCTCCGATTTTTCTTTATCAAAGGAATTACGGTTGTCACTCTTTCCGGTTTTCTGATTTTTCTGAGAATTCCCTTTTCCCTGTGCGGCAGACTGATTATCGCCCGGTTTTGAATTCTTTTTGAATTTTTGTCTCGTGTTTTCTTCATCGAATGCAGCTTTCTTATCGCCTTCGACAAATCTTTCAAATCCGTCGTTATACTTGGACAGATCGACATTCGTAGAACGTGTATCTACAATACGTACCTTTGAGTCTTTAGTACCGCCGGCATCCTCATCTGATATTGTCCTGATTACGGTATCGTTTTCATCATTGACCTTATCGGAAAAGATATCAATAGTATTGGTTTTTTTCTGACTCTTCTGTGATTTGGACGCCGATTTTTCATTTGTCTTTTGGGAAACAGCATTTGAAGCAAATCTGTCAAGCTTTCTCGCCCTTCTGTCCTGATCAGAAGAAGCGTTTCGGTTTTCGGAGGTTTGTGACGTGACATCAGAGCGAGCACTCTTTTCGTGTGCATTGTCTCTGCCTGCGTCAGTTTTTTCTTCCGCTTTGCCATCTGCCTTGACAGAATCCGTCTTCGGCGTTTTATCCTCGGGTTTACTCTCTGTCTCTTGCATAAGAGAATCAATTTTTTCACCCTTCATAAGAATGTACGTCTTTCCCGAAAGATAGGAATTAATATCACTTATCTGATTATCTGTCAGAAGTTTGTTAAAAATCACATCAAACATTTCAGTACTGACAGTTGCACCGCTTTTCAGATTTTTTATTCCGCACTCTTCAGCAATTGAAATAACATCCTTTGCGGACATCCCGAGCTCTGCGGCGAGGGTGTTCAGTTTTATTTTTGTCGTATTTTCAGCCATATAACTTACCTCCGTTGAATTTAAGCTTAAAGAAGAGCAACGCTCTCAAGTACGGCTTTTGCAAAACCGTCGTCATAGATACCAATGCATGAGAGCTCACCGGCTCCAACCGCCTTACCGAGTTCTTCTGTGCTGATTTGTGCAACAATATATTGCACCCCGTAGTGCTCGCAACAACCGAGCATTCGTTTCATCGTATTTTCGGAGCAACCATCCGATATAACGCAGAGTGCCGGCTTTTTGCCTTTCTGAATTGAGGAGCGAACCATGCTCGTACCCAAAACGAGCTTCCCGGCTTTTTTTGCGATTCCGATAAGCCCGAGAAATCTTTCACGCTTCATTTATATCGATCCGATCTCCTTTATTTCTCTGATTTCCTTTTCGATCTTTTCGTATATCTCATCAGGTATCATGCTGTTAAGGTTAGAAGAGAATCTGCCGGTTTTCCGTCCTTTTTTAAAGCACTCCACTTTAGGACAGACATAAACTCCACGTCCAGATGCTTTACCCGTTCTGTCGAGGATTATCTCTCCCTCGGGAGTACGCACCACCCTGATGAGATCATTTTTCAGAAATGATTCACCGCATCCGATGCAACGTCTCACGGGGTACTTCTTTTCCTTCACACTGCTGTTGATATTTTTTCCCGACAATTCTTAACACCTCTTGATTATTCAGTCTTGATATCTATTTTATAATTTGTCAGCCGTGCCGCAAGTCTTGCATTCTGACCTTCTCTTCCGATTGCAAGCGAAAGATGCTCGGGAGCAACTATAACTCTGCAAACACGCTCATCCTGATTTACAACGACATCCTGAACCTGTGCCGGTGAGAGTGCCTCACGTATAAAGACCGCAGGATCTTCGCTGTAACGTATGACATCGATCTTTTCACCGTTAAGCTCGGATATAATGCAGTTTATTCTTGAACCGCGATTTCCGATACAAGCACCGACAGGATCAACAGCAGGATCATTGGATGCCACCGCAATTTTAGTTCTCGAACCGGCTTCTCTTGATATCGATTTTATTTCAACTGTTCCCTGCGAGATCTCGGGAACTTCAAGCTCGAAAAGTCTTTTTACAAAATTCTGATGAACTCTTGAAAGCGTGATGATCGGTCCCTTGGTCTCTATTGAGCTCTTGACTTCGGAAATAAAAACTTTTACATGATCGCCTACATTGAAGCTCTCGCCCTTTATCATCTCACGGGCATAGAGCACCGCAGTACCTGTGCCGGTATTGACAACACAGTTTCCGTTGGTTTCATCCGCTTTTTCAACAGTGACCGTGATTATGTCTTCCCTCTTGCTCTCATATTCCTTGATCATCATTTCTCTTTCGGCTTCTCTGATTCCCTGGATTATGACCTGCTTTGCTGTCTGAGCAGAGATCCTTCCGAAATTCTTAGCCTTGACCTCTATTTCTGCAATCTGACCGAGAGTATATTTTCTGCTGATCTTTTTAGCATCTTCAAGACTAATCTGAGTTTTTTCGTCTTCAACTACTTCAACAACGGTAAGCTGTTTGTAGAGCTTCACATCACCCTTTTCAGGATTGATCAGTATGCGTACATTGGTTCCGCCTTCTTCACGCTTGAAAGCGTTTGTCAATGCCTGTTCAACCTTTTCGAGCATATATTCCTTGGGTATTCCCCTTTTTTTCTCTATTTCGTCAAGTGCCTGAAAAAATTCGTTATTCATTTTCTCCTCCGTCATCGTCCTGTACATCAAGTTCATCAAAATTGAATTTGATATTTGCCTTTGATATCATATTTCTCTTTATTTTTATTGTTTTGTTGCTGCTTGAGAGCTCAATTTCCTCGTCATCATCCGAGATCCCCTCAAGCACGCCAGAAAGTTGCTTTACCCCGTTAAGTGCCGAAAAAAGTCTGACTTCTATCTCACAGCCGACGCAAGCCCTGTAGTGCCCGGGTGTCCTTATATTTCTTTCGAGCCCGGGAGACGAAACATCAAGATAGTAAAAATCCTGAATCGGGTCGGCAGAATCTATGACAGGATCTATTGCACGGTGAACCTTTTCGACATCGTTCAGATCAACGCCGTTCGGGGAATCTATAGTAATACGGAGATACCATTCCGCTCCCTCTTTAATATATTCGACATCCCATATGGAATATCCGAGTGATTCAACAGTCGGAGTGATAAGCTCAGCAACCGTCTGTGCGATATTTTTCTTTGTTGAAGCCATTTTTTATCCTTTTTAAATGCAAATTCAATATGTAAAGAAGTCTTTTTTCACAAATCAACTTCAAACATAAACAAAGAGCGATTTTTCAATCGCCCTTTCCTACATCTGTCTGGGATATTATATCACATGTATTTTGAAATTGCAAGAGTTTTTTGAATTTTTTTCAACAATATCTTAAAAATTTCATACCCTAATGTAATATCAATTATTATCTGAGTTGTATTTTTTAATTGCACACTGAATAATTGCATTGTGAAATATTTAACGATTTCCCCCGCAATCAAAAATAATTGCAGGAGAAAGATATTTTTCTGTTGTATCAATTAATTATACAGCTTTAACAGCATTAACAACTTTAATAAAAAGCATGTAACTAAATTATTGTATATTCTTAATCAGTCAACCGGAATTATCATATTAATTCTGTCGGCATAAACCGTTCGTCCTTCTGCATCCTCAAGGATACATTTAACTTCAAGAGAATATTCTATTGCCCTTGTACCGTCACTCAAAACGGTCAGTGCATAAGAGGGTTCGGTATATTCAACTATATCATAGATTTGTTTTGCTCTCTGATAGATTTGATCCAACTTTTGATTTACAGATGAATGTATCCTTTCCATATCAATGTCTTCCGTGCTTGTTTCTGCCGGCACTCTTCCCATCATGAAAGACGAAAAGAATTTTATCTCACCATTATAGAAAACACCGATCGTGATATTATCGGTAGTCATAAAATCACCGATATATTTTGTGAATGAAAATTCATAAAGTTGTTTATCTTCTGTTTTTTCAACCTGAATACTGTATTCCGAAACATCTACATATTGACTCAGGTATTCCTTTGCAATCTGCAAGCAGTCATTTTCGGAACACACTTCATCTTCATTAAAATCTACTGTTTTGTGTTGATAAAAACCAATCATTTTTCCTTTTTCATCTGTCATTACGCTCGTATCATCTTCTTTCGAGTAATAACGATATGTGGGAAAATAATTAGGCGCGATTATGCTTATCCTGCGAAAATCCGCCTCAATGTTATTTCCGTTAATTAACATATTAACCTTTTCATCCGGAATCACATCAAGATACTTATCCATGTTCACTAAAGAATATTCCATTTCATATTTCGCTGCCGTAATAGAATCAGAAAAATCGTAAATTAATGGCTTATAGGCAATGATTCCCTTTTTATCATCTATAACAATATCTTTAGTTTGATTCTGTTCCGTTATATCGACTGAAGGTAAAGTTAAACTATCATTTGTTTCATTAGGTTCGAGCTCTTGACGGCATGCACATACCGTTGAGACTATCATGAGAACCAATAAAAGTACAGCAAAAATCTTATTATTTTCCATAAAAAGCTCCTCATATTTTTTCTTAATTGATGTCTGTTGCTATTTTGAAAGTGTGATATTTTCATCACCGCATATTATTACGCTTTTTAATCCTGCATTTGAGACATAAATTTTATTCAGTTCTGAAATAGCGTCACTCAATGTTACTCCTTGTAACAGTAATTCATAGAGATCCATCGTCCACTCATTTGAAGACCCACAGGTGATAGACTCTTCAAATCCAATTGCTGCTTTTGCACCTAAACTTACAATTTTGGATGGTAAATTATTAGAACCAACCCCACCGAAACCTGTGTTGCATCCAATGAACATCGCTATATTTACATTGCTATAGTCTTCATCGGACAGCAAGTATTCAGTATATTGAGGCATTGAAAAGCCATTATCGCTCGCAATTGCGTAACGTCCGATGATATTCTCCCTATCATTTAGTTGTATTCCGGTACAATATACACGATTGGTTGAACAACGGTAAAAGCCATGACTCCTGCTTGTAAATATACTGCATTCCTGTAAATATTGCTTACAGTCTGTAGGATGTATTGCCCCCGTTCTAATTGAGATATTGTTATACCCGCAATAATTCAATTCAGATAAAAGTAGCTCTAACACAGTCATATGATCGTGACCTGAATTTGTCACACCCATCAATTCAAAATTATAATCATCAAGAGGTTCAAATATCCATTTGTCAATTTGAGACGCAAACTCCTTTTGTTGTAACTTGAAATCAATGTTCAACGATTGATCGTAATACAACCCCATAACAAGATCCTTTGCAGTATAGCTCTCGGATGATTTTGCTTTAATCTTATACGAACCATTTGCTGTCAGAGTAATTTTCCATTTTTGATTGTCATTATTCCGGTCATAGGGTTGCAAAACCAAAAAAACATTTCCGGAAGTTTCGTACCCGGTCGGTACCGTAACGGCATATCCGTTATCGTCAGATACTATTTTGTAATATCCGTTTCCTATGTGAGTAAATGTCCATCGTTGATTATCACCACCATCAAACAACTGAAAATTTATTACTCCTTTCGGATTATTTAAAATTGTTCCGGCATATTTATTTAACTGCATGTATAAACTAAAATGATTATTTTTAACGTAGTATGTACCTTCATTGAATTGTAATTCTACAGAATCAGCGTATGTCAGTGCTTCCGAAAATAATGCAACAGAAGCCGTGCATGATATCATTACCATCACTAAAATCAATGAAATAAGCTTGTTCAAATTTTCTTGTTTTTTCATATCTCTTCCTCCGGTATCAAATGAATATTGCGAAAAGTGGTGATGCATACAGATCGTAGAATTCTCCGTATGCATCTTTATAGGCGGAAAAGAAGAGGAAGGCTGCGGTCTGAAAATATGTTTGCATAACGAATGATACTGCACATGATTGCCATCTTCCTCCAAAATTCAAATTAAAAAGCACATAAGCCCCCTATGGGATCCGAAGCTTATGTGCCTTATTATTATTCAAAAATATTCCCGACGGTGATGCTTCACCGTACCGTAACATTATATAGATTCAAGAATACTTTAACAGCACTAATGTTGCATCGTGAATCGTAGTTTATCTATGGTTACTTATCTATAATACTATAATACCATATTTTTTCACATTTGTCAAGATATTTTTGAAATGTTTACTGTTCTTTTATTAATTAAGCAGGGTTATCATTATTTTTACAATATTATTCAAAATACGATCATTGCAAGCAATCCAGATGCCCTATCAGAAACTCATATTCTTGCCGACATCGCTTATTTTCACCTTTGAAAGGAAGTCCTCATTCAGTTTGACGTCATCTGTTCTTTCGGATAGCATTGACGAGAAATAGAATTCCTTTGCTTCATTTTCAAATGAAGCAAACTGTCCGTCTGCATCTTTTGAATACATTTTATCCTCGAGCTCATATTTTGCAATAATATAATATGCCGAATCGTCTTCAAACAGCTCAATCTTTCCCTCATCCATTTTGATTCCGTTTGAAACGAGTGTATATACTTCGCTTGATGTATAGCTTGTCGATGAAATATAAAAGCCGTTCGGATATTTTTCACTGTATCTCATATCGGGAGTATTGTATTTTTCGATCAAGGCGTTGAAATCTTCGCCGCTCTGAGCCGCAAGCAGTGCTTCATCAACCCTGTTTTTAAGCTCTTCTTTTTCTTCTTCTGTGAGCGGTTGCGTTTCGTACGTTCCCGATGAGTTCTGAATCAGATTTCCTTCACCGTCAAGAACATATTTGTTCTGCTTATCAAAATAGAGATATTTTATTCTCGAATAGTTGCTTTTGTAGAAACTGTCAAGCTGATTATCACTAAGCTTACCTATTCCCTGATCTCCGAAGAGATGGGTGTTGAGCTTTGAGATCTTCTTCTCGATCGTATAAACCTCCTTGAGTGTAGAAACGCTGACATTTGCAGTTCTTGTAAGATAGTTCTCAAGAACGCTTTTTGAGCCGAATGAATCGATCAGAGAGTCTATACTCTTGTTTATCGCATCCTTTTCATCCGATGTCAGGGAAAGCGAATACTCATCAAACATCTGAAGTGCGACGGCATACATTTTCATTCGGTCATTCACGGTATCTATAACATATTGCTCTCTTGTGACTCCCTCGGAGACCTCACTCTGCCAGCTCTCCTGCGTATCGCTGACATCTGTAAAATGCTGAGTATAATAGGTCTTATAATATGACAGCCAATATCTGTACACATCATCCCCTATATACGATTTGCCGTATTCAAATACTTTTACACTGCTGCCGTTGCATGAAACAATGAAGCAAAACGACAGAAAAACAAGAAGACAGCATGCAATAATACTCTTGATTTTTTTCACTTTTATGACCATACCTTTCACATTATTTTTTATCATTCATTTTGGTAATACAGTCTGTCACTTGCCCTCGGCATCACTCAGAAGCTTATCATACTTCACCATAATTTTCATGCACTCATTTATACATTCGGAGACAGAATGACATTTTACAGATATATAGGCATCTTTTCCGAATTTTATACTTCCCTTCCCGTTCGTACATGAAACGAATTGAGAAGCGCTTGCCAGATCGAATTTAACCGGATAGAAATTGGCCGAAAAGCCCTGACGCTCTATACTCGAAAATCCGCACTTTCCTGCGAGAACACGAAGAAGCGATATCTTCAGGAGATTGTCGGTGACTTCCGGCATATTGCCAAATCTGTCGCAAAGCTCATCCGCAACATCGACCATGTCGTCATACTCGAGAATAAGTGAGATCTTTTTGTATGCATCGATTCTCAGGTTAGAGCTTGTGATGTAATAATCGGGAATATATGCATTTACATTCAGGTCAACCCGACATTCGGGAATTTCTTTTGTTTTTTCGCCCTTTTCCTCGAGCACTGCATCATTAAGCAGCTTCATAAACAGATCTTGCCCCACGAATTCCATCTGTCCGTGCTGTTCAGCTCCCAGCAGATTACCGGCACCCCTTATCTCCATATCACGCATTGCGATCCTGAATCCTGCTCCGAATTCGGTATAATCCCGTATTGCTTCAAGCCGCTTTTCAGCGACCTCACTGAGCTCATGATCCTTCGGATATGTGAAATATGCGTATGCGCTACGGTTCGATCTTCCGACTCTTCCCCTGAGCTGATGAAGCTGACTGAGTCCGAATCGCTCTGCGTGCTCAATAATCAGCGTATTGGCATTCGGAACATCTATTCCGGCCTCAATTATCGTTGTGCTGACAAGAATGTCGATCTTGCCGTTTACCATATCGTCCCATATATCGGAAAGATCATCCTTATCCATTTGTCCGTTTGCGGTGACTATGACTGCATCGGGTGCAAGCTTTGATAATTTTTCGGCGGCTCTGTCCATCCTGTCAATACGGTTGCACAGATAGTATATCTGTCCTCCACGCCTGAGCTCACGGTTGAGTGCCTCACTTATTATATCATCGTCAAATTCGGTGACAAAGGTCTGAACGGGGTGTCTGCCGCCCGGTGGGTCATCGAGGATCGATATATCCCTTATGCCCGAGATCGCCATATTGAGCGTACGGGGGATCGGTGTTGCCGAAAGGGTGAGAACATCGATATTCGCAGACATTTTTTTGAGCTTTTCCTTGTGCGAAACTCCGAAGAGCTGTTCCTCGTCAACAATAAGGAGTCCGAGATCCTTGAAAACAATATCCTGCGATAAAAGCTTGTGAGTTCCGACAATAATATCTGTTTCTCCCCGTTTGAGCTTACGCAAAGACTCAGAGTTTTGCTTGTCTGTTTTGAATCTTGAGATCATGTCGACCCTGACCGGGAATCCTCTCATTCTCGAATTCAGGGTCTTGTAATGCTGTAATGTCAGAATTGTGGTAGGAACAAGAATTGCCACCTGTTTTCCTGCCTCAACCGCCTTGAATGCAGCACGCAATGCAACCTCGGTCTTTCCGTAGCCAACATCGCCGCACAAAAGTCTGTCCATCGGAACAGAGCTTTGCATATCCCTTTTGATATCCTCTATCGCAACAATCTGTCCGTCTGTTTCATCATATTCAAAAGCCGCCTCGAAAGATTTCTGCATATCATCATCCTCGGGAAAAGCAAAACCGGGACGCCGCAGACGCTCGGCATAAAGATTGATAAGCTCCTTTGCCATACTTTGTGCCGAAGCTTTTGCTTTTCTTTTATACTTTGCAAAATCAGTTCCGCCCATTTTCGAGAGCTTTATTGTTCCGTCTTCCGATCTCGCACCTACATATTTTGAAATCTTATCAAGCTTTGTACAGGGGAGAAAGAGTTCGTCGCTTCCCGCATACTGAATTTTCAGGTAGTCATTTGTAATTCCGTCTATAGTAATAGATTCAATACCTTTGTATATCCCGATTCCGTGAACCATATGAACCACGTAATCTCCAACGTCAAGCTCAGCATATGACAGGATTCTCTGCATATCCTTCTCTTTTTTCTGCTTTCGTCTGATATACCCTTTTTTTTGCAGGATCACTCTGCTTTCGGCAGCACGGAGAACTATATATTTTCTCTCGGGCAGATCAAAGCCCGGAATATCCTGCAAGCTGACACAGGCAACACTGCAGGGCGGCTGATCTCTGTCGTCCTCCTCGTATGCATGTATGCCGTCGTCACAAAGACGGGATGACATATTTTTTGCCGCCTGCTCGCTTTCGCATATGAGCTTCATTTTATATTTGCTGAGTGCATAGCTTTTTATATCGTCAAGAAGCAGCGAATAGTTTCCCGAATAATTGGGCGCTTGCCTTGAAGTAAAGGTATACAGTCCTGAAAAGCGTTTTCCGCTTATTCCTCCGCCAAGGTTGTTTGTAATTACCGAAGTACCCGAAAAGACCTCTTCTTCAAGTCTTGAAAAGGTGTAGGTATACTGAGCATACTTAGGTGAAATCTCGCCCTTTGAAAGAAGATCGACTATAGTCTGACCTTCAATTTCATCCTTTGCTTTCTGCCTTTTTTCAACCTCTTTGTAGTCAAAAACCATCAGCTGCATACCCGAACAGTAATCAAACAAACAGCTGTGTTCCGGGTATACAAGCGATATATATTTATCTGCCGAGTAGAGCTCACGTCCGCTTCTGACGGCGTCAAGCTCTTCCGATAGGTGCTTGGCAACACCGTTCTCCTTTACCGCTCTTATCCTTGATGTTATAGCCTTTTCTATCTCCTGTTTTGAGCCCTCATCGATAATAACTTCACGGCATGGTGCAATAAAAATCTCTTCACAGCCGGAGTCAGAAACGGTTCGCTGATTGATAATGTCAAAATACCTCATCGAATCGATCTCATTGCCGAAGAATTCGATACGCACGGGATACTCACTTCCCGGGGTGAATATATCCAATATTCCACCGCGCTTTGAATACTGACCGCCGCCGTCAACCATTTCTGTTCTTTTATATTGATTCTTTTCGAGAAAATCTACGATATCATCCATTTCATATTCAACGCCCGAGCTTATACTCATAGACGATGAATCGAGAATATCGGGCGGAATGGTAAGCTGAAGGGCGGCATCGGATGTCGTCACTACCACATCACAGCTTGCACTCAGCAATGAGCAAAGAGTTTTGAGACGCTCATATTCTGCATCGTGTGATGATGGCATATTCCGAAAAAGCATATCCCTGTACAGATATGTTTTTACATTAAATCCGTATTGCGAAAGAACCGCCGCCATCTTTGAAGCACGCTTTTCATCAGGCATGATTATAAGTGAACCGCTGTCCCTGCAATCGTCAACGAGTGAGACCGCAAGCGACAGCTCGGCACCCTCACAAAGTCCCGAAACAAGAAAAGGAAGGCGATTGCCCTTCGCCTTCAGTGAAGAACAGAGCGATATATACTCTTTCGTATTTTTTATTTCATCTGTTAATCTCATAATTTATTTATTGCTTTATGCTGTACCCGTTCAGTTAAACTTGTTCATTGCTGTTTGAATATCGCCTTTGATCATATATGAAAGAGCCGATATTGCATTGTCGGCCGCCTCAGAAAAAGCTTCTCTTTGATCCTTCGGAATATCAGCCAAAACCCAGTCGCCAAGGTCATAACCGCTGTGCGGCTTCTGACCTACGCCCATTTTTATGCGGGGAAAATTATCACTTCCGAAATGCTCTATGATGCTTTTGAGTCCGTTATGACCGCCGGCACTTCCCTTTTGCCTTATTCTGATCTTTCCGACATCGAATGACGTATCATCTGAGATCACGATAATTTTTTCGAGAGCTATCTTATAAAAATCTGCCGCCGCACGCAGAGCCTCCCCCGATTTGTTCATATATGTCAGGGGCTTCATAAGGAGAACCTTTACACCGTCAAGCGTAGTTATACAATAAAGAGAGTTAAACTTCGATCGGTCGATCCTGATGTTCTTGTCTTTGCAAAGCTTATCAAGCACCATGAACCCTGCATTATGCCTAGTATTTGCGTACTTCTGTTCGGGGTTTCCGAGTCCGACTATTATATATTGTAAGGGCTCATTTGACCCTTCTTCACGATTTGAAATCATTTTCAATAATTCAAATATATCTGCCATAAAATCTTCCTTAAACATGACAAAATTCGGCCCGTATTCAATACTGCCGATGTAAAAAAGATTATATAACAATTCTGTTTAAATTTCAAGTACTTTTATTGAATTTATTTTAATTATTGACAAACCGATTTTTATATAGTAAAATAGCTTATGCGAATTTAAAAAAATATATTCACAGGAGAAGAATATTATGAAAATTGAAAGCGGATCTTTCGGAAAACTGAATGACGGAACAGAAGTCAGCTACTACAAAATGATAAATTCAAAGGGCGAATATGTCAAAATACTTGATCTCGGCGGAATCGTAAACGAGCTTTGTATATGTGACCGTGAAGGAAATATTACCGATATCGTATGCGGATATGATTCACCGCAGAAATACTATGACACACCCGGATATCAGGGGGCGATCATCGGAAGATATGCCAACCGTATATCAAACTCCTCGTTCACGCTTGACGGAAAGGAATACAAGCTTTTCACAAACTCTGGAAAAAAGAGTGCCCTTCACGGCGGAAAGATCGGATTCGATAAAAAAATATGGGATGTCTGCCCGGTTGAAGACGAAGAAGAATGTATGCTCGTGCTTCACTGTGTGTCTGAGGATATGGAAGAGGGGTACCCGGGACAACTTGACGTGACGGTAAGCTATATTTTCAGTGAAGACAGCCGCTTTACGATAAACTACAATGCGATCACAGACAAAGCAACCCCTGTAAATCTTACAAACCATACATATTTCAATCTGAACGGCTATAATGGCGGAAGTGTCATGGATCACATGCTCTGGATGGACTGCGATCAGTACCTTGAAGTTGATGAAGAACAAATTCCTTTCGGTCCGAAATCTGATGTTGATGGTACTATCTTCGATTTCAGAACGCCGAAAAAGATCACAAACTACTTTGACCACAATTTCATTTTCGCTGACTACAACGGAATGATAAAACGCCGTGCAGAGCTCTACTGCGATAAATCGGGCAGAAGAATGACTCTTTATACGAATTCTCCTGCTGTACAGCTCTACACAGGCTGTGTTATGAATTCACCGGAAAATTTCAAAGGCGGTGTTCCCCAGCGTGAGGGTCATGCTCTCTGTCTTGAAACACAGTTTTTCCCCGATTCACCCAACAAGCCTGAATATCCTTCATGTATTCTCCGCCCTGGCGAGATCTTCGATTTCACAACAATTTTTGAATTTAAAAATATTTAAAATATATAATTTTATTTGACTTTAAGCTGTCTGCATCCTTCCGGATCAGGTGTTACATATGCCGAGTAATTGCTTGAATATGTGACATATCCCGGTTTGCTTGCAGGCGGCCTTTTTATATTCCTGACAAGTGTATAATCGACGGTGACAAGCTGTCCGGTGCTTAGCTTAGAATTGACTGCGGCTATATTCGCCGCCTGTGTGAAATCTATCGCCGGCGGTTCGGGAAGCTTGTCACAGACAAGAATTACATGCGACCCGGGGGCATTCTTGACATGGAACCAATAGTCGTTTTTTGATGCCAGGGTAAATGTAAGGTAATCATTCTGAATATTGTTTGCTCCGCACAGCACAGTGTACCCGTTTTCTGTCCTGTATTCGCTCACCTTGATCTTCTGCTTTCTGACATTTCCCTTCTTTCCGCTCTTATATTTCGATGCAAATCCCGAAATCGAGAGCTCTTCACGTATCTCTTCAAGCTCGGTCGGTGTCTGCGCTCTTGACAGCGAATCAAATACGGTATATATATATTCAAGGTCTCTTTTCGCCATTCCGATCTGCTCGGAAAGTATTATTTCGGCATTTTTAAGCTTATTGTATTTTTTATAAAACCGCTGTGCATTTCGTGAGGGTGAAAGCCGTTTATCGAGCTTCAGCGTAATTTCCGACATGTCCTCCGAATAATAGTCAGTCAACGTTACGCTTTCATCGCCCTGCTTTAATCTGTAGAGATTCGCCGTTATCAGGTCGCCGTATTTTTTATAGACATCCTTTTCCCGGCACTCATCGATCTCTTTTTGCTGATTCTCAATCTTTTTGAGAAGCCTTTTTTCGGCGTTTGTCAGAATACGGAAAATATCGTGTGCCTTTGAAATAACAAGTCCTTCGTGCTCCTTGCTTCTGTAGCATTCCTCCATCAGCTTTGATGGCGATTCATATTTCCTGATATTATTAACATCGCCGTACTGCAATATCTCCATGAACGAAAATTCTTTGATCTTACCGTCTGCAATCAGTGCACATGGTGAAAAATCAGCTTTCCCGATCAATGAAACAAGCTCTGAAAATGCTCTGTATAGCCTATCCGAGCTAATGTCATATAAAATACAATCTGTCTTTCCTGATATACGGTATGACACTTCCCTTCCGACAAGCGGAGATATTCCGCTGAAATTACGAACGAGAAATTTCTCGACAGTCATTTCTTTGTTTGTGCCGTAAAGTCTGTCAAATTCTTCATACTGTACGTCAAGAGGGTTTATTTTTCCTTGTGTCGGCGGCAGCTCATATTTCATGCCTGGCAGTATCTGTCTTATCTCGCTTGTTGTAAAATCGACAGATTTGAATACACCGAGAATTTTGTCATTTTCGTCACACAGCATCAGGTTTGTGTATTTACCCATCAGCTCGACAACAAGCTTTTTTACCGAGAAAAAGCCCATTTCATCCCTTGAATTGAAGGAAATTACCACCATTCGCTCAAAATTCGGCTGAACGATGTCCAAAACCTGTGCACCCGAGAGGTATTTTCTCAAAAGTATGCAGAATGCAGGAGGATTTGACGGATTCTCCTTTTGCTGATCGGACAGATATATCCTCGGACTTCCAGACATCAATGATATAACGAGTATATAATCTTTTCCCCGTGTTCTTATATATAAATTAAACTCATCCTTTTGCGGTTGATATATTTTATCAACTCTGCCCTGAATTGTTTTTTCTTTTATCTCATTTACAAGACAGGCTATTACACCCGAATCAAAAGCCATAATCTTTTCCTTTCAAAATTTACCGTATACCTATACCGTCTTTATGGCGGTTTTGTTATTACACTTACTTTACGCAGTATGCCGAAGCGGCATAGAACTTTCCGATCTCGTCAAATCCGCATTTTTTTGCAAGTGCGATAGACGCCCTATTGTATCTGCTCACACAATATGCCGGAGTTATTCCTTCTTCGATAAGATATCTTGAGAGATAAAAGACATTGGATGCTCCGTACCCTTTGCCTCTGCAGTCTTTCGCCGTATTTACCGTTATCTCTGCGATCGATCCCCTGAACTCATTGACAGTGGCGACAGATACGATTTTGCCTTCTTTCACTGTGACAAACGATATCATTGGAATACTTCCGTCCTCTTCAGCGTAAATACATGTGAGATTTTTCACTTCTGACAAACTTTCATCCATCTTCACCGAATCATCTCTTGCCGCCCTCATATCAAGAGCAGTAGCTCGGTATTGTATATAATATCTCGTAGAACCGTATCCGTCACGTACATAGTTACTTTCTCTTAAAAAATTATCAACACCCGAATTTATAAACTCGAGCGCCTCATTGCAGAAAGGCTTGTCCACGAACAATTCAAGATATCTCTGTGCAAGCTCCTCAAGACCTTCATAAATTTCGATATTAAGCTCACCGTATTCGCTTGAAACAAGAAACGGAACGATTCCCGGATAACCCTCCGGCATTTTTTCAACTGTGATCATATTTGCTCCTTAGTTAATGTTAGTTTGCGTTTAGTAGTCAGGCATCCCCCTCAAAGACTTTATTATAGGGGAATGGGTATGGTGCTTCATATATTATGACTTTATCATATGTCAATATAATCAAGCTCCAATGAACGCAGGAATGCTGAAGCGGTAAAAAACTTATAATCTCCTATATTTTCTCCGTTATCGACTATACCTGCCTGTATTGTTTATCATTACAATCATTGCGAAAATCAGATCGTTTAAACGCCGGATCAAAAATCGGGATCCGGAAAAATACACTGAAAAAGTTGAAATTTCAGAGACATTAAAAATACATATCATCTACTCTGTCGTTGTAGTTGCTCTCGTTGTTTTATTTCCGTTTTTATCTATCGTTGTATCGTTTATATATCCTCTTATTACTTTTGGACGTATTGTACTGATCGTTATTCTTATGCTTATACCGATAGTCATACGCATATTATATCATATCTTTTATTTATTTGCAACAGTAAAATTGACTTTTTATATTTTTTTAGCCAATTGATTAAAAAAACGCCAAACTTTATATGAAGTTATATGATAAATCAATGTAATTATATGAGTGTTTAAAAACAATACCCCTATCTTTCGATAGGGATATCATCGATTTTGTCAATATAAAAAACATCATAAAAACAATTCAGTACAACATATTACTGAACAAATAACTATAACAGTCTTCCTTGTGAAAAGAGATCGGAAAGAATTTGATCATTAAGATAAAAACGCGGCGGAACATCAAACATTGTTTTACATCCGTAATCGCCTTTTTCGGCAGTTTCTTTCACTGCCCTTGCACAGGCGCAGAGTACGCTTCCGGTAAATTCGGGATTTGAAGGAAGCTCTGCCGTCAGAGCAAGCTTACATAGATCTTCAGTCTTATCGGATGTTTTCCCGATCCTGAGCACTTCACCGCCGTGCGGCATACCGTTGTGATTTTTTTTCATTTCTTCAGCAGAAACAAAATGAATCACTGTTTTCTGCCCTTTGAAATAGTCTGGCATATTTATAATTTCATTGTATATTTTTTCAATATCGGCATCCTCAGAGCAAACGACGAAGCATTCCCTGATATGATATTTTGATGTATCACCGATGACATTTCCATTTTTGATTCTTGCAACAACATCACTGTCGGGTATCGTATATTCTTTTGCGTCAATTACCCCTTCAATACTTCTGAGGGCTTCTGAATGTCCCTGACTGACACCTTTTCCCCAAAATGTATAACTGTTCCCATCCGGGAGAAAAGATGTGAAAAATATTCTTGCAAGCGAAAAAAGACCGGGATCCCAACCGCAGGATATCATTGATACATGTCTTGTTTTTCTCGCAACATCATCAACATTTTCAAAATGCTCTCTTATTTTTTTGTGTGTGTCGAAGCTGTCAACAGTATTGAATTTCTCTGTGAGTCGGGGGGTCATGCTCATAAGGTCGGTCTTACTGCCGGTGCATATCACCATTACATCTATATCATCAGCAAAATCATTTATACAGTCATATGAATATATTTTATTTCCGAAGCGAGACGAAAGACCTGATGGCTCCCTTCTTGTAAATATTCCGACAAGATCAATATCGTTCGCTCGCTGTGCCGCAAGCTCGACCCCTTTTCCGAGATTGCCGTAACCGCAAATGCCTATTCTAACATTACTGTTCATACAATATCCCTCGCTTTTATAAGAGTTTCGGCAATTTGTATTGCATTGGTTGCAGCACCCTTTCGTATCTGGTCGCCGCAACAGAAAAGTGTGATTCCGCCGTTCACAGGGTCTCTCCGTATTCTCCCGACATAAACCTCATCCCTGTCAGATGATATAAGCGGTGTGGGAAAGAGCTGTTCGCTTATATTGTCATACAGTATGCATCCGGGTGATTTTTTCACTGTCTCTTTCACATCATCTATATCTGCATATGTCTGAGTGTCGATACTTACCGATATCGAATGAGAACGAAGCACCGGTACACGAACACATGTACAGCTTACCTTCAAATCTGGCAGATGCAGGATCTTTCTTCCCTCGTTCTGCATTTTCATCTCTTCACTTGTACATCCGTCAGGTAAAAACGAACCTATCTGCGGTATGAGGTTGTATGCGATCGGCTGTGCGAAAACCGAAGGCTCAAAGCTGTTACCCTCATATATCGCTCTTATGTTATCTTCAAGCTCGGATATTCCTTTCTTCCCGGCACCCGAAACAGCCTGATATGTAGACGCCGTCAGCGACCTGAGACCGTATTTCTTCTTTATTCCCCCGATTGCAACAAGGGTGATAATTGTAGAGCAATTAGGATTTGAAATAATTCCCTTATGTCTGAACACATCCTCCGGATTGATTTCGGGAACTACAAGCGGAACATCATCCCTCATACGGAATGCACTTGAATTGTCAATAAAAACGCCGCCGCTTTCAAGTATGTCTCCTATATATTTTTGCGACACATCTGACGGTGCTGCACCGAGTATGATGTCGCTTCCCGAGAATGCAGCTTTGTCGAGCGCTTCCACTCTCAGGTGTTCGCCCTTGAAGAGCAATTCCCTTCCTACGCTTTTGCTTGTCGCAAGAAGCTTCAATCTTCCGATAGGAAAATTTCTTTCTTCAAGAATTTTAAGCATTTCCCTTCCGACTTCTCCTGTCGCTCCCATAACAGTCAGATTAAAATCTTTCATTCTCTCTCCCCCGTCAATTTAAATATAATATTTTCTGAATTCAATACAGTATATATTATATTCGCAAAAGAAATAATGGTGAAAGGTATATGGTTATACAAGCTATTTTATCGATGAAAAAACCGTCGGATATTATCCGGCGGCAATTTCTTATTTTTTGAGTTCTTCAACTTTCTTTTTGAGATCAGTACAAAAATCGGCAAGAAGCGCATCATCGGGGTGAGGAATATAGATCTTTTTACCGTCCGAATAGTTCAAAACTGCATAGCAAAGTTTTTCGGTCACGGTTTCCTTTCCGACAGTAACAGTGAATTCACTTCTTTCGACATCAACATCTTTAATATCCGAATAATCGATAAGTATGGTTTCGATATCTTCGGAATCCTCAACAAGTGAAAAATCAACGGTCTTACAGTACAAGCCTTTTTCAAGAAAAGTCAGCTTTGTAGTATTGTATATGCTTGATGCAGGAGTTCCGTTTTTCAAAATTTTGTAAAGTGTATTATCCTTCGCATAAACATATCTTGAATAGAAAAATGACTCAGGCGTCTCATCGTTTTTGCCGTGTCTTGTTAAAAGCTCGGACGGAATCTCTTCATCTTCGTATTGTTTTACACGTATTTTCAAAGCTTCAAGAAAGTCGTTTTCGCTTGTTCTCGTATTGAATCCGACAATACATATGATGATTCCCGTAATCAGAAGAGGGTACGGAAGAAAAAAATACATCCACCATGATTGTGCAAACAAGAAAATCGCAACTCCCAAAGCTGCAATTGCAATTCCGAGGTAAGGCAGACCGCTCCATTTTGTAAAATAACTCAGATTTCTTTTAAATTGTTTTTCTTTATCAGCAATTTTTGCCATGTCTCATCACCAGCTTTCCTTAAGTATGATATCATATTAAAATATAAAAGTCAATAACCTATTAGTTTATTTTTGTAAACGGATAGTTTAATACTTGCAGAAAAATGTCTGAAAATGAATTATTTTATAAAAAATAAATAAAAAGCTATTGAAATGTTATTATTCATATGATAAACTGTATTTGTGAAAAATAATCTCACTGTCTTATATCCTGTTGTTCAATTCAATAAACCGGAGGTAAAAAATGAAGGAACAAAATAAGAACAAAAATAAGAGTATGTATCAAAATAGAAGCGAAAAACAAAAAAATAATAAAAAGACTGTTATTCTTCTCGTGTTATCATTACTTGCTCTTGCTGTCATATTGGGTGTCGTGTATTTTCTGATCGGCATTGACAGAACAGACAGAAATGAAAGCACAACACAGCCGCCGACTTCAGGAAACAGCACAGTTCTGACATCAACACCGTCAGATACGGCAGAGAGCCTTATTCCGACAGGAAGTGATACCACACCGACAAATACAACACAGACCCTCGTTCCGACAGACAGTAATACCACACCGCCACCGACGGACAGCATTACAGTAGTTTCATACAGCAAACAGTTCAGTGAAGAGCTCACAATGGGAGAATATAAGATCGGAAGAGTTTCATATTACCTACCTGAGATAAAATATGATCAGAATCAGGAACTTGCCGACAGTATAGCAAAAGCCGTTGAAGAATCGATCAAGGAGACAGTAGCCGACTACAAGGCACAGTGTGAATTCTTCTCACTTGATTACGATCCCGAAGATCCGAGCTACTATATTTATACGACAAACTTTCAGTCATATCTCTCGCCGGGATATATATCCTTCAAAATCAGCTCTGAAACAGATTACGGCTATGAGAACGGAACCGATGTATATTGCCTCTGCTATTCGCTTGAAGACGGCAAACTGATGTCCAAAGAAAATCTCGGAATCAGCCTGCCGGTTCTCGCCGAGGAAGCCATAGACAAAACACTTTCAATGTCATGCGATTTCAGTGAAAACTATAAGGAAAAAATAAGAAAGATCATATGCAATTCATGGTATCTTGAAGACGACAAGATCGTGCTTATATTCAATCCGTATGAAATCGCTTCCGGTCTTTCAGGTATTATTGAAATTCCCGTCAGTCTGAAAAATCTTTGATAGTTCTTACAGGTTTATTACCGTATAACAAATAAAAATCCCGGAGCTTTTCCGGGATTTTTTAATGCAAAACAATCAAAACCGTGTATTTACAACTCCACACTCATGCCTTATAGACGACATTTCCGTCACGAATCGTCATGAGCACTTTATAATCAGCCGAAAGAACGGTAACCGATGCACTCTTTCCTACCGCAATAGAACCGAGCCTATCGGATATTCCGAGATTGGTTGCCGGATTGATCGTGCAGAAATCAATAGCATCGGTAAAAGGCACGCCGCATTTTGTAACAACGTTCTTTACGGCATCATTCATACGGAGAACCGAACCTGCAAGAGTTCCGTCGACAAGACGTGCTTCGCCGTTTTTGACGATAACAAGCTGACCGCCGAGCTCAGATTCACCGTCGGGCATTGATTTTGCTCTCATAGCATCGGTTATAAGTGTAACCTTTCCGTGCGGTTTATTCTTGATAAGAAGCTTTATGGCCGGAACGCTTACATGGATAGTATCGCAGATAACCTCACAGTTAAGCTCATCGAATAAGAATGCCGAACCCACTGTTCCTATTTCTCTGTGATGAAGTGCCTTTTGTGCATTGTATGTATGTGTAATATTTGAAGCTCCTGCCTTGATCGCCTTCTCTATATCATTGTACCCAGCATCTGCGTGACCTATTGATGCAACTATACCGTTGTCCGCAAGGTATCTGACAAGCTCTTCAGCACCCTCGGTTTCAGGTGCCATTGAAACTATTTTAATAGAGTTGCCGCTCTGCTCATTGTATTTTTTAAATGTCTCAACATCGGGAGATGCGACATATTCTATGGGCTGAGCACCTACATGTTTTTTTGATATAAACGGTCCTTCAAGGTGAATTCCGATAAGTTCGGCACCGTCATTGTGCACACCTTCTTTATATTCCTTGACTGCTCTCATTGCCGCCGAGATCTTATCGGGCGACTGGGTCATGGTTGTAGCAAGAAAACCTACAGTTCCCTCGCTGACGAGTGCGTTCGCCATTCCGGAAAGAGCCTCATCCGACGCATCCATAGCATCATAGCCGACAGCACCGTGAATATGCTCGTCAATAAATCCGGGCACTACAATGGCATCCTCAGGCAGACAGGCAATCTGCTCTATCGAGTCATCCTGCCCGATAAAAACGATCTTTCCGTCCTTGAAGCCTAAATCGGTCTTTATTACACCTTTTCCCTCAACATATACATTTGCATTTTTGAAGCCATTCATATTTTATTCCCCTTTTCTGCTCATTTGTATGAATCATTATTGAATTATTTTATTTATTGTCTATTTTCAGTCCGCCCGATATCAGATATTTTTCATCTATCGGTCGATCGAAAACTGTAACTGCGATATGGCAGGAGTTATTCTTTCCGTTGTACTGTTCGCTGAGTCCGCCGCCGCCGTTGTAACCGAGCAACGCCCCCTTTTCAACATTGCCGCCGAGCATAATATCGCTGCTGAACGTTCCGATATTCCAATACCATGAGAGCAACCCGAAACCGTGGTCTATGACTATCAGTCCGCCAGTATATCCGGTATTCCCCATGAAAACAACCTTTCCGTTGTTCATTGCAGTAATCGGATCAGTTTTGTTTCCTACATATGCGTGATCCTCTGATATAAATACTTTACCCGGAAGCTTTGTATATTCTATACTTGTCCCGTAAGAGGATCTGTGAATTCCCTTTTCATAACCGCTTGAAAAGTTGCCCGATACATAAGATCTGCCGAAATCTGTGTATTTTGAAATCGTAGATGAAATTGCAGCATAGAGTTCTGTATACGGTTGATCCTTAACCCCGACACTGTTCAGGGTGCCGGCACTCACTCCGCTTATTTTGACGCTGTCATATGACGAATTCAGAATAAGCAACGTCACTTCCTTTGTTGTACCGTCAGCCGAAAGCTTAAGCTTGTAACTCAGGCTTGATTCGACACATTCCCTCGGTACAGGCAACAGTGCACGGTAATAATCGCCGTCGTTATAAAATACAGGCTTATAGTCAAATGCAGGCTCGCTCTCAAATCTCAGACTTTCGGAGTTGATCACATTCTTTGCAGAGAGAACGACAACTCCGCCCTCTTTGACCTGCGGCTCGGATATAAAAAAGTAAAGAGGTGCATACAATTTTGCATATACCGAATAATCAATATTTCCGTACGCTTCCCCGCCCTTATCGTAGACCGCATTTATATCTATCCTGACACTCAGATTGTCACTGACTGTCAAGGCTCTGAATTCACTCGCCGTTCCTGAATAGAGAAGCTCATTTTTTTCTCTGTCTGTCACTTTAAGTGATATGCTTGACGGCTCGGATGAGAAAACAAGCTTAAAATCGCTTGAAAGTGCCCCTATATCTGGGATAAACTCGCTTACTTCATTCTCCTTTGCCGTTCGGAATTCATCGTTTGCGGCTTTATAAAGCCAATTGACGTCACCCGGCATAACATTGCGTGAATCGATCAGAAGTGAAGGAATTACCGAACTTGCATATACTCCCTCAGAAAAATCCGATCTGAGAAATTCATCGCCGATCTCCTTGTCGATCTTATAATATATCACAGAAACTCCCGAACGCTGAATTATATAAAGCCTATCCGGGCTGCTGCTGAGATAATATTCATAATCGCTTGTGAATCCGTCCGAAACGAATGAAACCTTATAGGGTGTGAGCTTGAGAATACCGGAAGGTATTGAAGCAACCTGCGTTTTATTTTCAAGCATTCTGTAAAACAGGGTTGTGTCACTGTTGTTCTCATCATAATTGATCTCACGAACATATGAATTGGAAGAAGTGATGACTGTTTTCGTTATATCCCTGAAGCTGATAGGAGTTTTCCGTCCTGAAAACAAAAAAGATAGAATTAAATAGGTCGGAATTAATAAGAATATAAGACAAAAAACCGTCGCTGTACGCTTCATTGGACTATCCTTTCGTATTTTCTTTATACACATATGATTATATCACATGCCGTTTAAAAGGTCAATAGAATTTTTATTTTATTTTTTTGTCTTTTTTATATGTTTTGTCTGTTTTGATCCTGACCCCTTATTTTGTCTGCAAATCCGCTTGCTCTCTTTTTCTTTGCTGTATCTTTTTTTGTTTTCAAGCGAAGATCTGTCGCTCTTTTTTCCTTCATATGGTCGATTATGCCTCCCCTTTTCCTCTTTCTCGGGAGGAACAAGGCAGTTTGGTGAGAAGCCGATGAGATCTTCCCTGTTGCAGAGTCTCAGTGCTTCACGCACGGCGTCGGCATTCTGAGGGTCAAAGTAACGCAAGAGAGCTCTTTGCAGTCTTTTTTCCTGCGGACTCTTCGGTATAAATACTTCTTTTCCCGTAAACGGATCAATTCCCGTATAGAACATCGTCGTTGATGCGGTTCCGGGTGTCGGATAAAAATCCTGCACCTGCTCGGGTGAATAGCCCTGTTTCTTCAAAAACAGAGCAAGCTCAAGTGCATCTTCAAGTCTGCTTCCCGGATGGCTGGACATAAGGTACGGAATAAGATACTGTTCCTTTCCGCACTCGGCTGTCAAACGGAAAAATTTATTTTTGAATTTCTCGTATACCTCATTCGACGGCTTGCCGAGCAAAGTCAGAACATTGTTGCATATATGCTCGGGAGCGACCTTGAGCTGTCCCGATACATTGTCACGAATAAGCTTTCGGAAAAATGAATCGTCCTTGTCATAGATAAGATAATCAAAGCGTATGCCCGATCTGATGAAGACCTTTTTTATTCCCGGAATCGCTTCGACACGCTCTATAAGTTCTTTATATTCGCTGTGATCTACCTTCAAATTCTTACAGGGCGTAGGAGCAAGACAGCGTTTTTCGGGACAAACACCATGCTTTATCTGTTTGTCGCATGCAGGATTCCTGAAATTTGCCGTGGGACCGCCTATATCGTGAATATATCCCTTGAAATTCGGCGCTTTTGTAAGAAGCTTTGCCTCTTTCACGACCGATTCAATACTCCTTGATCTTACAGTCCTGCCTTGGTGAAAGGCAAGCGCACAGAAATTGCATGAGCCGAAGCATCCCCTGTTATGGGTTATTGAAAATTCAACTTCTTTTATAGCCGGAATTCCGCCATCTTTCTCATATATCGGATGGTATGTCCGCATATACGGCAGTGCATACACCCTGTCAAGCTCTTCTCTTTCAAGCACCGGCATCGGAGGATTTTGTACAAGCATACGGTCTTTATAGTATTCAACAATTGCCTTTCCGGTGATCGCATCCTGATTGATGTACTGAATCCTGAAGGCGTCAGCATATACTTTTTTATCCTGCTTGAGCTGATCTATTTCAAAATGACCGACAGACTCATAATGTATCTTATCATCTCTTGACGTCAGATATACACTTCCTCTGACATCATGTATCTTTTTTATCGGAACGCCCTTGTCAAGCAGCTTGGCTATTCTCGGTATAATTTTTTCTCCCATACCATATGTTAAAATATCGGCTCCCGAATCGACAAGAATCGAATTTCTTACTCTGTCATCCCAATAATCGTAATGAGCGAAACGCCTGAGTGATGCCTCAATGCCGCCGAGAATTATCGGAATATCGCCGTAAGCTTCACGAATTCTGTTGCAGTAAACTATAACGGCACGGTCAGGTCTGTATCCGATCTTTCCGCCGGGTGAATAATAATCGTAATTTCTTCGGCGTTTGGCTACAGTATAGTGGGCAACCATTGAATCTATATTTCCGGAAGATACAAGAAAACCGAGACGCGGTCTTCCAAAAGATTTGAAATCATCACAACCTTTAAAATTCGGTTGACAAAGCATAGCAACACGAAAACCTTCGGCTTCAAGTACACGTGATATTATTGCCGCACCAAATGAGGGATGGTCAACATATGCATCGCCGCAGACATATACAAAATCGGGTGTGTCCCAGCCCCTGCTATGGCACTGCTCTGCATTTATCGGTAAGAACTGCTTTTCCATTGATTTGATGATTTCCTTTTCTGTATTTTAATTATTGATCAGGATTATAATATCATCAATTTATTCCTTTGTCAACTAAAAAATGAAGTCTTTTTATTTGACTTTTTTCGCATTGTATGTTATACTGAAACAGCGGCTGCACTCAGACAGCGATTATTGAATGGAGACAAACCATGAAACACATATTCGTTTTCAATCCAACAGCAGGTCAGGGAAAAACAAACCCTGATGAAATAAGAAACAAACTTTCCGGATCAGAGCTTGATTACGAGATATACATAACAAAATATCCAGGCGATACATCACGCTTTGTAAAAGAATACTGCGAAAATCATAAGGACGAGAATACACGTTTTTATGCATGCGGCGGCGACGGCACCATAAAAGGGGTAGTGGACGGAGTTTTCGGCTATGAAAATGCAGAATTCTCTGTATATCCTATAGGAAGCGGAAACGATTTCGTAAAGTACTACGGAGGAAGAGAAGGATTTCTCGATCTTCCTAATCTCGTAAAAAAAGAATCTCATTATATCGATGCTATAAAGGTCGGGGATGAATACTGTGTCAATGTTCTGAGCTTCGGTTTTGATTCGGCGGTATGCGATACCATGATCAAAATCAAAAACAAAAAGCTGATAGGTGGAAAAAACGCTTACACTACGGGAATCGTCAAAGCACTTTTCACCGCTATGAAGAATGATGCCTATATTTCGATAGACGGAAAACTGATCAATGAAAGCGGAAAATTTCTTCTTTCGACATGTGCGAATGCAAGCTTTGTCGGTGGGGCATACAATTGTGCACCGATTGCGGTGACGAATGACGGACTGCTCGAGATCAGCGTTGTTAAACCGATATCGGTCTTCAAACTGATATCTCTTATAGGCTATTACAAAAAAGGAACACACCTTTTCGACGATAGATTCAGCAATATCCTGCACTATGAAAGAGGCAAGGAATTATATGTCGAATCAGATAAACCCTTCTATATATGTCTTGACGGAGATTTGCGTGAAGTAACTTCATTCAAGGCTGAGATAGTTCCCCACGCCCTTAAATTTGCCGCACCAGTATATCCCGAAAGAAATACTTTAATTCAGGATCTGCCCGGTGTTGTGCTTCCGACAGCCTAAAAAATAACATTTTTACTATTTTATAAAATTTGTTCATCGTCCGTTCAAAAAAAAAAAAAAAATACAGTTCATTTTTCTGTCAAAATCTATTGACATTTGCAGCAACTTATGATATGTTATACGAGTAGGATGTTTCTACATAACAATTCATAAGGAGGATATCATGAAGACAGCTGCTAAAGTATTTATCATTATCGGTATGATTGTCGGATTTTGGTATATTTTACCTCTCATCTTTGGTATAATTGCATTGAAAAAGATGAAGACAGAAAAACCGAGCGTTGGTCTCAGCATCTGCGTATTACTCTTCTGCAATACTATTGCAGGTATCTTACTGCTCGTCAGCAAGGATGAGGACTATGCGGTTATTGACGAAACCACAAACGAATAATTTTTAAAAATTTTATTAAAAACAGCCGGATCGATGATCAGGCTGTTTTTAATTTGACAAAACAAAATAAAAATGACCGCCGAAACGACGGTCACGAAAATCGATTACTTGTATTTACGTTTTCTTGCAGCCTCTGATTTCTTCTTGCGTTTTACGCTCGGCTTATCATACTGCTCTCTCTTTTTGACCTCAGTGAGGATTCCGGAACGGACAGTAGCCTTCTTAAATCTGCGAATTGCGTTATCAAGTGATTCATTTTCCTTTACTCTGATCTCCATATTCTTTTCACCCCCTCCTGAAATCTACATACGGTCACGCTTTGACCTACTCGATTAGTATACACCATAATACCACTTTTGTCAATACTTTTTTTACATTTTTTTATTTTTCCGGAGAATTTTTTTCAAGGATGATCGTTCAGTGTAAATAGTTCTCATTACGTAAATTATGTCTGTAATGACGCATTTTATCAGCTTCTAACGATAAATCTAAGATTTTGAACATATCATTCAACTATTCTTAAGTCAAAAAATATTGTCAAAAAACCTGTATCAAACAATGTGATACAGGTTTTTATATTATAACGGATTCAGTCCAAAATATTAGCCTTTATTGACCATCTTTTCGATTTCTGCTGCGAAATCTTCTTCTTTCTTTTCAATGCCTTCGCCCTTTTCAAAGATAACAAAAGAATCTACAGTGATAGCCTTGCCGATCTGTTTTGCAACGCTTTCGATATATTTTCCGACAGTAAGTGAACCGTCTTTAACATATTCCTGCTCAAGCAGACAAACTCTTTCATAGAAGAGTTTTCCGAGCTTACCTGCAACGATCTTCTTAATGACTTCTTCAGGCTTGTTTGCAAGCTTTTCATCATTCTTAGCTGCAGCTACCTGAATTTTAAGCTCTTCTTCAACAACGCTTGCGGGAATCTGCTCTCTGCACACATATGAAGGAGGCGAACCTGCAGCGATCTGGAGAGCTACATTCTTTGCACATTCGAGGAATTCGGGAGCATTCTTGATCGAATCGTCAACATCGAACTTAACAATAACGCCTGTAACGCCCATACCATGAATGTATGTTGCAACTGTTCCATCAACGATAACAAAGCGGCGAACGCTGAGCTTTTCTCCGATGAGAGCGATCATTTCAACGAGTGTATCTTTAACCGACTGATTTCCGCCGGCAAATGTGCAAGCCATAAGAGCTTCGAGGTTCTCGGGCTTATTTGCAACTATTGTGGAAAGAATTCCTTTAACGAATTCACGGAATTTTGCATTCTTTGCAACGAAGTCTGTTTCGGAGTTGACTTCAACCATGGCTGTAACATTGCCCTCGGTCATAATATCAACGATACCTTCGGAAGCAATTCTGCCTTCCTTCTTTGCAGCAACAGCAAGTCCCTTTTCACGAAGGATCTTTACAGCCGCTTCGATGTCGCCTTCAGCCTCTACGAGTGCTTTCTTGCAGTCCATCATTCCGAGTCCTGTCTTTGCGCGGAGCTCCGCTACCTGTTTTGCAGTGATCTGTGCCATTTTTATTCCTCCAATTTATAGACAATTCAATTATTCAGCGTCTTCCTGTGTCGGCTCAGCTGTCTGCTCGGTCTCTTCGGAGAGTTCCTCCCCCTGCTTAGCTTCGATAACAGCATTTGCAAGAGTACCTGTGATAAGCTTTACGGCACGGATAGCATCGTCATTTCCGGGGATAACATAATCAGCATCATCAGGATCGCAGTTTGTATCAACAATTGCGATAACCGGAATTCCGAGCTTTTTAGCTTCAAGAACAGCAATTCTTTCCTTGCGGGGGTCTACAACGAAGATAGCAACAGGAAGGTTTTCCATGGTCTTGATACCGCCGTAGCTCTTTTCAAGGTCGTTCTTCTCTTTGAGCAGAGATGCAACCTCTTTCTTGGGAAGAAGTTCGAAAGTTCCGTCAGCTTCCATCTTTTCAAGATCCTTAAGACGAGCTATAGACTTTTTGATTGTTTTGAAGTTTGTGAGCATTCCACCCGGCCAACGAACATTTACATAATACTGACCGCATCTGAGAGCTTCGTCCTTGATAGCTTCAGCAGCCTGCTTCTTTGTTCCGACGAAAAGGATATTTCCCTCTTTTGCTGCTTCGGAAACGAAAGCATATGCTTCATCAAACTTTTTGACAGTTTTCTGAAGGTCAATGATGTAAATACCGTTTCTTTCTGTGAAGATGTATTCAGCCATCTTAGGGTTCCATCTTCTGGTGTGGTGTCCGAAATGAACACCTGCTTCAAGTAATTGTTTAATTGAAATAACAGACATTATAATGTCCTCCTTCGGTTTTTTCCACCACGGAATGATTTATGCCGCAAAAAAAGCGGAACCGAACGCAAACCGTGTGTGATTTTCGATAGATTATATCATACACATTTTATTTTGTCAATAGTTTCCTCAATCTTTTTTTCAAAAAGTGCAATTTTTTTATCTACTCTCTATTGCATTTTTTTCATTAATGATATATAATCATTGTTCGTGAGGTGATAAGCTTGAAAGATAGATCTTTCAAACGGCATTTTGTGGCTTTCGTCACCGAAAAGGCAATTTTGCTCCGCAAAACCAGCCCCAATTCCGCAAGAAAGGAAGCTCTCGCAATGCGAAAGCTATGGTCATAATTGTGCAAACCGAAAAAAAAGATTCAAAACGGTATCATGAAGCAAATTGTGAAAGCTGTGAGTATTACGATTATGACGAGGATATCGATGAATATGTATGCATTATGTCGCTCGATGAAGACGAATATGCACGTTTTCTTCAGACGGGAACAAAAATTTGTCCCTACTATAAATTCTATGACGAATATAAATCGGTACAAAAACAAATATAAAAGATCAAGGAAGTAACATGACAAACAGTATATACGATGCACATACACATATATTCCCCGATAAGATCGCCGAAAAGGCATCTAAAAGCATAGGCGATTTTTATTACGGATATAAAATGCACTCATCAGCCGATAAGCAATCACTCGTATTTGATGAGCATGATGCAAAGATCACACATTATCTCATCTGCTCATCGGCGGTCGTTCCGCATCAGACACAGACTATAAATAATTTTATATCAGATGTATGCCATGAGAGCAATGAATTTTTCGGACTTGGCACGATTCACCCCGATTATGAGAACATAGAGGAAGAAATTGCAAGGATCAAGTCACTCGGACTGCACGGAATAAAGCTTCATCCAGATTTTCAGCATTTTGAAATTGACAGTGAAAAAGCAATGAAAGTATATAAAGAGTGTATAGCAAACGACCTTACAGTGCTTTTTCACATGGGTGATGACAGATACGATTTTTCATCTCCTGTAAGGCTCATGAAGGTAATTGAAAAACTCCCTGAGCTCCGTGTCCATGCGGCACACTTCGGCGGCTACTCCGACTGGGACAGAGCTTATCAATATCTCTGCGTTCACGAAAATCTGTATTTCGATACCTCAAGCTCACTTTTCTTTTTGGATAAAGAAAGAGTGTATAAGTTTTTTGAAAAATTCGGAACAGATAAATATATGTTCGGAAGCGATTTCCCGATGTGGTCACCGAAAGAAGAATTGAACCGTTTATTCTCATTGGGACTGAGCGAAAACGAGCTTGACGATATTCTCTGCAATAATTTCAAAAGATTTTATAGAATTGGGTAATCCTTTGTCGGGGTTAGTATTTTAGCCGTCTACTGTCCATTTGACAGATACAGTGGCACTTAGCCTTCTCCAATGGGAGAAGAGTGGCAAGGCTTAGTCGCTTCGCGGCTAAGCCGAAGGCAGACGGATGAGGTGTCTGCTATGAAATTTACAATAAAGTATGCAACTTTACGTGAAGACTTGGGCTACTCCTCATCCACAGCAAGCGTTTCCCCTTCTCCCACAGGAGAAGAATTGGCTGAACCGTTCCGTTAGAATTTCGCTACATAATATAGCCATACTATTTTATAAGTCTTTATATGTCACGGGGGAACTTTCTGAAGAAAGTTTCATCGAATCACCATACGCAAACTAACTTACACAAATTTAAAAAAACCGTATGGGGCAGGGGCCCGCATGCCGGTTGCAGTTCGAGCAATCAAAGTTTCTGCTCCATTTGAGCAAAGCACCATAACGTCCCCCCCTTCAATAAAGTCTTTGAAAGAGCACGGGGGAACTTTCTACAGAAAGTTTCATCGAATCACCATACGCAAACTAACTTACACAAATTTAAAAAAAC
>CAZXAU010000006.1:93379-145660 GCA_964638675.1 uncultured Lachnospiraceae bacterium
CGTGTGGGGCAGGGGCCCCGCATGCCGGTTGCAGTTCGAGCAATCAAAGTTTCTGCTCCATTTGAGCGAAGCACCATAACATCCTCCCCTTCAATAAAGTCTTTGAAGGGGCACGGGGGAACTTTCTACAGAAAGTTCCCCCGAAATATTATACGCAGACTAACTCTCTGCGCGAAGGATATCGCAGGTCATGGGGAGAAGGAGCGTACTTTCATGATATAAAGTGCCGGTTAAAAGTGAGCGGCAGGGATGGGGCAGATCGAGAGTGTAGAACTCACTGCCGGCATTTACTGCGGTTATGACGGTCTCACCGTCTTTCGCACGGGAAAAAGCAAAAACTCCCGAGCGGTGGGTAAGACAGTTGTATTCCCCGTCGGTGTATACGGAACTTGAGAGCCGGGCGGCAGCGAATCGGCGATAAGTGCCGGTCACTTCCTTGTCTTCATGCCCCCAAGGAAAAGGAAAACGGTTGAACGGGTCGCCGTAGCCTTCCATACCGGCTTCATCACCGTAGTATATACTCGGAACACCGGGAAGTGTCATGATAAGACATACCGCAAGAGTCAGACGCTTTTTGGCAAGAGCCCTTTCCTCGGGAGTAAGACGGATGCGAGCCTTGTAGGAATTCGGCATCCCGGCACAGGGCGAGGAGGCAAGCACGGTCATTATACGTTCGGTGTCATGAGTGCCGAGAAAATTCATAAGACAGTCAAGAGTGGGCTTCGGGTAGTTAGCATTAAGCATCTCCATCGTGTCATAAAGGATGTTGGCATCTCCTGATATAAGATAAGATATGATCGCATTCTTCAGCGGATAATTCATGACACTGTCAAGCTCACTTCCCTGCAGATATGCACGCCTCTGACCATAGGATATCTTGTTTGAAGCATCCTCCCACACTTCCCCGATGATCAGAGCATCGGGATCTTCTTCTTTGGCGGAGCTTCTGATATTCTTTATAAAATCATCGCTGAGCTCATCGGCAACATCAAGCCGCCAGCCAGAAATACCTTTTCTGAGGTATTTTTTTATTATGCCGTTTTTCCCGCAAATGAATTCACAGTAATCTGGGTCGTCACACTTTACACGTGGCAGGATAGATATCCCCCACCAGGACTCATACCCTTCACCTTCAGCATCAAAGGAATACCATTTCCGATAGGGTGAATCGGTAGATTCATAAGCACCGAGAGAATCATACTTTGAATATTTATTGAAATATCGGCTGTCATCGCCGGTGTGATTGAAAACGCCGTCAAGAATTATGTGAATTCCGCGTTTACGGCATTCAGAAATAAGATAATCGAAAGCCTGCTCACCGCCGAGCGTTTCATCGATCTTTTCATAATCGCCCGTGTCGTAACGGTGATTCGAGTAGGCTTTGAATATCGGATTGAGATATAATATGTTTACACCGAGCGAGAGCATATAATCAAGCTTTTCGGCAATACCGTATAGATCACCGCCGAAAAAGCTGTTGTTCTTAAGCTCGCCACCCACCTTTTCGGGGTATTCGGGAACGCCGTTTTCCCAATCACCGTAAAAAACAGCATCATCACGATCAAATCGGACTTTACCCGAACGGCAGAACCTGTCTGGGAAGATCTGATAAATAATGCCGCCCTTCATAAAACCAGGTGTGGAGTAATCATTACGGAACACAAGAAACGTAAAATCACCGCCGCTGTAGCCCTCGGGCAGACTTCCCCTCACCTGACTTGTGTAATAATAAGATCTGTCAGATGAAACTATCCTGTAATAAATACTGTATAGCCCGACACCTCGTGATGCGGCATCGAAGGTGTACTTATAAACACCGCAGATGAATTCGGTGATGAATTCCTCCCCGTCAATTACGATATAAACAGCATCAACGTCGAGCGGCAACACCAGCCGAAAAACGACCGAAGAAGAGTCGGGGCAGTTAAAGCCGAGCGACTCTCCTTTTTCGTCAGAACGTGTAAATTTTATATCTCTTGATTCTATTTTTAAAGCTTGTTTTGTATCTTCTGAAATCATATTACTTAATTCTGTCAATATGCCAGATGTTATCGGCGTATTCGGTAATAGCACGGTCAGCCGCAAAGAATCCGGCAGAGCCTATATTGATAAGCGACTTTCTGTTCCAGAGAGTGCGGTTCAGGTATTCACGTCCGATAACGCTGTGGATATTGCAATAGCTCTCAAAATCGGCAAGGCACATATACGGGTCGGAAATTCCGTGCATCATAAGAAGGTAGGAAACAAATTCGTTGTATTCCCTTCCGTCAAATCCGATTCCGAGCCGCTTGACGGTACGTCTGATCGCCTCGCTGTGGTTGTAGAATTCGGAGGAGTTATATCCGCGTTTCCACATTTCGTCAACCTCAGCAGCATTGAGACCGAAGATATATATATTATCCTCACCTACCTGCTGATACATTTCGACATTGGCACCGTCCATCGTTCCGCAGGTGAGCGCTCCGTTGATCATCAGCTTCATGTTGCCCGTTCCGCTCGCTTCTTTTCCGGCAAGAGATATCTGCTCGGAAATTTCGGCAGAAGGAATGAGAACTTCGGCAAGAGAAACATTGTAGTCTTCCATAAAGACGACATTCAGCTTTTCCTTGATCTTGGGATGCTTTTGGATGTCTTCCGAAATCGCACAGATCAGTGAAAGGATCTTCTTTGCCATTTCATATCCCGGTGCAGCTTTTGCCGCAAATATGAATGTACGGGGTACCATATCGAGGTTCGGATTTTCACAGAGCAGATCGTACAGATAGATTATATGCAGACAGTTGAGAAGCTGACGCTTATATTCATGCATACGCTTGATCTGAACATCAAAGATCGAATCGGGATCTATAACAATTCCGTTTCTCTTGAAAGCATAGTCGGCGAATCTTACCTTGTTGTTGTGCTTGATCTTCTCAAGACGATCAAGCACCGAAGCGTCGTCCTTGAATGTAAGGAACTTAGAGAGATCCTCAGGAGTCTTTCTGTAGCTTGTGCCGATGCATTCATCAAGAAGCGATGTAAGACCGGGGTTGATATAGTTGAGCCAACGGCGGTGTGCAATGCCGTTTGTTACGTTTGTAAACTTTTCGGGGGTGTGCTTGTAGAAATCGTGGAATACGCTGTCCTTGAGAATCTGTGAATGAAGTGCCGATACACCGTTTACCGTATGAGACGCCGCAACGCAGAGGTTAGCCATTCTTATATTGTTGTTGCAAATTATCGACATTCTCGTAATTCTGTCCCAGTCTCCCGGATAGCAGTTCCAGAGCTCAGCACAGAAACGACGGTTGATCTCCTCAATAATGGCATATATTCTCGGCAGACGAAGTCTGAACAGATCGACATTCCATGTCTCGAGTGCTTCGGGAAGAACGGTGTGATTTGTATAACTTACAACCGATGTAACGATATCCCATGCATCCTCCCATGAATATGAGTAGACATCAAGCAGGATTCTCATAAGCTCGGGAATTACAACAGCAGGATGTGTATCGTTTATGTGTATTGCAACCTTTTCCTTGAATTCATCAAGCGAACCGTAACGGCGGAGATGATCGGATATGATATTCTGGGTAGCAGCCGACACAAGGAAATACTGCTGTGTCAGACGGAGCATTTTTCCTTCATAGTGATTGTCGGCAGGATAAAGCACCTTGGAGATTACCTCGGCGTTTGAGCTCTGCTGAATCGCCTTGACATATTCCCCCTGTGAAAAGAGCTTCATATTGAACTGCGAGAGATCCTTCGCCTTCCAGAGTCTAAGCACATTGACCGCTTCGGAATCAGCTCCCGATACAAAAAGGTCATAAGGTATTGCCTGAACCTCTTCATAATCGGTATGGATAATTTCAAGTCTTTTTCCGTTCCACTGCTCGGAAACCTTTCCGCCGAGGCGAACGGTGAATGCCCTGTCATTTCTCGGAACAAGCCAATTTGAACCGGTGTGAAGCCACTCATCGGGAAGCTCGATCTGATTTCCATCTACGATCTTCTGCTTGAAGAGACCATATTCATAAAGAATAGAATGACCGGTTGCCGGATAATCGAGTGATGTAAGAGAATCGATAAAGCATGCCGCAAGACGTCCGAGACCGCCGTTTCCCAAAGAAGGGTCACGTTCCACCTCGTATATATCATCAAGCGTGTGACCGCATTCTGAGAGTATGTCGGCAACTTCCGAATCTATGCCGAGATTCATAAGGTTGTTACGCATCTGTCTTCCCATAAGGAATTCTATGCACAGGTAGTATATTCTCTTTCCCTGTTTTTCCTTGACCTTATTGTTATACGCCGCCTTTTTTCCTGCGAGTATATCACGCACGGTCAACTGAACTGCCCTGTAAAGCATTTCGTTCGTCGCTTCCGAAAGCGTAACTCCGTATGCTCGCTCGAGCTTGCTGATGATCGTTTCTCTGAGTTTTTCGTAATTCATGTTTGTTCCTCGAAATTATGAGTCTTAAATATTGCTTTAAAGCGTACAGCTGTACAGCTCTGTGTATTTCTTTGCCGAGCAGCTCCATGAAAAGTCACTGCCCATTGCATTTCTGATCACTTTATTCCAGATCTTTTTATCATTATATGCACCGACCGTTCTTCTTATCGCATCAAGCATATCGTGTGCGTTGTATGTGGCAAATGTAAATCCGTTTCCTGTACATTTTGTATGGTCAAATGGCTTGATCGTATCGTAAAGTCCGCCGACTTCATGAACTATCGGAATCGTTCCGTATCTGCACGCCATCATCTGTGCAAGTCCGCATGGTTCGCTCTTTGACGGCATGAGGAAAATATCCGCTCCGGCATACAGCTTCTTAGCCAAAACTCTGTCAAACTTGAGTATTGCTCTGACCTTATCGGGATATCTTCGCTGTGCATCGGCAAAAAAGCTTTCATACTTTTGCTCACCCGTGCCGAGAATGACGAACCTGACATCGTTTTTCATGATCTCATCAAAAACGCACTCGACAAGATCGAAGCCCTTGTGTGATGCAAGACGTGATATCATAACTATAAGCGGTGCATCGGTCGGTTGCATACCGATCAGAGAGAATATCTCATTTTTGCAGATTGCTTTTCCCGAAGGGTTTGTTTTTGAAAACTTCGATGCGATCAGCTTATCGTATTTCGGCTCGTATTCTTTATAATCAATTCCGTTGACTATTCCTGAAAGCTTATATGAATTCTCCCCTATAAAAGAGTGAAGAGAAGTTCCGAAATAGGGCGTCTTGATCTCTTCGGCGTAACGAGGACTTACAGTCGTAAACCTGTCGGCACACTCTATTGCGGCTTTTGTGAGATTGATACATCCTTCATAATCCATAAGTGAAAAAGCCGATTGCGGAAGTGAAAATACATCGCCGATTATCGCATGTGAGAATATTCCCTGATAATCGATATTGTGTATTGTATAGACGGTCTTTATATTGTATTGTCTGAATATAGTCTTCAGATAAACGGGAATAAGTGCGCTCTGCCAATCGTTTGCGTGTATAACATCAGGCACATAGGACAGATGCTCAAGCATTGACAGGACAGCCATGCTGAAAAATGCAAATCTCTCGCCATCATCATATTCGCCGTAGAGTTTATTCCTCTTGAAATAGTATTCATTATCGAGAAAATAGTATACAACGCCGTCATTTGTGAGGGTAAATACCCCGCAGTAAAGCTCACGCCATGCAAGGTGAACCGTAAAAGAGAATAAAAATTTCATCTTATCTCTGTATACGGATGAGATCTGCGAGTAAAGCGGCATTACCGTTCTCACATCATATTCGGGATTGTCCTTTTTAACGGCAGTGGGCAGTGAGGATATCACTTCCCCAAGACCGCCCGTAGACGCAAAGGGTGTGCATTCAGAGCCGACATATAAAAGCTTCATCAGACCATTTTTCCTTTCTCGATGTAAAACGGCATCGTCTTATATCCCATAAGTGTTCTTCCGTCACGTACTATGACATTCTTATCTGTTATTACACTGTCAAGTGTAGCCCCCGAACCTATATATGTATCCTGGAAAAGAATTGAATTTCTTACAACACTTCCCGGTCCTACACGAACGCCGCGGAAAAGTATTGAATTCTCAACAACTCCTTCTATAACGCATCCGTCAGCAATAAGAGAATTGGATGCCTCAGAGCCGTCAAGATAACATGTAGGAGGTGAATTTCTGACCTTCGTATATATTGAACGGTTCTTTATATTGAACAGCGATTTTCTTGCAGATTCGTTGTTAAGCAGATCCATGCTGGCAGAATAATAATCTTCCATTGTAGTAATACTGCCGTAAAAACCGTCATGACGGAAGATCATGTAATTCCCTGCATTTTTAGCTATAACATCAAGCGAAAGCGATTCATATCCCCTTGCTATCGAATCATGCAGGATCATCATAAGATACTTTCTTGTTATGACAAGAACATTGATTCCGACGTCACAGTAACCCGAAAACATTTTCGGTCTTACAAGAACGTCTGTAATTCTGTTGCTGTCATCAGATGTATAGACAATGCTGTTGGCGGCGTGTTCTGGTGTAAGATTTTCTTTGTGAACCGCAATTGTCATATCAGCACCGCTCTTTTCATGCTGATGCACCATGGATAATATATCTACATTGCAGATACCGTCAGCATCACAAAGCACGATATTGTCGCAGTTCATATCGTAGAGTGCACCCGAAATGCTCATAAGTGCACAAAGGCGTGAACCACGCGGAGCCAGACCGCCATTTGCATAGGCGTTGATATACGGTGAGAGTATCTTTACTCCTCCCGAGCGTCTTGCAAGATCCCAGTCCTTGCCGCTTCCGATGTGGTCTGTAAGCGACTGATAGTTTGTATTTGTTATTATGCTGACATTAGTAATACCCGAGTTTATCATATTCGAGAGAGAAAAGTCGATAAGTCTGTATCGGCAGGCAAACGGCACGGATGCCATCGTGCGGAATCTCGTCAGCTCTGGGATGTAATTATCATGAATATTTGCGAAAACTATACCGTTCGTTGACATATCATTTACCTTCCTTTCCGTTTGATGACACTGATGACGGGCTTACGATTTCGCCGGGTTCTACAACAGTATTTGCCGATATATCAAGCTCTCCGCCGATCAGCGTAAGCTTTGCATCCTCAGAGTATTTCTCACCTATCATAGCGCCCATACCGATCACGGTATCAGAATCTATTATCGAATAGTCTATAACAGCTCCGTCCATTACACGTGTTCCGCTCATAACAATACTGTCACGGACAGTTGCGCCCGGAGCAACATACACTCCGCTTGAAAGAACCGAATTAATGACAGTTCCGTGAATTTCACAGCCCTCGGTAATAATAGAGTTCTCAACAGTCGCATTGTTTCCTATGTACTGCGGAATCAGAGCGTGACTGCGTGAGTAGATCCTCCATGCCCTGTCAAAAATATTGAACACAGGGGACTTGCCCAAAAGATCCATGTTGGCTTCCCAAAGGCTCGTCAGTGTTCCGACATCCTTCCAGTAATCACTGAAACGGTATGCATATAAAGAACATCCGTCAGAAAGCATGGCAGGGATTATATTTTTTCCAAAATCGTTTGAAGAATTCGGATCTTTTTCGTCTTGGATAAGGTATTTTTCGAGAATCTTTTTGCTGAATATGTAAATACCCATGCTCGCCATATTGCTTGTGGGATTCTTCGGCTTTTCCTCGAATTTTGTAATACGCATATTTTCATCGGCTGACATGATTCCGAAACGTGAAGCCTCAGATATCGGGACTTCAATTACGGCGATAGTACAGTCAGCCTGCGATTGCTTGTGAAATTCAAGCATTTTCGAGTAATCCATTTTGTATATATGGTCTCCCGAAAGGATGACAACATAATCGGGGTCGTATCTGTTAATGAATGTAAGATTCTGATAAATCGCATTGGCAGTGCCCCTGTACCAATCGGCACTGTTTTTTGCCTGATATGGAGGAAGAACCATCACCCCGCCCGATTGACGGTCAAGATCCCATGGCTGACCGTTTCCGATATATTCATTGAGAACAAGAGGCTGATACTGCGTGAGCACACCGACAGTGTCAATTCCCGAATTCACGCAGTTTGAAAGTGTAAGGTCAATAATGCGATATTTCCCTCCGAATTCAACGGCAGGTTTGGCGGTCTTCTCGGTGAGTGCAAAGAGTCTGCTTCCCTGACCGCCGGCAAGAAGCATGGCGACACATTCTTTTTTAATTAGCATTAAAATTCCTCCTTTAACCTTTGTTTCGGTTGATTCCATTTATAATATAAGAGTAATAATATATAAAAGCATTTCGGGGAACCCTTCTGAAGAAAGGTTCCCCCGATCCGCATAAAGTTTTATTATTTTAAATTGCACTGGGATAGGTCTTCAAACGTAATTAAAGTGAAATAAGAAAAAGTGTATGAGCTTCCGGTTCTTTTCCCGATTATATTCACAGAAATATACTACCACATTCTCTTTTATTTGTCAACAGAAATTATTAAGTTTATGTGACGAATTTTTTTATACTATTTTTGTATTTTTATTGACAAATGCAAAAAAATATGATATTATATACATAATGCCGGTGTGGCGGAATAGGCAGACGCCCGGGACTTAAAATCCCGTGGGACTAAAATCCCGTACCGGTTCGACCCCGGTCACCGGCACCAAATTAATTGAATCCGAACCGAATACCGTCAAAAGGCGATCGGTTCGGATTTATTTGTACTTGCTGTCATAAGTTGATTCGATTCACTGAAAACGATACAATAATAAAAATCAGGAGGTAAGTAATGAGACAGTTCGGTCCCGATCCTAATGAAAAATTTCCGAATAAAAACATACCAAGCCTGTGTTTTATCAAAAACGTAATAACCAATCCGAATATAACTGTCGGAGATTACACCTATTATGATGACAGTGACGGAGCTGAAAATTTTGAAAAACATGTGACACATCATTACGAATTTAACGGTGACAAGCTTATAATAGGTAAATTCTGTGCGATCGCAAAGGGTGTTGAGTTTATAATGAACGGGGCGAACCACAGAATGTCTTCGGTAACGACATATCCATTCAACATTATGGGTTGCGGTTGGGAAAAGTCAACGCCGTCACTCAATGATCTTCCTCTTAAGGGCGACACAGTCGTCGGCAACGATGTCTGGATAGGTCAGAATGTAACTGTATTGCCGGGAGTGCATATAGGCGACGGAGCAATAATCGGAGCAAATTCGGTAGTGTCAAAGGATGTCTTGCCTTATTATGTCGTTGGCGGAAACCCCATAAAAATAATCCGCAAACGCTTTGATGACGAAACAATAGAATTTTTGCTGAATCTGAAATGGTGGGATTGGCCTGCCGAGAAGATCTTCAACAATTTAGATGTTTTATGCAGCACAGACATCAGAAAAATAAAAGAAATAAAGTAATTTCCAAAAGAAAAATCCAACGCTATATATTAAAATCCGAATCAGATACTCTCAAAGTATCGATTCGGATCTTTTTTCTTTTTATATTTTTACTTCTTTACAAAATACATTCCCGAATCAAGTATTTGAATCGGAATTATCCCCTCAAGAGATTCATGGGATATGATCCTCTGTCTTGCAAGTGTGGATGAAACACCGACGTACTTTTCATCCGCAGGAATAAATATTGTCTGCACACCAGAATGAGCTCTGTTGTAATCCGCCATCGATATTTCATATTCAAGTTCATTTTCAGATCGTATTCCTCGCACAATTACGTCAATATTGTTTCTTTTGACATAATCGGATACATAGCCTTTATCCATGAAGGCCCTGACATTGTCAATATCATTACAGGCAAGTGCGAGCATTTCAAGCCTCTGTTTTTCATCGAACGTATATGCTTTTGCAGGATTTATGAATACTACCGCATCAACCCAATCAAACAGCTCTGCCGCACGTCTGATTATATCGACATGACCTGTTGTCACAGGATCAAAGCTCCCTGTAACAAGTGCCTTTTTTGTACTCATTGAAGATCGTCCTTTTTTTCGAGAACAGTAATATATGTTCTGCCGTATTTTGAATGACGTCGTGAGCTGAGCTTTTCATGCTCATAAGGTTCTTTCGCATCATCCTCACATATTATTATTCCGCCGTTTGCAATGAGATCATAGCGTACAAGCTCACAAAGAACATTATCTATAAGCTTTTCGGCATAAGGCGGATCGATAAATATGATATCGAATTTTTCCTTTCCCGAGAACATTTTAAGCATTCTCTTATAATCTGAATTATATATAACGCACTGTGAATACAGCTTTGTTTTCAGTGCGTTTTCTTTTATTATATCGGTGGCCGCTCTGTTGCTGTCAATAAATGTCGCCTTTGAAGCACCTCTTGAGAGTGCCTCAAGACCGAGCTGACCGGAGCCTGCAAAGACATCAAGAACCCTCTTCCCGTCAAGCTCAAACTGTATCATGCTGAAAACAGCTTCCTTCACAATCTCTGTTGTCGGTCTTGTTTCAAGTCCGTCAAGTGTACGAAGCTTGGTTCCCCTTGCACTGCCTGTGATTATCCTCATTGTTATTACCATGGCTTTCGCATTGCGAAAGCTTCCTTTCTTTCAGAATTGGAGCTGGTTTTGCGAAGTAAAATCGCGTCGATTATTCTCGGATCGGCTCGTTTCGGTGTCGAAAGCCACAAAACGCCGTTTGAAAGATTTATCTTTCAAACTTTATTCTCCCTCACCTTTCTTTTTGCTTTTCTGCTCAAGAAAGTAATTATAAATATTTTTTGCATCCTTTTCGGAAATTCCCTTTACTTCACTAAGCTGTTCAACACTGAGAAGCGATATATTTTTAACCGACCTGAATTCCGATATCAGTACAGCGGCTTTTTTCTCGCCGATTCCCTCAATTGCCGTAAGTGAAGTTGAAATCGTCTTTTTCTTTTTACGTGATTTCATTCTCGAATAGGTAAATCTGTGGACTTCCTCCTGAATTTCGTATATAAGACGAAAAAGTGAGTCATACCCTGCTATACTTATATCATTCTCCCCGTCGGTAAGGATCCTTGTTTTATGGTGTGAGTCCTTAACCATGCCGAGAACAGGAATATATACGCCCTTATCTGAAAGAAGTTTTTTTATTACCGAAACATGCCCTCTGCCGCCGTCAAGTAAGAGCAGATCAGGTAGCGGCAACTCATCGGTGTGGTCAAGACGCCGTGATATCGCCTCACTCATTGCCGAGTAGTCATCTTGCTGTGAAGATCTGATATTGAACGTTCTGTATCCCGATTTATCCTTTTTCCCGTCTGTAAATCGCACTATACCTGCCGTAATGCATTCATTTGAATAGTTTGATATATCGATCGATTCAATGACATCGGGAACGACCTCAAGCGAAGCGAGCTTTGATAAAAGCAAAAGGGTTTCATTTTTTCTCTCTTCCCTTTTGCTGACATCGGCATAATTTCTTGCGGCATTTTCGTTTATAATATTGCACAGCTGTTTTTTGTCTCCGCGCTGTGCAATATGTGTGTATACTTTTTTACCCGATATCCCCGACAAATATTCGGAAAGAAATGACATTTCCTCATCAGAAAAGCCAAAATCGGTCTCAATATCCTGCGGAATATCCTCACACATATCATAATGATCACAGATAATGGTTATAAGCGTTTCCGAATCAAAGATAACATCGGCACCGGGAACGGTATAACTGCAATCGCTGAGTGCACCTTCCCTGACACTGCCGATCGCTATACAGTGACCTGAGAGGGCACGGTAGACCGAAATCGCATCATAATTGGAATCAGGATCCCCTACGACCTTCTGTTTATCAAGCAGTTTATTTACTGCATTGATTCTGTCACGCCAGATTGCTGCAAGCTCAAACATCATGTCATCCGATGCCTTCATCATCCGTTGCGTCATGTCGTTTTTTATTTTTCTGATATTTCCACGCAAAAATTGGGCGACATCCTTGAATATCATGTTCAGTTGCTCAATACTGCACTCTCCGTTACAGGGTGCGACACACTGTCCTATGTGCATATAAAGACATGGGCGGACTTTTTTCATATCACGTGGGAATACATATTTGCAATTCGGAACACCAAAAATTCTGCAAACAGTATTGTATATATCATACGCCACACCCATACCGGAATACGGTCCGAAATAATCAGCTCCGTCCGATCTTCTCGTCCTTGTAACAGACAGTCGTGGATAGCCAGAAACTCTGCCGATCCTGATATAAGGATAGCTTTTGCCGTCCTTAAGCCTGATATTATATCTCGGCATGTGCAGTTTAATGAGGTTATTTTCAAGTGCGAGTGCCTCTATTTCAGTGTCGGTCAGTATAAATTCAAAATCATAGACAGAATCGACCATTCTCTTTGTCTTGAAATTGTGGGATGAATACCTTTCGGACGAAAAATACTGTGAGACCCTTGAACGCAATGCACGTGACTTCCCGACATATATTATTTTACCGTCCCGGTTTTTCATGATATAAACGCCGGGTGAAAGAGGAAGTGTCAATGCTTTTGAAAACAGCACTTCTTTTCTTTCCGATTGTTCTTGTCCGTTCACGAAAACACCCCTTTATTATTTTTAACGCCTGAAAATATACCCTGAAGGTTATTTATCATTTAAACAAAAGGCAGAGTGATACCCCTGCCAGAATGTTTTTGTTATTTATACCTCAGCGATTAACAACCTCTCCGCAACCGGTAGATATAAAATTACAGATACTCTGCATAGCCTGCTCTTCATCAACACCGTCGAAAGTCAATTCAACAGTAGTACCTTCGGTAATTCCCATCGAAAGAACTCCGAGAAGGCTCTTTGCATTTATCGTACGCTCGCCTTTTATTATGTTGATTGAGCACTTAAAAGCTGTTGCTTTCTGAACAAAAAAGGTGGCTGGTCTTGCATGAAGACCCAAACTGTTTACGATTGTTATTTCCTTTGCTATCATTATCCAACTCCTATTCTTAAGTTGATCATAGATTACAGGGTCAGTATATCAAAAAAACATCAAAAAATCAACGATTTTTTTATTATTTTTCAATTTCGTTAATTTTGTTTATAGTGAACAAAGCAAATTACTCGTTTTTGTCGGAAATGTCAAGGATAGTTGCGTTTCCTGTATATGAAGAGCAGACGATCCTGATCTGCATGTTTCCGAGAAGCAAATAATTGTCGCCAGTGCGAAATCCCGACTCTGTGTAATAGCCGGTGATCTCTATATTTATAATTACATCACTCTTATCAGGGTTTTCAATTGTGACATAGTCACCCGCCTCACGGTCAAAAACGGTCAATCCGGCAGGCGAAGCTGTCGGTTCGCCGACTATAGTGCCTTCTACTGACAAATCGGGAAAGACCACTTTTTCTCCCGAAGCTATGACCGAAAGTGTTTCATTATCAACCGAATCAAGCCTTATTTCAAGATTATATATATTTGTTACCTCTGTGTTGAATAAACGGCCGAAGATCAATCCCAGAATAAGTGAGCATACAGTCAGTATAACATAAATGATGATGAATGAATCGATCGTGTTGATTTTTTTCTTCATTTTATCTTACCTCTTACCTTACCTCTTTTTACTTACCGCTTTTTCTTATCAGCTACAGAAATATCAATTTTTGCCGTAAATTGCAGATCATCTGTCATAAGGATTGCCGAGCATTTGTTTTTGTAGGATGAATTGCCGGAGATCATTACGGTTTCGCCGTCCTTTGTGTTCGCTCTGTACCCTTTGGTATTCAGTTGTATTTTAAGATTGACATATCCGGGATATACCGCATAAAGCCCTTCATCAGTGTCGGCGTCAGGAACAGGCATAAGGCATTCACCGACTTCAAGTGATTCAACAATCCCAAGTTTCCTGCCAGTAATATAATCATATACCGTATCCCCTACTGAGATCCTGTCGACAAAAGTGTCATCAAGCATTTCAATACTGAGCGTAACTGTACTGTCATTTGAATTTGCATTTACACCGAAATTGGCAACCGCAAGATAATATACCGAGCCGAGCAGAAAAACCGTCAGCATTATAAGGACCACCAAATCAAAAATATTGAATTTTCTCAAAACCGTAATTTTCTTTTTCAAAGCTTGATCCCCTCACAGATCTGATCTGTTAATTCTCAATTTTTCAATAACACTTTTTATTTTATATCGGCAGTGCCGAGCGAGTAGGCTCTCTCCGGCAGCTCGATCTCACCGTTTCGTTCATCCTTCATGACGTTGCATGTTGCATACATAAGACCCAATAACAGAAATATATATGCAGTATCGATGATATTGGCAAAAGGATAGACAAACAATCCGAGAATCAGTATTTCGACTAGCGTCAATAAGCCCGAAAATGCAACAATTCTCAATTTCACATTCGATTTTTTTGATTTGCCCCAGACATAATAATCAGATATCAGAAGCAAAACAACAAACAAAAATGTGAGCAACGAGAGAATTCCTGTTCTTGAAATGGTGCCGAAATACAATCCACTGCCTTCTGCAATCGCCGAAATGCTGTCAGGAAGATTCTTTTCAAGCAATATGACTATCCTTTCAACAGAAAGACCTTTTATGTCTATTATACTTGACATGGCGATTTTGCATGAAGAAACGATATTGGCAAAGTGCGATGTAAAGTATTCCGATGTAAATCCGCAAAAAGAGATGATAGTCTCAAAAACATCGGGAATAAATATGATCATGAGTGCAATGAGTGCACCGGGTATGAGCAATCCGTAAATGATATTCTTAAGGTTTTTCCGCACGCTCAGGAAAAGACATACTGCAAAAAAGCATACTATCAATAAAGGCGATCTCGACAACAGAACCGAGATTGCAGTAATAAGTGTAAATATCCTGTCGCTTGGCTTGATATTTTCGCTGTTCCTTGACAGTAAACCCGAAACCGTGAAAAACGCTCCGAAAAGGATATACATTTTTTTGCTCTCATCAAGATAAAAATTCTGAGGAATAAAATCCGAAATATATCCTGCGATCTCAAACGGTATCAACTCATTCAATATTGTTTTCAGCGAAGAAAGAATCAGTACAATTGACAGCATTACCGATGAAAAGCGTATTGTTTTGACGCATCTGTATACCCACTCGCTATTTTTTATAAGCATAGAGATCAGAATAAAGCAGGAGATGGCAAACAGATACATGAAGCCCTGTGCAAAAATTTTTCCCGAATAAAATATTGAGGCAATAAGGAATGTCGAACCGAAAATAAATACTGTAATATCAGTAGCCGAAGGTTTAAAGCTTCTTTTACAGATAAATACCTTACAGAAGTAAGAAATGACAGTCTGTATCATAAGAATGATAAACGACTGCGTCGGAAAGATAGGCAGCACAAAAAATGCAAGCACGCATCCGCTTTCAGGTGAATGGAAGATTATAAGTAAAACAATACACCTCAGGAATAAATAAAACAATTGTAAAGGCGAAATCAATAAAGTCAGGATCCCAAAGATTATGCCACCGAGAATAAAGACAAAATGCTCGGGCTCACGTTTTTGATTACTCCTCACCGATTCTTTATTTACTCCAAGCCAGTTGAACAAGATGAATGAACATATCCTGCTGCTCTGAATTGAATCTGCAAGGCAACGTCCCCCCCTGATAAAAAGAGAAAGCGACGATATCATACTTATCAGAACAAAAACTGCATCCGTGCGGTCAACAGAATAAAGATCCGCACCGCTGATGATGGCTTTTGCCACTATCAGAATTGCTGCTATGACCGAAAAAATAAAAATAAATGCTCCGTATGACGAAACCTTTGCAGAATACATATAATCGGCAAAAGCAACGAATGCCTTTTTTGAAAACGATTTATCTTTTGATGATGTAATCCTGAATTTGACAGGTCTTATGAATCTGTTCCGTATAGCCGAATGTTTGTCCCATGGGGACGAGAGAGAATCGTCAGCAGCTTCGATCGCTGTCTGATTAACCGATGTATCGCCGCTGTAATCGCCTGCAAGTGCTTTTTTCGAATCGTCGCTGTCAAGAGTTGCAGAATCGGATTTTTGGGATCTGTCGGCAAGCGAATTGACTGTATCAAGTATAAGTGAATCCTCGGTATAGGAATCAAAACATCCGAAAAATCTTGTGATCTTGCTGAAAAGACTATCGCTTTTCTTAGATTCCCTGATTTTTTTTTCAGCTCTATCATCTTTTTTTTCTTTTGTTTTTTTAGAGTTTATCTTTTTCACGGATATTTTTTCCTTTCGCAGATTTTTTATTTGACCTACAAGGGACAAAGGCGTCTGTAAAATACAGATTCAGAGCATATCGGGTCTGTTTTTCTTTGTAAGTTCAAGTGCTGATCTGAACCTGAATTCGGCAATCTCTTTATCATTTCCCCCGAGAAGAACATCTGGTACGCTGAGTCCTTTGTATTCTCTCGGCTTTGTGTACTGCGGATATTCAAGCATTCCGCAGGATATGCTTTCGATCTCATGGCACTCACTTGATGCAAGCACGCCTTCTACAGTCCTTCCCACACAATCGATCAGAATGCAGGCAGGAAGCTCTCCGCCGGTCAGAACATAATCGCCGACCGATATCTCTTCATCACATGTCAGCTCTATAGCACGGCGGTCTATACCTTCATAATGACCGCATATGATTATAAGACGTTCATATGAAGCAAGCTCAAGTGCTTTTTTTTGAGAGAGAACCTTTCCGGAGGGCGACATATATACAGTATGAGTCTTCATATCGCAGATATTTTTTACAGCAGTATGGCATTCGACAACCGGGGGTGCCTGTATAAGCATTCCCATTCCGCCGCCGTACGGTGTATCATCAATATTTCGCCTTGCGTTTCCTGAATAATCACGTATATTATGTGAGAAAACACTCAGAATGCCTTTTTTTTCTGCTCTTCCGATTATACTTGCAGAGCATATTGTGTCGATAAGCTCGGGAAAAAGTGTAATTACATCAAACCTCATCAAACATTCCCCCGATAGGTCTTAAAAACAACCCCTTTTCAGGATCGACCGAAATAACAAATTCCTTGACATCGGGTATGTATACTTCCCTTCCGTCATCGCATTTTACAAGATATAATCCGGTTGCCGCTCCCTCAATATAATCGGAAACACTTCCGTATCTTATGCCACTGTCCGCATCAAAAACATCGATTCCTATAAGATCAGCAATAAAATAGCTTCCCTCTTCAAGCGGAATATCATCACGAAGTGCATATATCAAACGGTTCTTCAAAATGAGTGCCGAATCTATATCGTCAATTTCCTCAATGTGAGCCAGCACAAACTGCTTGAAGCGTACAGACTTTATGATCCTCAGCTCCCTCATTCCGCCGTTCATCTCGCAGTATACCTTTTTTAAATTCAGAAAAACCGATATATCATCGCAACGGTGTTCAATTTTTATATCACCCTTTATGCCGTGGGTGTTGATAATCATTCCGCATTCTATATATTTTTTATTATCCATTTTAATCATCTCCGCTTACAGTATATCATATTATGTTATTATTTTCAATAATAAATTTAAAAAAATCGTGAATCTATTGACAAAAGTCAGTTTAAATGATAGAATAGCTCAAAAAGAATTATTTTTTTCTTAAAGGAGATATTTTATCATGCCACTTGTAACAACAAAAGAAATGTTTAAAAAGGCATACGACGGCGGATACGCTGTAGGTGCATTCAATGTAAACAACATGGAAATCGTTCAGGGTATAACCGAAGCTTGTAAGGAAGTCAACGCTCCCGTAATTCTTCAGGTTTCAAAGGGTGCACGTGCTTATGCAAATCACACATACCTTGTCAAGCTCGTTGAGGCTGCTGTTATCGAAACAGGACTTCCGATCGCTCTTCACCTTGACCACGGTGACAGTTTCGAAACCTGCAAATCCTGCATTGACGGCGGATTCACATCGGTTATGATCGACGGTTCGTCACATTCATTTGAAGACAATATAGCACTCACAAAGAAGGTCGTTGAATATGCGCACGCTCACGGCGTTGTTGTTGAAGGTGAGCTTGGAACGCTTGCAGGAGTTGAAGACGAAGTTTGTCACGAGGTCTCAACATATACAAGACCCGAGGAAGTTGAAGAATTCGTAACAAAGACAGGCGTTGACTCGCTCGCAATCGCTATCGGAACATCTCACGGTGCATACAAATTCAAGCCCGAACAGTGCACAAGAAATGAAAAAGGAATTCTTGTTCCCCCGGAACTCAGATTTGACATTCTCGAAGAAGTTTCAAAGCGTCTTCCCTACTTCCCGATAGTCCTCCACGGTTCTTCATCTGTTCCTCAGGAATATGTAAAGATGGTTAACGAGAACGGCGGAAAGATGCCCGATGCAGTTGGTATTCCCGAAGAACAGCTCCGTAAAGCAGCTACACTTTCTGTATGTAAGATCAATATCGACTCTGACCTTCGTCTTGCAATGACAGGAACTATCAGACAGTTCTTCTGCGAACACCCCGACAAGTTCGACCCCAGAGAATACCTCAAGCCCGCAAGAGCAAACATCAAAGAGCTTGTTAAGCATAAGCTTATCGATGTCCTCGGATGTGCAGGCAAAGCGTAATTCAGAATATACAGAACATCGTATAATATAATAAAAACAGAGCAGGATCTCTATTCCTGCTCTTGTTTTTTAGGTGTATTTTTCCGGAATAATGAAAGCAGATCCGAAAAATAAAAAATCCGAAGCTCCTTGAATTGCAAAGTTCCTTCGGATATTTATTATGCCAAGGAATCCCCGGCATGTAATGCGTAATTACGCTTTTGCGTTAAGCATTTTCGTAAAACGGCTCTTTTTTCTTGCTGCTGTATTCTTGTGAATAATATTCTTAGCAACAGCCTTGTCAACTACCTTTACAACCTCACGGTAGAGCTTCTGAGCGGTCTCAAGATCTCCTGTTGCGACTGCTGTTTCATACTTCTTAACGATAGTCTTGAAAGCCGATTTGAACATTTTGTTCTGAAGAGTTTTCTTTTCAGTAACGATTACTCTTTTCTTTGCAGATTTGATATTCGGCACTCTTTTCACCTCCTTACACAAAATACAATCATACTCAAGTATAATATCACGGATTGCGCAAAATTGCAATAGCTTTTTCAAAAAAATTTTTGATTCCGGAAAACTTTTTTTATTATGTTATTGACATAGAGTGAAAAGTGTTATAAAATAGAGCTAATGAAAAAATGGAGTTAAAATGAAATGAAGTATATATTCTTTGATATAGAGTGTGCAAACTGCTTCGGAGGAAACGGCAAAATATGCTCCTTCGGTTATGTGATCACAGATAGGTTTTTCAATGTGCTTGAAAAGGAGGATATAGTAATCAACCCCAAAGCACCGTTCATGCTCGGAAGAAAAGGCAGAGATATCATAAAACTTGCCTATTCAAGAGAAGAATTTAAAAATGCACCTGATTTTCAGAAATTTTACAGAAGAATCAAATCTATTTTAACAAGCAAGGATGCAATTGTCTTCGGTTATGCAAGCGAAAATGATGAAAATTTCATCAGAAGTGAATGCGAAAGATACATACTTCCCTGCATTAACTTCAGATCATACGACGTTCAGAAGCTTCTGCGGCTCGAATTCCGTATGAAAAATTCGATATCACTTTCAAGTGCAGAATCACTTTTGGGAGTCTATAACCGTCAGGAATTGCACAAAAGCGATGACGACTCGCTGATGACAGCAGAGGTACTGAGGAATCTGTGTATTAAATTCCAAACCAATCCAGAGGCACTTATTCAAAAATATCCTCAAAGTGAGACAGAGTTGCGTGAATATGACGTTATAATCAAAAAGCTTGAAGGAAAGTATCTGAGGGAATATAAACTCGGTGACCACAGCAACAACGCAGAATACGGAAGCGATAACTATCTGTGCGTCAGAAGATTTATATATAATGTCACCCCTTCAAACAGTTCCCTTCTTGAAAGCTTTCTTAAAAAGAAGGTTCTCATATATCCCGGATATATTTATAAAAACTACCGTGAAACGGTCAAGCTTATTCAGCTTATTGCAAACAGAGGCGGACAGGTCACCGAAAGGCTTCACGAATGCGATTTCTTCCTCTACCTTGTAGACTATGATGAATTCGGTAATAAAAATATAAGACCAAATGAAATCGTGGATATGCAAAACCAGTACAAAAAGGTTGTTTTTCTGTCGGTTGATGAATTTGTCGAGATGCTCGGCATGTCTTATCCCGAATTCATGAAGCTTACAGCACCTGACATTTCCTATCTTATTGACGATAAATACGAAGTACATATATCAAAACACCGTCGGCCGTTTAAAAAGAGAAAAACAAGAAGCAAGTCAAAAAGAAAAGCTTCTAAGCAGACAAAGGACAGCTGAGCTTGTGCCAATCGCTATATTGAAAACTGTATATTGAGTAAGGAACAAAACTAAATCAAAAGAATCCCGATTCCACGCATTATTGCGAGGATACGGGATTCTTTATTTTTTATGACCTGACAGAATTTTTATAACCGAAAGTACAAACGTCAAGAACAAAGACAAACGATCTGCAATAAACTCTCGTATGTATAATTATGTATAATTCAGAAAGATCTTATTTATTTTTTCGTTTTGACGATGCGCCGATAACCAATGCCGCCAGGGCAACAGCGAGAAGCGCAATAGCTGCGATAAGTATGATCGGATGATTATCGTTGGATTTCTGAACGTCAGTTTCAACCGGCACAGTATTAATCGCAGTCGGTTGATTGTTGTCAGTATCGACACCAACAGATGTATCGGTAGGTTGTGTATCATCGGTATTTACCGGCTCATCAACCTTTACCCAACTGAAATCATTCTTCCAACCTGTCTTTGCGAAAAAGTTTTCTGAATTTACATCATATCTGTCAATAATCTCAGCAGGCCAGGCATCAGAAAAGTCACACCACACGTAACCCTTTACAATGTCCTTTGCAGAAAACAGCATTCTAGGCAGGTCATCTGCCGGGAACAAGTAATCGCCTTTATTTATAGTTTCATGATAGAAGTATATATAATCACCTTTGTCTGTTTTAAAATAAACAGAATATCCAAATAGTTCAGGAGTAGTCAAAGACTCTATTACATAAACATCACTTACCTCGATTTCGCTGTCAATGCACTTTATGATACTGTCGTTTGAAGCGGCAGATATTACCTTTTCGGGTATATATTCATTCTTACCGATCAACTCATTTACATAATTCTCATATGTTGAACTACCATTAGTTGATTCATACAATGACCCATCGGTAAAATTCAAATCAAATGTTTTCGTCTCAAAACGTCCATTTGATGAATAGGCAATAATAAATTTTTGCCGATTTATTTTCCATTCGTCTCCTTCATAATAACCTTTAGATTCGTCATTATTCATCAAATCAGGAAGATCATCATAAGACCCGTATATTGATTCAACACCGTCGAACATAGATATAAACTCGTCAATAGATACTACTGTTAAGTCATGTACAAACCCACGGTATATCGTCAAATATTTGGTATCTTTATCGACCTTTATTTTTTTAAAAGGGCCGATCTTCTCAAGAGTTTCTTCGCTCAAATAAAATGAATCGTCTTTTTTTACTGTATCTTTTGTACCTTCCCCCGACTCATCAGCAACAAGAGGCAACGAAAACGTCAATATTGTCGAAATTATCAGCAGAATGCAAACTGCAAATTTTATTTTTTTCATATAAACACCTCAAATGATTATTTTAGTTAGTAAATAAAGTAGCAGGTTAACCTCCTGGAAATGCTGAATCTTGCGTACAGAAACCGATTTTCAGATGTTCGGGAAAGAAGCAAACGAATCACACACTGTCTTATTAAAAAAACAATAAATGAAAACATGTTCCCGTGAACGCAAAAATGCACAGTTATCCCGGATCGGATCAACTATGCTTATAAAATTCCACATAAGAACCTCATCCTTTCCTTTATCATTTATATAATATCACAAAACATTATATTTGTCAACAGATTTGGCAGAAAAACTATCATTTTTTATATAAATTGAAATATAACATCGTACTAAATCAAAAATCCCAAAGTCATGCCCTTTGATATCAGGAGACTTTGGGATCAAATTTTAAGCGTGTATTTTGATGATTACATATGAAAGCATTCTGTATACACCAATCAAAAATATTTTTGTTATATATTGTCAGAAAGCCTTTCAGCGAATATTGGCTTTTTTCTTCCTGATGAATACAACAACGACAGAGCCGACTATTGCTAGAACAAGAAATGAAACGATAACGATCGGTACGATCTGAGTCTTACCGACGTCGATCTTGTGATCGTCAATTACATCCGCCCCGGGATTAGATGCAAGTACTTCTTGATCGTTGTCTACGTTCTCAACGCCTGTTTCGGTAGGCACAACATCATCAGTCTTTATTGGGTCGTCATTTACCGGTTCATCAGCCTTCACCCAACTGAAGTCATTTTTCCAACCTGTCTTTGCGAAAAAGTTTTCTGAATTCACATCATATCGGTCAATAATCTCAGCAGGCCAAACAGCAGAAAAATTAATTTTAGTTCCGTCTCCAATATGCTGAAGCTCATATTCATATGTCTCGCATGACATTGAATATTCTAACATGATATTAAATTCATCTACCGGAAACAAATAATCGCCGTCTTTCATAGATTCGTGATAAAAATATATATAATCACCTTTGTCGGTTTTGAAGCAAACAGACCATCCGTACAAATAATCCGGTTTTGGAGACTCAATTATATATACACCCTCAACTTTGATTTCTTCGTCAATGCATTTTATAATTCTGTCGTCTAAAGATGCATTCAATACCTTTTCCGGTATATATTCATTCAGTTTTTCAGAATCAATATTACCATATAAATCGTATGGATGACGTGTTGAATCAAGGATCCCATCCTCATGCATAGATCCATCATCATCTGCAAAAAAACGTTTTAATTGAAAACTACCGTCTGGTGCCGTGGCTATAAAAAACTTTTCTATCATTCCCCATTCCCATGCCTGAATCCCTTCGAGCGGTTCGTCTTCGTTGATGCGGACACCATCCAGAATATCTATAAATTCATCAAATGTTTTATTATATAAGTGCATAACAGAAACGAATCCAAAATACACTATCAAATATTTTGTATCTTCATTAACTTCTATTTTATCAAAACATCCAATATTCTTTAAGGTTTCCTCACTCAAATATAGCGAATCTTCGTTTTTAGTTGTATCCTGTACTGCTTCTCTCAACCCATGAGCAACGACAGGCAACGAAAACGTCAATATTGTCGCAATAATAAGAAGAAAGGAAACCACAAATTTTACTCTCGACATAGTTTAAACTCCTCAAATTTAAATCTTGTTATGAAATTAAGAAAAAATTACGAATTACTTCCTTAAATTTAAATCTTGTTATGAAATTAAGAAAAAATTACGAATTACTTCCTTTATGATTGCACAATCGCATATCCAACCCATTTCTCAGTATCTGGTAATTTTTCTACTTTTATTTTGAGAAAATCTTCATAAGTTTGCACACACTCTACTCCATCAATTGCCTCAACATAATCATCCCACGGTTTAGGTTGATCGGTTGGCATAGGATTGTAAGAGATATATCTACGCTGTATAGTTCCATTTTCGTAAACAGTAGTGTATCCTAAAAGAATTAAAGCATGATTGGTAAATGACATCCCTCCAGGTCCTTTATGAAGCCTTCTATAAACCATAACATGACCATTATCAATCAGTTGGTTCAAAACATTCTGTTCCAATGTACCACTATCCAATCCTATAACATTTAATTCATTAACCGAAGTGTTTCCGGAAACATAATAATTGATAGCCTTAACCACTTCCGAAAAAGTTCCCTTTTCGTTAACAATCTCACCCTTAACAGCCAAAACAGCCTGAACCTGATCGCGCTCATCCGGAACTGTAACATAGTGATTCGCAAACATTCTTGCGGTTGTTGCCCAGCACCATTGACTCCATCTCTGCCCTTCAACCGGGGTTTCGGAACGACATTCAAGTTTCCATTTGTTACGGTTGTTTACCGAAGTGCCCATGCATTCAAGCTGAAGCTCTGTACCCTGTGAAGAATTGGGAACACACATGAACTTACCCAAAGCATTCATTGGCTCAAAGAACAATTCGGCATTCTGATTCGTATATATTCTCCATGATGCACATGTCGAGCAACTCGGATAGAGCTTCACATTATCGGTCGACACGGAAGCATCAGATATACCTACATATTTTTTATCTCCGTATGCCGATTGAATTGAATAGTGCCCCGTCATAATCTCTGAAAAGGTCCATTTTTCAGAAGAGCTTCTCTTATAAGACCACTGTTGAACATATTCCTGAGCCTGAGGTCCTTGAACATCAAGATAATGTGTAGTTTTTAAATTTCTTAAATGATAGTCCCCTTCGGGTATATTGATTCTTTTAAGCGAGGTCACATAGTAGTATCCGGAGTCATCTCCATAGCATCCGGCTACGATATAATAATCAGCCCCTGCTTCTAAATTATAGTTCAATCTAAAATTGTTGTGGTCTCCGCCTCCGTCATCATCTTCGCTTATTTTTTGAAGAGCACTGTTATACAGCCATGCTCTTGAATCCACATCACCGGTACTGTATATCAGATATTCTCCGGAGATCTCGGGGGTGAATTTGTATACAGTCACACCGGAGACCGAATTGGATGTAAAACGCTGACGTCCAAAATAGAGAGTTGATGTCGTTATATGGCTTGCAGATGATGTCGGTGATACAGAAACGTTATAACTTCCTATCGGTGTTTTAGAGCAAAATGCAATTAAATAATAAGTTTGGTTTGCTAAGAGATGGTATGCCACACGGAAATTCGATGAGCCGGCACTGTCAAGGTCCGATTTGAGAAAGTTTTTCTGTGAATCATACAATATAGCTTCGGGGTCTCCGACATTCGATGAGCTTTCAAATGTATAAAAGCCGGTCGCTGAAGGAGTAAATTTAAAGCACTTGTTCGCACCTTGATCGGATATCATAACAGGATAGCTACTGTATAACGACATGACCGTTGCGTTTTCATAGTCAACACCAATAGATGAATCATAAGTCATTACCACATACGGGCGATTATCCGCATTGGTGCATTCCGAGGAATCAAAGCTCTTACTGTTACCTGTCTCATTCTCATTAGTCATAATGAACCCGGCAGATGCAGAATAAATTTGATTCTTCCATGACTTAACAAGATTTGTTATATCAAAAGCTGTCCATTGGTTGTTAAACATTGTAGCTCCGTAATTTACCGAAGTGTCGAATGCTCCGACATTATTCCATGTAACAGTGCTTTCTGTCCATGTTGTGTTTTCGGTCAACGGATAAAGATTGATAAACTGAGAGCTTCCCCCAGATGACTCTTTTGCATAGAATTTAACATCGGTGATCTGAACTCCCGAAATTGATTTGTACTCATCAGACGATGTCAGACCGCTGAGTTTGACAACTGTTCTGCCTATCCCGTAAGTCGATGACGGAGTTCCCATTCGATTGTAAAGGAAGCTTCCGAAATTTCTTGTTGCATATCCGCTGAAAACCGGCGAATCCTCTATTGCACCTATTCCGTGCGTACTATCTGAAACGGTTATTGACGGATCAATAGTGACAGGGTATACAGTTTCAGGGTCTGAAAGAAATTCATCGTCAACCTCTACAATAATATTATATTCAGAGGCTGTGGAAACTGACAGTACAGACAAACGCCCTTTGGATGGTTTGCCCATAGAGTCGTACACGATCACATCACCGAGATGGAAAATCGGGGCAGAATCGAGAGTCTTTGCAAGATAGTATTTGCCTTCGCTTTCGCAAAGATACAATCCGTCTGTTTGAAGTGTGAACGAATATCTGGCATCGGGTGTATATGATGCAAGTATGATATCCTCTTTTATACCCGAAAGCAAAGGGGTATATCTGACATCGGTATTTTCTCCGAATAACTTGCTGTATACGATCGAGTTCTCAATTTTCGTGACTTTTTTCGTAACCTTGTCGGATAAGCTCATATCGCTTAAATTTTTGTTACTCGCCGCATCCCGTGTATTCGGAATCAATTTTATTGAATATCCGGAATAATCAAGGGTGATACCGTCTGTAATCTTATTTGGTAAAGTCAATCCGATATCGCTTTTGACGATTCCGTAACCGTTTGACTTCTCGATCAACGAAATATCTTTTTCTGCTACTTCGCCGTCACCGTTTATGAATTTCACCTGTTGATCAAGATAGTATATTGTTGTTGTGCCATCTGTGTTTCTGAATGCATAGCTGCTTAGGCTCTCAAGTTCCGGAAGACGGTAAAGATGATTTTTTGATTCAAATTCTTGCTTGTCGACATACTGCAATATGTTGCAACTTTCAAGACAATCAGCAAGTGATTCCCGATCTAACTCATTTTCAAGTAGCTCTTCTGAAAGATCCTTTAAAGAAGAAGAAGAAGAAGAATCCTGCAATGATTTTCCCTGCACTGAAAATCCCATCAAAGCAGGCAACAACATGCAAACTGTCAAAATTAATGATAGTATTTTTTTATGACTTCTCATATAGTATTCCTTTTCTCTCAAATTGAACTTAACTGTAGTTGCGGTATATGCGATAAATACAAATCACATCAAAAATAAAAAAATGCGCAGTCGTAGCATGGGTCAACCATGCTTATAAAATTCCACATATGAAATCACATCCAATCCTTGAATATTCAATGCTTGCATTCAAAATATAACACAAAAATTACTATTTGTCAAGCGATTTTAAGATTTTTTTTAAAAAAATTGCAAATTTTACATCGATTTGCCGTTGTTTTTTATCAAAAAGCATTATTGAAACATAAAAATATATAATTTTTCTTCCTAATCTTTTCTTTTTCATATTCCATATTTGTTATTTTATGGTATATTGGACAAACTTCATTTATCTGTTATGTGTAAATAACTGTTATAATAGAGTATATGATCTCCTGCCATTGAATATATGTTGCATTCATAAAAATCCCAAAGTTCTGCCCGTTAATCTCAGGAAACCTTGGGATTTAATTTTAAGATCTTATTATAATGATTACATGTGAAAGCATGTTGAAATATAAAATTTATCTCTCAATTGTCATAAATCATTTTAACATACTTATATGTTATTCAGGGTCAGCATTTGAAGGTGAAGCTCCTGATTGATTCTTCTTACAGATCTTATAAAGCTCCTCGGCGGCTAATCTCGCTTTTGTGACGACTCCGTTTTTGTCCGGAAAGCAATAATAGAGTATATCATTGTTTCCTATACATATCATATCGCCGAGCTCATACCAGTAGTAATCCGAATAAAGACTATATGAGGCAAGCGGAGATTGCCTGTATTCGAGCTCTCCGCCACAACCGCTCAGATGAAAGCCATTAATATCATGGGTGAGTCTCCCGTCACCGACAAAATATATCGCCTTTCTGTCAACCATTACCCCGATTTTTACATTCACATCGATAAGATACCGACCGCTCAGAATTTCCGATCTGACCGCAGAGCGTTCATCGTCATATATAGATGTAACTGTATTGGTCACACCATCCTCATCGACAATACGGCAATATTCATCAACAAACCACTTTTTTCGGCAGGACAGACATGAAAATGAAGTTCCCTTTCCGAGTGTGCTACCTTCACTGTGGCAGGCAGGACAACGGTATATTATTCTCTCAAGTCCATCGGCTCTGAATTGTTCTTTAACTCTTACATCATTCTGAATCTGCCACTCGAAATTATCAAACGTAAAGGCATCATCAAGTATCTTTTCGAGCTCGCTGTCTTCAAGTGTCGCTATCATTTCCTTTGTTATTATACACCTGGCATCTGCACTGACTTTGACTTTTCTTTTTTGCAGACAATTGTAGAGAGGATCTCTTGTAAAGGCACCTTCAGTCTTAACCATAACGACCGGCACGGACAAAATGCGGAGCAGTCTTCCCAGACCTCTCGGAAGCTGTGTTGCTCTTCCGTCGAAGCTGTAGCTCGCCTCCGGGTACATCAGTACAGAGGTATGAAGATCTTGCAGGGTATATTTCATGTCTTTGATAAGCGTAAAATCCCTTACAAACTTATTGGTCGGAATGCATCCGAGATGCCGCATCAGCCACTCCTTGCCAACAAATCCGTCACTTGTGCAAACTATGCAATAGGGTTTGTTTTTAAATACCTGCGCCGCAATTTCAAGATCAATAAATGATGAATGATTCATAAGTATCAGACATGGCTGATACTCTGCTTCCCCGAGGTCAATATTACAGCTGAAACGAGCAGACCGCAGATCGAATGAGCCAAGGGCACGCATAAAAAATCTGAAGATCGGTGATGGGACAACCGGTTTCTTATGTTCGCTTTTTTTAATCTTCAATACATCCGAATAGCGGAGTTTTTTTGTTTTGATCCTCACTTTTTTAACCATGGCTTTCGCATTGCGAAAGCTTCCCTTCCTGCGGAATTGGAGCTGATTTTGCGGAGCAAAATCGCCTTTTCGATGGCGAAAGCCACAAAACGCCGTTTGAAAGATTTATCTTTCAAACTTTATCCTCACTTTTTGTATTGTGTTTGTCATCTTTTTTTGAAACAAGGCCTATCAGCTGCCCTGACAAAATGACCGTTATTACTGAGAATATGAGTTCCTGCCAACGGATATATGTTACACTCAAAAGAATTACAAGGAAATCGCTTATTATGTAGATTATACGTATATCCTTTGAAAACAGCTTTGAAAAGCTCATTGCAATTGCATCATCGCCTGTCGGAGCGCCGCCTGCACGCACGCAAAGACCTACACCGACACCGACGAAAAGTGCACCGACAAGAGCTGCGAGAAGCGGCATTTCCGCAATATCGGGGTATACTCTCGGGAATTGCTCAAGTATATAATAGAATACCGAATAAAAGAACGCTGAAAAGGAAGAATACACGATAAAGCTCTTTCCCAATGCTTTGAAGCCGATAAGATAACATATAGCTGTCAGCACAAAATTTGAGATAGAGGGGGATATCGATAAATAATGCTCGATGAAAAGTGTAAGACCGATTACTCCGCCCTCGCTAACCGGGCTGATCGAGTGGATATTGTATATTCCAAAAGCAAGAATAAAGCTTCCAGACAATATGAGCAACAAATTAATTAAAATTTCCCTTTTTTTAATTTTATTCATTTTCATTTTTTCACTCAAACATTAATTTAAATATAAGAAAATTGCAACCGCAGATATGACCGTACATCTTATCTGAAATCTTCAATAATCTTTTTTAAATTGAATTCCTAATATAAACAGCCGTCAAGCACTGAAAACTGAAATAAGACGTATCACTCAGACGGTCGGAATCTGTTTAATAAGGCGTGGGCGTGTTTCAAATATGATTGCGTCCGACAAGTTCCTGATAGACTATATATTAAAATGACTTTATCCAAACTCCCAATTCGCTTTCGTGTTCCCAATGTATCTAAACTTCGGGCCGTGAAAATCCATAAATCCATGTTCTTAGGATAATTTGTAGATTTACTCAGCAAACCGGAAGTCATATCTCTTACCAGCGCAACTCACACTTACCGGTGGCACCCTCAAATTCCCAACGTAAATAGTACCTTTTTTTTGCATCTAAATCTATTTTACTAGTAGGAGACTGTCGGTTCAACTTCATTAACAGTTCCTTCTTTGCATCCAACAGAATTACCTCTGCATCTCCCTTGGATAGTTGCGTATCAAGGATAAATTCATATGTTCTGCTTTCAGAAAACCTTCCCATATGCTTGACCCAGCCAGTGCAAGAGCCCAAAGTTACTCTATCTGCATCTCGGCAGGGGCGAAAAACAAATATAATTGCAACGACACTTTTCGATACTGCAATACTCCGAAAATATTGCCATATATTCAATGTCCTGTCCTCCAATAAAAATCAAATTCCGATTTGTATTATAACTATACCGCAAGACGTACAATTTCAAAAGCAGAATTTTTATTCAGTGTATTCAGTCGGGAACACAAGGTAAAATTGGTACTATCTAAATTAAAAAACCTCGTCACAGACGAGGTTTTTCGTGGGGTGAGATATGGGACTCGAACCCACGACCTCCAGGGCCACAACCTAGCACTCTAACCAACTGAGCTAATCCCACCATATGTATATTAAATTTAAAAAAGAATGGCGTGCCCTGGGGGATTCGAACCCTCGACCTACTGCTTAGAAGGCAGTTGCTCTATCCTGCTGAGCTAAGGGCACATAAACAATCGCACGCCGTTGTAGGCGTGCAAATGTTTAATGGAGCGGGTGATGGGAATCGAACCCACGCAGCCAGCTTGGAAGGCTGGAATTCTACCATTGAACAACACCCGCATCGTTTATTGCTCATATATAATATCACAAACTTTCCCGTTTGTCAATAGCTTTTTGAAATTTTTTTCAATTTTTTTCTAAGTTTTTTTCTCGTCCGAAATGCAACGGATAACCCGCATAAAAGTACTGAAAAAAGCGATCTCAAGCAGGTAAAAAATCGGAAAAACGAAAGCATTCATCAACCCGACATGAGACTGTCAGATCGTGACAGCCTCATTCGGGTAGAAAGCTTTATCAGATACGTTTAATCATAATCGATCAAACAGCATCAAATAAGCAATTTTTTTGAATCTCATCCGAGACGCTTTTCAAGAGCGAAGAGCTCCTGATACATTTCGCTCGGAACATGATCTCCGACCTGTACATAGAAGTCCTTGATATTTGCGATATCAGCCTTCCATGATTCAACATCGATAGAAAGAAGATCCTTAATGGTCTCGGTTGTAACACCCTTATCCTCAAGTCCTGATACATCGATATCTTCGGGCTTCGGAATATATCCGATAGGAGTTTCAACAGCGTCAACTGTTCCTTCGCATCTTGCGAGGATCCAGAGGAGAACTCTCATGTTGTCACCGAATCCGGGCCAAATGAAGTTTCCGTTATCATCTGTTCTGAACCAGTTTACATGGAAGATCTTAGGAGCGTTTTCGCCTATAACCTTGCCCATGTTGATCCAATGCTTCCAATAGTCGCCCATGTTGTATCCAACGAAGGGTCTCATAGCCATCGGGTCACGACGAACTACGCCGAGAGCACCTGCAGCTGCTGCGGTTGTTTCGGAAGCCATGATAGATCCGACAAACGCACCGTGCTGCCAGTTGAATGACTGGTAAACCAGCGGAGCGGTCTTTGCTCTGCGTCCGCCGAAGATGATTGCCGATACCGGAACACCCTTGAGTGAATCGAATTCAGAGCTGAGGCAGGGGCAGTTCTTTGCCGACGCTGTAAATCTTGAGTTCGGATGAGCACCAGATGTATTGATCTTATCAGCCTTGTTGTATGTTGTGTAATCCCAAGCTTCGCCCTTCCAGTTGATAGCGCCGTCTTCGGGCTTCGGAGGTTCATCGTTGAGACCTTCCCACCATACTGTATTCTCTTTTGCGTTGTAGCAAACATTTGTAAAGATAGTGTCTTTACGGCATGTGAGAAGTGCGTTGGGGTTGGATTTCATGTTTGTTCCGGGAGCAACTCCGAAGAAGCCGTTCTCGGGGTTGACAGCATAAAGCTTGCCATCTTCCTTGTTTACACGGAGCCAAGCGATATCGTCGCCGACTGTCCATACTTTGTAGCCCTTTTCCTGATAGGACTTAGGAGGAATAAGCATAGCCAGGTTGGTTTTTCCGCAAGCTGACGGGAATGCAGCTGTAACATATTTGATCTCGCCGTTAGGATATTCAAGACCGAGAATGAGCATATGCTCAGCCATCCAGCCTTCTTTACGTCCGAGGTAAGAAGCTATACGGAGAGCAAAGCACTTCTTTCCGAGGAGTACGTTTCCGCCGTATGCCGAGTTGACCGACATGATGGTGTTGTCCTGCGGGAAGTGTGTGATGTATCTGTTATCGGGGTCGCAATCAGCAACAGCGTGAAGTCCCTTGATATAGTCGGGAGAATCGCCGAGAGCGTCAATAACATTCTTTCCGACTCTTGTCATGATGATCATGTTGAGAACAACATAGATAGAGTCTGTGAGCTCGATACCGATCTTAGCAAAGTCGGAACCGACAACACCCATTGAATAAGGAATGACATACATTGTCTTTCCCTTCATTGAGCCTGTGTAGAGCTTGTTGAGAGTAGCATACATTTCTGTAGGCTCAACCCAGTTATTGATGTTTCCTGCTTCTTCTTTTGTAGGAGTGCAGATAAATGTTCTGCCTTCAACACGTGCAACGTCATTTACTGCTGTTCTGTGAAGGAAGCAGTTGGGATATACTTCAGGGTTAAGCTTGATAAGCTCTCCTGTAGAGCAAGCTTCATCACGGAGTGCCTGAGTCTGCTCTTCGCTGCCGTCGATCCATACGATTTCTTTGGGCTGTGTCATTTTAGCCACTTCGTCGATCCACTCATTGACATACTTATTAGTTGTTAATGATGCCATAATATTACCTCTTATATAAAAATTTTTATTTGACCATTCTTTGTCATGTACACTATACCACAAATTATTTTTTTTTTCAATAGCTTATTGATGAATTTTATATTTTTTTGTTTTTTTTCCATTTTATAATATAAAGCTATCAAGCAATTAAATTATTTTATTGATATTCACCACTTGATCGTTATCTCATGCAGGAGCTGAATCGGTCATATATTATCCAAATCGTGCAAAAATTCTTTTCATTTATATGTTTCGATCGCATCGCTGAGCCTGACGAAATCGGCAATTGCAAGCTTTTCTCCGCGGATATTTTCACCAAATCCCAATTGCTTCAGAAGGTCTGTAAGCTCGGCTTTCGTAAAATTCGGAAATTCGGACATCAGAGAGTTCACAAGCGTTTTTCTTCTCTGGGCAAAGGCTCCTCTTATCACCCGTGATAGCATTTTTGTATTCTTAGCAGTTATCGGTTTTGTTTCGTATAAATCGATCCGCATGACGCATGATGTCACGTTCGGTGCCGGATAAAAGTTGCCCGGTGCTACTGAAAAGAGCTTTTTTGCACAGCCGTAATATGCTATGGCGGCACTGACGGCACCGTAATCTCCTTCTGTATTTCCCGAACAAAGCCTGTCGGCAACCTCTTTTTGCACCATTACGGTTATTGAAGCGATAGGAAGCTCACTTTCAATCAGTGACATGAGTATCGGCGTTGTGATGTAGTAAGGCAGATTCGCACAAACACGCACACAGGCACAATCGGAAAAATGCTCTTCAATGACCCGATGCAGATTCAATTTCAGGACATCTTCATTTATCACACTTACATTGTCGAAATCGGCAAGAGTATGTTGCAGAACAGGAATCAGCTGACTGTCGATCTCAATTGCAACTACCTTTTTTGCAATTTTACAAAGCTCACGTGTCAGAACACCGATACCCGGACCGATCTCTATGATCCCATCATTTTCGCTCCTGACGCCTTCGGCGGCGATTCGCTCTACTATGTTTTTGTTTGTCAAAAAATTCTGACCGTATTTCTTTTTTACAGTAATTCCGTTTTGAGATAATATCTCTTTTATCTCTCCGAGATTTGTCAATTCCATATTCTTTATCCTGTCTCGTTTGATTTTCTTTTAAAAAAAATAGTTTTTTTAAAAATGCTGTTGACAAAATCACAACTTTGTGATATACTTCATTCCGATGCTGGTGTAGCACAGTCGGTAGTGCAGCTGATTCGTAATCAGCAGGTCGTGTGTTCAAGTCACATCACCAGCTCCAAGAGATTCCGTCTTTCGGAATCTTTTTTGTTTTTAAAGCATTTTCCGAAAATGAATATACCACACTTTGATACCCGTTGTCAACACTTTTCGAAAAATGAAGAGGTGAATAAACCGATATGTATACAATTGCATTGAATAACAAATGCTTTAAGGGGCATAATTAGAATAAACCAACCAAAAGGAGTTAGATGATTATGCCCGATTTAAAATGTTCTGTTACAAAATGTAATTACAATTGCACAGGTCTTTGCAGTCTTGACGGAATAGAGGTCTGCGGAGGAGGTAAAAAAGAGAATACCGCTTGTGCAAGCTTTACCGATGCTCCGTCATCGATCAATTCAATGTGCAGAGATCTCGGCGCAAAAAAAGAGACGTCTGTCAGTTGCTCGGCAAAGGATTGCACTTTCAACAAATCGGAAAAATGTACAGCGTCAAGCATCGATATCTGCAAGTGCCCGGGATGTCACTGCGATCCATGCACCTGCGGCGATACCGAATGCTCGAGCTTTAAAAAAAGAAGCTGATATTCAAAAGCACAATAATTAAATTACTGAAATCAAAAATATACCGCTATCTGCACCAGTTGCAGAAGAGCGGTATATTTTTCTGTATTGAACTCTGTATTTTTTTCCGAAAACCCTTTGACAAATCGTATGCAATATGCTACAATGCTCTCATAAATTTAGCTTTGAAATATATCGATCAGAAAAAATACAAATAACAATTCCGATATAAAACATCGGTAAACCACAAAGGAAGTATAATGCATATATTTGATACAAAAATTCAGATGATCAAGCACAGAGTGCTTGTTGAAGTCGCAAAGGCGGCGTGGTCGGGAAATCTCTCCACTGCGGCTTTTGAAATACCGAAAATAATAAAGCCGGGAAAAAAGGCAACAACACGATGCTGTGTATATAAAGAACGTGCGATCGTGTCGGAGCGTGTGAGGATCGCTATGGGTGGGAATTCCGATAATCCGAACATAATCGAGGTTATTGATATCGCCTGCGATGAATGCCCTATTGCAGGGTATGAGGTCACCGAATTCTGTCGTGGATGTCTTGCACATCACTGTTCCGAGATCTGTCCCCGAGGTGCAATAACTCACGATGCAAATCATATTTCGCACATCGATAAATCCAAATGCGTTAATTGCGGAGCGTGTGCGAAGGTATGCCCATATGACGCCATTATCAGCCGCAAACGCCCTTGCTTGAGTGCCTGCAAGGTGAAAGCAATATCAATGGACGCTGACGGTGCGGCATTAATCGATAATAAAAAATGCATAGAATGCGGTGCATGTATATACCACTGCCCATTCGGAGCTATTGCCGACAAATCATATATAACCGATGTCATTGACCTGCTGAAAGGCAGTGCAAATGGTGAGAATTACAATACATACGCAATTATTGCACCCTCGTTTGCAAGTCAGTTCAGGTACACAACTCCCGGAAAAGTTATATCGGGCATTAAGGCACTCGGATTCAAATATATAGATGAGGTTGCTCTCGGCGCAGATATGACCGCAAAGCATGAAGCCGCAGAGTTGAGTGAAAAGCAATTTCTGACAAGCTCATGCTGTCCTGCCTTTGTTAGATTTGTCGAAATAAACTTTCCGGCACTTAAAAAATATATTTCGGACACACTCTCACCTATGGCGATGCTTGCAAAGTTCATAAAGGACAATGATGCTGATGCAAAAATAGTATTCATCGGTCCGTGCACTGCCAAAAAGAGCGAGAGAAACAAAGAGAATGTAAAAGCCTACGTTGACTCAGTTATCACCTTTGAAGAGCTTCAGGCACTTTTTGAAAGCCGCGGGATAGATGTTGATTCGCTTGATGAAGAAACGCTTGAAAATGCTTCGCCATTCGGCAGAAAATTCGCAGTATCGGGGGGAGTAAGCGAAGCTGTAAAGCAGGCGCTTACAGAACAAGGTGAAGACAGCATCGACTTTTCTCCCTGTGTCTGCAACGGAATTGAGGAATGCCGTATTGCGCTTCTCAAAAAGAACAAGGGGATCCTCAATGCAAACTTCATCGAGGGTATGGCTTGTGTCGGCGGATGCATAAACGGTTCAGGATGTTTGACCCACAGCGACAAAAACCGTACAGACGTCGAAAATCACGCATTATCATCCGATAAAAAGACGATCGACACTGCCGTAAATGATGCGAAAAACCGAAAGTGATCATATTCATGGCATGATTTATTAAATGAAATATAAAACCACGGTTATGGGATATTTAAAATCGATCCCTACTCCGTGGTTTTAGTTTAATATCTGTAATATAAAATTTTACAAAAAGCAATATCAATCAGTCAACCGTTATCAGCTCATATTCACGGCTTCCTATGCCAAGTGATGCCGCCGCTTCGATAGTATGCACGCCGTTTCTCGATTCAACCCTTTCAAGGAAATGCTGTTTTCCGGGATCATTCGAAGAATGTACCAGGTCTAAACAAGCCTGATCTATGGCAACAGGGTCGTCCGACACAAGAATGCCTATATCTGCGATACAGGGATCTTCGGCAACCGCACAGCAGTCACAGTCGACCGACATATTTTTCATGACATTTACATATAAAATGTTACCTTTGAAGAAATCCACAATGCTTGATGCGGCGTCTGCCATCGATTCAAGAAAGAGATCGTGATCTGCCGTCCATATCTTCTCAGGCTCGCCCGCCCCGTGGATATAAGCTTTGCCGTATGACGATGCAACGCCTATCGACAGTTGTTTCAGTGCTCCGCCGTAGCCGCCCATCGGATGTCCTTTGAAATGCGAAAGCACCACCATAGAATCATAATTCCTGAGATTCTTTCCGACATAATTCTTTTTGATGACCTTGCCCTGCGGAATTTCAAGAACATCGTCAGGTCCTTCGCCGTCCATCAGATCGACAGTAAAATATTTTGTCCATCCGTGAAAACCTATCGCCTTCAGATGCTTTACCGTAGTGTTGCGTTCCCCGTCATAAGCCGTATTGCACTCAACAACAGTTCCGCCGATATGATCTATCACCGGCTTCCAGAAGTCGGGACGGAGAAAATTCTGATTTCCTACCTCTCCCGAGTGAAGCTTGACAGCTATATTTCCTTTGAGTTCCCTTCCGAGAAGGCTGTACATCTGCAATACCTTTTCAGGTGTTATTTTTTTTGTAAAATATACCTTGGATTTCATTTCTTTTATATTTGGGAAAACTTTCTGAAGAAAGTTTCCCCAAACCCTTTCAAAGACTTTATTAAATTGGATGAACAGAGGGATCAGAGTACAATTAGGAGAAATCTCAATCGACAGCTCTTATCTGTCCTTATCCGATTGAAAGATTCAAATAATCAGATAATATTGAATGCTCTGAATGCTCTGTACGTCATATACAGGTCGTTCTTAGAGATGCACTCATATGTTGCATGCATTGAAAGTACCGGTACGCCGAGGTCAACAACATCGATATTCTTTTCAGAAATATATACTGCAACCGTTCCTCCGCCGCCCTGATCGACCTTTCCGAGCTCGCCTGTCTGCCATACGACATTGTCAGCATCGAAAATCCTGCGTACAAATCCCACAAACTCTGCGTTACAGTCGTTTGTGCCGCTCTTTCCGCCGGAGCCTGTGTATTTTGTGAGGACTACGCCGCCGTTGACAACGCAGGCATTATTTCTTTCATAAACATCTGAATAATTCGGGTCATATGCCGCATTTACGTCTGCCGAAAGGCATTTGGTATTTGCCTTGACAACATTGATATCCTTGCCGAGTGATCTGCACATTTCGTCGATAAGATCGATAAATATGCCGCTCTTCATACCGGAGTTTCCGCCGCTTCCTATCTCTTCTTTATCGGCAAGTACAGCCATTACGGTATGCTTGCTCTCGTCGGAGTCAAGTATAGCACTTATTGCAGGATACGAGCAAACTCTGTCGTCATGTCCGTATGCACCAATAAGAGATCTGTCAAGACCGATCTCTCTTGCCTTATATGCAGGAACAACCTCAAGCTCAGCCGATGTGAAATCCTCTTCGACTATGCCGTATTTTTCATTGAGGAGCTTCATGAGGGCAAGCTTGATTCCCTCGCCGCCCGATTCCTTCATCGGAATTGTTCCGAGCATAACATTCAGCTTTTCACCGGGGATAAAGCTTCCTGCCGATTTGGACATCTGATCTCTTCCAAGATGGGGGAGAAGGTCGCTGATATAGAGTACGGGATCGCTGTCATCTTCGCCGATCGTAATATCAACGCTTGTACCATCGCTCTTTATAACAACGCCGTGAAGTGCAAGAGGAGTTGTGACCCACTGATATTTCTTAATTCCGCCGTAATAGTGTGTCTTGAAATATCCGATTCCGCTTTCCTCATAAAGGGGGTGCGGTTTGAGGTCAAGTCTGGGAGAATCGATGTGCGATGCCGATACTCTGATTCCCTCCTCAATATCCTCGCTTCCGATTCTGAAAACATATATCGACTTGCCTCTGTTGTTATAATAATATTTACCACCGACTTCGATCTTTTCGCCCAGCTTATAAGGCTTGTAACCCTTTGCTTCGACAAGCTTTATAGTGGTTTTAACGCACTCTCTTTCGGTTTTGGAGGAGTCAAGGAATTCCATATATCCCTTTGCATACTCCTGTGCTTCCTTAACTTCCTCTTCGGACATGACATCGTATGTCATTTTCTGCTTGAAGAGAAGCTTTTCTTTTAATTCTTTGATTTCATCACTCATAATAAAATCCTCCTTGATTAAATACTTCAATCACAATTTTTATATTTATCATAATAATAATTTATACGCTTTATATACGCATTCGCCTGTGCTTTGGGTGTATTGAATATAACACCATCCTTTGTATATTGCGGGTCCTGAAGCCATTTATTGACATTTCCGATGCCCGCATTATAAGCTATGTGTACATTATTCCAATTGCCGAGCCTTTCATACAGCCATGCAAGATAGTAGGTGCAGGCATCTATATTTACCGACGGATCGTACAATCTCTCGGGGTCAAATTTTTCGCCCCGTCGCTCACATACATCCTGATATGTCGAAGGTAACATCTGCATGAGTCCTCTTGCATCACTCTTAGAGCGTGACAGCGGATTGAAATCGCTTTCGACCTTGATCACGGCAAATATACGTTCTTCCTCTATGCCGTATTTTGCTGCCGCCTTCCTGACATCAACAAGATACTGCTTTGGGTATTCTGTGCTTTCATGATCTGCAGGTGTACGGCTCACAACATATGACTTAAGCCATACAAGAAATATGAGCAACAGTGCAAATAATATCATAAAGACAATATCGCCGGAGCTGAAAATACGACCTTTGCCGATCTTTCTATCATTCTCATTTCTGCTCATATAATCAAAGCCTTCCGTTATAAAGAATAATCATCAAAAATAATCTGAATCTGATGGAGAATGTCGTCATCTCCCTCATTGAGAATAATATAATCGCTCCTTTTCAAATATTCCTCATTTGTCATCTGATTTGCAATTCTTGCTTCGGCATCGGACAGACTGATCATGTCACGAAACATAATTCTCTGCCGTCTCACGCCGAGAGAAGCTATAACGCAGATTACACTGTCGAAATCCTTATCCATACCAGATTCAAAAAGCTGTGGAGCATCAACAAAGACGGCGGCAAAGCCTTCTTTTTCACGTTTATCCATCCATTCAAGGCAGTATTCCCTGACTGCTTTATGTACTATCGAGTTAAGGGTCAGAAGCTTGTTCCTGTCGGCAAACACTATATTACCGAGAGTCCTGCGGTCGATCTTTCCGTCTTTGCAAACATCCGCACCGAAGGCTGAGACGATCTGAGATTTCAGGTCCTCATCATTTTCGTACATCGAATGAACAAGGCTGTCTGTATTGAGACAGGGAAAATTGTATTTTTTCTCAATTATCGAGCAAACATATCCCTTTCCGCAACCCGTTGGACCGGTCAGTGCAAATCTATTCATAAAGCAATCACCCCGAAATGAGTATATACTATATCTTCCGATTTGTCAACAGAAAAATTTACAGCTCAGGAAATATGCGGAAGACCGTTTATTTGAAGTTTTGCGAGTCCGCCTTCTGCTGTCTCTCTGTAATTTGAAGACAGATCTTTACCTGTTTCGTACATCGTTTTTATTACCATATCAAAAGAGATCTTTCTCGTTCCCGAAAGGAAATTTGCAAGCGAAAGTGCATTGAGTGCACGCATTGCCGCAACCGCATTTCTTTCAATGCAGGGTATCTGAACAAGTCCGCAGATCGGATCACACGTAAGCCCGAGCTGATGCTCCATACACAGCTCAGCGGCATATTCTATCTGACCGTAACCCATTTCAAATATTTCACAAAGTGCGGCAGCTGCCATTGATGTTGCAGTACCTATCTCAGCCTGACAACCGCATTCAGCACCTGATATCGAAGCGTTTTTCTTAACAAGATTTCCGATAAGCCCTGCAACTGCAAGGCCGTTTATGATCTCCTCGTCCGAGAACCCCTTTTTTTCCTGCATATATTTAAGCACTGACGGAACAACTGCACACGAACCGCATGTGGGTGCTGTAACTATGACCTTGCAGTCGGCATTCTGCTCTGCCGCCGCAAAGGCATATGCACAGACGATTCTGTTTTCCTTGGTTTCGGGACGTTCATCTATATGTCTGCGGTTATATATAACCTGTGCTATTCTCGATACGCCGAGTTTTCCAGGCAAGATACCGGTGACACGCAAACCGTCCTCTATCTCGTCCTTCATATGCTGCCAGACATCATACAAAAATCTGCGAAAATCCTTATCCTCTTTTTCAAAGACGTAACTGCTCAGTCTTATATTTTTAGACTTGCAGTATGCAACTATTTTAGTCAGCGAATTCTCTTCATATACCTCGGGCAATTCTATATCGGCCCGTCCTTCAACGACTATATCGCCACCGCCGACGCTCATTACACGCATCTTCCCTATCTCCATGCCATCTTTATATGCAAAGAGATCCATAGTATTTTCATGAGGAAGTTCTTTTTCGGTAAGGTTGAATTCAATTTTCGTCTCGACAGGTCTGAGTGTTTCTGTTATTACCCTGTCGGTCCCGTGTCCTTCGCCTGTAAGTGCAAGTGACCCGTACAGAATCACTTTATATTCATCAGCCGTCGGATTTTCGTTTTTAAAGAGCTTGCAAGCCTTTTCGGGGCCCATTGTATGTGATGAGGAAGGTCCCTTTCCTATTTTATATATTTCTCTTATGGATTTCATATTTGCCTCGCAGATATTTTATTGGATAAGTTATATGTATAAGAATGGAGATCACAGAGGAGTCAAGCTAAAATCAAGTACAGCCGGACTCCCCGTTTTTCACACAATAAAACCATCATATATCGGATACAGAGCATGATTTGAAGAATTATCGTGCATTTTAATTATTTATTTCACACAACAGTGGAGGAATCAGATGCAAGCTTCACCGTAACGATAAATCCGCCACGATTGTCTCCCGAAATCGAGAAATCGCTCTTGCTTTCAAGCCGAACCGCAGTTGTATTATTTTCGCTCAGTCGCTGATAATAAACCATATATTTGTTCTGATTTTCGTCAACTATGAGAAGCGGCTTATCGACTGTATAGCTCTTCAGTTTTTCGGTGTATTCTTCAAGGCAGAGATTGTGCTCATAAATATATTTTGCGTGCGGAACTCCGACATATCTGAATTCAGAGCAGGAATAATCAACTCCGGTTACCTCCTCTTTCGACTGCGGATATCTTATGATGAAACCGAATTTTGCACAATTCTCGGTCAGCCACTGACGCTGAGCCTTCATGTCCTTGCTGTCTATTCTGTATGTCACGCTTCCGTCATAAAAGGCAAGCGAAAGCATCCTGCCTGTCAGGTGCTCATTATAAAATTCACCCTTTACTGAATCGGTCGATTTCGTCATACCTGACCTGACAAGAAGCTTATACGGACTGTCGGGAAAAGCCTCCTCAAGAGCAATATTCATGGCGTCAAGTGCCTTAAGCGTGTCTGCCGTGCACTGTATCCCCCAGGATGAAACACTGATATCACTTGTTCTTTCTTCTCTTATCACAACAAGCTTATTGTATGAGGTATATCTTGAATTATATCCGTATAAAGGTGATACAACAGCCAGATCACCTATTATCGAAAGACCCTTTCCGCAAAGTGCGTAATAAAGTCCGTCTTCCGATTCGTCATATGTCATGTCAAAATCTATAGGTGTATAACCGGTAAATTTATCCTCATATACAACAGGCGGCTCCTCACTAAGTGTCGGAGTGAGATCGGGGGTCGGTTCAGGCGTGGGAGTGATAGTTTTGGTTATATCGCCGGTATCCGGAGTGCTCGGCAAAGGAGTCGGCAGAGTATCTTTACCTTCTGTCATATCGGCGGTGGCAGCCGGTGTACCGGAAAATAAATCTGATGTGGGAGACGTGTTGTCATCGCATGAAACGAGTACGAGTATAAGAAGCAGTGCCGCAATTATTAAAATTGTTTTTTTGAATTTTATCATATTTTCGTTCATTCCCTTCTTCAGAATCAAAAATTGTAAATCTTCGGAGACCGTACATTAAAGCAACTCAGATATATGCGGAAATTCCATTCACTTTATACCGGCCGCCGAATGTCTGTATATAGTATATCACAAAAAAATCTTTTTTTCCACCTTTTTTGAAAATCTCTTGACATTTTTTTTATAATATAATATAATTCAAACGAAAGAGAGGTAGTATTATGCCACAAAGTATAACCCTGAGACAATCATTCGTGTCCGATGCCGAATTTCTCAACAAACCGGAAAATCCTGGAGTCGGTATGAAGTTACAATTTAAATCAAATTACAACGTTAAGTATTCCACAAAAAACATCTGCCGTGCCGAGATCATGACCGAAATTACGGCTGAAAATATAAAAAACTTCAGGATAAAGTTCACCGTGTGCGGCATTTTTGAGTTTGATCCGTCAACAGCGAAGGAGGATATTCATATTGAAGCATACAACGAGCTTTTCCCCTTTGCAAGAGCTTTCGGATATACGCTGACGACCGCATCGGGGATCCCTCCTATATATATCCCGAAAATCGACATTTCTTCCTCTGAGATCTTCAGAATCGATGTCGGTAATCCCAACAGCTAACAAAATAAAAAACGGAGAAAAATTTCATATGAAAAAAATTATATCACTCTTGGTGCTGTCACTTCTGATTTTTTCACTTATCTCATGCACTGTTGAACAAAACACCACAGTGCCGACAGATACGGAAAGCACCGGAGCACAGACTACCGATATATGGAGCAAGGCGGTATATACGAACGAAACAACGCTCGGCGAAGGAGAAAAAAATGTCAGTGTCATTGTCAGGGTGAATACGCACAGCGTAAAGATAAATGTAAAAACAAATGAGCAAACACTCGGAAAGGCACTTGTCGATGTAGGTCTCATCGACGGAGATAAAACACAATACGGTCTGTATATCACAAAGGTCAACGGTATTGTTGCCGATTTTGACGCCGATTCGGCGTTCTGGTCTCTCGAAAGAGAAGGCGTGCAAACACCCACGGGCATTGATTCAACAGCCATTTCGGATAACGATGTGTTCGAGCTTGTTTATACGATCTATAAATAATATCTGTATCAGATCGACGTTATTATATATACATGTATATGTATATATACTTCGGAATAGCTGTATATTCCCGATAAAAAACAGGAGCTTTCCTTTGAAAGCTCCTGTTTTATTTATCTGAATGCCCTGCTATTCCTTTAACTCACCGTTGTTGTCATTCTTTCCCGTGTATATAAGTGAATCTTTTACCTTTTTAAACGGAACGTTTTTTACGCTGTCATATTCAAAAAGGCTGAACTGCCAGTCATTCGGCACGGTATCGAGATATTGGAATATCCTGTGCATAATTTCATTTGCCGATTCGTATTTCGCATCCTTCCTGAATCTGACGATAACAGGCGAGCATGTAAAACTTTCGGTTATATGCTTTCGCACAATATATACCTGATATATACTTCCGTCATCAAGGTTTGCAAGTAATTCCTTAAGTTCGTTCATCATATTACCCTCGAGGTATTCACTCGAAAGCTTATCTTTAGGATTGAGAAGCGAGACCTCTCCCGCCCAATCAACTTCCTCCTGAGCGAGTGTCATTGCCTTTTCCCTGTATGTATCAAGCTCATCCTGCAATCCCGTAATACAACAGAATTGACCTATCATCCCCAGTCCCTGTTCTATCGAATTGCGGTTTTCGCCAAACGCACGATATAAATAGTCAAGCCCTTCGCTCGAATAGCACCTGAGAAGATACTGTCCGTAATAGAATAATCCGTATGCAGACGATGCCGCAGGCAACTCATCTACAGCTCTTTTTGCAAGCTGCGCCGCCTTTGTATATCTTGAAAGTGCACAAAGATCTGAAATAATATCGCTGTATCGGTCGGCGATAAGCGGCTCACCCTTTTCCTCCCACTCATTGATCTCTCTTTGAGGTCTCAGGTAGTTCGATTCCCTTATTTTATCATATCCCGTCTTTTCGATATCATCGCACACGAGCTGCTGAAGAATTCCGACTGCCTTTTCAACTTCTTCGTCGTATTCATCCGAGCGTTCCCATACAAGCTTACAGTCGCTTACACCGAGCGTTTCAAGCCGCATTGCGGTTGTCGGATGAGAAGCATTCCTTGCAAGGATTTCTTTGTCAACAAGCTCCCGCCAGAAGTTTTCCCTGACTTCAAGTCTTTCTTTAAACAGCTGAACCGAATATTTTATGATATATTCCTTTTTCAGGCTGTCCATGCTCTCGCTTTCAAATATATTGAAATCCGAATCATCATAACTTCCGCATTCCCAATTATAAAGATCGTGATACTTAAGCTTTAAAAGTGCGGATGCTGCAATTTCCTTGTCACCGTACTTTGCCATGTATTCATCAGCATTCTTTTCATTTCTCACCGATACGGCATAATCATACACCATGTAATCAAAGGAAAAAATATAATTAAACATCGAAAAAAACAAGCTGACCCAGCTGTGGAAAACAGTATATTCTTTATCCAAGAACAACGAGTATTTACGGATCTTTTTTTCTTTACGGTTTTTATCACACACATGTCCGAATTCATGGAGGAAAACATTGTACAGCTCTTTGTCCGAAAAAAGCAGGAGAGCCATACCGCCTACAATAAGCATGTATTCATCCCGGACATCTAGTATGCTGACATTGAAATCTCCGCCGACAATATATATCTTAGGCTTATTTTTTATACCGAATTTATCTGCGGCTTTATCTGCAATAGCATAAAGCGTAGGATATTCATCACGCTTTGCTCTTATTTCAATATCAGATATCTGTTCCGGTTCAGGCTTGTTGGATGTCAGTCTGATTCTTAACAAAACAGCAAGATTGATCCAAAACATAACCACAAATAGATAATTGTAACCGGGACTCACGATCATAAGGCTGATCGTAAAAACCAGATTGCATACCAAGTACAAAGCACAAAGAGCGTCTGATATCATAATTGTCCGTGTAAGTTTTTTCAGATACACTTTAACGGTCGATTCAACATCATCACGTTTTGATGTGATAAATGTATTCATCTCGCTTACAACACGTGACATATTTTTTATTCTTTTTGTGTACAGAGCACTTATGATCAGATTTACGATCACTCCGACGACAAGTATACCCAAACATACCCCTGCCGTAACCGATAAAGCAAAAGCGATCTCTGGAGGAAGCTGTTTTTCGATCTTTCCATCGATTGTAACTTCAGAAAGAAGTGCATTTCTGACCAATACACCGATAACCGTGCAAACAATGACCAATGCAAATGAAATAATTGTGCAAATGATCATCCGTTTACTTTTTGCTTTTTTATTTGTATTATTCATCTGTATCTCCCATAATAATTTATATTGCCAACCAAACTCAGATTCTTGAAATATCCGCCCTTATATCATCAAGCATCTTTTTGGTAACGAGCGAGAGTGGATAGTTATTTCGTTTTCCGTCCTTCATCTGGAATACAATATATTTGTTTTTGTATGAATGCTCAGGATCGGGCAGTTTGCCCTTTCCTGGATCGCTTACAAATACCGATTTGATATCGTTTTTATGTATTTTTACGGTAACCTTGTATTCAGGCTCGAAAATAAGATAGTCACCTGTGATCTGTACGCCCCTTTTGTATACGGTAAGGGTGTATTTAACAGCAAGGAAGATCGTCGCAGGTGCAATGAGGGCAACTATCAGACCGATCCAACTGTACTGAAAGATAGCAAAGTATATTCCGGCAAACTCGATAATTACAGAAAGTGTCAAAAAAATTGTTCCTTTGATTTTTTCACGGGGATCTGAAAAATCCACTCTTTTGATATTCCTTTTCTTATTGTTCATCCTGAGATCTCCTAATTTACAGTATTTTTATTTATTTCAAACAGTTCCCTTACAAACATTCCCGATATTGCATTTTCTTCTTTTTCAAGGTTCGGGTCTTCGCTTACCGTTTGCTCGGCAGATGCAAATGCACTTGAAAGAATCTCTACATTGTCGCACAGTGCAGACAATCCGAGCTTTGATTCGCCGTGCTGACGGATGCCTCTTCCCGATGAGATGATATCTCCGGGTCCTCTGACCTTAAGGTCGTATTCGGCAATCTCGAAACCGTTTGCCGAATTTTTCAAAACGGAAAGTCTTTCCCTTGCCGGGCTGTCGGGCTTTGCATCCGACATAAGAAGGCAGTATGACTTATACGCCCCCCTTCCGACTCTTCCCCTTAACTGGTGAAGCTGGGCAAGTCCGAAGCGTTCGGCATTCTCAACGACCATTACGCTTGCATTCGGAACATTTACTCCCACCTCAATGACGGTTGTCGAAACAAGTATGTCCATATTACCCGATGCAAATTTGCTCATCACGGCATCTTTTTCTTTTTCCTTCATTCTCCCGTGCAAAAGTCCGATCCTCAAATCGGGAAAAACACTTTCTTTCAAGAGCTGATAGCATTCAAATGCACTTGTTATACGATCGTCACCGATATCACCCGGCTTATATGAAAAATCTATAAGATTTCCGCTTTCATCCTGCGAAGCAGGCTCAATTTTCGGGCAGACGACATACACCTGTCTTCCCTTTCTTATCTGACCGGCGATAAATTCATACATATCGCCGCGTTTGTTATCGCCTATAACATATGTATCGATCTTCTGCCTTCCGGGAGGCAGGCGGTCGATCATCGAAAGTGACAGATCGCCGTAAAGTATAAGTGAAAGCGAGCGTGGTATCGGTGTTGCAGTCATTGCAAGCGAATGCACCCCGATGTCCGACGATGAAAGCTTTGACCGTTGTGCTACACCGAAACGGTGCTGTTCGTCGGTGATAACAAGTCCTATATTCTCAAAAAGCGTATCATCGGTTATAAGAGCGTGTGTTCCGACAACAAGGCGTATATCGCCCGATGCTATGGCGGCTCTCGTCTTTCTTTTCTCTCCAGCCGTAAGCGAACCGACGAGCAGAGCGGCTTTGAACCCGAGTGCTGAAAAGAGCGGCTCCATTTCAGCAAAATGCTGTCTTGCAAGTATTTCGGTTGGTGCCATAATGCAGACCTGATAACCGTTTTTAAGTGCGATATATGCGGCACATTCGGCACATACCGTTTTTCCGCTTCCAACATCACCCGAAAGCAGACGGGTCATCGGATATTTTTCCTTTACCATATCCGAGTATATCTCATTTACACAACGCTTTTGTGCGTCAGTCAATTCAAAGTCAAGCTTTGAAAGCAGAGGTCTGATGTCTGTTTTTTCTATTTCCTTTTTCGGAGAGCTTTGCCGCAGGCGTTTCATTGACGCAATCGAAAGTCCGTATATATAAAGCTCCTCAAAAATGAATCTCTTTCTTGCACGGTTGAGTTCATCATAGTCCTTCGGTCTGTGAATCGCCCTCAATGCTTCACTCAGCGATGGCAGTGAGTTTTCGATCCTGATCTTCTCGGGTATCGGGTCGGGTTGATCGGCTATATCGCTTAGAACGATTCCTATGAGGTTTATCAGAAATTTCTGCGTAAGACCGCTTGACAAAGGGTATACGGGATAAAAATCAGGCAGTATATATTTGTCTGAAAAGATCTCATAATCAGGTGATGTCAGAGAGTATACACCTCTTTTATCTTTGACTATCTTTCCCCAGAATCTGTATGCACTGCCAAGCTTGAATACATTTCTTATATAATCCTGATTGAAGAAAATGATCGTTATCTTCCCCGATTCATCGAATGCCGAGAATTTCGTCATGTTTCTTCCGCCGTTAAGTCTGACACATCCAGGCTCAGAGCCGATAGTGAGCAGCATAGCACAGTTATCGCCGAATTTCTTCGCATTCGCTATACTCATTATATCACTCCTGTTCTGGTATGCCCTCGGAAAATGATAGAGAAGATCTTTTACGGTGTATATCCCGAGCTTATTCAGTTTTTCCTCACGCACCTTACCGACCCCGGGTAAGAACCCGACAGACTTTTCAATATCGATCACTCTCTTCTCCTTTCCCGATTTTTCGGACAAGTTTTTATAAAAATAAGTTATCCGTTCAAACGTTTCCGATAAAAAGCAAAAACTTATGTCATGACAACAGGCTTTATCTCGTCCCCGTCAAAGTTCATTTCGTCTATACAAAGGAATCTGCGGTTGCCGTCGGTATCGCCTATATATCTGCGGTGATAAACGATTACCCAGCTCTCGGGAGAATCTGAGAGCTTCAAAAATCCGTGATGCCCGGGTCCTTCGGCTATTTCTCCCCTGCTGAGTATTGTACGTGGCTTAGTATATCCCTTTGTCAGCTCCTTTGACCTTGAATACATCACTCTATAGCTTCCGTCAGTCCAATTGCCGGATGACCACATGAAATAGTAGTATCCGTTACGCCTGAACATACAGGGTCCCTCGACATAATCCTCGGGCGTGATCTCAATGAATGTATTTTCACCGTCGATCTTGTCAAAGCCTGTCATATCATCGTTCATCAGTGCGATATTGCAGTGCCCCCATCCGCCGAAGAGCAAATATATTTTACCGTCATCATCCTTAAAAAGGTGGGCATCGATAGGCTGTGCGCCGTTTACAAAATCGCCTACAAGAGGTTTTCCGAGATAGCCCTTGAAAGGCCCTGCGGGTGACATTGATCTTGCAATCTCAAGTCCGCCGACCTCGCCCGATTTCTGTATATTGTTGCTTGCAAAAATATAATAGTACATTCCGTTCTTTTCAATAATTGTGGGCGCCCATACAGCAGATGTTATCCACGGAAATCCCGTCGTATCTATAATATTCTCTATCTTTTCAAAATGCTCGAGGTCGTCCGAAACAAAGCAGTCCTGATTGAGCTGCTGTCTGAACGGCAGGGATCTTGTCACATAAATATAATATTTCCCCTCATAATATCTTGCCTCGGGGTCGGCATACTGTCCTTTGTCAATCGGGTTTGTAAATTTCATTTCAGTCAATTCCTTTCTTACCTATATCATTAATACAATTCAATAATATTTTTTTAAATCATTCTTTATTTTCTCCGGAAAAAGAAAGAAGTGCAACTCTGTCATTTCCCGAATAGTCCTTATATATCTTTGCGTCAAAGCCATAACAGACAGCGAGATCTTTTATATCATCTGCCTGGTCATAACCGATCTCAAAGATAAATTTTCCCTCTTTTTTCAGTGCCGAAGAAAATCTTGAGAGGATCAGGCGATAAAATACCATACCGTCTTCACCGCCGTCAAATGCAATATACGGCTCGTGGCGGCAACCCTTGGGCAGTTCTTTGCATACAGACGTTCTGACATACGGCGGATTCGACGCTATTATATCGAATTCGGAATCGGGCAACTCAAGCTCATAAATATCACGGCATTCAAACCGTATTCTTTCCGTAACCTTGTTTCTCTCGGCGTTACCTTTTGCGATCTCTATCGCCCTTTGCGATATATCGACTGAAAGACAGCTTGTGCCTTCACTGTGGCAGAGCGAAGATATTCCGATGCATCCGCTCCCACAGCAGAGATCGGCAAGTCTCCCTCCATTTGGCAGAAATTCAATTATTCTGTCAACAACACGCTCTGTATCAAATCTCGGTATCAGCACATCGGGGCTGACATTATACATTTCACCGTAAAAGGCAGATTCGCCTATGATATAATCGACAGGCTCACCGCTTTCAAGACGGCAAATACATTGGGCTAATTTTTCACTGTTGCCCGAACAGTATTCCTTCAATAATCTGATTTCATAATTTTCCATAATGATATACTATCATATTTTTTATAATTTGTAAATATTTCAGCGAAAAAAAATCGTATAGATATTGATTATTTTTAATTTTTGTTATATAATCGTCGGGAAAAAAACAAAAGAAGGTTATACTCAATGGAAACACTGCTCAGTATATCTGTGGCACTTGCCGCAGGATTAATTTTATCAAGAGTTGTAAAACCCCTGAAACTCCCGGCCGTAACAGGATATCTTATAGCCGGAATACTTATAGGTCCCTACTGTCTCGGACTGCTTGGGGTGGAAGGTCTCGGATTTACATCAATGGAAGCTGTTTCGTCACTCAGCATAATGAGTGACGTCGCACTCGGCTTCATAGCATTCGCAATAGGAAATGAATTTCGTCTGTCTCAGCTCAAAAGTACGGGAAAACAGGCGGCTGTCATCGGAGTATTTCAGGCAGTCGTTGCAACACTTTTCGTTGACATCTCACTGATAGCACTGCATTTTATCATTCCCGATAAATTGCCTCTCCCGACAGCGATCGTCCTCGGAGCTATCGCATCGGCAACAGCGCCTGCGGCAACACTCATGGTCGTACGTCAGTACAAAGCAAAAGGAAAGCTTACATCTCTCCTTCTCCCGATAGTCGCACTTGACGATGCGGTCGGACTTATAATATTCGCAGTTTCATTCGGAATAGCAAAGGCTCTTCAAAACGGAAAACTTGATTTCGTTTCAATAATAGTAAACCCACTGCTTGAGATAACAATGTCTATAATTCTCGGTGCTCTGATGGGTGTGCTTTTCTCGGCAAGCGAAAAATATTTCAAATCAAACTCAAAAAGGCAGGCTCTCGCCGTTACGGCTGTTATTTTGGCAGTTGCGCTCTCAAAGCTTGAGATAGAGCTTGGCGGCGGTGCAATTATCGGATTCTCTCCCCTTCTCGTATGCATGATGCTCGGAACGGTCTTCTGCAATATATGCGACTTCTCCGCCGATCTCATGGAAAAAACAGATAAATGGACAACACCGCTCTTCATACTTTTCTTTGTCCTCAGCGGAGCAGAGCTTGAGCTTTCGGTCTTCACAGATCTTGCAATCGTGGGAATAGGTCTTATATACATACTCTTCCGTTCGCTCGGCAAATATTACGGTTCAAGCATCTCTGCGAAATTCATGAAATGCGATTCCAATATCGTAAAATATCTCGGAATCACACTTCTTCCTCAGGCAGGTGTCGCACTCGGAATGTCGGTAACCGCAAAGGAAGCGCTCGGGAGCGAGGGAGCAATGATAAGAAATATCGTATTGTTCGGAGTTATGATATATGAGCTTGTCGGCCCGGCACTTACAAAGATCGCACTCACAAAAGCAGGCGATATCGTACCCAAGGCGACTACTGTAAAAGCAAGCGATGATGAGGATGACGAATAAATAATTATAGATCCAAAATAATTAAAAGCAGTGTCTGCGATATTTTACAGGCACTGCTTTTCTTATTTTATAACTATGTAATCTTGCTTTTATTTCCGACTGATAATTGAAAATTCTCTCTCATGCTCCAAAAGTGCTTTTTTATTATCAAGTCCTCCGGCGTATCCTGTAAGACTGCCGTTAGCCCCTATAATTCTGTGGCATGGCAGGATAATGCATATCGGATTATGAGCAAGAGCTCCGCCGACTGCCTGAGCGGACATTGCCTTGATTCCCCTCTTCACTGCTATCATTCTTGAAATATCACCGTATGTCAATGTCTCAGCGAAAGGAATTTTTATAATAATTTCATTGACCTCCTCTTTAAAGGGTGTCAGGTTACGGAGCTTGTATTTCGGTGTAAAATCGGGCGTTCGTCCCGAAAAATAAATATCAAGCCAACGGCAAGTCTGGGCGATGATCTCCGAATCTACCGTCTTGCAAAAATCCGATTCCGAAATATCGCTTGTTTCTTCTTCAAAGCAGAGCGATGTAAGATAGTCGTTTTCAGCAGTGATAATTATATCTGAAAACAAATCCGTGGTCTTATACTTATAAATATATTTTTTGTCCATATAAACCACCTTTCGCATATTTTAAAATTATTGAGCGAACATTCTGCAGCAAAGCCGTTTTGCCTGCCATATCGGAATTTTTTGCTAAAAAAAGCTGTTTGCTTTCACAAACAGCTTTTTTGTGGTGCTAGAGACGGG